>VGHE01000008.1 GCA_016868315.1 Betaproteobacteria bacterium
AGTGATAAATCCCTCGCGCGCGTCTAAGCGGAATTAAGCTCTTTGCGCATCGATTCCTTCCGAAAATTCCACCTCAGTCAGCCTTCACAACCCCACCTTTGCGTCAACCGGAGTCCGTGCTTTTGCTCAATTTTGCCATTTGGCAGGGCAACCCGCCCAAATCTCCCCTCATCCCGAGGTGTGTGGGTCAAAAATGGCAAACACCCGCCGTCCTCGGCCAGTTTGGATAACTGAGCCAAGCGGGTGGTTTGAGTTTTTTAGGATGCGGAAGTGGCCTTCGTTAGTCGGGCCAGAGCATTGCGTGAAGCTCTAGTTCTATAATGGCGCCGTAAAATTGGACGAGCGATCATTTAAGTTCTTTGGTATAGTACAGGGTCAGAGCGACCCCTGAACAAAGGACAATGGGATGCAACATAGGAGTTTATGAAGAATGAAATTCGCAAGACTGACCACCGTCATCTTCATGGCCTCAATTTCATTGACCGCCTGCAAGCGCAACACCGATGCGCAACCCAATGTCCAGAGCAATACCAAGAGCTACGATGTTGTTTTTGCTCAATGTCTCGCACCACAGGGAAACGGCGGAAACTACGCAGCAACTCTCACATGGGTCGGCGAACAGATTCATGTTCGGATTGCCGAAGCTAAATCGCTCGCGCAAAAAGGAAAGCGCGTGGGCATCTACGTCGGATGCATGCTTGGAGGCAGTTCAGGCAGTGTCACTGCGGCGGTTCTGAGTGCAATTCTTTCAAATAAGAACCTTCTTCCAAGCAAGACTTCGCAGGATATCCTCTCGATTGACGAAGCAACGCTGATTGCAAATTCAATGCGATACGTCGCATTTTCAGTTGACCTCAATCTCCACGAGCTTGTCCGATTTTTCGGACAAGCATTTTGGACTCAGGGCAGCAACTTCATCAACCAAAACGCTCTTAAACCCTTGATCTCAAATTTGTTTGGCAATGATACCCCCCATTGGTGGAAGGGTGCCACAGTGGACGCGTCCAAAGTGTTGGTCGATTTTGCGGCTACCATTCACCTTGCCTCCACACTCACGCCTCAGCTTGTCAACAAAACCATCTCCTCGGCGATCGCAAATGCCGAGCTCAAGGCTTATCGGGAGCGGGGAGTCCGATATGTTCACGAACTTCCCGAATTTGAATCGCTCAAAGAGATCGAAGCAACGACAAGTCAAAGCCACGAGGAATTAAGTATTGGTTTGCATAAGCAAACACAATTCATCGGTCAGGCGGCAGACCATTTTGTCGCAAAACAGTTTTCGCTCAGCGATTATGCCCGTCGCCATCTTGTTGATTTGGGCCCCAACGGTGGAAATTACAAACTCAAAAAAACAATCGATGCATCTTTGGCGACAGGCATTTGCACAATAACGATGGCAGCTCTAGTGAGAAGTAAAGAAGCTCTGCAGAATCAGCCGATGTACCGAAATCTCAATCCGGTTGTCTTCTGCTCTAAACAGACGATCGACCGGATACTTGCTTCAGCACTCTACCGCAAACATATTGCTGAAGGACATCCCTTTGCCACGCGCTTTATTCTCGCAGCCGTACCAACCATCCGCGGAGGCATCGCACCGAGTATCCGCGAGCCCAATCTGATGACCCCTCTTCGCAGCCGTCTTGCAAATGATGAGCTGGAAGTGAGCGAGTTTTACTATCCAACCATGGATAAGGAATTGAATGGTTCATTCACGTTCACTCCTATGAATGCGCGGCAGGTTAAAAAGGGAACGAACGAATTTGTGCCGCATTTGGGGGTAGCGGGTGGCTTTCCCGATCGACGCATCACAGCGTGGATCGCTTCATATTTTCTAGTCGACGCAGTGACCGGTCATTTGGCTGCAAAATCAGCAGAGGTGCGCACGACCTTGAGTCTCTTGGGGCGCGCTAATTTAAGAAGCGCTCCTGCTTTTCATAAGAACGCGGTCAAGAACGTCTTCTCTGCGTCCGCCACTGATGGTGATCAGAATCTGGCAGACTGGATGAACTTTGCAGATTCCTTCTGCGAAACGATGGGTTCACACATCGAAAAAAGACTGAATGGGAAAATTGAAAACGTCACCGTTGATTGGGATGTGACAAAGCTTCCAGCTGCTCAAAAACCCGGAGGTGCTTCCAAACTTCTAGTTGTCAGGACCATCAATGCGACCAGAACTCAGACACACTCAAGCGAGAAAAACACGAAACTTGTTTTCGATCCACTGATCAAGACAGAGAGGGGCTCGCGGCAATTCCAGCCAAATCCGTGCAAAGAACAGTAACCAAGGCTCTGTCGCAGAATTGGCCAAGTCAGGCCGAGCTGGAGTGCTCCCTCTACTGGTGACCATGCCCCCTCCCTTTTCCATGGAATGGGGGAGTTTAAACCTCGGACCTGACATAATCGCTTGGGAGATAACCCCTGACATTTTCGATTGGTAATTACAGCTCTGCAGTTTTAACTTTAGATTCTGTTCGGCGGGGCCGACACCTGCGTGTTGATGTCGAAGCCGAAGCGGGAATAACAATTGACTTTGGGACGAGAACGACGTGCTAAAATCCAAGCTCTGTCTGACCGCAATTTCGATCTGCTCAATTACAATCGGCTGCATAAAGCAAAACCAACTGGAAACTCAAACTTCTGCAACGAGCAACAAGAAAACTGCATGCTTGAGTTTTCACGGCAATGGAGTCTACTTTCCATCGCAGATCGGCTCTCTCATTGCATTGCTTGAAAGCAATATCGAACCTGTGTTTGCCATCGGAGGCTCAAGCGGATCAATCATCGCTGCTCTCTCGCGCGCTCTCGTAGACAACAATTCATTTTCACCTTCGGGCTCATTCCGCCCACAGGATGCGGCTCTTGTGCTGGCCGCCAGCCTTCCTATTATCGAGTCGATACTTTTTTTGCCGCGGTTCAACACACCCTTGCGTTTTATTGATTCTCTAGATGTTTTGCTGAGCGGGTCAAAACAGGGAGTTTTAGCAACCTCACCCGACAACGGATTGATCGGCCCCGAGGCGTCTAAGCGGAATTAAGCTCTTTGCGCATCGATTCCTTCCGAAAATTCCACCTCAGTCAGCCTTCACAACCCCACCTTTGCGTCAACCGGAGTCCGTGCTTTTGCTAAATTTTGCCATTTGGCAGGGCAACCCGCCCAAATCTCCACTCATCCCGAGGTGTGTGGGTCAAAAATGGCAAACACCCTCCGTCCTCGGTCAGTTTCGATAGCTGCACCAAGCGGAGGGGTTTTAGATTTTTTTCGGATGCGGAAGAGGCGGACTCTGTTAGTCCGGCCAGCCGTAGTCGACATCTGCTCCCGTCCAATCGCTGCTGCAATCAAGCAATGGACTGGAGCGGGCTGGTGCGATGGGAGGTGCCCTGACGGGTAGACCCAGTGCGCGCAGAGTGTTTGAAATTGTCGGTTGGTCAAACACGACGCCTACGAGTTTCATGCGTCCGCCGCATTTGTCGCACTTGAGGACGTCGATTTTGAAAGTGCGTTTGAGAAGCTGAGCCCAGGAGATGCGTTTTCTTTTGCGCGGTTTTTGTTTTTTGTCTGTGGAGGTGAGCTTAAGTTTGTCACTTGCGTATCACTCGGCCAAAGAGTTCCTCGGTTTTCGAGGATTATTTTACCTTAACGATGTGCCATACGCCGTTGAATTTATCGCCCGTCGTGTCGCCAGCCTTCTTGTCGTTCACCCAGTAGTAAAGTGGTTTTCCTTTGTGTGCCCATTGTTTGCTTCCGTCATCACGGGTGATGACTTTGAAGTCGCCTGTTTCTTTTGCATCAGCAGTCGCTGTCAACGCTGGCCATGCTTGAATGCATCCGTCGTTACAAACACTCTTTCCTGAGTCTGCAGTGTCTTTGTCGAATGTGTAGAGAGTCATTCCCTTTGAGTCTGCCAAAATGCCTTTTACAAACTTGGCCGGAGCGGCAGCAGTTGCTGCGGTCGTAGTCTGCTTCTTTGACTTGCTGGCATATCCGGTAAGTAAAAAGGCTGAAACTGCAGATAGAGCCACAGCTTGAAATTTCATCGGTAACCTCCTTAATTGTGTGAAAAGCCCCTCTAGTATATCAGCCGAATAGGTAACTTAAGCTGTGATGTGTCAATTTTTAGAGTGTTTTCAAAAATGCAATGAGCGATGTCTTCTCATCTAAGTTGAAACTCCCACAAAGTTCCCCGTGCGGACTTCCACCTCTGAGTCGTTGTCTGTTGATGCAGAACAGGTCATCGAGATTTTCAACTGACCCATCAATCATGAGATCCTGTCTGCTCCAGATGCCGGAAAGTCTTCTGCTGCGGATGCCGCTGGGTTGCGGTCTGAGTTCAGCCTTCAATTGTTCGCTGAGCGAGTCAACAAGCTTTGCGATTGGAGTCGTCGCGACATAATTTTCGCGGGGATTTTCAAGTGAGGGATTTGTTCCTACAAGTGCCGAACGGTAGAGTCGGGTGGACTCTCCGGCAGCGCCGTCATGACAAGATTTACAATTTTCAGTAAAGAGCACTCGTCCTGATTCTGAAATTGCCGACGGTATCGATTCGAGAGTTTTAGGCGCTTTCAATTGTCTCAGGAATGACACAAGTGGATTTACATAGCGTGGCCTTACAAGTGCCAAGTCTTGATACGCATAAATGAAAGCCGAAGAAATAAATTTCTCAAGCGAGGAGTATTTAGTGGTTTGTCCTACAGGAGCGACTCGTCCCGCTTGGAATTCAGTCTCATGTCCGCTGATGCCCCACAACTGGGGTATCGACAGGTTTGGGACGTTTTCAACTTGAATCGTGAGCATTGGAGCTCCGGGGTTAAATACTCCCCTTCGTCCGTTCATCCATGATTGCAAGTCGCGTTCGGGTGGCATGACGACAAACTGCGCGTCGGGCAGTCCCTTCGGGCCGATACCAATCCAGCGCAAAAGGGTTGAATATTTAAAGACGACATTTGACCAGTCGATTCCTCCTTCTCCGTTGCCGATTCTTCGTCGCTCGCTGCGCTCGAGCTCTTCGTAGAAAACTTTGATATTGCCAGATAGTTTGTCTCGCTCTCTTTTGTGCATTGCGGCAAATAGCGGGTAGTATGAGATTAAATTGAACTCGCTCAAGTGTAATTTTGTATTCGGAGCGCCAATCGCATAGCGTCCGTCGGGAAGCTTGCCCACATGACAAGCTGCGCAGGTGACATTCACAGATGGCATGCCCGTGTAGCGTGTTGTAGAGCGCGCGATGCCCAGCGGACGTCCGGATGGGTCCGATGGATTTGCCAGAAATCCAAGATTTGAAAAATTCTGACCGACACGTTCTGGCCATGAGCGCTCCATGGCATCAAGCAATATCTCTGGAAGCGGCATTTTTCCTGATGTTTCCCAACCGATGAACATCCACTTTCCGCACAACACTTCCAATTCATAAAATTTCTCAGCGTCTGTAGAGGCAAGTGGTTTGTCCTCTGCATCCAGAAGCTGCCAATATTGCGGACAAGCGGATTGTATTATTTCGTATTGTAAAATTTCTTCCAGGGTTGCGCCGGTATCGTGTGTGATTATTGTTTGCAATGCTCTTCGTGATGCCAATGAGCTCGTAGTGTTGTGGCCGCAGGCGGAAAAAACAAAAGCAGAAATCAACGGGGCGGTTAGTTTGAGCAGTAACTTCAGCATGGCAACCTCCGGATTCTTGAGGCTGTCGCAATTTGTGATTGGGGTCTATCTCCGGTTAGTTCGCGAGTTTGACATGAGCAGTTTGACAGCTTCCAAATCTTGACTTGTCTTCGAATCGCCAGTGCTTGTGGGTTTGGATTTTTGACGGTTGAGATCGTACCTCTGTTCAAAGAGAACTTTGTTTTGGCGTCTAAGCGAAATTAAGCCAATTGCGCCTTGAGTCCTCCTCAAAATTCCTCCTCAGCCAGCCTTCACAACCCCACCTTTGCGTCTTCCGGTGTCCTCACTTTTCCCTAACTTTTCCATTTGGCAGGGCAACCCGCCCAAATCTCCACCCATCCCGAGGTACATGGGTCAAAAATGGCAAACACCCTCCGTCCTCGGCCAGTTTGGATAACTGAGCCAAGCAGGGGTGTTTAGAGTTTTTTAGTGAAGAATTCACTTGCGTGAGCCCCAAACCGGCAGCCAACAGAATCCCATCTTCTCGATTTGAATTCCAAACTGCATTTAAATGAAGATTGGATGCTGTTACCTTGCAGGTAAGTTTATATATACTCCAGAGACAAATCATTTGTGTAATAATTACCTCCAATACCACAACCCAGATTTGGATTTGTTTGCATTGAAAATTCACCACCCAATTTGAATTTTTGAGTCAGTGAATGAAAATATCCAACTCCAAGCCCTACTCCACCCCAAGCATAAACCAAATCATCAAGGCTCTTCTTTCGGCTTGGCATAGAACTGCGCATTGGCTCCTCCGATTTTTCTGGCTGGCTCAATTGTCTCGGGCTCTTGGATACTGCATTTGCCATAAGATCCTGAGCATAAAAAAAAAGACACAAAGGCCAATTGAAGCCTAATGAACCACGCGCATCGAATCATACACATCTCCAAATGAATCCGTTTCTGAACTGCTGCGTATGAAATTTACATGATTCCATTTTTTTTTTGCAAAAAGTCTGTTCTCTTTCACCTGCGACAGGAGCTCGCGGATGCGTGACACAAACAAAACCAAATCAACACTAGCGCAAGCAAAGCATTCCAATTCAAGTATACAAAGACGTTTGAAATCCACGCCTCTCACTGCCATAGCTTAGGGTGACATTGCTTATATCGCTATCCAGTATAACAGTAATGAAAGTAGGTTTAACTCATGATCGGCGGTTTTTATGATCAGGAAACCGAGGATGTTTTCCAAAGAGGCAGCTCATGAGCACAATACACATGCCCAAGGTTCGAAATCCTTTTCACCTAGGCGAAATTCTCGAAGAGGAATTTCTGAAACCCAAAGGCCTGACCCAGAGTGAACTGGCACGAGCGCTGGGAACCACACACGCCGTTATCAACGAGATTTGCCGCGGTAAACGCGGAATCAGCGCAGCGATGGCACTCAAGCTCGAAAAATACTTCAAAATGAGTCATGAGTTCTGGTGCAATCTTCAAATGACCTGGGATCTCTGGCGGGAGTGGGAGAAACAGAAGTAGAAGGACAGTTGATTGACCTATTTTCGGTCAGTTGAACCTCCTTCACGGCAATTCAGAACCGCGGTTCAGGATTTCAACGAATTCAGAATAACTGAACACGCGGTTTCTTCTTTGAGATGTCAACTCACGCACAACGCCAATTTCAATGAGAAGACTGAGTGACTTATTGACCGTTGCCGCAGTCAGACCTGTTTTTTGGACCAACCATCCCGAAGTCACGATGGGCTGCTCTACGAGAGCTGAATGAACTTTCAAAGTACTGGAGGCAGCGCGACCCAGTCCGCCAATTGCTTCACGATGACGACCTGTAAGAGCAAGGAGCTGCTGAGCTGTTTCAACCGCTTGTGATGCGGTAAAGATAACTGCGTCTGCAAAAAAATCGAGCCAAGCTTCCCAATCACCTTTCAATCGCACGTTGTTCAAAAGCTCGTAATATTGTTTTCGATAGGTTTTAAAATAGAGGCTCAGATAAAGCATGGGTTTATTCAGAAGACCTTGCTCACACAAAATCAAGGTGATTAAAAATCTACCCAACCGACCATTTCCATCCAAAAATGGGTGAATTGTTTCGAATTGAACATGAGCCAGAGCGGCCTTCAACAACACAGGCGTCTGCAAAGTATGATCATGCAAAAACAATTCAAGCTGACCCATACACTCGAGAACTTGTTCAGGCGGCGGGGGAACAAAAGCGGCATTCCCTGGGCGAGTTCCTCCAATCCAGTTCTGGCTACGCCTGAATTCACCGGGCGAATGTTTGCTTCCGCGGCCCTTTGCAAGCAAGACACCATGAATATTTCTAAGCAGTCGCAAAGACAGCGGCAAACCATCCTGAAGCAGCTTCAAACCATGATTGAGAGCCGCGACATAGTTGCTCACTTCTCGAACGTCATCGAGTGGAACTCCTGGCTCTTCATTCACCTCGAACAACAGCAAGTCAGAAAGGGAAGACTGCGTTCCCTCAATCATCGATGACAGCACCGCCTCTTTCCGAACGTATGCGTATAAAAACAAGTTGGTGTCAGGAAGAAGAGTCGACACGCTGTCGAGCCTGCCCAGAGCAACGAGCGCGTAATCAAATTTCTGCCGCAGTGCCGGAGTCCATTCCACGGGTGGAATGGGTGGCAGCGGTGACGGGACAAACGCCTGCACCTTTTCTCCAACCGTCGAGATTGCAACGTATTTTCCTTGCAGTTTCCGTCGCATAAGACATTCCAGAAGTTAAAATACCGGTTACGAGTATTTTATTTATAAGCTCTATCCTAAAATAAGATAGAATCGTATTTTAGGCAATTCCCGAAGTGAGCAGAAATCAACAGTTGCGTGCGCAACCATGAGAAGTTCAACCTTGCTTATTTCCTGCACACGCTCCAGATCCCGCAGATCCTCTTGGATAATGCGGGCTTGCCGTTCAAGCTGCCAAAATGAATGAGTAGTTCTGATTGCCAGTTAATGTGGTGCACAAATCGGAGAAACAAAAAAAAATAGGCTCGCCTGAGTTCAGACGAGCCTACTTTAAAATAACGAGGCTACTTGGCCGGCTGGGCTCAGTAGCGACCGCCGCCGTATCCGCCGCGTCCGCCGCCGCCGCCGCCGAATCCACGGCCGCCACCTTGACGAGGCTCTTGTGGACGAGCTTCGTTTACGGTGAGTTGGCGACCATCAACTTGTTGGCCGTTGAGCTGAGCGATGCTCTGTTGAGCAGCTTCAGCAGTTGCCATTTCAACGAATCCAAAGCCTTTTGAACGGCCAGTTTCGCGATCTGTCACAATGCGGCAAGAAACAACTTCGCCGAACTGCGAAAAAAGACCAGCGAGGCTGTCTTCGGTTGAGTTATAAGAAAGGTTGCCGACGTACAATTTTGCATTAGCCATGGGATCTCCAATCGATAAAATCCACGGCACCGTAAACAAGAGTAACTGACTCGATGAGTAGCTGTGGAATTTTCCCAGACCAAGCTCTAGCACACCTGTAGAAAAAGAACAGATGAAAAACACGGCGTGTAGGAAAATTTAGCCCACCCTAAAGGCTCGGGGGCACCCCAATAGGTTCACTATCGCCCATCCGAGATGCTCTATCATGAAGCTTTGACCGCCAACACCTTCACATAACCTCCTGTTTTATTAACAATTCCCACCAGAGGCTACCCTGTTTTCGGCAGGGCAAGGAGAAGAATGCCCTAACTCTCAACAGTCCCGCTGCGAGCGGGTCGCTTCAATGGGCGGCGCTCAAAGATGGGGAGGCTCGCAGCGGTCGCTCGAATTTTAATTGTCATTTGGCCGAGGACCACGCCCACGACCTTCAAATGCCCGCCGCAATTGTCGAACCATCGAAAGAGCAGCTGCGCCAATTCGTAATCGAATTTATTTCCTTCACAAAATGAATGGATAGGTCACTCGAACGTTGCCTCCACCGCGGGGCACGGAAACTGCCATTGCTTGATCGATTGCGCAACGCACTGCTCTGTCGGTGGGTGGTTTAAAGATGAGTTCGCGATTTCGGAACGACTGACTTTCCCGTTCGATCCAATTTCAAAGGAATCAGACGCTGATTTTCAGAAGGAGAATTGAAACAAAAAGTGCATGAGTCGGCAGAACTTGCGCGGCTTCTTGAGCTACAGAGACTATGGATGCCGTGCAGGGTGTGCAGCCCTTCCTTTAAATGTGCAGAATTTAGTTCATATAAATCATTATAAAACATGATTTACAGCTTTTTATTCATAATATCATGAAGTACTATCACTTTACTAAAGTGCACTAATATTGCCCCGATTAGTATTGTTGAGGTGAAACGGTTTCCCTCGTCCAGCCGCTATTCAATGCAGGAGTACCTATGAGAAGCCAAAACGTTATTTCTCTTCTGTCCGTTGTCATTGTTGCACAGGGGTGTGGCTCGAAGGCTGCCCAAAAAAAGATCTCTGCGATTTCGCCCGAGAACCAGTACGAAATTGGCTCTCAGGTGACCAATGAATCTGTAAGCGCTGCCAGCGCAGGCGACAGCGAAGGCTCAGGTGGTTTCAGCTTTTCACTCGCAGGGTCGGGATCGCCCTTTAAAACAGTCAGTCGAACGTGTGTCGTTCAGGCTGATGGTTCAGCCCTCGTGACCATTTCGTCCGAAATAGAGATCGATAAATCTTCCTCAAACGCGAATGTGAGCCGCGTAAACAAAACCACAGGCAATAGCACTGAGAGCCGAGTTTGGAGCAACCCCGGAGGCGTTCAGTGCGCATCCGCAGAAAAAGCAAGGGTCAACCTCAAATCCGATCCCACCGCATACAGTCTGAAAGTGCGAATCGAACGCTCGCGGCAGCAGACCTTGTCACAAACCAATGTGAGGAAGAACACTACAATCTCATCTTCGCGCAGCTTCGCTATGATTGGCGAGAGAGCAATTTCAATCGTATCTTACAGTGAGGACGCGGCAAGCAATACATCCATCCAAGAAAAAAAGGTCTCCGGCAGCATGAACCGCTCCTTTTCTTTTGTAGACAAGTCTGGACAAACCCAATCTGGATCTTTTTCATCAGCAACAGTTGGAGATCCAATGGTCGTTCGGGTCAAGCGTTCCCTCTCTTCGAAGGAGGTCATCTCCAGAGAATTGGTATCCGGCACGCGTAAAAGTGTTCTGGCCGACGGGACAGCGCTCGAATTGACTTTTAGCCAGTTTGTCATGTCCGGCTCGGGTGAAAGCTGCGACGCACAATCCGGGAGTGTATCTATCAAATATCTTGATAGTGCAGGCGAAGCTACAAAAACAGTCAACTGCGCAGCAGAAAGTGGACTCTTGAATTGCTTAGATCAATCCGGTGCTGCCGTGGAATTGGAAAGCCCATCCTGTGATCCGGCGGATGACAAATAAAGCAAACAGGAAGTTCCTTCTTTCCTGCGGTGCTCATTCCTATTCTCTTTGCTTTACGGAGCAGTGAGGGGAAAGGAAGACACCGCGGGGTGCAATCAGCAAGCGAAGACAGTATTCTTAATTCGCTTGCTAGAGCGCGCACCGTGAGGAACTGCCATGAAAAATCAACATCCCACAATCATCTTTGATGGTGTTTGCAATCTCTGCAGCACCTTCATAGGCTGGCTTGTATTAAGAGATAAAAATAGAGAACTCCGCTTTGCCACTTTTCAATCCCAATTCGCACGCGAAGCTCTTAAAAATCAGCCGAGCGAAGTTTTGCCATCAGGAACTGTCATCTTGGTCGAGGGTCAGCTGCTCCACACGCGATCCGATGCCGTGTTAAAAATACTTGGTCATATTGGTGTTCCCAAAGTCATTCTCCAGCTCGGGCTCGCCGTGCCGCGCCCTCTGCGTGATGCGCTTTATAATTTTGTAGCAAAAAACAGATATCGTTTCTTCGGAACACGGAAGCACTGCTTCATGCCCACTTCGGAAATTCGAGAACGATTCCTGGATTAAGATTGCAGAGCAGAATTGAAAAATAAATCTCACATCGTGGCAAATTTGGTTACTTCAAGATAGCCTTCAGACTCGATTCAATCCAAGCCTTGTGATGCACAACGCTGGCATAAAGGCTCAGAACTTTCCCCTTACAGGTTCCGTCGCCATCTCCACCGTGAAGCACACCCGCCAGTTTGCCGTTTTGTACCAGCGGGCCTCCCGAGTCTCCACTACATGAAATTCCAGTACCCCGGCTGATTTGTATCGTTGCACGACCCGGAAACATTTTTGAATCGTGAATTTTTTGGACTTTATTTGTCGAAGTGCGCAGCTGTCCATCAGCATCTTCCGTGTTGTTTGCCCCGAAACCAGACGTGCTGACTGTATCGCCAACGATGGGTGCTTTGATTGCTAATTCGAGCGTACGACCTACCGCATCCCGATCCAGCAGAATCAAAGCAAAATCGACCGAAGAATAAGTGGAATAGTCTGCGGCTCCTTCGTTGCCGTTGCGGAACGAGCTTTCCGAGAGGACCTTCTTTACTTTGTAGGTTGTGAGTTTGTTGCCAGCTTTCGACTCAACTTCGTTTCCAACAACGATATTGCAATGAGCAGCCGTGAGAACCACACGTTTGTGAATCAAAGTCCCAGAACAGATCCAACCCGAGTCAAGATTGATTCTTACGGAGTAGCCGAGAGGGTCACTTGCTTTCATGGAATCTTTGGAATTTATGGTGCCGCCGCTCATCTGAGCATCTGCATCGGCAGAATCTCCTGCCTTGTTGCAGCCCAACGCAATACAGCAGGCTACGGAAGTCGCAGCCAGAAATGCGCAGGGACGAAATGAAGAGTGAACCCGAACTCGATTTATCATTCGTCAATCCACCTCGCTGTTTCCACGCCCAAGGTTGATGCGTTACAATCTGCTTTCAGCGCGGCTCGGGCACGAGCATCCGGGGCACTCATCCCCACAACGCAAGCCGCTCATAATCCTCGAACCATCGAAACCTCCGGCACGACCTATTCGAGTATCGGCAGTTACAAACCCGAATTTGAAGAAAATTTCGCAGATTTTGCAAAAAGACTTGCCAATTCATAGATGAGCCACCCGAGTGGCCCAAACATTAACACCAAAAATAAAATCGGGCTCACCCATTTGAAGCTCTGGTTCCGCTCGAGAGCTGTCTTCCAAATAGAGAAACCCACGAAAAGGTCGAAACAGAGATAGTGAATCCATCCTGCTGCTGCGCCTTCGGGGGACGACATCAGAGATTGAATGCCCTCAAGGGTAGGCCTGGCCAACATTGAAAAAATTTGCGGCGATTGGATGATCGCCGGAACGACCATCACTGCATAGAGCAGTGCAAAGATATGCATTGGCTTGAAGCGCGGATTATTGAAGAGTCTTGATGTAAATTGCGAACGCGGCAGCAAGACCAAAGATATCCAGAACGGCATAACAAATGCATTGCTGATCATAAAAACTTGCTGCGCCAAACTCACCTCCTCAGCCCCTTTATTTAAAGCGACTTATCAGCTTTAGCTCTTCAACGCTCTTGCGTGCCAAAGACGGACTGAAGTGGCCCGGGAAGAACATTTTCACATTGCGTGCATCGTGTTTCAGAAATTCACCAATCATTCGTGAATTTCTTTCGAGGTCACAGATGTAGAAATGGCGGGTCGCTGAAGCTCCAACCAACGAACCACGGAACAAATCGCCTGTGAATGCGAGATCATCTATAACCACGGCAAGAGAACCCTCCGTGTGGCTTGGTACTGGGGTCACAAAACCAATCTCGGGGCCAACCCACTCATCGAGGGGTGTTTTCGAACCAATCAACTTTGTTGCCTTTGGAGCCAGAAAGGACTTTTCCTGATCTCCGCTCCGACGCATCTGAGCGATAAAGCTTGTTGGGCAAAGTGGGTCTGACTTTCCCTTTTCCAGAAGGGCAGAATCTTGCGCCCCGAGCAGAACGGGAATTTTGAACTTATCCTGAAAATAACGTGCCCCACCGGCATGATCCCAATGACCATGAGTTAGGACGATTGCTTTGATCCAATCCGGATTAATTTTTCTGTCGCGAAAATCTTTCTCAAGTAGTGGTGCGTCTTCATAGCTTCCTGAGTCGATCATCAGAAAATTTTCTGCACCAACTTTTATGAGGTGAGCGTTGGAATATGATCTTCTGAAGGAAAAAACTTCATACCTTCCTTGATGACGTAAGTCCGAGGAAGTCGCGCAACCGAAAAGGGTAAAGGCAATAACAATAATTTTAGAATTTATTTTCATAATCTGAGAATTTTCCTCAGGATTTATTTTAATGATTTTAATTTCCTTTTCAAGATGATTCATCAGGTCATTCGAGTGAACATCTTCACAGCTCACAGCAGTCGCCACGGCTCGAATTCACTTTTGCTTTCGAAATATTTGTCACCAGAGCTAGACACGTTTCATTCAAAACGAATTGTGTAGGGAAACAGGATCATTGATTAAGTTTTGTCGTCTTCAATTTTTGCCAGATGAATGCCGATTATAGCCAACAAGGTGCACTATGGTGAGATCGCTTTACACGCACAAGCTTTTTGTTCTGTGGTTCATCTCGCAGTTAACCGCGAGCTGTAGCAACTCGCCCAATCAAAACATGCCTCAGTCAGTTGCGGCTCGCTCGCCAATCAAACAGAGTTCAAAGAGCACTGCCGTGAAATTCGACCAAGGCGGTTTTCAAGTCTCATCGGCAGATATGAATTCGCGAAGCGCTCTATTTCCAAAGACACAAACCTCCCCAAGCGAATACATCGATTCCATGAACTACGTTGGGCCGTGTCGAACAAAAGGTTGCAGCGTAGCTCGCACGGGTGGACACAACCTGCACTGGTACGTGACGCAAGCCGAGGGGGACACAGGCCGCGCTTATTACGTTAAGGGTGAAGACCAACGCTGCTGGGAGCGTCTGGATTGGGACAACGGCGCTGTGCGGATCACCTATGATAATTGCTGGTGGACACCGGGCTATAAATACAGCCGATACGCCGATGGCAGTTGGCTAGCACGGATTTGGAAACCAGGAGACTCAATTGTAGCTGATCACACAGTGTTTGGAGGAGATTGGGAATCTTGTACCGACACTCCCCTCGGTGTTGGCCAGAAACGCGTGATGACATTTCTGTGGCGAGTGAAGGACTTCGATTGGGGTGCAGCCGGACGCCTCGACACGATTGCGATTCGGCAGTCTTACCCGCATGAACCGAACATCCGGGAGCACTATTTTTATGCTCGTGGATATGGCTTAATTGGCTGGAACTATGAAGATGATTCAAAGCCAGGTGATTATAAGTTCAATGCATTCAATCTAAAGAGCACAGTGAAACCCATTCCTGTGGGTACAAAATGCGTTCAGGTTGAGAGTGTGGCTTCTGCCCAGCCGGCTGCACCCTCGATGCCTTTGCCATCCGCGGCGAGCCCAACTCGCCCTCCTACGCCTTCGACGATGGGGCCGGATCCAGCAAAGACGCCTCTGCCCGCATCTGCGCCAACGCCTCAACCTCAGGGTGCGCTGACTGCCTGCCAGGTCACGCAATTGCCCGGCGGGTTTGAATTCCAAAAGAATCAGCCTGTTTATTCGTGCTCCAAAAAATATTCACTGGTGTTCCAGCAGGATGGAAATCTTGTTCTTTATGACGTTGAAACGAAACGTGCGCTGTGGGATTCGATGACAGGACAAACGGGAGCAGACAGCGCAGTGTTTCAAAGAGACGGAAACCTTGTTGTCTATCGGACAGGCTCGCCCCTCTGGAACGCAAAAACCGGCGGCTCTGTAGGCTCACAACTGGTGCTTCAGGATGATGGAAATCTTCTCATTCGCCTCAATGACAGTGTGGTTTGGAGTGCCATGAATTTGAGATAATAGGGCGCGTCGCAAAGCTCCATGTTTGTGACCTTATTGAGGCCGAGTCGGTTTCGATTCAAGCAGAAACTGCCCTACCCACTTTTGCAGAGTCACGCGCCAACGCTTCCTGTGTAGCGTTCCTGCGATACCACAGAGTAATAACCGAGCTCGTGAGCACGATAAACAAGCTGTAGAGCACTGGAATCAAGAGCACTTGCTGCTGCGTTTCGTCTTTGAAGGTGAGCGTCACAATCAACACTGCCAGTGGTCCGTTTTGAATACCGGTTTCTAAACTTATGGTGCGCGAGCGGTTATTATCCTGCTTCAGAAGTTGCGCAAGCCAATAGCCAAGCAGCATGCCGAACAATCCAAGGCCAATGGCAGCGAAGAACACAGGCCAGGGTGTGCTCAGCAGTAGCTGATAATTTCGCGGTACCCAAGATCCAATCAAGAAAAGAATTACACATACGCCCAGAAGTGAGCCAATGAGCTCAATTGTCGCTCCAATATTCGGATTGGTTTTGCGCAGAATCATGCCAATAACAGTGGGCACCAACAAAACCACAAGAACCTGAGCCACATTCGCTGCGGGAATAGCAAACTCACCCGAAACACCTGCCGACTTGGTGTAAAATGCAATCAGCGACGGCACAGCAGCCACTGCAACAAGCGTAGAAACACTGGTCATCATGATGGAAAGTGCGAGCGCACCTTTACTGAAGTAGGTGAAGATGTTCGACGTTGTACCGCCAGGCATACAGGCAATTAAAATAATTCCCACGGCAAGCGCAGGAGACAGGCCGAGCGAGACTGCCAACAGATAGCCCAAGAAAGGCATAATGCCGTATTGACACAAGAGGCCCACGAGCACGCCCTTAGGTTTCTTGAATGCAATAAGAAAATCGCGGAACGTTAGGCTTGCACCCATACCGAGCATGATGACCATCATCATGATGCCCAAAAGTTTGGTTTCTGCTTCTGACAACATGGTTTGTTTCCTTATTTCTTGTTGAACTCAGCCTTAACCTCGGCCTTGAGATCTTTGCGCAGAATTTTTCCAATAGGCGACTTAGGCAGCTCATTGCGAAAGATGACAGACTTTGGAATTTTGTAATCGGTGAGCAGGCTCTTGCAGTGAGCCACCACCATATCTTTGGTGAGCTCACTTACGAATTCTGGATTTTTTACCACATAGGCACGCACAGATTCGCCGGAATTGGCATCGGGCACACCAACCACTGCTGCTTCAAGCACTGCATCCATCTTGGCCAAGGCGTCTTCAATTTCATTCGGATAGACATTGAAGCCCGACACAAGCACAAGATCCTTCTTGCGATCAACAATCTTGAAATAGCCATCCGCATCCATCACGGCTACGTCTCCAGTGAAGAGCCAGCCGTCTTTTAAAATCGATGCCGTTTCTTCGGGACGATTCCAGTAGCCTTGCATGACCTGTGGGCCACGCACAATGAGTTCGCCTGCCTCGCCATGCGGCACAGGCACGCCGTCGTCATTCACCAAGCGCACTTCAGTACCGGGCACCGGCACACCAATGCTGTCGGTCCTCACATCTCCAACCAAAGTGTTGAAGGTCACGACGGGTGAACATTCTGTGAGGCCAAAACCTTCGGCAATCCGCGTGCCGGTGATCTTTTGCCAGCGTTCAGCTACGGCATGATGCAGCGCTGTACCGCCCGCAATGGCGGCCTTCAGGTGTTTAGGTGGAAAGGCAGTGAACCATTCTTCATTCATGAGACCATTGAACAAGGTGTTCACGCCAGTAATCCAGGTGATGGGATAGTTCTCAATGGCGCGTTGTAAGTTTTGAACAGGACGCGGGCTCGGGATTAGAATATTGTGCCCGCCCAGTTCGAGGAAAGTGAGCAAATTCGCCGTAAATGCGAAGATATGGTACAGTGGCAATGCCGTGAGCACGCATTCATCGGAACCATGATGCGACTTACCCATCGCCAATACCATGTCCACATTTGACATCAAATTAGCGTGTGTGAGCATCGCTCCTTTGCTCACGCCCGTGGTGCCACCAGTGTACTGAAGCGCTGCAACAGCACTGGAAGGTAAATCTGTCCAATAACCAGCTGCCTTGCTTTGGTGCGCCTTTCCAGATGCCAGGGCAGCTTTGATGCGCTCGACAGGAATGGAAAGTTGAGGAATAGGCGGCAACACCTTGCTCCAAACTTTTTGAACACCACGTACGATGGCATTCGGGATAGCGGGAAACATCTCTGACACACCACTCAGCACTACACGCTGAATACCCGTTTTCGGGATCACTTCTGCGAGTTTGTCGGCAAACATATCCACGATCACCAAAACCTTTGCGCCCGAATCATTGAATTGATGCACCATTTCGCTGGCTGTATAGAGTGGATTGGTGTTGACCAGAACGCAGCCTGCTTTGAAAACACCGAGTGCAACGACCGGGTAGGTCAAACTGTTAGGCAACTGAACCGCAACGCGATCTCCGGCCTGGAGCTTGCAGACCTCTCGCAAATAGCCTGCGAAGGCATCGGAGAGTTCGCCCACTTGGCGATAGGTCAGAGTGCCATTCATGCCATTGGGAACAACGGCAGTAAACGCTTTCTTGTTGGCGAAGCGCTCGCACGCGCGTGCAGCGAGCTCCGCAAGGTTGCGATACCGTGGCGGAGGCAATTCGCGAGCAATGGCATTGCCGTATGCAGGCAGCCAGGGCCGAGTGTCGTAGATAGGCATGTCAGCCGTCATTCTTTGTCTCCGATGCAACAAAAAAAAGGAAATTTTCAAACACTGCGTCTTTTAAACTCTATCATTCTACGATTGATGTCTTGAAGCAGCAATGAGCCTCGTGGTCGAACGGCTGACGCTTTTGAATGCATCGGCTTTTGAAGTTTAAGGAGCAAACTTCTCGAAAATCTGAGGTTGAGCCCCTCGCGTCGAGCGCTCCCGATTTTTCCTCCTGACATGTAAAAAGAGAGAGGAAAATCGAACCTCTCTCCCGTTTATCATTTCACGACTTCTCTCTGATCACTTTCTTTTACCGTCACCCTTGTTTTTATCATCAATCTTAGCATCGGGCTTACGATTGCTGTTGCCTGTGTTCTTGCCTTTTTCACCACTCTCACTCTTATTCTTCACTTCTGATCGTTTTCCTGCGGCAGCCCGCTCATCTCCCCCAACTTTTCTTTTGGGCGGACTCAAAGCGACGCCGGGCTTCGGAGTTGCGGGGGGAGTACCACTGCGCTTGGCAATCTCAGAGGCATAGAGCTTTCTTAGGCCTTCAACATCCTTCGCACTGAGCGCAGTTGGATGCGCCTGCTCGTGCAATGCTCCCACGGCATGACCAATCTCATGAAGAAGAACGTGCATTCCATACTTTTTGAAGCCGGGCTTATTATATTTGTGGTTCCCTCGAAGAGTAGGCCAGTCAGGTTCATCGATAATCCAGTTCACTCCACCAATGTGCTTGAAAGAGGGGCGCAAATCAGCGCCTTCAGTCCGAAAACCAACGAAGCTCAATCTTTTCATTGCTAGCTGTGCTGCAACAATAAATTTTCCTTCACACAGATTCACTCTCACAACTCAAGACCATCACAGTTTTGGCTGTCAATTCAAGAAAAGTTTTTGGTTTTGAAAATTTTTAATGGTCACGGATACAACCACATTCCGCCGTCGCTGTACATGCACCAATCCTTGTGCATAAGAGAGCTCCAGAACATCAGCACACAACGCCAATCATGCACTTTGAATATTGCTCCTCTATGTGAATCTCTTTGTGGATAAGGTGCACCATGGGCGAAACGACCTTTAATGCCTCTCTTCTCGATGACCCGCGCCAAACTCAACGGGATGCCTGCGGTGTTGGATTTGTGGCTCATCTCAAAGGTCGGCGATCTCATAAAATTGTCAGTGATGGACTTCAGATCCTGCAGCGGATGGATCATCGCGGGGGACGCTCGGCGGATCCTCTTCAAAGCGACGGCGCCGGAATGCTTTTGCAGATCCCGCATTTCATTTTTGTCGACGCTGCAGCGCAAAGAGGACTCCACTTACCTCCACCAGGACACTATGCGGTTGGAATGTTGTTCCTTCCTTCTCAAGCCAATGAAGGAGAATATTGGGCAGACCGAATTTCTGCAGACGCACAACTTTGCGGACTCGATCTTCTCTTTTTGCGCAACGTTCCGGTAAATAAAAGCGTTCTCGGAATTCAAGCGGCTGAGAGTTGTCCTGACATCGTGCAAGCTGTCTTTTCGAACATTTCAGAAAAACTCTCAGAATTTTCGTTTGAGTGGAAAAACTTCCTGTTACGCAAAAGACTCGAGCATTCGGCACGCGAGCGCTATGGTCACAAGCAACTCAAATTTTACGTCGCAAGCCTGTCGAACGAGAACATCTGTTACAAGGCATTGGCCACTTCAGATAGATTGGGAGCATTTTATCCTGACCTCTTGAATCCCATTTGCGATTCGGCCTTCGCTCTGGTTCATCTGCGCTTTAGCACAAACACTCATCCCGCATGGCCTTTGGCACAACCCTTCCGCATGATTTGCCACAATGGTGAAATCAACACCCTGCGCGGCAATATCAACGCCATGCATGCCCGCTCGCAGCTGATATCTTGGCCTTCTTCGAATCAAGATCCCAACATTCTCCTGCCCATTTGCACTCCAGGACTCAGCGACTCGGCGATGCTCGACAACACCATAGAATTCCTTGTGCGAAGCGGACGCTCGCTGCCGCAGGCGTTAACAATGGTCATTCCTGAGCCATGGGAGAAAAACTCTACCCTGCCCGCTGCACTCTGCCACTACTACGAATATCAATCGTGCCTGATGGAGCCCTGGGACGGACCAGCCTTTGTTGGGTTTGCACAAGGAAATTATGTCGGCGCAATCCTCGACAGAAATGGTCTGCGGCCTGGGCGCTACAGTGTCACGCGAGATGATGTGGTGGTGATGGCCTCCGAGGCTGGAGTGTTGGACATTCCGCCCGCTGAGATCTCAAGTCAAGGCCGACTCTCGCCAGGGAAATTGTTCCTTTTGGATCTTGCTGAAGGCCGAATTGTTCCCGACGCCGAAATCAAACAGCGGCTTGCTGGCCACAGGCCTTATGGACAATGGCTGAACGAAAACCGAAAAAAATTTGCAGACCTGATTTCAAAAAATCATCAAAATCATCCTCATCATCTGGGCGCCTCGGTTCTGGATACTTCTGCAGACACGCGTCAACTGCTCGCCTTTGGCTACACCCAAGAGGATCTTCAAAAGATTCTTGCACCCATGGCCAATTCTGGAAAAGAGCCTGAGGGCTCAATGGGCAACGACACGCCGCTGGCCGTGCTCTCCATGAAACGCCCGCTTCTTTATAATTACTTCCGACAGCTCTTTGCGCAGGTCACCAATCCTCCCATCGATGCGATACGCGAGGAGTTGGTCACATCTCTGACAACTTACCTCGGCGGCGAGCGCAATCTGCTGCAGGAAACACCTGAGCACTGCAAGGTCATTGCATTGCCGCGTCCTCTTCTCCTGACTTCCGAACTCAATGCCATTGAGCAGCATGCGGGTGCAGAATTCCGCATCACACGCATCAGCTTTACTTTTAAAAGGAATCATTTTTTTCTTGCTGATGCGCTGGAATCCCTCGCACAGCAAGCGAGTCGCGCGGTTGCCTTGGGGGCTCGCATTGTAGTGCTCTCAGATCGTGGTATCGATGAATCACACATTGCACTACCGGCTCTGCTCGCTGTTGCCTCTGTTCATCATGCTCTGATACGCAGCGGACAACGTAAGCAAACAAGCTTGATTGTAGAAAGTGGCGAGCCTCGAGAGGTTCATCATTTCGCAACTCTGTTGGGATATGGTGCCGATGCCATCCACCCTCAATTGGCTCTTGACGCAGCGGCATCTGGCACTGCGCTCAATGGATTCTTTCAAACGATATCACCCGAGCAACGACAGCAGAATTTCATTAAGGCAGGCTGTGAAGGCCTGCTCAAGATCATGTCCAAAATGGGAATTTCTACTCTCCACTCCTATCGGGGAGCGCAGATTTTTGAATCACTGGGTCTCAGCCAACAGATCATTGACCAGCACTTCACTTGGACGCCAAATCAAATTTCTGGGCTCACACTCCACGACATTGAAAGAGAACTCTTGGAGCGGCACACCTTTGCCTATAGCAAAAGTCTTGATCCGAAGACCATGTACCTGCCCAAAAGTGGTGTTTATCAATGGCAACGGCAAGGGGAAACCCATCTTCACTCCCCGGAGATGATAGCCCAACTTCAGAATTCAACCCGCATCAATAGCCGTGAGGATTTCAAGAAATTTTGCTCTGAAATCGACGAGCGCACTGATGCTCCTTTGAATCTGCGTGCACTGCTCAAGTTCAAAAAAGTGCAGGCATCAATTCCTGTGTCTGAAGTCGAACCTGCGAGCGCAATCGTACGTAGATTTGCCACTGGAGCAATGAGTTTTGGTTCTATTAGCCAAGAGGCTCATGAAGCCATTGCGATCGCCATGAACACCATGGGTGCGCGTAGTAACTCTGGTGAGGGTGGTGAAGATCCTGAACGCCACAGAATACAAAAAGATGGTCTAAACCGCAGTAGCAATATCAAGCAAGTAGCAAGCGCGCGCTTTGGCGTAACAAGCAGTTATCTTGTTCATGCGCAGGAGCTGCAAATCAAAATAGCGCAGGGAGCCAAACCCGGAGAGGGTGGGCAACTTCCCGCAGGCAAAGTGAACGAGAGAATTGCACGTGTTCGCCACAGCGTACCGGGTATCACACTCATTTCCCCCCCGCCGCATCATGACATTTACTCGATTGAAGACCTCGCGCAGCTTATCTTCGATTTGAAAAATGCAAACCACAAGGCACGTGTGAGCGTGAAACTTGTGTCTGAATCGGGCGTCGGAACAGTTGCTGCAGGTGTGGCCAAAGCTAAGGCGGATGTAATTCTTATTAGCGGACACGAGGGCGGAACAGGATCTAGTCCACTCTCCTCTATCGCGCATGCCGGACTCCCCTGGGAGCTCGGACTCGCAGAAGCGCAGCGCACTCTGGTTCAGAATAGTTTGCGAGCTCGAGTTGTACTGCAGGTCGATGGTCAGCTTCGTACCCCGCGCGATCTGGCCGTTGCAACGCTTCTGGGTGCAGAAGAATGGGGACTTGCCACAGGCGCACTCATAGTTCTTGGCTGTGTCATGATGCGCAAGTGCCATCTCAATACCTGCCCTGTGGGTATTGCAACTCACGACCCCGAACTCCGCGCCAAGTTCGCTGGACAGCCTGAGCACCTCATCAATTATGTTTTCTTGTTGGCAGAAGGGTTGCGGGAGATCATGGCAGATCTTGGTTTCCGAACTGTAGGCGAAATGGTCGGTCGCTCCGAGTGTCTCGAGAAGACCGACCACTTGCTCGCGCCACGCCATGAGGACATCTCGCTCTCGGCAATTCTGGAACATATTTCTCGACCCGAAGGTGTCTCTCTCCACTGCACCGAAAGCCAGCATCACGAAATTGAGAAAACTCTTGATTTTAGTGAAATTCTTCCAGCAATCGCTGAACATGATTTGTCTAAAGAACCTATCACCTTGGAATTTCCCATCAGCAACCTGAACCGCAGCGTGGGAACTCTTGTGAGCAGCGAAATCACAAAAAATCTCTTCCCTACAGAGCTTCCCGGCGACTCGTTGAACCTGAAATTGAATGGTTCCGCGGGACAAAGCTTCATGGCATTTGCGGTGAAAGGTGTCAGTGCCACTCTCACCGGAGAGGCCAATGATTATCTCGGCAAGGGGCTCTCTGGCGGAAAGATTGTGGTTGTGCCGCCCAAAGACCTCCGCGTCTTGCAGGAAGAAAGTGTCATCTGTGGCAACACCGCACTCTATGGAGCCACTTCGGGCGAGGCCTATCTCCGCGGCAGTGCCGGTGAGCGCTTTGCTGTGCGCAACAGCGGCGCTCATGCCGTAGTTGAGGGTCTCGGCGATCACGGGTGCGAATACATGACGGGTGGCAGTGTTGTGGTCTTGGGACAGATTGGAAGAAACTTTGCCGCAGGCATGAGTGGCGGTATCGCTTATCTTTACGACCCACACCAAACTGCACGCGGCAGTATCAATATGCAGCTGGTTGAGGTTGAGAGTCTTCAACTTGAAGAGGACTTCAGAGACCTGCGCGAGCGTTTACAGAGGCATCTCGACTTAACCAAAAGCCCGCTTGCAGAGCACATCCTTCATCATTGGGAGGAGCAGATCCACAATTTCCTCGTTGTTGTTCCTGCGGGATACCGTCCGCATCTAGATATCATTCGAACGCAACAACGAATTCACAAAATCGTTTTGCGACCATTGAATAATTTATCCTCTGTTGCAGCAAAACAAGGAGAAAACCATGGGCGAGACCCGAGGGTTTATGGAGAGTCCGCGTGTCACACCCCAGCCAGAGCCAGTGCACAGCCGCAAGCAACACTTTCGTGAGTTCGTAACATCACTCGAGCCGGCAGAACTCCGCAGGCAAGGTTCCCGCTGCATGGATTGTGGCGTTCCGTTTTGCCACAATGGCTGTCCGCTCGGAAATCAAATTCCAGAGTGGAATGATCTCACCAGCCGCGGCGAATATGAAGCTGCGCTGCGCTCCCTGCTCTCAACCAACAACTTCCCAGAATTCACGGGGCGCATTTGCCCGGCTCCCTGTGAAAGCTCATGTGTTCTTGGAATCAACCGCGAACCTGTCGCCATTGAATCGATAGAGATGTCGCTCGCTGACATGGGATTTACCAATGGGTGGATTAAACCCGAACCACCCACCCGCAAAACCGGCAAAAAGATTGCCGTGGTTGGAAGCGGTCCTGCAGGCCTTGCTGCGGCGCAGCAACTCAATCGCATGGGGCATGAAGTCACAGTTTTTGAAAAGAACAGCCGCCCTGGCGGACTCCTCATGTATGGCATTCCCGACTTCAAACTTGAAAAAGAAAAGGTGATGAGGCGGGTGCAACTTCTCGAGGCGGAAGGTGTCATCTTCAAGTGCGGTGTGGCAATTGGCATAGACATTGAGCTTGAGGAACTTCAAAACCGCTATTGTGCAGTGCTTCTTGCGTGTGGAGCCGGACAGGCTCGTGAAATCGATGTGCCTGGTCGGAGCAGCCATGGAATTTGGCTCGCTGAAGATTATTTGAGTCAATCGACACGGCGCGTTTTGGGCGAGCCCATTGCAGGCGAAATGCCGCTCCATGCTGAGGGCAAAGATGTGATTGTGATTGGTGGTGGAGATACGGGCTCGGATTGCATTGGCACAGCCAACCGACAGGGTGCAAAAAGCATTACTCAATTTGAAATTACCGCAGAGCCTCCTCGGCTGCCCAAGCATCCAAAGCAAAGCGAACGCATGCCCGATGCTCCATGGCCGCGTTGGCCACGGATGCTGCGCACAACTTCTTCGCACGAGGAGGGATGCCAGCGTGAATGGTCTCTGCAGACCGTGCGGTTCGAGAATGATAGCGCAGGGCATGTGCAGGCACTGGTGACACGTGAAATACGGTGGGAACGTGAACCATCAGGAAACATGCTTTCGGTAGAACGCGAGAACTCGGAAAAACGCTGGCCCTGCCAGATGGTGCTGATTGCCATTGGTTACACTGGCCCAAAATTTGAGGGCAGGCTTGCTGAAGCTGGAATTGAATTGAATGCGCGCGGATGTGTTGCAACAGGTGAGCATAATTTCCAGACCAATATCCCTGGAATTTTCTCAGCAGGAGACATGCGCCGGGGGCAATCCTTAGTTGTGTGGGCTATTGCTGAGGGGCGCAAGGTGGCCGAGGCCATCAACATCTATCTCAACAAAAACTGAAATCCAGGATTGCTCAATTAATCTGCCGCGGCAAAAGTTCTTCCACAAGCTCATTGAGAGAAGCTGCTGTGGGTTGTTCCAACACGCTTTCATTCCACTTAAACGGCCTACCCCACAACATGCTCGCTTCTCCCTGAACCCCTCGTATTCCAGCAGAGTTTCGGGTGAACTCGTAAGCAGCAAGAATCATGGCGCGGCGGTTAGAACGAAACACCACATTGCGTTCTTCAGAAAAGAACCTCGAATGACGCGTAGGCTCTGCGTGGTTGAATAGAACAGGAATGTTCCCAGAACGGCCGCGTAATTGAGAATTCTCCTCGATGAGCTTGTTTGCAGATGAAATAAATGAACTTAAAGCCGGAACATCGATTTTCGAGGGAAGCAAACCCTGTTGGCTGTTCGATAGCCCTGCAAGGAGCGACCTCAGATCGCCCGAAGACCGACCACCCAGCTGACTCGAAAGAAACTCACGCAAGGGCGAATCCCCCAGAAGCCCGAGTAAAATCATGTTCGCAAACCGAGTCATTCCCTCGCCTTCCGAAGTATAAAAATACAAATCCACATTATCAGCGGTGCATTCAGAAAATTGAGCAAGTGTTCCCAAGGCAACCTTCTCAAGCCAGCCACCAAAACCCAGTAAGCGTTCATTGTGGGACATCCAACTCAAACACAGCCGCGCTGTGGCATCCAAATCAAGGGGAAAGCGCACAAATCCATTCGGCTCTCCTGATGTCACTGCCAAACTCGAGCCCAGCGCGAGAGTCATTGAGAGAATCCGCTCGGGGGGAAGGAGCGAAGGAAACGAGATATCCTGGGGCTGCAAAGGATTATTGTTAGGATCGTGGAGAACACCAGCAACCCGACCAGATTGGCTCGGGTTGGTGAAGTAAACCTGATACAGTGTGTCGAGACCGGTAGGCTCTTGCCAAGAGCCATCCGCCTTTTTTGCCCGACGCGCAGTGCTGTGAACAATCACATTTGATGGAATCTCGATTCTACCCTTCAAGCGTGAATCAAATCCCTGGAACGCTTGGTAGACCCTATCAGGATCCGGGAGGAAGAAATCATCCGAAAGAGTTGCAAATAGAGCGTCGAAATTCTCAATATTGCGCAACTGTGAAACAAATTTAAAAAACAATTTTCTGCGCTGCTGGGGCTCACTTAAGAGCAAGAGACTAGAGTTGCTCTCAATGAATCTATTCCAAGAATCCTGGTGTGTGAGATGGTTATTGGAAAAATTATCGCTCTGGCTGCGAAAGAGTTTGAAAATCTTGTTTTGAACCTGAATGAGATCCTGGCGTCCATCAGCCGCCATTTTCTGGCGAGTCTGCAGAAGTGCATCTGCCAAATCAGCTGGCGTTACTCTTATGGCATCTGCAAATTTCGACCACAAAGCACCCACCATCCGCTCGCGCATCCGGAAGTTGGGCTGCCGCAGCACCTCAGAAAAATCGGCAGTTCGAAAAAAATCAATCACCAAAACAGCCTGCCCAATGATTGATTCAAGATGAGCAATTGCATCGGTGGGCTTTGCACGTATGAAGCCGTTGCGCGCACCGGCCACAAGGACATCAAAAGAATCGATGAAGGCCAATGGAGAGTTGAAACGAGGCAGGAACAACACAGAGTCAATCACCTGCCCACTTGCCGCAAGCAATTGCGCTGCAAAATACGGCTCAAAAGACCCAGCCTGAGCCAAAGAACGGTTCTCAACGAGGGCCCGTGCAACGCTCGCCACAATAGCTCCACTCGAACCACCCGAAGCAAACACGGGCTCGGTTCGACTCTCCAGGAGCGCAATGAGCGCAATGCACTGCGTGAGGCACTCGTAAAATAAACTGCAGCCTGATGCTCTCAAGGCAGCGATAGCTCAGAATTGTGTGGATTGAACACTCAATTTGCACTCACATTTTCAGCATCTTACATTATATTTTGCAATGAAGTTCACAAATATTGCGCATTAGAGAGCCCATCAACCTAATCACAAAAGGCTACACTTGGAAGATGAGTTTGAGTTTGGCTATATCGTTTTGAACTCTTGCATCCCTGAGACCGCAATATTTTAGCCAAAGGTACATTATGGCTCTCATGCAAACGGAAAAGCTCGAACGCGATCTTGAATTTGTTATGGGAGCCTTCCTCGAGGTTCTCAGAGAAATCGGCCACGAGGAACTTCTGCCGTTTGTTCCTTTTGTAAAGCACAATGAGGCTGAGAAGGCTGCGGCGCTCAATTCTGTTCCAGCACACGCGAGCGATCTCGTTCACCTGCTCTCTATGTCTTTCCAATTGCTCAACATGGTTGAAGAGAATGTTAGTGTGCAGCTCAGACGTGCTGCTCAAGCGACCGGATTTCTCGAACAGGAGTCCGGACTCTGGCCAACAACTCTGCGCGACCTTCGCTCTCAGGGAGTCAGCGAAAATGAACTCCGTGAGGCTATCCGCCGGCTTGAAGTTGAACCCGTATTCACGGCTCATCCAACTGAATCGAAGCGTTCTACAATTTTGCAACACCACCGTGATTTTTATCTGCAGCTCGTGCGTCGCGAAAATCAAATGTGGACGCCCGTGGAACAGAATTGGCATCGCGATGAAATGAAATCATTATTGGAAAGGCTTTGGCGCACAGGATCTGTTTTTCTTGAGCGCCCTGATGTGACATCAGAAATTCGCAACGTCATGCATTACCTGAAGAACGTCTTTCCGGAGCTGTTGCCTTGGCTCGACAACCGCTTTCACACAGCCTGGAGTGAGGCTGGCTTCAATGGCGAGTTGGATTGCTTTTCAGGAGATTTCCCCCGCTTTCACTTGGGAAGCTGGGTGGGCGGTGACCGCGACGGCCACCCTTTTGTCACAGCTGAAATCACACGCAAAGCACTCAATGATTTGCGGCTAAATTCCCTGATTGTGCTTCGCCATAAGCTTATTGATCTTGCGAAAAATCTGAGTATTGCCGACCAAATCGAAGGCATTCCTGATTGTCTTGCAAAACAGCTTCTCAATTACAAAACTCATGCTCAAGAGCTTTATGCAGACGCCGCGCAGCGCAACCCGGGTGAATCGCTGCGCCAGCTTGTGCACATCATGATTGAGCGTCTTCCAATTGAAGTCGTGCGAGACCACGCCACCCAACTCAGTCTTCAACCCTGGAGTTACCACCATCCTGCAGAAGTCAAAGACGACCTCCGAGTGCTTGCAGACTCTCTGACTCAAATGGGTGCCCAAAGGCTCGTGAGCTCCGACGTCCATGATGCCGTGCGCCTACTTGACACCTACGGCTTCCACAGTGCGCGTCTCGATGTCCGCCAAAACAGCCGTTTCCATGACAACGCTTTGCAGCAGCTTCTTCTCCTTGCTGGGACACCCGATGCAGCGAACTACATTCATTGGCCAGAAAACAAAAAGTCTGAGTTCTTGATGGCAGAGTTGCTCAGCCATCGCCCATTCACACTCAGAATGCAGAGCCAAACAGGTGCAGCACGCGATGTTCTCGATTCGATTGCCGTGCTTCTGGAGCACAGGGAAAGCTTCGGTGGCGAGGGCATTGGTTCCTACATTGTCAGCATGACGCACTCTGCAAATGACCTATTCACCGTGTACTTGCTGATGCGAGAGGTTGGGCTTGTTGAAGTCGTTAACAACCAACTGACTTGCCCCATACCCGTGGTGCCCCTATTTGAGACCATTGATGATTTGCGCGAGAGCGTTCAAGTCATGGAAGACTTTCTCAACCATCCCATGACCCGCGCAAGCCTCGCTTATCAGGCGCGGGAACGTGGGCTCAGCCGCCCTCGCCAACAGGTCATGATTGGATACAGCGACAGCTGCAAGGATGGCGGTATTCTCGCCAGCCAGTGGCACTTGTACTTGGCACAGAGTCAACTCACAGAGCTAGCCGACAGGCATGGCATTGAGCTGTGCTTTTTCCACGGCCGTGGGGGCACAGTCAGTCGGGGCGCCGGCCCTGTGCACCGCTTCATGGAATCGCTCCCCCCACGCGCACTGCATGGCGCATTCCGTATGACCGAGCAAGGCGAGACCATCGCCAGGAAGTACGCAAACCAAGCAACTGCTGTCTACAACCTCGAGCTCTTGCTGGCCAGCGCAACCTCCGAAACACTTTTGACTCATCGAAAGCCTCAACTCGAAGGCTGGGTTGTTGAGGTCATGAGCCGACTCTCTAAGCGGAGCTATGAAGTCTATCGAGAACTGATTGGTCGTGAAGATTTTATGGAGTTCTTTAGACATGCCACGCCCATTGACGTTCTCGAGCATTCAAGGATTGGAAGCCGGCCATCCAAGCGCACCGGCCAGGCAACCCTCGAAGACTTGCGCGCCATCCCGTGGGTTTTCAGCTGGAATCAGAGTCGATTTTATCTTCCCAGCTGGTATGGCGTGGGAACGTCACTGCATGAACTCGAACAGCACCACTCAGAACTGTTCACCCGACTCCACACCGATCTCTCACTTGTTCCACTTCTGAATTACGTGCTGCACAATGTCGAGACGACGGTTGCCTCGGCAAGCGAAGAGATCATGCTCGCTTACTCAGAACTGGTCGAAGACCCCCGCATACGCGAAAGCTACATGACGCGCATTGTCGACGAATATCGCCTGACTCTGAACATGCTTGTGAAGATGTTTGGCTCAGGGATTGAAGCGCGGCGACCCAATGTTGTGAAAACCATTGCTCTGCGTGAGGTGAGCCTGAAACATTTGCATAGGCTACAAATTTATCAATTGAGGGAATGGCGCAAAGTGGATCCGCAGGATTCGAATCGTCGCGAAGCGTTGCTCGCAAAATTGTTTGCGACCATCAATGCAATTGCAGGCGGCCTGCGCAACACGGGATGAACTTTTTTGTTCAGGGCTTGTATATTTCCATTCCACGCATGGGTCCAGAGCTTCTTCCCGGAATTTCTGGGGTGTTAGTCAGCCCACCAATGAAGAGCAGACTTCCCTGGGAAAGTGGAGTTGCCGTGTGGCCCCATCGCGCGCGCTGCATTTTCGCAGCACTCAAGCAGTTGACGTCGTCTGCTGTGATAAAGCTACAGCGCTCACTGTCTGCAAGCGGAACTCCGTTTTCAACACCACCCGCAACGAGAAAAGTTCCATCCTGCAAAAGACTCAGGCTGTGCATTGAACGTGCACGCAGAGTATATCCAACCCTGGCAATCGAACGCTCAACCACATCTAAAACCTCAACAACATTTGAGCCCTTCACAAAGTCACTCAACCCGCCTGCAATTAACACACGCCGAGCATCAAGGCGTGTCGCCGTGTGGTAAATCCGGGGTGCAGTCATTTTCAATTTCACGTTCGAAAACTGCAGTGAGGGAACATCGAACAACTCAATGGAACCCAGAAATGGAGCTGCACTTTCGCGTTCTGATTCACTCGGGGTCGTCTCACCACCAACAATGGCAACCGTGTGCTCATTGACCAGGGTTGCCGTGTGATTTGCACGAGGTATTTCTAATCGAGCATCGAGAAGTCTGAAACTGCCCTGGAGGGGATCGTAAATTTCTACGGAGTCCTGGGGCTCGTTGGAATCCGTTCCTCCGAAGACCAAGATTCGACCATCGGGCAGCGCAACCGATGCATGGCCACTGCGCTCCTTCATCATTTCGGATCCGGGAGTAAACGTATTGGTTGTAGGATCGAAAATATCGGTAGTGGAAATAGCAGTTTCAAAGTCTGTTGAGCCACCCATGAAAAGAATGCGGCCATCAGACAATTTCGCGTGAGTTGCAGCACTGCGCAAGGTCGACATCTTCTGCCCTGCAAAGCGTACCCGCTGATCGGAGATTTTCAGTACCTCTGAGCTATTCTCTCCACCAAAGTCACCCCAGGCTCCGCCCGCCACCAACACACGACCGTCGTTCAGAAGCTCTACATTGTGTCCGGAGCGGCCATAAGTGAGCAACTGTGGCAGTTTTACAAACCGCCCGTCATTCGAAACTCTCCTTTGCACAATATCCGCGAATGCAGAGATCGGTTGCAAGACAAAAAGAAGTGTCAACAAGAAAACCTGAGTCACTCTTTTTCCCGGAGGGTTACTCATGTGAATACGGATTTTCGCTGTCATTACTGACAAACAGCCTCAAATGCGACCTGATCGACCCAGCTTCCAAACATCACACCCAAACGCTGCGAATAGTCGAATTTGATTTTTCCGGAGTTAATGTCGAATTCCACCTCGTGCAGCGCAATTTGACCCTTCCTCGAATTTTCAGGGTATTGTGTGCGGTGGCTTTCCATGAAGAGCTGTGAACCATTAAATTCAACAACACTGTAATCCATGGGTGAACGAAAATTATGCCTTCCGTTGGGGCTATTGAATGTGTAGTGGACCTTCATTCCTGCGGCATTGGTGTAACTAAAGTTACTGAAATACCAGGGAATCAAATCTCCTCCAAATGCACCCCCGCTTTTCTTCACCACACTCAAGCAAATTTCAATGTCGCGTAGTTCTGCACCCGTGACAAAATCGGTTGTGCTTGTAATTTTGCATGATTTGATAAGGCTATTCTTACTCTGTTCGCCACTCGTACAGGGTGATGCAAAAACTGTTGCTGGAAGAAAAACTGAGAGGATCGCTAAAGCAAAACGACTCGACAATTTCATAAATTCACCTCGACCTAATTTTGTACATATAGTTACGAAGTAGATTAGATTTGTCAAATTTCAGTGCAGTTCAATCCACAAATGAACAAAAGAATTTGAAAAAATTCAGTAAGCTCGGCTCAGAAGGAGCTCTGTAAACCTATCGAGTTCTGTAGCTCGAGCTTGTACCGTTCAATTTATTTCGATGCATCCTCATTGAATGATGTTAGCTCTGGTAGGCCAGTCATTTCCAGAATAGCTTTTCCCTTGAGGTAACCTGCGTAGGGTGCTGCTCCCTTCAGCTGGCTGTAAGAGAGCTTCGGAACTGATGCAGAAAAGGTCGTCAATGCGGTGCATTCCGAGGCCGATTTTGCTGCAAGATCCCCTGCGCCCGCACACAAGGTCACCTCAGCATCATTACACTCTTGAGCCGTGGCATCATTGCCACCGCCCGTTCCAGCCTCATGGAAGCGCCCAATACCGGACACAAGTGTTGAGGAAGCCTTAAGACGCACACCGCAGCCGAGACCGGAGTTTGGCTCCTCGGAGTCATTGATGCCGTTCATGCGACCCGTTCCGCCCACAGCCATTTCAAAATTGGAGCTCGCTTTATCACCCAGAATGTACATCCAAGAGCTGTGCTGCTTTGCAGTGTCTGTGACAGATGGTTTGGGAAGCACGATCTGCCACACTTCTGCCTTGGTGCTTGCGTCGTCGACTTTTCCAAGCACAACCATTGTGGGAATGGTGTCGTCACCGGCCTTCTGCAACTCCGCAACGTAGGAAAAACCATCCTTGCGCCCAAAAAGGACAGTGAGAGTACCTCCACCTGATTGCGACATAACCTCTTTGCACGAAAACCAAAAAGACGCGCTTCCGGTCAGTGTGTTGCTGCTATCGGGCAAGCCACTCAGAGCCCATTGTTTGGCAGATTCGGTCACGCACTTACGCGGAGAATCTTGATGACGCGAATCGAGCTCGGCAAGTCTGCCATCGACCATCTTTAAGCGGTACATAAAATCCGTTGGACCTGGACTGAAAATACGGCTCTTCACCTCTGCAAGTTCCTGACCTGCCGCAGCCAAACCCAGCCCGGAGGTCAAGCTTGAAGCAGCTGAACCAGAAGCAAGACCTGTCGGAGCACTTGCTTTCACAGGAACAAGAAGCTGACCCAATCCAATAGGACTACCTTTGACTTGGACTTCTTGCCGCACGACAACACACCAGCATCAAGAACGGAAAAACAAACGACAGTCGCAACAGAGGTAGAATTTCTCAAAAGCATGGCAACACTCCGCATTCAATGTGGTTTGAAAGACAATAATCGGAACCCACAAATCATTCAAAGTGATTTTGAGAAATAGCAGGGAAGTCAAAATATCGAGCCTTTATAGGGCGCAAGATCTCGCGCGGAAGCAAATGCCCCTCACGCAGATGAGCCTCCCGCGCTTGCGGTGATGACTTGTTTCAGTTCAATAAACGAGCGCCTAGCCACGCACTCCGCTGCGCTGCTGGGAACCGGAACCACCTGGGCGTGATTGCGATCCGCCCTGGCGCTGCTGAGATCCACCCTGGCGAGGTTGAGATCCGCCCTGGCGAGGTTGAGATCCGCCCTGGCGAGGTTGAGATCCGCCCTGGCGCTGCTGAGATCCACCCTGGCGTGAGTTGCCTCGCGCGCCCCTGTTTTGCTGTTGAACGGGTGGACGCATTTTCGAGTTTTGCGCTCCATCGGAGTGGAACGGTTGATCTAAGACAACCGGAACAGACTTCTTGATAACTTTTTCAATCAGTCTCAGGTAAGCAATTTCCTCGGCTTCACAAAAAGAAATAGCCACGCCTGAAGTACCCGCGCGTGCCGTACGGCCAATGCGATGAACATAAGTTTCGGGCTCATTCGGAAGCTCGTAGTTAATCACATGAGTGATTTCGTCCACATCTATACCACGTGCTGCGATGTCGGTTGCAATCAGTGCACGGAGCCGACCCGCTTTAAAATCACTGAGCGCGTTCTGGCGTGCGGACTGCGATTTGTTGCCGTGAATGGCTTTCGAAGCGACTCCAGCCTGAGCAAGAAACTCGGCCACTTTGTTGGCACCGTGCTTGGTGCGCGTGAAAATTATGACCCGCTTTAACGCCTTGTCTGCGAAAAGGTGGGCGAGTAACTCGCGTTTCTGAGCCTTGTCTACGAACATAACACTTTGCTGAATGAGTTCAGCCGTAGACGATGGCGGTGTTACCGCAACCTTAACGGGGTTCACCAAAATTGCGTTCACAAGCCTATCAGTTTCGGGAGCCATGCTCGCCGAGAAAAGCAAGTTGTGACGTTTTTTTGGTAGCAGTGCGAGAATCTTGCGAATGTCGTGAATGAAGCCCATGTCGAGCATGCGATCTGCTTCATCGAGCACAAATGCATCAACCGCATCCAATTTCACATATCCCTGGCTCAAAAGATCGAGAAGACGTCCCGGCGTTGCAACCAACACATCAGCACCGGCGCTCAGGCTCTGCACCTGGGGAACCTGACTGACACCTCCAAATGCCAGCGCCAATTTGACGCGGAGCGATGCACCGTAGGTTTGAAAGCTCTCGTGCACCTGAATGGCAAGTTCACGCGTTGGAGTCAGAACCAGCACGCGCACATGCTTTGGAACAAGACGTTTTGGATTTTCAACCAGGGTCTGCAGCAACGGCAGAGAGAATGCTGCCGTCTTGCCTGTTCCCGTTTGGGCAATACCAAGCAGGTCTCTGCCCTCAAGCAAATGGGGAATAACCTGTTTTTGTATGGGAGTCGGATGCACATACCCACTGCGCTGCACAGATTTCAGCAACGGTTCAATCAGCTTGAGGTCGGCAAAAGTTGAATTGGTGTTCAAAGAGAATCCTTTATTATCGGTTGGTAGCAATTCGAGGCGCTTGCCCCGAATGCTTTCAGGATAACGAATTTTCAGCGTGTTGAAAGTCCACGAGCACGAGGTGCTGCTAAAACACTCGCCTCACTTGCTTTCACAGACAGGTTCTTGATTTTGATGGCAGCCAGGCGCTTCAGAACACTTTGCGCATGCGCTTCTGCCACTTCAATATGTGTAAAATGATCAAATATAAAAATTCCACCCACGTCATCGCGGCTCAAACCAAGTTGCTGGGTCAGAGCACCCAAAATATCGCCCGGGCGAAGCTTGCTCGATTTTCCACGATTGATGTGAATTTTCGTAAACTCGCGCACCGCTGCAGCTACTACGCTCTGAGAAGTTGTCGAGCTCGAGGCAATAGCTTCCGCGGGCTTAAAAACACTGAGCCGAATATCAGTCCCAATGAGTAAGTCTGAGAGAAATTTTTTCGACTGCGCAGTGCACAAACTAATTGTCCACCCACTTCTACCGGCGCGCCCGGTGCGCCCGGAGCGGTGCAGATACTCCTGCTGCGTTGAGGGAAGCTCAAAATGAACGACCACCGAAAGTTCAGACACGTCGATTCCTCGGGCTGCCAGATTAGTGGCGACGAGATACTTAATTCCACCCGACTTGAAGTGCCTCAGGATCGTAGCTCGTTCGATTTGTCCGAGTTCTCCCGACAATCCCACCGCTGACAATCCCTGAGCTTGAAGAAACTCTGCGACCTTCTGCACTGACTCTCGGGTCTCACAAAACACAATCCCAGATTGAGTTTCTGACGCAATGTGTCCCAGCAGTTCTCCGAGCGCCTCGATGCGCCCTATACCGGCTGGAACGAGAGAGACTTGATGCAGTGCAACCGGGTTCTGTGAGCCGGAATAACTGCCGATGCTCAATGCATCGCTCGTCCGCACATCGACGCGCGTTCCGCGGTGCACCAGACGATTTTGTAGTCGGCTTTGCCCCTCTGATTCGGTGGCAGAAAACAGAGCTGCTTGAACGCGATTTGGCAGGCGATCGCAGATCATTTTGACCTGTGCCTCGAACCCCATGCCCACCATGAGGTCGGCTTCATCTAAGACAATCGCCTTCAGTGAAGATATCTTGAGAACCTCTTGCTCAATCAATTCGAGAGCACGCCCTGGAGTTGCAACAACTACAGCTGGGTTCTTCAGAATCTCTGCCTTTTGGGTTTCTGCCTTTTGTCCACCAAACACACCGCGCACCTGTAAATGCTTCCCATCGCTCTGGACGAGGCATTGAGCGACTTGGGTGGCAACTTGTGCAATTTGAGCGCCCAATTCGCGCGTAGGAGCGAGCACGAGCAACTGCGTGGTTGCCTCAGCTGCATTCAGGCGCTCCATCAAGGGAATAAGAAACGCGAGTGTCTTACCGGAGCCTGTGGGAGAAAGCGCAAGCACCGACTCACCACGCGCCAAAATCTGTATCGCTTCCTGCTGGATTGGAGTTGCGTTCTGAAAACCGAGAGATTTCAAAACAGGATGAAGCTGGGGCGGGTCAATAATGTCAAGAGTCATCGGGGTACCTGCGGCCTGAGAGTCCGACGAGGTACGTAGAGAGTTTTACTGGCAAAAGATACCTCTATTTTGACCGAAGTGAGGTTTCAGTGGGGGCATCGGATCGTTTTCAGTCTCCTTGTATTCATTCAAAAAATGAATCTTAGGATATTCTTTTTTTGTCTATTCAGGCGAGCATTGAGCATGTCTAAAAACGATAACATTCCAAAATTAATGATAAATATACCTTGGCACACCCCCTGCTTCCCAGCTCCTTGTGAGGATTAACTCACGAGCAAGGAGACTTCCATGGTTAGAAAACTCTGTGCAACTCTAACAGCACTACTTTCGCTCGCCACATTCAATGGAGCACTGGCACATGGAAGCGATAACCCGTCGCAAGACGTTCGCAGCCTTCAGGGCCCTTACATCGCGATCAAGCCACCCGTGTTACTTTCCGCGGGCATTGATGTCGGAACCTACGCGGGCGAAAGCATGGCCTACGGCTTCACAGCTGATATTGATTCATACGTTGTTATGGCGACAGTATTTGCTGGCCCTTATGTAAGATTCTACAACGGCAACAGCTTCTATTTTCAAAGCGCCTTGGGAATCGGCTCGAACAGCCGCTACCGTAAGTTGCTCAGTGCCGAGCTCCACGGCACCATCGGAAACGAATGGCTGTTTGATTCAGGCTTCATCATTGGCGGCGAATGGATTGGCATTAAGATGGCTAAAAGCATCGAGGGGGGCGAAACCTTCAGCGACAAGTTTGTCATCCCAACGCTGCCCAAGCTGCGCATCGGATACTCTTGGTAAGCTTCAAGAACTCAATGACAGGAGCAAGCCCCCTCAGCAGGGCTCGCATTTCAACATCCAGTCGACAGATGCGGCAACATGAGTTTCAATGAGGTCAACCAGAGCAATCGAATTCCGGTGAGCAAGCGTTCGTGCACGCCATTCCCTGTCTTTTACCAATAAACCAATTTCTGTGCAGCCGAGCACAATTGTGTCAGCACCTTTTTCAGCAAGGTGATCAAAGCAGTGCTCGAAGAGAACTCGGGTTTCATCCTTGAACTCTCCATGCACGAGTTCTTTGTAAATTGCTCTCGCTATTTTTGTAAAATGAGGCTCATCGGGGGTCTTAATGATAAACCCAGCTTTCTCATATTCCTCGCGGTAGCGTTGGTCGCCCATGGTATAGCGTGTTCCGACGAGTCCGACACTTTGTGCGCTCAAGTTCCTCAGACGCATGAACAGGGCGTCATAGAGGCTCACATGCTCCAAGCCAATTTCATTTTGAATGTAATCTCCAAGCCAACTGAGTGTATGTGAAGCAACAATCAAACCTTCGCAGCCTGCAGACTTGAGTCGTTCTCCCTCAGCGAGAAATGCTTGCTTCAGCGCATTCGAATCTTCGGCTTTCTGCCACTCAAGGAGCTCAGAAAAGTCAAGGCTGGAAAGAACGAGTTTTGCGCTATGAGTTGAACCCAGGCGCTGCGAGACACCCTGATTGAGAAGCCTGTAGTATTCGATGCTGGAGTGCCAACTGACACCCCCTATGATTCCAAGTTTTCTCATATCAGCCATTCACCGATAAAGTATTGAAGAGATTTTTCCGGACTCTGTGCTTTCCAATGAGATACAAATGAATTTATTATATCAGCAGCGTATCAATCAGCGCTAGTTACAATTGAAAGCATACGTCAAATGAAAAAGCTTCTATTCGCAGTACTTTTAACTTTTCCCGGTGGTGCAGACGCGGAGGAAAAGGAGTCGTTCAAACATTATGTCTCGCTGAAATATGGCTCTGTGCAAAGCCGAGTGGGATTCGAGTCTGATGCTCGGTTTAAGAATGACCAAGGTAAAAGAAGGACGTCGGTTTTCTCTGGGGTAGCTATTCATATGCAAAGTTTCTTGGAGGAGTGAACCTTGAAGATGACAATCAGCTTGCTGGCTTCACACTGGGTCTAGTTCTCAATGACAATGATTTGTTCACAGTTAAAACCTACATGACAGATGACGACCTCGAGAAGGCCGGTGAATATGATGACTTCAGCGCAGGACTCAGCTTCGGACGTAAACGAGAGCGGGAAAATGATCAGTGAATATGCAGGTGACTGGCTCTTTCTGCAATCTAAATTAGGTTTTGGTCTGTATCATTTCGAACTCAGTGACACTCAATATAGTACGGTATACAAAAATTGGTACGACAAATATGGATTCAAGAGAGCCTCCGGAACCGAACCCGTTGGTAACATGTACATTGAGCTCGGCACACATGCGTCTTTTGATTTAACTTTTGGTCGCGTGTTGGCCACTTTGGGCTACTATTACTTGCTGCCACCTGCGACACTTCGCCTTGTAAAAATGAACACAACCAACACAGACTACCACTTCACAATCCAAGGGAGCCCGCACCATGGATTTTCAGGTCAAATAGCCACTGCGTTTTAACAAACTGTTCCGACGTGAAACAAAATGGGGTGCCGCGGAACAGACTGGCACTTATTTCAGCCGTCGCGATCCCCAGTCACAAGTTCGTCGTGGATTCGCTTTCTCAAAGCTATCGCAGCGCGCTTGACAGATTGACAACGTTACTCCGTTCAAATTCGCGAGCTCTTTCCCACCTCCGCCGCGTACAACGCAGCGTGCTTCAGGATGCGCTCTAAAAACACGACCATCCCACGAGCAGCGCCGCTGCTCATTAGCAGCAAAAGACTGACACCTATTTTCGCACTCGGCACGATTCGATTGACCGCTGAAGAGTTGATTTTGACCACCACCAACAACGAGACAGCGTCCTTCCTGAGCCCCGCCTCCGGGTCGAGGTGTTGAGGTCGCACGCGGTGTCACTGCAGGTTTGCGAGACACCGATGTGCGTGGAGCTGCAGGTTTGGGAGACACCGATGTGCGTGGAGCTGCAGTCGGCGCGGGCGTAGAAGCGGGTGTGGTTGGCGTTGCTGGCGATGCTGGCACCATTGAATACGCAGCGCGCGCACCAGCAAGATCACCCGCACTCAAACCCTTTGAGTTAGCAATAATAACACCGCCGTTCTTTTTGCGCATATTCGGCGTACCGGTCTGATTTGTCCCGTAATGCATAATCGAGTCGAAATCGTATGCAATGTAGTTTTTGCTCCCCTCAACTTTGCCAAAATTCGAGTCACTTACCAGAACATTGGTTGCAAAAATCACGTATTGATCGCGATCGGAACGCATATGTTCATGCAAAAAACCAAGTGTATGCCCGGCCTCGTGAATGATCGTGCGGAGAATATCGCAACTGCCACCCCGCTTCGCCAGTTCTGCCATTTCAGCGCGACTCATGAGCCACAGTGGCTGACCAGAACCACCGATTTGGGCATATGCCTTCTCAGGAATCTTTCCTAAGTACGCTGTCCCGCAGGCGGTTGGCACGCGCGCACCAATAATCACTCGAACATATTCCTTGTCTGCCGGCTGCCGAGGTTCCCAGCGGATTCCAGCCCGAGCCCACTCCTGCACCATGGTCGCCCACTCTTGTTGGTGCTCCATGTTTGCCGGAAGCTCGTAAGGCACTCGCCCACCGGGCCACAATGCAGTTTCAGGGCGCGAGGCTAGGCCGAGCTCGTCATCTCCAAGCGAGGTGAGCGACATATCCTTTGGCAACAGAGTGTGCCCGCCAATAACGGCAAGCCCTTTTCAAGCTTGAAGGGCACTCCGAGCAGCTCATCGCCATTGCGCAAATAGCCAAACTGCTCTCCTTCTGAGTTCTGCTCTGTTACACTTGCTTCCTGCGAGTTGTTGTTCTGCGCTACACCACAAGACACTCCGACAGCCGCTGAAAAAAGCAATACTCCAATGAACCTCATACTCACTGCCCCACTCTGCAACTTCTTCTTCGCGGTTGGAGCGGGATCGGACGTCCGTTCGAGTCACATAAGGGGATTCAAAGACTAAAAAAAATATTCAGTTTTTATTCAATGTTGAGGCATAGGAACGACTCCCTCGAACCGAGAAGACGAACCCATCAGCCGGACGGAGCTGCCAGTAATTCAAGCTCTGCTTTCAGCCTCTCCAAGAGCAAAGACCGCACAAGAACCGCCAATTCAACGAGGCGAACAGCCTCACAGACCGCAAAGACAGACGCATACTCAGGCTCAAAGAGAAAACTCAAAGCCGCGGATGAATGCCCTCCATCAACATTGATGTTCCGGTGCATCTGTAATGGCTCAGCGGCGCCTGCCCAGGGAGTCCCTTCAAGTAAATTCGCCAAGGGATGACGTTTGGTCGAACTTCCTGCCTCGAAAAACTCAATCATGGATGCAAAAGAGAGAATGCTTCTCGCACATGAAAATTTCAAAATATCAACCAACAGTTCTGTTTCAGGAAACACCACAATTTTCTCAGATGGCATATAACCCAGCAAATTCAGACTTTTTAGAACCAACTTGTCGTGTCCCGATTCGGACTCGACATACGCAGAAGCCTTGAGAGACACCGATGGAAGTCGATTCACAGCAATCTTGAGAGCGTCCCTGCAGTTACTTGTGACGTGATAGTTTTGCAGCACAAGCAGAGCGACCCCTCTCCGAAAGAGCTCCGGACGGCTTTTGTAATGCTCGAGTTTTTGAATGAAGTTTTTCTCGGTTGTCTGCAGCAGAGACTCGTGAATATTCCGACGCAATACTGAAAACGCTGCCAGGGTATCGGAGACTCTGGGAACGCCACTCCGAGAGAATCGAATGACCTCATCGCAATCCCATGTAAAGCGTTTGTTCTCGAGCGCATCAAGCACCCTGCTGTTTGACGGAGACACTTTCTTGGCTAAAGCAGAGGGCTGCAAGTTCAAAGACCCTATGCCCAACAAAGAACTCAAAACTGATCTGGTGTCTCGCCAGCTCAGTTTTCGTGGATGAATATAACAAATCGGATAGCGGTATAAACTGCTGAGAATAGCCTTCAGAGGCGACGTGCTGGAGCCCTGCAGTTCGCATTCAAGAGACAACCAAGGCGTATGAACAGCGACAGATTGTTCCCCATGAGCCTCGAGCCTCAGTTGTTCGTAAGGAGACAACCGACGTGGCTCTTTTTGACTCACAATTCCACCATACAGACGAATTGATCTGCAGGTTTCTCGGACTTGACCTTCACGGCAGCCTCGCCACAGGTGCCGTCTGCAAGCACGGCAAATACACAATTGTCAGAGAGCGCTCCCTAGGCTTCCTTGTATTTGCAGACCTCAAACTCAGGCGAGCTCTTCTGCTGACAGCCCAAGACCGAAAGAAGTGAGCCAATGAGCATGAGGCAATTGAGACCATCTGCTTTCATGTGAACGTACCTCCCAGATAAACCGTTCTTCGGCACCGGATGCACAAAAACGACCGATGCTCAGTGAGTGGGTATCGGTCATTCCCACTGAAACAGCCACGAACTTGTGGCCATGAAAACCACGCTAAGTGCTACCAGAATGAGAAGGTGGCTGCTCACGTCCATGAGACTTGCACCTTCTGTCATAATAGCTCGGCTTGCATCGACAAGATGGGTCAATGGCGAGATTTGGGCAATCTTCTGCAAAACGGGATTCGTACCTTCAAGGGAAAACCAAACGCCTGAGAAAAGCATCATAGGCCAGGTCAGCAGATTCAAAACCCCGCCAGCGAACTCCTCACTGCTTATACGAGCAGCCACAACGAGCGCCAACGAAATCATGCACAGTGCGCCAATGAGGAGTGCGACGAACAAGTCCGCATAAGAACCAACCATCTGTACATCGAGAAGCCAATGGCATCCAAGCAAAACAATCACCGACATCACCAGCATGAGCATAAGCCTGCTAGTGACCTGTGCAGCGAGGAACTCAAAAGCTGTCACAGGAGTTGCCTTAATGCGACGAAGTACGCCTGCCTTGCGATAGCGGACAATAACGTACCCTACGCCAAAGAGAGATCCGAACATCACATTCATCCCGAGCAAACCTGCCAAAAGCCAGTCCACATAGCGAATTTCTCGCCCACTGACCTGCTCGCGTACTACACCGCTGCTTGCCTGCTGACCTGAAAGAATCTTCTCTAAAAGGTATCCCTTCGGCGACGAAGAGTTGACCCAATATCGAGGCCACTCGCTCAAAGAAACCACCATGTCGAATTGATGTCGCTTGAGTTTATCGAGCGCAGGCTGCAAATCCTGAATATCGATGAACTGAATATATTGCGTAGCGAGAAAATCGGAGAGGGGATTTTTTGAACCTGGAGCTATAGAAGCTTGTTTCTCAACGGCAACCTTAAAGATATCCTGTTGCCTCCCACTGAAGGCGAATGAAAAGCCAATCACAATCAAAAATGGAAAAAGCAAGCTCCAAGCCAAAGAACCACGGTCTCTGATGAATTCCTTGTTACGTGCAACCAATAGAGCAAAAAATCTTTTCATTCGCGCAGCTCCCTGCCGGTCAAATGGAGGAAGAGATCCTCCAAACTCGCCGAACGCACGGTCATTCTGTTGAGACAGATATCCTTTTGTACAAACATCGACAGCGCTGTCTTAACGTCGGGAACATGGAACTCGAAGTTGTTGTTCTTTTTATGATAGCTAAAACCGAAATCTGATGGTGGCTGGCCTAACAGATCCTCTTCAGGAATTTCAATATACTGCCCTTCAAAATACTCCCTCAGCAGATTTTTGGGTTCGCCTTGAGCAATGATGCTGCCCTTATCCATAATCGCAATTTGATCGCACAGCACATATGCTTCTTCCATATAGTGCGTCGTCAAAATGATACTCTTTCCCTCAGATTTAATTTCTCCGACCAGTGACCAAAGATTACGACGTGCCTGAGGGTCGAGGCCTGTTGTTGGTTCATCGAGAAAGACAAGCTCGGGGTCATTGATAAGCGCCAATGCCAAAAGCAATCGCTGCCGCTGTCCACCTGAAAGCTTGCGATTATCACGGTCAAGAAAATCCTCCAGAGCACACAAACAAATCAGCTCATCGATACTTCTATGGTGTGCGTAAAGACTCGCAAAGAGCCCAAGACACTCACGTACAGTGAGAAAGTCCTGAAGAGACGTGTTCTGAAATTGGATACCGATTTTGTGTTGCAAAGAGCGAGTCAACGGCTGATTCATAAAAAGAACCTGACCTGAGTCAGGAGCAATGACACCTTCCATCATCTCAATAGTGGTCGTCTTGCCAGCGCCGTTGGGACCCAAGAGTCCAAAGCACTGACCTCGCTCAACACTAAAACTCACGTCACTGACTGCAAGCACTTTTCCATATTGCTTGCGTAAATGAACGGCCTGAATGTGCGGACTTGGCATGATAGGAATCTTTCAAACTCAGAAAGAAAAAGACAATGTCAGGACAAGTGTACAACAGTAGCTACCCCCATGCCAGAGAGCCCCAAAATTACGAACCTTTTTAAACAAAAAAATATTATCAAATTTGCTGCCAACCGGTCGATACTTGTTTCGGACGACGGGGTCGAATGGAACAACGGCTGCGGCTGTCTACTTTATGCGAGGGCACGTGCGTGAAAAGGTCACTTCAGAGAACGAACAGTCTTCTCTTTTCTGCTTGCGCACTTTCGCTTAGCGGCTGCTTCGACATCGAGAACAAAGTCATTCTGAGGAAAGACACATTCTCTGCGGAAATCACGCTGCGTTTTCCCAAAGAGCTCATGGAAATGGCCGGAGAAGGTGACAACAATCTCTGGGTTGAATTTGAAATCCCCAGACCTTGGTACAAGAAAATGTGGAGCATCTTTGAATGAAAGCGACCATTGCATTTTTGACCTTCGTTCTCGGGCTGAGTTTGGCTTCTTGCCGAAGTATGCACATGCAACCTAAAACAGGAGATGAAGCAGCAGTTTCTTCACTCAAAATGAAAACCGCTGACCCTGGGGTCGAATTTATAATTCACAAACCCCAAACAAGTTCTGCAGATGCTTTCCTGATTTTCCATGGAACTGTTGAATCCGATAAACAGAACGTTAAGGCTGCGCAGCTGACGCTCAGGAAAAGCAAAAAATTAGTTCAAAGAGACGATGCACTGTACATCGCCGTTGCCTACCCTCAAGAGAATCTCTTTATGGGAGACAACCTCAAAAACGCGGAAGCTGCCCTGCTTTGGTTGAAAAAGAGCGGCTCACGAGAGCTTGGTATCGAAATCAAAAGAATTTTTCTTGTTGGCCACTCTCAAGGTGGATATCTGGTTACACGGCTCAACACACTCCACCCAACAAATGGAGTTATTGCAAATGCACCGGGTCCGCTAAACTTCAAGTTGCGTTGCGAGCTCGAGGAAGACCGCAAGATTCCAACGTCAGACTACTGCAGCCGTATGAAGGCAAGATTTGGTAGCACAAAAGAGAATCCAGCAGCCTATGACGAACGCTCGCTCTTGACCCACATCAAAAACTTCAAAAGTAAAATACTATTCACACAGGGCATGAGCGACACGAAACTACAGCTGATATCGTGGCCAGTGCTCAAGAGCAGGGTTTCCGCATGCGCAAGTTGCGGTGGAGCGCAGTTTAAAGAGATGGAAGGCGGTCATGATGCACTTTTTGACCACCCGGATGGACACAAGATTGTTCAACAGTTTCTGGAATAAGCCCCCTCCCGGCCAACACCCTGAGCACTGATTAACGCAGCTGAGCCCGCGGAATCACTGAGAAGATATCCCAGGTTTTATGTTCGGTATTTGACGGGTGCTTACCGCCAACTCATTATTCTCCCCTCGAGAACGATATTGAGTAAAACTCTGGAGGTCTGGTCTCATGTTTAAACTCAACAAAACCAATTTTGCAGCTGTTACTTTTCTCAGCATTTCAATTGCTGCACCTTTGAATGCTTTTGCTCAAGATGAAGAAGAGATTCAACAGGCTATCGCCGGTTCCAAAGTCAGGAAGCAAAATGGATGCTCTCTCATGGTAAAAAATGATTCAAAGCTCAAAATAAAACAGAAAGTGACCGTCACAAGCACCAACGAAGACCTGGGAAGTGGTGTGGTACGAAGTACGAATCCTAATGGAACTGCAATCGTCATTTTGGAGCAAAAGTCCTGCCAGATTAGTTTCTTAGGTGGCGATGTTGTGGCGGACTCGCAGGGCTCAGATTCAGACAATGAATTCGCTAGAGCCCCGAAATCAAGGTTGCCCGCAGGTGTTGTTGAAAACTCCAGTGCACACAACAGGCTAAAATATCCGCTGACTGCAGAGCTGGCTTCGGCTACATGTTCACGCCAGGGGTGACAGGTGGTCTCAGCTACAACGTCAACCATGAAGTGGCCGGAGAACTCACTGTCGACAGTGCGTCTCTCGATTTTCTGAAAATCTACAAATACTCGCGTCTTCGCATAGGAGCCTTGGGCTCCTACTTCGGGGGCAACTCATTTTACAGCACCGGGGGTCTGATCATCGAACAGTTCACCTCTGGCACGATTGGTGGAAAAATTGATGACAATGGCATTGAAACACAGGCCGATGCCTTCAAAGCTGAGTTCTTGCAACTTCAAGCACAGATCGGCATTGGCAACCGATGGAATCTGGGTCGATTCGTGATTGGTGCAGAATGGGTGGGAATTTCAGTTCCGTTCGTGAATATTTCGGAGAAATACACAAAAACAGAAGGATACAGCGACACGCAGTTTGAAGCTTCCAAGAAGTCGAACAAAGAAGTTGCCGATGCGAAGAGCCTTCGACTTTTAAATTCCTACATTGGCTTCTCGTTCTGAAGGAAGCCATTCGCAGACACGGATTTCTCCAATTTTAACATTTGGAGGAACAAACCTCGCACAGGCGGTTCTGAATCACTCAGTGCTGCCCTTCGCTACACCCCCTGCACACTCAATTTCCGGAACTGACCATAAATTAATTGAGAGTTACTTTTTCTGGTAAAATCTGATTATTATGACATTTATTAAATTCTATCATGAGAAAATCCGAAGCGTTTATTAAACATTTCGTTTCGGGGGCGTTCATGATTAGAGTAATCTCTCTAGCAGCAGTTTTGCTATCGGGTTGCTCGACTGATCTCTTGCCAGACGCGGCATCTCGAGGCGCAGGGGTGGCATCTGCAGGTTCTGGCAAAAGCATCACTAGCGCGTTGGCCGTTGGAAAGACACAAGACTTTGCGAAGCTCATTAGACTTAAAGAAGTGAATTCGGCGCTGTGTTTGCGCTACCAAAAGCAAATACTTGAGTGCCCCCTTTCAAGCCCGCTCAGAGCAGATGACTCGAACAAGGTCTTGGGTTGCGTCGCGGGAGTGGATCCAAAAGCGCTCGTTGGTGCAGAATATAAGCTTTCGGTTCAGCCCCCTCCAGGCACAAAAATTTACCTGAGCACAAAAGGCGGCCTCTGGAGAACAAATGAGATTGGTTCAGGCTCTGCCCAAACCCTGACCTGGGGACCGATGAAGGGTGATGACTGTAGGCCGAATCTGCGCGGTGTTCCCGCGCAGTCGCAACTTCGATCCCCAAAGCTTCTCGAGGTGGAAGATCTGGAAGTCGTCATTGTTCCTGATGACAAAAGCAAATGCAGCAACACGCCCAACAGGATTTCAGAGTTCGGTGCGTTTGAACTGACCCTCAATGGCAATCCGTTATTCTCAAAAGGCGACCTGACCTATCGCAGTGGTGGTCACTTCCTCAAGCTCGATGCACTCGATGCACACATCTACAATGACGAGAAACGCAGCAAATGCATTGTGTCGAGCAAGGAAGTCGAGGAGATTGTCAAAGAGGCTGAGAAGAATGCACCGATTAATGCAAAGTTGAGCGCAGAACAAGCCGCTTCTCTGAGTGAAGATTATAACCGAGAAACCTCGCGCAACAACAACTTACAGCAGGCTCTTTCCGGACAAGAAAAGCTAGGCTGCTGGGCGTTCGCAAAAGTTGACAAACTTGAGGTTAGAATTGAAGGTCGTGCGCTTCCGCGTCAGAGCTGGGGCACTGGCGAAGAAGGCAAAGGAAATGGAAATGGGAGAGCATTTTCCTTCTCGTTTGGACGTGGAATTGTTCATTCTGTCTCGGAAGAAAACGGAATTTTTAGACCGGGCGGTGGCTTTGTAAGCAATGCTTTCTCGGAACGATATCTCCAAGAGCTGCAGTTCGTTCGTATCGAGAAACACGGAACAACCTTTGAGAATGAACAGTTTTCTACATCATATCGATGTGGCTTTCTCGGGCTTGGAACTTGCACAAAACGGGAATTCCGTCGCTTCGAAACCGACAGGCGTAATATTTCTGCAATCAAAATATTAGTGAACGACCAGCTTATTTATGAGAAAAATATGAACCATGATTTTCAGACGGGAAGCCTGCAATGGATAGATATTGATTTGCAGAGAAATCAAAAGTACAGAAGCTTAATGCGAAACACTTCTTGCCCAGCCATCTGAAAAATCTGCGCGTTCAGGAGCTTACTCTGAACGCGCAGCTCTTCATGCTGGCTCAGTTTTTGAGTTGCTTAGTTTTTCCTACGCAGCCACGCAAAAACCTTTGATCCGATATTTGTGTTGCCCACTGAAATGCGTGGGAATCCCGCAAACACCTTGCCTGTGCTGCTGTTACAGGCGCTTACAAGAACATCGGCGAAAATCTCATAGACTTCTCCGCCATTGCTACCAAAGCCGTAGCTGTTGCTTTTGTACGACGCACCTGCATTAACTGTGCAAAGCTTATTCGATAGCTGAACGTCTGAAAAAAGTTCTACACTCGTGAGAGCGACAATTTCTAAATCGCCCGTTGTGTTTTGTCCGCAATCTGAAGTGAAATTTTCTGATGGCACATCATCAACCTCATATGCCTTTCCATCTTTTGTGAAGCGGATCAGTTCGGCCTCAGAACCAATGACTCTGCCAACAATCGCAAGTTTTTCGCCGCTTTTAACCGTATACCAATCCTTAGAAAGAAACTTGACCGTGAAGTCTTTTGTGATTGTTGCCGTGCAGTACGCAGAGAGGTCAACCGGACTCACGCCACCCTCGCCTGGATCTGAACTTGAAGCAGAATTTCCGCCATTCGTGGGCGATTTCGACTCTGAAGAAGAGCAATGTGGTAAACCAATGAGAGAAACTGTGGCCAGCAATACAGTTGAAAGATTCTTCATCGAGATACTCCCTTAAATAAGTCTGTTCAGTTTTGAGAATAATTACGTCTGTGTGTTCTACCTCCTCTGCGGAACAGCCCAACCAAGAGCAATGCCATGGGAAGAAGAATCAACAATGGAGCAGTGCGAGTCGATTTCCTTCCCTGAGTCGCTAGGCTTCCGCACAATGGTACGAGATATTTCCTCTTCTCATACTGAACGGGGTAGAGAACGGTTAACCCAGCCTTGTCATCGAAGTCAATTCAAACTTCTTGCTGATTGTTGCGTAGCTCATCACGGATTTGGTGGAGTAGTGCGGATGCAAAAGTCCCATGCAATGACCAATTTCATGCAGAACCGTGAAAGCGAGAGTCTCGGGATTGGTGTCTGAATCGAGCGAAATGTCACAATCGATTATGTAACGCGAATCTTCTTCAGTCTCTCCAGTTTTGACCATTGCACTGCCTGCATCACTCCATGAGCCGGAAGCAAAGCTAATGTTGTTGATTTTGTCTTCTTCGTTCGCTCCTGGCCCCTCTTCTGCAGCAAGTGCCAATTCAATGTAGGCATCTTCAACATCAGTCCAGCGTTGCAACGAGTCCTGCACAATGGCTTTAAAAAAGCCCTTGTCATCGAGACCAGCATACTTGCCATCGAGAAATTTTTCTTTTGATTTGAATGCCGGAACATCGCCACTGATATGAAAATACACACGGGGAGAATCAGCTGATACATTCTGACGCACAGGTTCACCCTTAAATGAATCCCTGGCAAAAACATAAGCCTGCGCAACCTGTGCCTGAAGCAAAAGAACAAACACTGCCGTTTGAATCATCTTGACCACAGCGTACCTCCTAGAGCAATTGAACTCACGCCAGAGATGGCCTTCTTGTAAGAGTAAACTGCAGTTGCTGTTCGATAGTCCAAAGTAAGACAGAACGAATCGAGAGGACACCAGAACTCAAACGCAAAGCCTGCGTAGGGACCAACAAAAGGGGAGGCAGTTCCGTAGCCAAGAGCCGCACCGACTGAAATTGCCCATCTCTCGCTTGGCTCGAAACGCACGGCATATGCAATGCCAGGAACAATTCCCAGAACAAATTCGCGGTCGCGTGAGTTGTTGATATACGTGTATGAATATTCCGCGGGACTGCCGAACGAAACTGGATTCGCACCTCCCATGACCGAAAAGGCACCGGCTGAAAGACGATGCCCCCCAGCCTCTGCACCTGAGGTCAGGAGCGCTGCTAAAGCCACCAAGAGAATCCTAAATCGTTGATGGAAAAAAGAATTTTCATAGCGACACCCCTGCAGAGACAGCAAGGGTCGTGAATCGATCGTGCGAGAGAAGCGCAAAAATGGGAATGTAGGGATGAGATGCGAAGAGCCATGACTTCCAATTCGCCTCAAGAACAAGACCGGAGCCTTGCAGCATCGTCCAATTCAAACCAACGGGCACCGTGTAATTGAACATCCGCTCGGAATTACCCTCGGCTGAGGTCTGCGCCATCAATGCGCCCAGGCCAAATTCAGCTTCGAGTGCACCGCCCGACACAAGCGGAAGGCTGTAAAGAATACCTGCCAGGGCGTGTGTGACCTTGGTTTTCGACTCAGAATATCCGGAGACGTTCGCATTGAAGACCCAATCTTTCACGTCGACTTTCATTTCTACTAACGGAGAGTCGTTTCCATCGCTTTGCACAGCTACGCCAAGACCAGCTTTCATAGCCAGGTCATCGCCAGCAGCGCAGCCCCCTGAATGCACCACAAAAGGAACCAAGAGACAGAGCCGCAGGGCTCTCTTCAGAGAATGACCCATAGATTGTTGACCCACTGATGAATTTTTTGAGTATCTGGCGCAAAAGTACCCGAATATTTCCGGCGCGTCGAAGACATTTGAAGTCAGAATATTGAATCCTCTGAGCATCGGAATTTCAACACCTGAGCGGCTCCTGTGCTTGAATCTGATATACTTTGGGAATGAGGGAACACGCACTTCAATTTTAAATTCAGGAGAATTCACGTGACGCTTCAGAGAAAGCCTGGTTTCATTCTCCTTCTTTCGCAGCTGATTTTATTTTTGAGTTTTGCCTGCATTCCCAAAGGTGGGGACATCAGAACCGTACAGAAGCCAGTTCCTGCCGTGACAGCCTCAGTGACACCACCCAGTGCTCCACCCCCGAGGGTTACCGGCTCTGCGTCTCAAACTGCTGGGGGCTGCCGTGAAGGCAGTGAACCCGCCATTGCGGAACTCCGTGCCTGTTGCCGTGAACGGAACTGGGGTCAAGCCTGCGATGGTGGGTGCTGGGCAGAAGGTGTCGGTGAAAAACTGAGCCGCATGTGCAATGCACCGAAAGCCTCCACGAGTGATTGCGGAAATAGCCCGGCCAAGGCTCAACTCACTGAGTGGTGCAAGTTTCATTTTAATCGACGCTACTGCGGCGTGCCTGACAGCGAATGGATTGGAGCGTGCAAATCGGCAGCAAGCAGTGCGAATCCTGGAGGCAACGACTGCGCAAGCAGTCCTGCAAAGGATAAAACCAGAGATTGGTGCAATTTTCATTATAATCGCCGATATTGCGGAATCGCGGACTCCGAATGGGTTCAAACCTGCACACCCGCGCCTAAATGACCGAAAATAATTGAATTAAAGCCGGCTGTTTCGATTTCACAAATTTCTCGCTCAACCCCGTCCACTTCCTTCCGAAACCCCCTGTAACCACAGATGAGGGGTTTCGAATGAAGCATATATATTTGAGCACGCTCGCTTTGGTTGTCGTAGCAGGCCTTTCGGCGTGCAAACCTGAACAAAAGCAGGCTGAGCAAAGCGATTCCGACACCCAATTTGTGCCCGTGGCGGTTGGTGCTGCCTATGGCGTTGGCATCTCGGCGGAGGTTGCTGCCGCAGCTTTTGCAGCGGGCGGAATCTACGTACTCGATTGCACGCGCCCAGTTGCAGCAGGAGAGATTCGGTTCTTCTGCGATGGTCCAACGAAGCTGAGCCAGGCCGCAATGACACTCGTTGTTAATTCAACGCGGACGATTGCCGGAGCACTGCGTTGGTCTGCTGCCAACGTGATTGCACATCTCTCCGAGTTGGCAAAATTCAAGTCTGTCACACATCTGAAATCTGCAGTCACAGGCACAGCGAACGCCGGCAGCGTGCGTGAAGCACTTGTGAGCCCGGAGATTCAATCTGCAAGCGGCAAGGGCAACTTTGTAGCTGCGGTGAAGGGTTCGCTGAGCATCCAGGACAAAAGTAAAAAAAGCTGCAACTACGTTGCGCAATATGAGGCACGACTTGTGCACCGCGAATTCAAAGGTGGTTGGATGGGAGGAACGAGCACTCGTTTTTTGGCGAGAGCTCCCTCACCCGAATCTGCTGAAGCCATGGCGCTTACAGCTTGTGAGTGGTTCTCGGGAACGATTTACAAGCTTGCACCAGGCTTTGCAGGATATTCGCAAACGAAAAACGACTGCCGAAAACCAGCCTCGGTGGCGAATTATAAAGAGGCCTACCGAACCTCAGATGTTCCCTGCCCGGGCGTCCGTATCTGCACGAGCGAAGCCAATTGCGCTGATTACATTGGGAAATAAAAATGCCCCGCAGGGGCGGGGCAAATTAACGTCAGCTTGAATTACAACACCCGAGAGGAATACTCTCAGCCGCCCTTAACAACTCCAAGCTTCACGCGCTCTTCCTGAAGAACCTTGAGCGGAAGTGCGATGTAGCCATTCTTGACAACAGCTTCCTGGCCCGCAGCAGAGAGAACATACATCAAGAACTCGCGACGCGCGGGGTCGAGATCCTGTTTGGGAGCCTTGTTGATGTAAATGAGAAGGTAACGACCAAGTGGGTACTTACCAGCAAGCGCATTCTCTTCAGTTGCCGGAACAACTTCTGAACCGGGCTTGAGAGAGAGTGCCACAGCTTTCACGCCATCGGTTTTATAACCAATGCCGCTGTATCCAATACCGAACTTATCGGTTGCCACACCTTGCACAACTGCAGCTGAGCCGGGTTGTTCCTTAACTGTATCTTTGAGGTCACCCTTGGCCAGTGCGTTCTCTTTAAAGTAGCCATAGGTTCCCGAAGCGCTATTGCGGCCGTAGAGCTGAATAGGTTTATTCGCCCACTCACCAGTGAGGCCGAGGTCACCCCATGTTGCGATATCTTTTTTCGCGCCGCTCTTGCGGGTTTTGGAAAAGATCGCGTCCACATCCTGAAGACTCAACGACTTGATGGGGTTGTCACGGTGTACATACACGGCCAACACATCGAGCGATGTTTTGACGGGAGTGGGGTCGTAACCAAACTTTGCTTTGAACGCGGAGATTTCTTCGTTCTTCATCGGGCGGCTCATAGGACCAAACTGAGCAGTGCCTTCAATAAGAGCAGTAGGTGCAGTTGCGGAGCCCTTGCCCTCAACTTCGATTTTTACGCCAGGATAAAACTTGCGAAAGGCTTCCGACCACAAAGCCATTTCGTTGTTCATGGAATCAGAGCCAATTGACTTGAGTGTGCCGGTCACGCCTGACGTGGGTTTGTAAACAGGCAACGTCTCTTTCCCTGCTTTACCTTTCGCTGCAGCTGAAGCGAAAGAAGACAGGGCAGCCAATACCACAACCGAAGAAACCAAAGCTTTGCGCATCATTCTGAAGAACCTCCTTGAAGATCCGAAGACCCGGCGAGTGATACCTCAAAGCCATGGTCTCGAGCAAAGACAATGAGTGAACTCTTTGTGACAGAGTATCTCAGAGAGACTTGAAATGAAGCAAAAAAAGACCATTCTGTTGCAAGAAATTCACAACTTCTCAACAGCGGAGGCTGGATGAGCGCACCTGAAACACCCCATACTTGCGGCGATTATTGTGGTGGAGGGGTTTTTGCCGATGCCCAAAGAGCTCCGCGCGCTGCTGCGCATTATTTTCATTTTGCACACTTCTCTCGTGCTCAACCTGGTCTTGCTACTACTTCCAGGCTTGGTCGATGCGCGCAGCAGAGTGACCTCTTTTTTCTTCCGAATTATTCTCTGGGGCTGCGGAATACAGATTCAATCGAGCCTCCCTTTCACAAGCTCGGCTTTAAAAAAGCGAATTCTGATTGTAGCGAATCATGTGAGCTACCTTGATATTCTCATAATTTGCGCAATTCATCCGTGCATATTTCTTGCCAAATCTGAGGTTGCGAAATGGCCTGTGTTCGGGTGGGTTGCACGTGCGCTGGGATGTGTCTTTGTTGAACGTGAATCATTGATGGGAAGGGCATGCGCCCTGAGGCGATGCCTTACAATTCAAAAAAACTCGAGCATCGCCATTTTCCCCGAGGGAACCACAACTGCTGCAACGGTTCCGGACATGCAGGCCTGGAGCCGTGGACACGCATGGATAGCACAGCGGGCAGAAATGGAGGCGATTTTGTGTTTGGGTCTTGTTTTTGAAAATCAGCCCGAGCGCGCCTGGACAGACGACACGAGTCTGATGCCTCATTTGTTTCGGACTTTGAGCGAGAAACAAATTCGGGTCAGCGTGCACGGAACGTGGACTCCTGTGGGTTCCCACCAGCGTCCGCAATCCTTGGCACAAGCTACTCTTCAAGGCGTCTGCTTGGCGGTGAACAATGCCCATTCTCGCTGATATTGAGAAATTTATTGTCCAATACCGTGATGAAATATCGCACTCAAAAGTGGATACCGTTCACAGCGAAGACGGGGCTTTCGATATTCACCTCATCGAGCTGAACGGCGAAGCAACGCCCTCAAAAGATACCTATACACTTTTGCTTGTTGCGGGAGTGCATGGGCTAGAGTGGATTGGTGTCACTGTGCTTCTTCACCATCTCTCCCACTTACTTGAAACAGCGCGCTGGAACAGTGGTGTGCGCAAGATGCTGAGCTCTGCGCGTGTGGTTGCCATCCCTGCGCTGAACCCGACCGGAATTTTTCAAGGCAGGCGTGCCACGGCGCAAGGAATAGACCTTATGCGCAACGCTCCTATTGTTGCCGAATCAGCGGTTCCATTCCTGGGCGGACAGACAATTTCACCTGTCTTGCCCTACTATCGGGGTACAGGTGAACTCGCGCCAGAGAGTCGTGCTTTAATCCGCGTGGTAGAAAATTTACTCGAGACATCGGCCGGCGTGATTGCGCTCGATCTCCACAGCGGTTTCGGTGCACGCGATCGGGTGTGGACACCTTGGTCTATGACCTCGGCTCCACCGCCGCACACCGAACAGTACTCAGCCCTAGAACGAGCACTGAACGACTCATTTCCAGACCACATCTACACCTTCGAAAAACAATCCGATAGCTATCAAACACATGGTGATCTGTGGGATTATCTGATTGTGGAAAACATGAAGCGAGGCGGCCCTCTCTTTATGCCTCTGACACTGGAAATGGGCAGCTGGAATTGGCTTAAAAAGGCTCCATGGAATGCTTTTAATAAGCTGGGCTGGTTTCACCCTCTTGCTCCGCATCGTGTCCAGCGCGCCTGCCGCAGGCACATTACGTTGCTCGATTTTTTGGTCAGTGTTTGCGCAAACGGAAATGATTTCTTTGCGCAAAAATGAGTAAACCCATGTACAAAATCAGCCCAGTGAACTGAAAAAGCTCCGCCTACAGCGATCCGACATGGTTTTGGTCGAGAAGTGAATTAGGAAGTCGTGTGAACGGAAAACAGGATCGTGGGAGGGGCCGCCGTACAATTTTGCGCCCAACATTAAGTACGAGCGCAAGAGAGGCGGAACGACAGTCTTCAGTTCTTCCTTGCGTGCAGGCGAATTCGAATGAACAGGAACAAGCGCAGGGCACTGGATTGTCTCGGACCAGGCTCCTTGATCTCTAAAATATTCCACGAGACCCACAGCCTGACAATGATTCGCGTTAAAAACACTGACACTTCCGAATGCATCTGAACGGCCATGCTCGATCATGTATTTTGCCAATGCACTCCAGAGAATCTTTGGCACTGAACCATTCCGGTGAGCCGGATGCACACAGCTCCGCCCGAGCTCGACCGTTTCACGCGGGTCGCACATTTCAAGGAGGCCAGATAGGTCGAATTCATTGGCAGAATAGGGAATTAGGCCCGCATTTAAAACCCGGTCGGTTGGCAGAAGTCGATATGTGGCAATGATTCGATTGTTCGATTTTACAATGAGGTGATCCGCCAGAGAATCGTATTTATCCATGTCTTTCATCGTCGATTGCTCTGCATCGTGCGCAGCAAGGAAAACATCATACCGCAGCGCAAAAAGCTCATCGAGCTCGTGTGCTTGAGCAAGACTCACCTCGTACTGGGCATTTCGGGTCGGCACGGGAGTGCTGCTTCCCAGTAATGCTGCACTGATTGGGGGGGTAACAACTGCCTTTGAGTAATCGAATGCTGAAGGATTCATAGTGGCTCAGCCTCCATTTGAGTTTGGCTGAGGTTGATTTTCTCAAATGAATGTGAGCCCGGACAGCTTCAAAAATTACAGCCGAGTGAATGATTTAAGGCTTTATTTTGTGGGATTTGTGACATGTGAATAAGCCACCTGGGGTGGGAGTGATGTTTCGCAAATGTTGCAGAGTTGTCACTTCGACACTCCCAAATTCCGCCCCAATCGGTTAGCTTGAGCCAGAGCAAAGACATGAGATGCGACAGAGGACAGAACGGTGAACGGGTACCTGATCCAATTCAAAACTAAAGAATTGTATCGAAGAGCAAGTTCTTATCTTGCTGCAATTTTGCTCTCATCAGCTTTTTCGCCTGCCCATTCTGCGCAGCCCGAAAAAACAAAGACCGAATCGGAACTCCACCTCGGCATTTCCGAAGCCGCCTTTAACGCGATTGCTCGCCAAGTAGGCCTCGCTCACGCAGAAATCCAGAGAACTGATGTCTACTTCGATGTCCATGAAGACCGGAAATTTCAACTCAGGCGAAATCTCCCACAGGCAAAATTAAGAATTCAAATGCGAGAAAGCGAACTGGTTCTGCAAAAGTCTTGGGTGCAATTGCAGCAGGAATTTTCTGTCTCGAAATATACCTGGCTTGCAACCACAAGAACCTCTTCAAATTTAAAACAGCGCTACTCAGGCGAAACCGGAGACCGGGTTCGCTTTTCACTTCCCTTCCTGCTTAGCCTTGTTCAGCAAAACACCGTGACATCCGAACAAAAAAGACTCTTGCAGGAAACCTGGAGCGGAGTTTCTTGGCCCAAATTGAATGAATTCGACAGCGCAACCAAAACAGTGCACAAGAACTGGATTCCTGCAGCAGTTGTGCACAAAGAGCGTTGGACAATAAAAATTCCAAGTCAAAACGACACCCATGTAGTTCTACAACTTGGAAGAGACAGCGATGCACTCGGCCAAGGTAAACCAGTGTCCTTTGAGATTGAGTCGGAGCTTAAAAACTCATCCGAGGAAGAAATAAGAGAAGTTGCAAGTTCAGCCACACTTTGGCTGGAATCACTCGGCATAGAGGCAAATGAAACAACTGCTCGATCTTCGCATGATTTTTTCACGCGCCTCGAGACTATCTACCGCTGAATGCGTCTCATGGATTGATCTGCCCCAATCTCTTCTTCACAATTTTGTCATCAATGGTGGAAGAACACTTGCGTGTGAAACGATTGTGTCAGGCTTGATTGCTTCCGGGATCAATCGTTAAGAGCTCCGTGTCCTCGAGACAGGACATTTTCAGGAGGTCTATTATGCGTATTGTATCTGCACTTATTCTCTCTGCTGTCAGCGCAACTGCCGCTGCTGCTCCGTTCACATTCAAAGGTTCCGACACACTCGCCGGCATGATGACCGACGCCATCCAGGCTTCGGGTCTTCAAGATGAAATTCAGTATGTTGGCGGCGGCTCAGGCAAAGGCGAAGAGGCCATTGTTGCTGGTCAGCAAGGCATTGCACCCCTGTCGCGCGAACTGAAGAAAGACGCTGCAGCCAAGGCCGCAGCTGCAGGCATTGAACTTGTTGCTCACCCTATTGCTCTCGATGGCCTCGGCGTGTTTGTGAATCGCCCGAACGCAATCTCAAAGCTTAGCCTTCCACAACTCAAGGCTATCTTCACTTGCGAAATCACTGATTGGTCGAAGCTCCCTGGCTCTGGAAAAACAGGCGCCATTGAAGCATTCCGCCGCGACGACAACTCCGGAACAACCGACACCTTCAAATCTATTGTTGGCATCAAGGCTTTCGGCGCATGCGTGACCGTGATGGCTGAAACTGCAGATATCGCGAGCGAAACTGCAAGCAATCCAAACGCAATTGGTTACGCGGGATTGTCTGCCAGCCGCGAAGGGAACCGCACTGTAAGCATCTCGAAGACCGACGATGCAGGCGCATACCAGCCCACCGTGCACAACGTGCGTGTAAAGCTGTATCCACTCTCTCGTACTCTCTTTGTATACGAAGCGAAGGGAAGCTACTCGCTGAACACAGCCGAATCCAAACTGCTGCCCCAAATTACCGACCGTTCGTTCATGGATCCTATCGTTCAACAAAACGACTTCATCACGTTGGACTAATTGCCCATGAAACAGCAGCTGCATTTCCTCCTCGGACTCATCGCGGTTGTAACCCTATCCGGCTGTGATCGCCCCATGGCGCCACGGCCGGATGAGGTCGTTCTGGCAACTCCCTTTCCAGGGGCGACACCGAGCGGTATCAATCCAAATTCTCCGAACCTGACCACGCCCACGGAATGTGCCGAACCCAAAACTTCGGCGCTTCTGCCGCCCATTGTTGAAAACCAAAATACTGTTGCCCCAAGCATGACGTTCGACGAACTCAAGCGAGAGATCGATGCAGCTTGTGCAAGTTGTCACCTTGCACCGGCCTCAAAGACAGGTGGTTTTTGGTATGTTTCAGCGCATGGTCAGGCCGAAGTCCGTTCAAACGGACAAAAGGTTGTGGTCGGAGGAATTGCAGACCTGGCTGAAACATTTAATCGCGTGCTGGCCAACAACCGCATGCCGCCAGAGAACATGCGCCGTGCAGCACCTCAAAAGTACGAACGCCTGCAGGCTGCAATTGAGGATTGGGTTGCATCTGGAAAGACAACTGGGCGCTTTACCCTGCGTGATGACTCTGCAGGCTCCGGAGCAGCTCAGAGAAAAATGCAATCGGATCTGGGCAGCTGTATTCCGCGTGCCGACCAAATGGGCACAGATCCCGAACGCGATGAACTTTTCCTGAACGCAACGCAATTACCCGCAAAACTCTCGGAAACAGACCTATTCACGCTCGATAGCCTCGTTCTTGCGCGCAAAGGTACTCTTTCATACAACGTTGAGTACCCGCTGTGGGCCGACAATGCCGAAAAAGGGCGTTACGTGCACTTCCCGGCCGTATGGAATGAAACGGAGCAGCAGTGGAAGACATCGGGTGCGGTTTACAACGCAACAACAGGTCAGCTCGACGTTCCGCCCAACACGCGCTTCTATAAAACCTTCTACAAAGCACTGAAATCAAGGAATGGTGAAACCGTATTTCGAAAAATCGAAACACGCATCATTGTTGTGCGCAAAGCGCCGCAGCAACCATTACACGGTTCCTACAAATGGAACGAAAACGAATCCGAGGCCATTCTTGTTACGACTCCTTACCGCGATGGTACCGCTTGGAAAGATGACATCTTCCGCGTGACGGTGGATGAGAACACCGGCAAAACCAGAAAATATGTGATTCCTGGCCGCCAACGCTGCGAGGAGTGTCATAAGGGAGGTCAAGACTTTGTGCTTGGATTCACTCCCCTCCAGCTCAACAGGCGCCCGTTTGGTGCAGCAGGCCGCGACCGCGATATCGGTGCAGATGAAATAACTCAAGTTCAACGCTTTATTGATGCAGGTATACTCAAAAATATTCCAGCTGCCGATGAACTCCCATCACTCGAGAAGTCGGGACCACGTGAATCCCGGAATATTCATGAGACTCGCTTGCAGGGATACATGGTTGGAAATTGTGCGCACTGTCACAACCCAAATGGCTTTGCCATGAAAGACAACAAGGTCACACTGGATTTGAGAGAAGGGCAAATCTTTGATTTCGACACACGACGAATCACAAAAGACTCTGCAAGAAGCAGCCCAAAGTACTTTGCCAAGCCGGGCGACCTAAACCAGAGTCAGCTTTACCTCCGAGTTGCAGCCACAAAAATTGGCGATGGCGGACGCTATCTGCCAATGCCCATGCACACTCCGGGTGACGCAAACTGCAAACTCTTGAACCTCACAGCCAAATGGATTTACTCGCTCTCGCCAGATGCTGCAGTGGCTGCGAAGGCAGACACCGAACCGGTTGCATGCGAACCCAACGATGATTACCACTGGATAGATTTGGATTTGACCTGGCCATCGGAAAAGAATTTTGTGCCACGCCGGGGCGACTGGAAAGATCCCGTGAATGGAATGCCAGAGATGTATCATCGGCTCGAGCAAGATTCACGGCTCACCAAGATTCTCAGAACACCTGTTGCGGTTGATTTTTGGGAGCGCGTGCCTGGGGGCTCGGGCAAGCCCGAACCTAAATGCGATTTTCCGAACAAACCGCAACCACGCAAACCAGTGGCATGGATGCTCGACAGCAGCGGTAACATGAAGCAGCCTGCAGGCGAGCTCTACAATGTCACGCCTGGTGCCCATTTCTACAACACCACGTGTGCCAAATGCCATGGCAACATTGCAGATGGAAAATCGGGACTCGCAACGAATCTTCTCACACTTTCCGGTGGTTCAATACGTGTTGCCAACCTTAAAGATGGCTTATTTGGCGCAGGCAACTCAAAGCTCTTCGATGTGGAAGAACGACGTGGAAGAACGAAGAACCTTATGGGGCAATACATGATCTGGATGGCGATGGAAGGCACTCGGGTCACATTTCCACCAGAAATGGAGCCATATGTGGGTCGCCATAAAGCGCAAATGCTGAATCAATTGCGCGAACGTTGCAAAAACTTCATTGCAACTGCGCCGCAAAAAGCGACCGAGCGCATGAAAGATTATCTTGCGTTTAAAGATGTGTGTTTCTTCAACAATGGCAAACCAACCGACAGACAGCTGCAATACGATCCCAACACAGATCAGCCGCTGAACCCAGCCGCACTGGATGCATGGGCGAATCGAGCCGCAATTAACACGGGCTGGGCTATTTATGAGTATTTAAAAACAGAAGGAGCTGCCGGAAAGTGGCAGCCCCCAAAGAACGAATGCGAAAAGGTCTATCCAGTTCGAAATTAGTTTAATGGGCGAACCGAACAGCCCATGAACGCTTCCGAAAGGTCGAGTTCAATGCTTGGATCTTTATAGGCCAACGAAGCGTTCAAGGCCTTGCCACCCTCTCCATCATCTTGAACCTGCATATCGAGATCGTAGATCTTTCGGGCTTTGTCGTTCACGGCAGCATAGCCTTCGATATCAAACTTCTTCCCTTCGAGATCCAATTCCAGCTCAAGAAGTTTACCCTTCAATTCATGTGCAAAGACCTGGTGCTTCTGAAAATCAGGGCTCACCTCGTTGGGGAACTCATTTGGATTATCTTTGTTTCGGTACGCAGAAACTTTGAGCGAATCAACTTTGCCTTCAACAAAGGTGACACTGGTTTTAACCAAAGTCTTCGCATCGGCAGTTGTCCCGGAACAGCTCAATAAACCGCTACCCTTCTTCAGAGCCTGCACTTTTCCCTCTAGTGTGAAGGCTGCTTTTTCGTCGCCCTTTGAATTCTTCTTGCCACTCAGACTCGATTCCTTAGGCTGACAAGCACCAAGAGCAACAACACCAAGCAGAACGAGAAAACTTTTATTCAACATGTGGAACCTTCAAAAAAATAAAACAATCGCACACCAAAAAAATTGAACTCACTTCAATCAGAGAAATCATCCGACTGACCATTGCCCAAAAACACAGAGCACCGGCTCCGCTCATCATCCAAGATGCATTCAAGAATCATTCGGTTGTCTGAGGAAGTGAATCGCTTGTAGAGCGAACCTTGCAAATCCCATTCCTTAACATTCATTGTGGAATAGAGCCGCTTGGCATCCTCCACGCGCCGCAGCTGAAACATGTGTTCATTGGTTGTTGTATCTGAGGTCACAAAGTTCTCTGAGGCCAACGGCTTGAGATTGATAGATACTGTGCAATCCTTGGACACCGGAAGACCTGCAGATGAAACGCATTCCACCGCAAGATCTTTTCCAAATTCCAGAACTGACTTCTTCACGGCCGGAGCAGGTACAGGCTGAATGGATGGGCCTTCGAGAGCTTTAGAGAGGCGAGTTGAATCTGCAGTCGTGAGCCGCACGAGGATTTCTTCTGAATCAACGATCACAGCGGTTTCAGTGGCCAACGCGGCGTCCGTGTTGCGAGAATTGAGTCCCGATTTCTGGATGTTGCAACCAAAAGTCGCCATCGCCAAAGGAAAGACAGAAGCCATCAAAACCATCGAGCTTTTGCTCTGCGTGGGTCTGCTGTTCGAACGTGTGCATTTCATAAGGCACCTCCGCTCGGTACTCAGCAGGAACCATGCCAAGGTCAGAAAGCATACGCCCCATGATGAGCTCGGGTCGGTAGGCTTTTGAACGTAGGAACGCCTGGTCGCGTAGTTGAGCATATGCCGTAGGTTCTGCGGCGAAGAGTGCCACAGCACCTATGAAGTCTTCCTTTTCGCGCGCCAGGAATCCACTCACTCCGTGGTCAATGATGTCAGCTGGGCCCTTGACCGCATAAGCACACACGGGCAACCCGCAGCTCATTGCCTCTAAAACCACACAGCCGAAGGTATCGAATGTGGAGGGCAGCAAGAGAAGATCTGCACGGTTGTAAAGTTCACAAAGGCTTTCTTGAGGCTGCCATCCGAGAAAAATGGCATCTGGAAGGAGAGACCGCAATTTCTCTTCCGCGGGTCCGGTACCAGCAAAAACCAAGCGAACATTCTGATTTGCTTGGCGCGCAGCCTCGTAAACCTCTGGGAGCTGGAAGACACCCTTTTCTTCACTGAGGCGCCCTGCATACAAGAGTACAACATCATCCTTGCGCAAGCCTGCAATTGCAGACTTACGAAGTTGCGTATGACGTTTGAAATTTTCGGAAGCCCAGTGCGCCGTTTGATAGACGCGTGGCAACTGAAAGCTCTCGCTCGTGAACAGCTGCTTCTGCTCGGAATTCAGAACAAACAAACCATCGAACTGAGAATAGAGAGCACGCATCAACCTCCGGACACGATCCTGGTTAACAGCGCGGAGTGCGTCGTTCTGCTGAGCAAACGCAAGCCAATCTGTATGCACATAAAAATAGACTGGCAATTTGAGCGCATGCTTAAAGTACAGTGCGGCCGCAGCCATTGGCCCCTCTGTTGAGCAAACAATTGCACTATAGCCACCGCTCTCCACAATATTTTGCATCTCTGCGAGATTGGGAATGCGGAAAGGTTGTTGGGGGTAAAACGAGAGTTTGAATGTCGACAAAGGTTTCACCACTCTCAGATTGGCATCCGACTCCAGTGATTCGTGAGACACAAGAAAATCAATTGGGAGGTTGTTTGCCGCAGCAAACTTTCGAGTGAGCTGCAATATGCTCGAAACACCATTCTTATCTGCAAATGTATCGCTGAGCCAAAGAATTCTTTGCGGAGCGCGCATGTGTGGGAAGCGCTTGGCAAGCGTATCACTGAATTCGCGTTTACCATGCAAAACTCTTCCGGTCGCGAACATCGAACCCGCCACCAGCGTGGAGGCAAGAAATGGAAAAGAAAGGCCATCGAAAAATTCACCAATAGAGGGAAGCGACATCTTACGTCCCAAGCGCGAGTTAGCTCTCTCCGATGGATTCACCAAAGTTCGAAGCACACTGGGAAGTTCAAGTTTTTCAACTAGGTCATTGACGTTTGTAAAATCTGAAAGTGATGAGCTATCGAGACACGCAATTTTAGATTCGATTCTCCGACTCAGTTTCCCAGCAAACTGTGTAAAAAGCTCCTCTGCAATTGGGATTTCAAGGTGACCCACTCCTTCGTCTGATGCCTTCACCAATTTCTCAACGACCTTCAAGAGCTCGGGCTGGTATCGCCTCAGGAGAAATCGCGTGACCATACTGGGTGGAATTCCACGCACGGCATCGTGGAAAGTCTTCACAAATCGCATCGTATAGCGGTGCCGACGTGCTTCATGAATGGCGTTACTTATGAGGAGTGCTGAAACCTTCTGCCAAGGAGTTCCCTTGTGAAGGAGAATTCGCCCCAAACCTGGATCCTTAAGATGAAGAACAAGTCCCGAAAAATAGTCGAGCAACGCGAGGTTCAACTTGCGGCCGTCATTCCATTCACCAAAGGGAGCAGCCTGGCCGTGCCTCAGAGCAGACAATGCCAACTCACTGGACTTCATTTGTGAACGCTGAACTTCTGTCAGATGATCCACCCCGAGGATTGTACCCGTGCGGCCAGCAAAAACTCCAAAGTGGTCATCTGAACCACCCACACCCACCTTCTTCCAGGGATTCGAACAAAAGGTTGAGGCCGAGAAATCAAATCTCTTTTCGAGCTTTTCAAGATGCTCTTGGTTAAAGGAGTTTAGCCACTCCCAGGTGAGCAAAGATGAACCCGTATCACGTTGGCCGTTCATGACCTCAAAATGACTGAACAGCAAAAAGACTTTCTCGTATTTTTCCAGGTCGGGAAGCCCATGCGGAGCATAAAAGTCGAGCGGATGCGCAAGAACCGTTGGAATTTCATTTTCTGAAGTAAATTCCAAAAACTCGTAAATATTTCTGCGCAAGACCTTGAGTTTCTCTTCCTGATGCGGATTGAAACCATAGGTCAGAACATGAACGCCGACATCAAGATCGGGAATGTGACAGGAGAATTCGGCACCGGGAAGAATATCAACTCCCTTATCCATGAGCTCCCAACAGCTACGCGCATTGTTGTGATTCGTAATGGTTGTGGCCGACATCCCAGCTTTCTTGAGCGTGGAAAGAAGCCTTTCTGTGGGTAACCATGTTTCAGGTACGCCTAAGATTCTTCCAAGCGCCTCATCGGGAACATTGCTGTTGTGATCATGGCAATGCAGGTCGATGCGCAGTTGATGGCTGCCAACCTGACTCTGCGCACGCTCGAAGCGAAACTTGAGATCATCCTTGAGCCAACCCTGAAAATCAAACTGCGCTTTCATACCGCCGCACCTTTCAAATGTGCAAAGAATCGCTCACCACGCAATGAGCAGCGAATTCTGGCTCGCCGCTGCGACAGATGACTTTCAGACGACACATCAGCATCTGTTAGTCCTCTTGGAAGTGAGAGAGTGAGTTGTGTTGTTTCTTCCCCATTCCACGGCTCAAGCTGCCACCGTGCCCAAATGCCACGGTTGTCAGACTCAAGAGATGCGGTTATGCGGCCATGAAAAGTGGGAGCGTTGTGAATAGAAGTCACCTGACCCGGTTCCAGCCAACTCGCCTGAACTCCAGGAAAGAGCACCAAACCTGAGGAGTCCTCGAGAACAATCATCTGCCTCAGCAGATTACAAAACTCTGCTGCAGCCCATCCATGGTCACCATCTCCCATGCATCCCCCTTGGGTGCGCGGATTAATGGCCTCTGGCCATGTGACTGTGGGCGAAGCTGCATCGGAAATGGCGTGCAGCAAAGTCAGTGCACGTGGGTCTTCGAGCCGTATCAGGACACGGGCAACTTGTGCCGTGAGGTAGGGGTTCAAGCCTGTATGAAAAACACTTTGGAAGAACAGACCCTGATGAAAATGTGAGTCCAGTAAAAACTCGAGGGTCGAGTGCAGCCAAGGCTGGCAAATATCCGAGAGCTCGAGCGGGTCGCACGCAACCAGGTTACCAATGCAAGCAGCATCGGGCCAGCGGTACGGGGAAACCGGTAGCACCTGCCCGCCCACTCTCTCAAGAGTCGCCGAAATGGCCCTGCGCAGGCTTCCAGAGAAACTCAGACTCATCCGATCAAGCGCATCAGCTTCCTTGGCTCGCCCCATTCTTCTGGCCGCAGCGCGTCCGAGATGCATGGCTTTGAGTGCCCAAAAGTTATCCCAGAAATAATGGTCGCAGCCACCGAAATGTTCGGCCGAAAAGCTTGCGGGCAAAAGACCCTCGTGAAGAACGCTCCGCTTGGATGAAGTCAAGCGCTGCTTATCTATCCATTGTAAGCCGCGCCAGACACTCTCAAACAGATCGCGCTGAAGTTTCGTATCCCCCGATTTTCGGGAAAAACTGAGCATCGAACACAACGCAATGGCGTGAGAATCGAGTTCCCCTGGATGGTCAACAAAAGCGCCTGAGGCCTGTTGCCTTTGTGGATAGGATTCGATCTTGGAACGCACCTCTTTGAGGAACCCAAGGTTGGAGAAGGCTTCGGAAATAAAATACGAATCGCGGTACCAATGGGTGTGGTAGAGGAACGTTCCCGGGCTGAAGTGTGTGACGTCATCGAACGCCGGAAGGCGCAGCTTGATGGCATCCAACTGATTCTCGAACTTTTCTTCGGGAAGTTTGATTCGAGCAGAACGGAGATCTTCGAGGCGGAGTTCCTCCTCGCGCGCACGAATAAGGCTATCCACTGTGGTGTGGAGACGAGGTCGAACCTTGCGCTTTTTTTTCTCAGCATCGCACCATACAACAACACCAAGCGCGATTTTTTCTCCCGGTTGGAGAACACGATCGTATTCTATCGATCCTGCAGCAATGCCAGAGCGGGCAATGATACTCTTAAGATCCTCGGAAAGAGGGCGAGGTGAGGCATCCTTCATGGGATCACCTGTGCCTCTGTCTCCCAGCAAAACCCGAGTGGGGCTCTCCAGGATTTCGACATCCCATTTTTGATTGACTCTCAGAAATGATCCCAAGTTTTCGAGCTGATTGATATGGCCAATAGACAGCACATTGTACGGGCGAACTCCGAATCCAATGACCACAGGAACAGGCGTATTGCTCTGGTTCTCAATTGTAATTCTGCAGGTGATTCGCATGGAATCATCGATATAAGATGCAGTTGCTGTTGATGCCCACTTCACATCACCCACTGCGGGATATCGAGTTTCAACTACAGGCAACACGTCGTCAGCCAGCCTCTGTTGAACTCCGGGCTGCAAGTAAGGTGGCGCCTGAAGACTCGAATCCACACGCAAATAAGGAAGCAACGACCAACTGTGTGGTTCAACCGTAATCATCCCCACAGGGTCGACCATGCATTCCAAAGGCGAAGCTGAGTGTCCCAAAGAGGTCCAGTTTCGCCTCGAAAGGTTGGCTCCCAGCAGTCCCGCACCTGTTGGAATAAATGCGCTCGAGCGGGGCTGCCACTGCTCTTCGATCCACAATGGCCAAACCCAGTTTCTATTTGTGTGCACGGCCAACATATTGTTGGCGCCCGAAAACAAAACCCAAAGAGCCTGATCAAGCAAAGCCGAAGAGCCCATCATGCCCGTGGGTTTTCCGATCCACTCGATACTCCGGACATAAGGAAGGAGCCAATGCCTATTTGTGGCCTTGAGTATCCATTGAATCGCCTTGAGAATCATTCTGGCTTTGTCCTGTTTTGAGCTGCTCTGCGGCAACACTACACTGGTTGAGCAGCTCTTTTGGAAACTCAGCAATTGTGACAACTCAGTGAAGCTATTGAACCGCAAGCGCATCCACAGAAAAGTTTTCATTTTGAAACAATAAATTCACAACTCTGGGCTGAGCGCTGCGGCGAGTTGAGCTCAGGAATTACTCAATGTCCTGCACGTTATCCAGCTTCACGCGAAACAGCTTTGGCACGAACGAACGCGACGAAAGCTGGGCAAAATCATTGAAGGTGTCGAGACACCGGAAATCATATTTGCCTTCTGCAGTTATCTTGTTTGCCCGACACAAAGAAACACCATTGTCTCCCCTCGTTAAGCGTCCCATCCGATATCCAATGTATTTTGGAGTGGTAATCACGAGTTCATACGACTTCGAAATCTGCCAGTTCGTGCCAACCCCAATCTCAAGCAGTGTCTTAGGATCGACTGTCGTGAGATTAATGGCACCGCCATTCGAAGAATAGAAACGGAAGCGCATTTCATCGACCTTGATTGCCTCTGAAATAAATCCGACTTTATCGAGGTAATCCTTACAAATATCCGGGAGTGAGTTCCTATAAAATCCCGTCAATTTGATAGAATCGAAATACTCGCGCTTGGGGCGCGTATAGCTGAAATCAACCCGCTGAGCCCTGTCGAATGCAACCCCCACTGAAATGGGTGCATTCCCCTTCCCCAAAGCATCAATCAAACCCACACGTGCGCTCCCTGAAATCTGAAACGAATTCGATTTCATGGGCAACTCGGTGTTGTCGAGGACTCGCAGCTGAGTAGGTGTTCCTCCAACTGAATTGGGAAAACAAGACTCCGGCGGGGCAATAAGCTGCATCTCGTAAGGCGAGCCCCCCACGAGTGTTCCCGTGCCTGCAAACTCCAATGGCGTCTCATAGGGAATGAACCCTACATTGAGAACCTCAGCTCGCAGCAACTGTTCAGGATCGGCGCTGCCGCACGCTGCCAAGTGCAGCGCTCCTATCGAACAAAAAATGAAACAACGCATGATTTCTCCCTCCTTTTCATGCAAAAAGGAGGATCGGAACAAGTCCGGCAATATTTACCTAGAGAACGCGCAATTCGATTTTGTTGAATTTAGTCAAAGCATGGATTTTTCAATGATTTTAAAACAACTTGGCATGCCCATAGGTATAAATAATTTATATTTTTATCTGAAAAGATTAAAACCCTTCAGCGCCCACAGCGAATCCAACGCTTAGATTCTGCGTAGCTGATGCCCGCACTGATAGCGCTCATGCATGCAGCGCCGACGCCATCTCCAAGAAAACCTGCAGCCATGCCACCGCCCCAAATCAGGAGTTTGAGCTCCTGAAGACCGGGAATTCCGATGCCTGCGACCTCATATGCAGCGCGTTTACCCGCGGCAAAGCTCGCGATTGTCCAATCCTCGATCTCTTTGTCGCACTGCGTTACGGAATCCACTTTGCTCTGCGACATCTTCTGAACGAATTCATCTGCGAGAATATCGCGCTGCAGATTCACAGGACGCTTCTTCACCTCAGACATAATCACGAGCGCACGTTCACATGCTCGAGCACCCATCTGGCACTGCACTCCAGAGCTGAGCGCGAGATAACAAGGGTTAATTTTTGGTTTCAGCGACGATGCCTGGCGCGCATTCACTTCGGAAGCTGAAGAGAGCAAGCGACATCCACTGGCCAAAGATATACCAATCAGAAATACCGCTGCAACGCTAAAACTTCCACGAAAATCCAGAAAGCCCACACTCACGCTGAAACCTCCTTCTCTCTGGCGAAGTCAACCCCCTCGAATCAAAGGCCCACTCACGGCGCACGCTCCCTCCCGGCCTTGTGGAGCATCGGACACAGTGATCACCTATATTATTCGATTTTTTCTCAACCAATCTCGAGCAATGCAGACAACCAGCCGTAATTATGAAGATTACCACAATACCAAGTGCACGACGTTTAGCCGCAGAATGACTGGTTCTCTGAACCTAAATAATCAATGTTTTAGGCGCCTTAATCGGATTCCCGCGAATTATGACGGCCGGAAGTCATTTTTTCTCAGCCCGGTCCGATCTTTAACCCAGAGCACGAGAAACGTGGGTGTGTAAAGATGCAACGATATTTTATCGCCAAGGGCTGCATGTTGTTCGCCATGCTTTCGAGCTGTGCGAAGCAACCTCGGCATGAGGCGGGCTCACCCGTGCCACTCCGGCTCGCCCTGAACTTCCCAGAGAATCAGCAGCGTTTGGCTCTGAGTTATACAGATGAAAACACAAGAATCGTGTCGCTCCCCGCATCTCAATTTGAGAGCCCAGAGGTTCTCCTTGACGGTGCAGATCAGCGCTTCAGACACAAGAGAGTTTTTCGCTGGCTGAGCTACACAATCAAAAATCAAGCAGCAGTGCTGAGGACGGGTTCCATTCCCATCGAAGATAGGAATCGAATGAGCCTCGATGCCGTCGAGCTGGAGGCCAAGGTAAACGATAGACTGCAATTAGACTTCAGTTTCATGCAAGTTGATTTCATGAGTGAAGCAGACGCCGATGCATTTTGCTCAAAAGGGGCTCCTGGATTCGTGCGCACATGGAGAGCAAGCCAAACCCACACCGTAACCGAGGCTGGCGAAATACCACTGGCCTTTTCTCAGACTGGGAAAAGTATTGTCCAGATGGGAATTCTGCGGGTTCCCGCAGATTCGGGTGAGGCTGAAAAGCTCTCACAACTCCAGGCGACGCTGTATGATAGAACGACTGGGCTGACACTTGAACAAAAGATTTGTCAGCTTGAAAGACCGCTTGGCAGTGAACATGAAACGAATGCTGTTTATCTGCGTGCACCAGTCTTTGCACTTCCTCTTGATTCACTTCAGTTTGTTTACACGCGCAATGATTTAAAAATTCAAACCGTAACTGCTGAAGCACGCCCAGAGACACTTTCGGGTTCAGCGAGTGGGTGGGAAACATTGGCCGAGCTGCAAGTGAGGTCGGCCTTCAATGTGGAAAAAAAAGGCTCTGAATGGTTTTTACAGCGCGATACTTTAGGTGCCGTTTTGCCAAGAAGCTTTTTTCCGCGACTTCCTTTTGGCCTAGCTGACGATGACACTGCAGCCCAGAGAAAGAAGGTTGAAGTGAGCAATACACTCAGCAGCCTCAAGAACAATAAGTCAGAGAACGTTCTTGTTGAATTGATAGATGGCAACGACACCCAGTGTGGGTCTGCGAATGCCTTTTTTTCCAAAGTGGGCTCCGCTCAAACCACTGAACTGCCTTTGTATCTCAAAAGAGGAGCGGAGAAGTATCGCCTCCGCATTCGAACAATCTCGCCACAGGGAATTGTTACCTGTTCAACCAATACTCTTGACTATGAACATCCTGGACTGAAACCTGATGCAGGAGAGTCAAAGATAGCGGTCGGTAGAGGTCATACATGTGCTATTCAGGGTGGAAAGCTGTTCTGCTGGGGAGCCAACAATCGTGGCCAGCTTGGAGATGGTTCCTTCACCGATAAGAGTGCGCCGACTGCCGTAAGCAATTTGGGGAATGGTGTTCTTGCTGTTGCCGCAAGCAACGATTTCACCTGCGCAATTGTGAATGAATCTGACACGCAGCCGCGCGTGCTGAAATGCTGGGGAGATAATTCGGGGAACCGTTTTGGTGTGCCAAGTCCTGCTTCTCCACCTGCTCCTGAAGCCGTGCCTAGAACCATCCTAGTCGACAGTGGCATGAATCGCACCGTCAAACTGGTTGCTGCAGGAGAAGTGACCTGTTCCATTCAGAGCAACTCGGAAGCCAGCACAAGTGGTACCCTTTACTGCTGGTATAATTCAAATAAATCCTCTTTGGCCTCTGTCTCATTTCCCAGCCAAGTATCGCATGTGAATATTTCAAAAATGATTTCTACAAATCTTATTTGTGCACGCGGAACCGCTGCTGCAGGGGGAACAACTACCACTGCGTGTGTAGCCTATTCGGACACTGGTTCGCACACAGCGTCGAACGAAATCACAAGTCTTCAAAGTACCATTCAAAATTCACTTGTCTCAGCGACTTCTCTCAATTTTGCTTCCGGAGAGAATCATGTCTGTACTCTTGATGGAAATAAAGTCCGCTGCGCTGGAAAAAATAATTTCGGGCAATTTGGTGATGTTCTGATAGCAACCTCCGACTCCTGGATATTCTCTCTCAATACAGGCATCGGCGACTTCTCGAAGGTCGCTGCCTTTGGAAACAACACGTGTGGCATAACGACTGCCGGCGAACTGAAATGCTGGGGTAAAAACGACCGATCCCAGCTCGGTTTTTATTCCCAGGACGTAAAAACCAATCCCACAACAGTGCCAGGTATGGAACGTGATGTGACTGCTTTGGTGACGGGCGAAGGTCACGCTTGTGCAGTACAAAATGGCCTCTTGAAGTGCTGGGGCAAGAATGACAACGGACAGCTTGGGCGCAGAGGTGCTTCTCGCGAGTTGGAATACGTTTCTGCCCCTGCAGGCAGTTCCATTTCTGGCTCAGGCATCGAAGCTCTCGCCGTGGGCGGCATACTTTCGGGTGCAACAGATGAGATGCAACGTAAGGGGCACACCTGTGCAATCCAGAGCGGGCGGCTTATGTGCTGGGGTCACAACGACTTCGGTCAACTCGGTTTGGGATCAGAGGGCTCAAATCCACGGATGCCGCAATCTCCGCTGAACCTCGAAGGAAAGGTTACGGCCGTTGCGACTGGACAAGCACACACCTGTGCCGTTGCCGGAGCAAATGCAGAATTACGCTGTTGGGGTCGAAACGACTTCGGCCAGCTTGGAACCAGCAATTCAGTTGGTGGTATCACCACCACAAAGCCAAGTTCGCTTGTAACGCGCCTCATCAATGTGAGTGCGGTGGCAGCCGGTGAATCACACACCTGTGCCATCAGCTCCGGAGATTTGTATTGCTGGGGTAAGAATGATCAATCTCAGATTGGCTCGCCTGCAGGAAATCAGAGTCCAACGCCCAACAAGGTTACCGGACTCCCACAGTTGGTCTCGGTGGCAACACGCAAGGGGCATACTTGCACTCTCGATAGGGAAGGCCACATCAATTGCTTCGGCTCAGATTCGCACGGCCAGCGAGGGGACGGCAGTATCACGAACGAAGCAGGATTCACCCAAATTGCAGTTGGTAATACACATTCGTGCGCCATCCAAGGCGGACAAATGCTCTGCTGGGGTTCAAACGAGTATGGTCAATTAGGTCAGGACTCAGCAACCTGCAGAAGTTCTGCGCGGATGGTCGTTCCAGGTTTCGAAGATGGAGTAACTTCTATTGCCACAGGTGAAGACCACACCTGTGCGATAAAAAACGGTGCGCTGTGGTGCTGGGGTCGCAATGATTACGGACAACTTGGTTTGGGGAAAACAACTCTGCCTGCGACCACTCCGGCTCCAACGCCGAATCCAACGCCGACTCCAACGTTTGCAGGACAGATTGGTGCAGGGGTTAACGCCACCCAGACTGATTCTCAGGAGAGCGTATCTGGGAGCTGTCCATCAAATAATGCAGGCGTAAATCAACCAACCCAGATTATTGAATCAGGCGTCACGCACGTGAGCGCCGGCAGCGGAACCTGTGCCGTACTTTATGGCCGCGAACTGAAGTGCTGGGGCACTCGCTTCAATGGCAAGAGTGAAAATTCGCCCAGCCCCGCTGGAGTTATTGCTCCTTAAATCTCGACCTGAATTCCCACTTCCATGACCTGCTTAGCGGGCAATTTATAGAAGCTCACAGGCGACTGCGCATTGCGTCCCATGAAAGCAAAAAGTTTTTCACGCCAAATGGACATGCCCAATTTGCGAGTGGCCAAAACAATTTCCCGGCCGAGGAAAAAGGTGGTTTGGTTGGGGTCGATATCGAGACCCTTTTCGCGAGCAAGCTCCACCACAACACCGAAATCGGGGCTATCCATAAAGCCGAGTGAGACCACAATGCGGTAAAGATCTTTCGCTGGCTCATCAACTACCAAACGCTTGTAATAAGGCACATGCGGAACATCGAGAGTGGTGAACGTAATAAGAACGACTCGTTCGTGGATGACTTTGTTGTGCTTAACATTATGACTCAATGCCAAAGGGCAGGTTCCCGGACGACCCGACATGTAAATTGCCGTTCCGGCCACACGCGGATAGCGGCTCGCATTGAATTCTTCGATGAGCTTCTCAAACGGAAGAGCGTACTCGGCAATTCCGGCAGCCAACAATTTTCGCCCTTGAATCCAAGTCAACATCATTAAAAACATTGCACAGGCGGCTACAAGCGGAATCCAGCCACCATTGAGAATTTTGAGTGCGTTTGAGCCAAAAAATGCAATATCAATAAAAACAAATGGACCGAAGACAGCTGCCACGGTGAGATTCGACCACCTCCAAGCCGTCTTGGCGACAACAAGGGCAAGGAGTGTTGTTACGAGCATAGTGAGCGATACGGCAATACCATACGCCGCAGCCATCGATGAAGATTCACGAAACTCAATCACCAACCACACGGCACCAATATACAACACCCAGTTGATGAAAGGCACATAAATTTGCCCAATCGCCTTATCGGATGTCTGAACAATTCCCATACGCGGCAGATAGCCCAGTTGGATGGCTTGCTTGGTTATAGAAAACACACCCGAGATAAGAGCCTGCGACGCAATCATGGTGGCCATCGTGGCGAGAACAACCATGGGGTAAAGCGCCCACGAGGGTGCCATACGATAAAAGGGATTCTCTACCGCCGAAGGATCTTGAAGAATCAAAGCTCCCTGACCGAAATAGTTGAGCAACAAACTGGGCAAAACCAAGGCAAACCAACCCACTCGAATGGGTAGCTTTCCGAAATGCCCCATATCAGCATAGAGCGCCTCACCACCCGTAACCGTGAGAAACACAGTTCCCAGAATGACGTAGCCATGCCAGCCATTTTCAACGAAGAAGTTGAACGCATAGGCAGGATTCACTGCAGAAAGAATCGCAGGGTATTCAAGAATCTTGTAAACACCGAGCACACCCAGCGCAAGAAACCAAAGCGTCGTGATGGGGCCATAAATCTTGCCGATCTTCTCTGTTCCGTAGCGTTGAACCGCAAACAGGCCTGTCAGCACAGCAATGGTAATGAGAGGGACGTAGGATTCAAAAACAGGTGTGGCTTCCTTGAGGCCTTCAAGTGCAGATAGAACCGAAATAGCAGGCGTTATGATACCATCGCCATAGAGCAGAGTAGCTCCGAAAACACCGCACAAAAGCAGTATTTGCGAAAAGGTCGCATTCGAAATGCGACCGTCTTTACGAGCCAATGTCTCGAGTGCGAGAATGCCTCCCTCGCCTTTGTTGTCTGCACGCAGAACCAGAACAACATATTTGAGGCTAATGACGAGCATCAAAGACCAGAAGATCATGGACAATGCGCCCAGAATATTCACTGGATTTGCAGTAAAACCATGTTCACCGTGAAACGACTCGCGAATCGCATAGAGTGGAGACGTTCCGATATCCCCAAATACGACTCCGATGGCACCCAAGAGGAGGGCATGAAACTTCGACTGGGGGTGGTGCTCGGAGGCCGCGGGGGCTGCTGATTCTTCCATGGAGGATGACAAATTTTATAGCTCCTGAGAGGGATACCAACTTGCTGAAAAAATCAACAAGAGCGACCACAGTAGCAGAAAAACGAGCGGCAGGGCAGCCACCAGAGACGCAAAATCAGCAGCAACTTGAATATTCGCCCACCAAAGATGCACAAAATAATCATCCACGTCGGTCAGACTGAATTAAAGCTTACTAATAGGGCAAACTATAACCTCACGAAGAGCACCTCTCTTTCGCTCTTGTGAGCTTTGAGCGGTGAAAGTGCGGGCAATTACATTTATTGCTGAGAGGTCGCGCTTTTTCTTTCTCTGGGCTTTTCGATTCTCAACCAAGAAAGGAAACCTCTCATGCAGTTCAAATATTTTTCTGTTTGGGTCGGCTCGATTTATCTCCTCCTGGGCATTCTCGGATTCATTCCCCTTTTAGTTAGCGAACCACCCCTCAATGCACCTGACATGAACATTTCCTCTGCATTCGGGCAGCTTTTTGCCCTTTTTCCTGTGAACTCACTGTTGAATGTTTTCCATGCAGTTCTGGGTATCATCGGTATTTATGCATTTACAGGCGAAGCTGAGGCGAAATCCTACACACGCTGGTGTGCAGCGATTTGCGGTGTGATGTCGATTTTGGGAATGCTGCCTTTTGCTCGAACTTTTTTCGGCCTTTTGCCTCTCTACAGCAACAACATCTGGTTGCACGGAGTCACAGCGATCGTCGGTTCCGTTCTCCTCAGCCGGAGACTCAAAATTGCAGCAGGCGGTGGAGCGGAATCGCTGGGGAGCTACCGCGAGTCCCGACGTGGTACACAGGAGAGAAAACCCTCTGACCTCGACAAAGCTGGTTGAGCCTGAGTGTTCGCTGCGAACGCACGCGCGGAGCGTTGATGTCTTCACGCTCCGCGCATGCGATCTTCGAAAGCACTGAGAGCCACTTTCGCTCCCTCGCCCATGGCGATGATAATTTGTTTGTAAGGCGTAGTGGTGACATCGCCCGCCGCATAAATGCCCCGGGCAGTCGTGCGACCTTTTGCGTCGACTTCAATTTCACCGAATTTCGAAAGCTCAACCACGCCCTTCACGCAGTCGCTGTTGGGAAGCAAACCAATCTGCACGAAAAGACCGTCAAGCTCGATACGCTGGAGAGCTCCTGTCTTGCGGTTTTCAACCTCAACGGCATTGACCTTGGAACCATCGCCGAGAATTTTGTTCGTTCTGCTCGAGACCATCACGTTCACGTTAGGTAATGAATTCAACTTTTCCACAAGAACCTGATCGGCTTTCAGGGAATCAGCATACTCAATCAGCAAAACCTCTTTGGAAATTCCTGCGAGGTCGATGGCTGCCTCAACTCCTGAGTTACCGCCGCCAACCACGGCAACCTTCTTGTCCTTGAAGAAGGGACCATCACAGTGCGGGCAGTAGGCCACACCACGACCGAGATATTCGCTTTCCCCAGGAACATTCAGCGTGCGCCATTTAGCACCAGTAGCAACAATAACCTGAGCCGCCGAAAGCGTTTCACCGCTCTCCAAAGCAATGGTCTTAAACTCACCATCTTTAAGCCCCTTGAAACGGCGGTGTTCAAAAATTGAGACAGGGTAGCTCCGTACATGACTTGCCAGACCAGCAGAAAGCTGAGGGCCTTCTGTGTAGAGCACTGAAATCAAGTTCTCAATGCCTTTGGTTTCGTTGACCTGGCCACCAATTTTCTCGGCTATCAACGCAGTCTTCAATCCTTTGCGAGCGCTGTAAATCGCTGCGGACACTCCTGCCGGGCCGCCTCCAAGGACTGCCACATCAAAAGTTCCGAGGTCTTCCTCGGAGTGCACTGTGGACTCCTCAACTCCCAGCTCTTTTTCCAACTTGCTGAGAATTTCTATGAGTGAGCCACGGCCGCTGTGAATGAGTTTGTCGCCGAGGAACACGGCAGGCACACCCTGAACATTGAGCCGCTCAAGCTCTTCTTGAAGGACGCTCCCTTCAACCATCGTGTGATTTATCTTGTTCCCAAACAATGCAATTTGGTTGAGAGCCTGAACAACATCGGGACAATTTTCACAGCTGAGCGAAACAAACGTGTGCACATGAGCCGCTTGCTTCATCCGTGCCATGCGTGCCTGCAAACCAGAGTCTGGAATCTGACCAAGCCCTGCAGAGTTGAGCACAGCAAGAATGAGTGAGGTGAATTCGTGTCCGCCAGGAACTCCAACGAACCCTACACCTGTGAATTCGCCCTCTTTGAGAATTTCGAACTTTGGCACCGGAGATTCATTAGGGGTCAACTCCGCCGACAACTTGTCGGAACATTCGGCCACGTCCCGAAGCATGTCCAGAAGTTCAACTTGCTGTGTGTGTTGTGAGGTGTACACGCGAAAAGTCAGCGCTGAACCTATTTTCGCAAAGTAATCTCTCAGTTGATTTTTAATCTCGATATCCAACATATTAACCTCCGCAACATTCCATTTGAGCAAGAAGAACTCTGGAGCTTTGAAGAAGAGGATCCGGAAAAATTCCGGATCAAATCTTACCCACGAGGTTCAGACCAGGCTTAAGTGTCTGCTGACCAGGCTTCCATTTCGCCGGACACACTTCGCCCTTGTTGTTTGCAACAAACTGAGCTGCCTGAACCTTGCGCACCAGTTCTGCGGCGTTGCGACCAATGCCGTTGTCATGAACTTCAACAATCTTGATGAGCCCTTCAGGGTTCACAACGAACGTTCCGCGGTTGGCGAGGCCTTCTGCTTCAATATGAACACCGAAAGCACGGCTGAGGTGACCTGTTGGGTCAGCCAGCATCGGAAATTTGATCTTTTTGATCGTGTCTGATGCGTCATGCCATGCTTTGTGTGTGAAGTGGGTGTCGGTACTCACCGAGTAAACCTCAACGCCCATGGAGCGAAGTTTTTCGTAGTTGTCGGCCATATCACCCAACTCTGTGGGGCACACAAAAGTGAAATCCGCAGGGTAGAAAAAGAAAATAGACCACTTACCTTTGAGGTCATCCTGAGTGACCGTCTTAAAGGAATCATTGACGTAAGCCTGCACGCTGAAATCTGTAACCTTAGTATTGATCAAGTTCATTGGGCACCTCAACTGGTAGAGTTTCGCAAGGAGCGGCCTTCCGTCCTTACACTTGAATCATCGCCATTTTTTTCAATAAGCGAAGTTGATTATTTCTATCTTACGATAGGAAGAATCTATCGACCCTCTGAAACAAAAAAGAGCCCGAAATTACTGATAATTTAGACTCAAAACAGAAACTTTGGGTGTGAGGGGAACAGGCGCTTCAGCGGACGTTTATCTGCACAATATGATTTGAAAGATGCTCGAGCCATTCATATTCATAGAGCATGATTTTAGGTGCGAAGGGCTTTTCCTCGCCCTTTTGGTTCAGATCGTAATCGTAAGTGCCATCGGCTCCGTAAAACTCCGAGTTGCGCACATAGAAAACGCCCTGCCCTCGGCATCCACCAGCAGCATCATAACTCTTGCGGAGTTTGCTTCGACTCTCGCGTTGGATCTTGGCCTTGCGCAAATACTCTTTACGTTCCGTTTCTGTTCCTGCAGACTCAGCCAGTTTAGTGAAGTCGCGCTGCAGCTCATCAAAATATCGGATTGAACTTTCAACGAATCCGCAGTTGCGGCTCGGCCGAGTATCGTCAAAGCCCACAACAAATACAGAGTGCCAATAACTCTCATGATTGTAGACAACCTGAACGGGAGCCTTCTTTTCCACCAAAGTGCGCTTGACTCGCTCCACTATTCCAGGGGGATTGAGGCCAACATTCCATTCATTTTCATCGGGGTCGGCGAAAAGAATATCGCGCTCGAAGTAGGGCAAGGAAACATAACCCGAGAGGACAGACTTCAGATTATCGAACCAATTGATAATGACCCCATAGGTGCTTCCAGGTGCATTTGGCTCTGCCGGAAAAATATCTCCTTTGGAGTCTTCGCGATACCAGCCCTTTGAAAAAGGGTAGGCGCGGTTCAACACCGATTTCCGGGTTGCGTTGAAAATCTCAATGCTGTCTGTACGCCAATTCTTGATACGAGTTTGGTTCTCTTTAGCTTCTGAAGCATTGATGAGGTAGCGTTCGGAGAGATCCACTGGACCATTGGAAGAGCGAGACATCAAAGGGTTCAGTTTTGCCAACCACCATTCCGCAACTCCCGTGAGCGACATATAGAGACACGTTCCAGAGTCTTCCTGATGGGGCGATGGCAGCACAAACGGCACGAGCTCATTGAACCCTCCGAGGGTTCGGGTGTCCTGAATGATCTCGGGTTTGTAATTTGCGGGGGTAGCAAGAGCATTAGCAGGGATGCAAACCAGCGCCAATCCCCAAAAAACCAAAAGCATTGAGAATGATTTGATTTTATTAAGCATCCAGTCACTTCCCCCAGCAAGACCTGTGGCTTTTTAAACACAATGACCGAAGACGCTCAAGACCAGTCGTTAAGTGTCTTGGGATTCTTCCGATAAAGTTCGAGTCTTAAGGGTCTTAATGAGTGCCCGCTTTAAGAAAGGGATTTACAGTGAGGTTGAGGACGTGTCTCACCGCTCTCGTTTTCTTGGGTGCAACAGCCTGCAACAAAGACTCGTCTGTCACCGAATTCAAAGAAGATGCCGACGCCAGTGCAGTTGCCAAAAGCCTATCGCCACTTGAAACGCTTCTGACCGCAGGGTTAGCGATGGATTTCTACGAGCAAACCCACACCGAAAGGAAAGCATGGCTCGTGCAGAATCTTCTGACACTGGCTGACAGCAGCGGGAGCCTCGATGCCACTGCCTCTCAACCCTGTCAGATCCCTCTGCAAGAGCAAGGGCAGACGTTCACGCTCGCGTTGAAAGAAAAATCAGCCTACCCTCTGCCAACGGGACGAGTTGTATTCTGCCGGGACAGTCGACTTGCATGGGCAGGCCAAGATGCCTCGCTGCGTGAAAAAGTGCTTGCAGCAGGAGTATTTCCTGAAGAATTAGAGCAGGTTAACTTTTATCGTATTCCGATTGACCTTCCGAATTCATTCGCAAGTCTCAATGCAAAGAATGAGGCTGTTGTCGTTATTTTTGATGGTGTGGCGCAAACAGCGCGACAGAGCTCTCTCGACGTCGAATCGGTTATCACAGGTGTTTTGCTGCATGAACTGGGGCAAATCAACGAACAACGCAAAACAAGCCAGGCTCCGCTGAAAGCTGCACAGGACAGGCTCAAAGCAGCTTGCAGAGTGCGCAGCAAATCAGACGACAGCTCTTACACGCAGCGGCTCGATGTCTGCAGAAGAAGCTTAGGAGCTGTCAGCCGCCCTTGGAAGTATGCAGCAGATCAATTTATTGTAGACGTTCTAGCTCGAAAGAAATTTCCACAGACACTGCGGGCTGCGGATATCTCAAAATATTTCAGGGGTCAGCCCGCAACTGGACGCGACCCTCTTGATGCACATCCCGATGGCGTGGAACGCGGTATTCAATTTGAAAGAAACCTGGAGCGCATTGGTGTGCGGTAACGCCCATAAAGCGCTCTGCGGAGAGAGGCGTGTCCCAATTGGCGGCGCCCATAATTTCTGCCGAATATTCGGGTATACAATTACAATTCTTGATTAATTTAAAAAAGGCTCAATTTTTTACTGCTCATGTCCGATAACCTGCTCATGATTACGTCGCGATACATACAACTCAGTTCTGTGTTTGCCTGCACCGCGTTGCTTGCCTGCAAAGCAGCAACCAACTCACAGTGCCTCTCCACGGGCAGCAGCTCAGTGAAACTGGCACCTGAAGGGTCGATTATTCAGGGCGGTTATATTCACTTCGGCGAGAAGAGCTGCAGTGCCACATTTGAAATTGTTGATGTGACCGCAGAGAAAATAAATTTAAAGGCATTTTCGGCGCGTCACTGCCGATTCGAGAACGGTCTACAACTCGATCAGGTCAAAGTCAGTTTCCACGTTGATGGGTCGAGCAAACGGAGCAAAGGCTATATCAAAAACGTTCCGGCTGAAGAGAGTTTTGTGACCCTCGCCCGATCAGCGATGACGGAGGTCTCGAAACTCAACCTGCCCGACATGACGAGCCGCTTTCTTTACGCTCTCAGAATTCCTACGCAATATGACCCCTGGGGTCAGGCCATATTCTCAGACAACGCAGAGACTGTGAAAGATGCTGGATCTGCACCTGATTCATCTCTGATTTGTAACAATCGAGACATCTTCACCCCTTTGGATAATCCCCAAAAGACTCTCACTGAATCGTGCTGGAGCTTTTTGGATTTGGGCACCTTTGACATCACCATCAGAAACACGCCCCAATTGGCCAAAGTGTTTTCGGCGCTGAGTGAAGAGCTGATGCAGAAGCAGAAGCGCTTCAGCGAGTTCATGGCACGCGATGCAGCTCTGAAAACAGACTATCAGCAACACAAAAAACGCATCGACGACACGATGTCGCTCCTGCGTGTTCAAAAAGCCGCTGGCTTGGCTTTTCTGCTGAACTTCGACCTTTGCAAGCCCGCACTCAAACGAGATGACCTTTGCAGAAATCAACGAAAATTGATTGAAATCATGGGGCAGAATTTCAAGTACATCAACGAAAGTCGAGTCACGGCGAACATCTTCGACTGGATTGCCGCAGCGAAAACTGTTGATGGCGCTCCTATCGGTGCACTGCCGCTCAACGAGCTTCTCGCTGGAAAGAGGATGAAGCTGGAAAATGAACTTGTTTCATTCGAACAGGCTGAGCAGCTTTCAGCAGCGTTTGGTTCAGAATTCACAACACGGCTAAAAGAAAAAACAGTATTTACACTGAATGATATGAAAAAGATGCTCGAGTTTAATTCCCGACCTACAGACATCAACGAGCTTTCTCCCGTTATCCTATTGGGAACAAACTTCTCAACACGCAAGAGTTCAGGGGAAATCTCGCAACAGTTTGCGATGATAAATTTACGCAATATATTTGACGACAGTTCAAAGGTTCGCCTTGTTGACACCCAAGACCACTCTGCTCTGCGAGCGAGCCACGGTGTCAGCAAATATGGAACCCTGCGCCTTGCCGCCAACCTAGAAAACCAATTGGTGAAATTTCAGCCAACAGACAGCGGTTCAATGCTACTCCTGAAGGGAGTTGTGCCTCTCATGGTGCTCAACACCGTAGACGGCGTAGGAACCTCAGGCGGATCAGCTATTCTTGCGCTGCCCGACTCCGAAGAGGAACAGGAAGTCATCGCGAGAAATGGTCGCAAAACTGCTCCAGTAGCGCGAGGAAGCAGAAACTCGAATTCGACCGTAGAAATTAACAACGGCGGATTTGGTAACGGCGTAAATACCGCGTGCCGTTGACTCTAAGCTTTCCTCCAGGAATTAAATTAAATTTTTGAGTTCAATTTCGAGACGCTGGGTCACAGTGAACGCGATGCCTTTTTCGTAATACGCAGCCTCGTTAATAAACACCGGCCAGAGATTTTCCCCCTGCCAGTGGGTTGTTGTGCCATCAAAACCCAGAAAAATGGGGTCACCCTTTTTGAGTTCTTGAAAATCACGGTTCTGAAGTTGCGGATGAATCATCGCCGCAGGCAAGCCATCAACTGTGCGCGGATAATCGATGTGCCGGACAAACTTGTAGAGAGGCACTGCCTCTGGCAACGCCTGTGGTTCACCCCTGTTCCAGGTCTCGATGAAATCAAGACACCCAAAAACAAGTTGGGCTGTCTTCAAAACCAAGTCAGCATTCAACACACCGTTGGCAACAGGCCCGACCTCAATAGCAAAGCCCTTGGTGCTCAGTGAATTTAAGAATCCAGGTTTGCTCTCTGGCTCCTCCCACAAATAGGCATTCACGTTTTCGAACCTTTCGCGCAAATAACCCAAAAGAAGAAGATTAAAGGGCTCGCGATTTGTAAACACGAGGCTGAGTCCCATGTTGGCTGTGGTGCTATGAAGGTCAAAAATAGCATCGGGCATCTGCCCGCCGCATTTGCTGAGGAGCTCCCGCTGGATCTGTGTTGCCCTGGAAAGCTCTAATGCTTCAGGGTTGGCCAGTACACCGCTCGGATTGAAGCTGCGGTTTAGGTCACGCTCCACGTAACGACAACAAATTTTAAAGGCCTCAGGATTGCTCAACAGCACATGAGTTGAAAAATTGCTGCGCTCTAGGCCTCCCTGATCCGACAGCCAGTGGCGCACGAGAAACGCCCCTGTATACTCATTGCCGTGCGTTCCACCGGAAACCAGAACATGGCGAACCTGGGTCTGATTCAAAAGAGGAGTCATGAGCATCCCGCCTGTTGAAAAATACTTATTGATATCGGCGCCTTTTTGAGTCACGGCTGAATCTCTACTGCAAATAATCTTGGGTTGACAGCTCAAGCTTTCGTTATTAATGAGAACACAGTCTCAACAATTACGGCAAGGAGCCACGAAAAATGAGAACAAATTTGAAAAACCTGCAACCGTACTCAAGTTCATTCACTCTCTCGGCAGCTCTCTGCGCGATCCTGGTCAGCCCAGCTGCATTCGCTGGCAAAGGCCACGGTGCACACGAGCACGGCGTTGCAGCTGTGAACGTTGTGGGTGAAGGCAATGCCGTTACCGTCCAACTCCAAGCACCTTCGGACAGTATTTATGGCTTTGAGCACGAGGCGAAAAAAGATGCGGACATCAAGAAACGCGATGCCGCTATTGAGAAACTAAAAAGTCATGCAGATAAAATCTTTGTTCTCGATGCAAGCCTCGGCTGCAAATTGGCGTCGAGCGACATCAAGCCTTTCGTCACAGACGGGAACGAGAAGAAGGATGAAAACGCAGCGGGCGCAAAATCTAAGCACAAAGAAGGCACCCACAGCGAAGTTCATGCAACATTCAAATTTGAGTGCAGCAAACCCGTTGCAGGCAGCAAGCTTGGCTTTGCTGCTCGCAAGCATTTTAAGTCTCTCCGTACATTGAAAATCCAGGTTCTATCCGGTGAAAAACAGGATGGCGCCACAATCAAAAACGACAAAGGGACTGTTGGTCTCTGACCCGAAAGTGAGTTCACATGAAAAACCGCCTTCCCGTGACCGTACTCTCTGGCTTTTTGGGCGCTGGCAAAACCACGCTTCTGAACCACATTCTCAACAACCAACAGGGAATGAAGGTGGCCGTGATTGTCAACGACATGAGCGAGCTGAACATCGATGCCAAGCTGGTAAAGTCGGGCTCGTTCGATGTTAAAAGAGCCGAAGAGAAACTCGTGGAGATGAGCAATGGGTGCATCTGCTGCACCTTGCGTGAAGATCTTCTTATTGAGGTCAAACGGCTCGCCGAGGAAGGGCGATTCGATTATCTTGTGATTGAAAGCACGGGTATCTCCGAGCCACTTCCCGTTGCAGAAACCTTCACATTCACCGATGATGCTGGGCAATCATTGTCCGAATTTGCACAACTCGACACGCTGGTGACAGTCGTAGACGCGCTCAACTTCAAGCGCCAGTTTCAGGAAGGTCAGCTCCTGACCGAGGCCGGGCAAGCGCTGAACGATGAAGACGACCGCAACCTCTCTGACCTACTCACCGACCAGGTCGAATTTGCAGATGTCATCGTTCTCAATAAATCTGATCTGGTGAAGGGCGAGGAACTCAGCGACCTAACGGGTTTGCTGAACCGTCTTAATCCTCAGGCCAAGATCATTCCAACGGCACATTCAAAAGTCGATCTTAAAGAAGTTCTCAACACCGGACTTTTCAACCTCGAAAAAGCACAGCAGGCACCCGGCTGGTTGAAGACGCTGCGGGGCGAGGAGAAATCGGAAAAAGATGAATATGGTTTTTCGAGCTTCGTCTATCGCGCACAGCGCCCATTCAATACGGCGCGCTTTGCAAAATTTGTTGAGAATGAATCAGAGACAATCGTGCGCTCGAAAGGCTTTTTGTGGCTTGCAACCCGTAATGATTTCGTTGTGCAGTGGGGACAAGCAGGAGCCAGTTGTCGTCTGGAACCTGCAGGTCAGTGGCTCGCCGTAACGCCCGAAGCCGATTGGGTGCTCGACCCAGACGAGCGCAAAGAAGTGCTCGCTAAATGGCATCCGCAGTGGGGCGACCGTTCACAGGAGCTCGTTGTTATTGGGCAGGACATGAACGAAGGCGAAATTCGTGCCAAGCTCGACGCCTGCCTGCTGACCGAAACCGAACTCGCTAAAGGTGAGATGCTCTGGGCTGCTCAGCCCGATCCATTCCCTGCCTGGTTTGCTCCGCCAGAAGATGCGGGTGAGCTTGAATGCGATGATGAAGACATTGCGAAGCGGCAGCAGAACATTACCGAAATGTTCAAAACCGACCCAGTTGCCTGCACAATGGAAGGTTTTCACCTGGCACTCATGTATCGCGAATCTGGTCGCGTGCACTCTGCCTTGCCGCTCTTCCGTTCGGCAATCAAAGCTTTGCAGGATTTTCCGGATGAACGTTGGATGCTTTGCGATGCATACAACATTTATGCATCATCGCTTCTTGAAACCAACGATGCCCCACGTGCAAGACTCGCACTGGTCGAAGCGCTCGGCATTGCCAAGGACTCCGAGCTGTTAGCCTGGGAGGCAAACTTTCTTTCTCTACTCGGCCGGTTAGAGATGAGTACTGGTTTTGATTTGGCTGGCGCACGGCGCATGCTTGAACGTGCCTTGGGAATTCGTAAAGAGAAACTCTTCCTCAAGGAAGACGAATGCCAAGACATCGTTGATGCGCTCTCGGAACTCGATGCGCTCAGCAAGGCTCGTAAAACGACATCACCGAAACACTGATTCCAGCGGAATTTGAGCGATGGTTGATATGCCAAAAGAAAAACGCAAAACCCAGCAACAGGCTCTGATTCGGGGTCTGTTCCAGCACTCAGAGCGGCCTCTCTCTGCACAAGAGCTGCTTCACATTGCCACTACCATTCAACCAGGAATTGGTATGGCTACTGTGTACCGTGGGATCAAAGCCCTGATGGAAGAAAATTTCATCACCCAGGTCGAGATCCCGGGTACAACTCCCCGTTACGAGCGCACCGCAGTGCGCCATCACCATCATTTTCTTTGCAAAAAATGTGACAAAGTTTTTACCGTTGGTGGCTGTGCAGGGCATTTGGGGAAACTCATTCCACCAGGCTTTGTGATGGATTCACACAAGATTGTGCTCGAAGGCAGTTGCGTGTCCTGCACACCAGGGCATTAATCACGTTCGAAATCAACACGCACCGCATGCACCTCGCCCGCGGGAACAACGATAAAACGGATTTTGTTTGCCAATGCGTCGCGGAAGCCAACACAACCTGCAGAGTTGTTGATTGTAATAAAACGAACTCCGCGCAGGGTGCGGCATTCTTTTTCCGCAGCTGTGGTCGAGATTCCCTCACCTGCGAACCCAAGATTTTTGTCGAGCCGCGGATCCGGCTGTCCCAAAAAGTTTAAAGCTCGGTTCACAGGCACAAGGGTTTCGGTAAACCCGCTCTCAGAGGCCGTACAGCGCCCCATTTCGATTGCGGTTGCGAGAAGATGAATACCGCCCACAATTCCATTCGCAGTCAGCAGGAAACGGCTGCCCGAAAGGTTATCACCGAGTGCGCTAATCTTAGTCGCTTTCAATCGGCAAAACATCTTGCCCGAGAGATACCCATCGCCCTCGGAGTCGATGTTGAATTGGAGTCTCCACGATTCTTTGTTCAGCTCGGACTTCGCTGCGCGCAACGGAACAGTCTTTCCCTCATCATTTCGGGTGAAGCCGTACAAGTGTGTGGCTCTCCATGTTCCTGTGACGGGAAGCGAGGCGCGTTGTTGCGCAGCAAGAACATCGGATTCGGGCGCGGTCGAGTTGGCCTTCTGGTTATAGCAGGCCGCGCCGACAAACAGTGTTGAAACGAGAATGGCCGACCGAATCATGTGCTCCTCCGTAGCGGAAAAGACGTTCCGGCTCCGGCACAAGCAAAACTCACACTAACATCAAGCGTCCGAATTCATTGCAAAAAAACTCCTGCGGGCGCACAGGAGTCTGACAATGTCAAGCAAATTTAGAGCATTACAATCAGCGGAGATTACAGGCTGGCGAACTTACCGCGAATTTCGAGAGTGGCGCAACTCGCACAGTCACGCGCTGATTTGAAACACCTGTAGGAAAACCCACGTAAACCGTGAATGTTCCCGAACGGGTGAACGTGTCAATCATCTGCATGTTGCCGTTGCTGGTCACTTCCGACACGAGATTGCCCTGAGCATCCACGACCATCAGCGCAGCCTGCGAAGCCATTCCCGGGAGATGAGTTGCCAAGCAAAAGGCCACCATGGTGCCTGCTGCAGCTGAACTCACCGAAATACGGGCTGCCGGCACTGCGTTGAGACAGTAGTCGCTCGCAAAACTGTTGCTGGGGAGCTGAGTCAGGCAAGCACCCGATTCTGCGACCATGCTGAGTGGCTGCGATACACCGCTGACACTCCAATTCTGCGTGGCATGCGAGGCCAGCCCCGATTCCGGGATCTTGAGATCTTGACCGCAACCAACGAGAGCCAAAAGCAAGGATGTGAAAATCAAGCGCGCAGCAAACATAACTATCCCCACGTTCAAAAAAGAATCGCGACAAATCATAAACGCGAATCGTCTCCTAGGACGTCTTGGAACTATACCGCCGGCAACATTTTTCCAATAGAAAAATTCACCAGATATGAACTTTTTTATTGATTAATTGGCCAAATTTGAACGGCCAGCCAAAAGATCAAACGAACCGCTCCGCCAGAACACCGCGCCACTCAAAGACCACGTTATCAGCAAGAATCTTGGCCTTATTGAACTGTTCTTCGGTTCTAACGGTCCAGACCATCAGCGGCATGCGTGCGCGGATGCGCTGCGAAAGCTCGGAGGTTAGGTCGTTTATGTTGTAGCTGACAAACTCACACACGGGCGCAATGCCCTCAACAAGCTGCGACAGACCGTGCATTTGCTCGGCAGTCATGAATGCAAAATCGGCGTCCTTGGCATGATTGCAAGAGATGAATCCAACAGGCCACGTGTCGCTGGGCTTGCGGATTCGCATAAGCTCCGCAACAGAAAAGGGATTAAAGCTTTTTAAAGCCACAGGTCCGGCGTAGCCAGAAAGCAGTTGAGCGACCTGTGCCTCGAGACGTCCATCTGTTTGGATACCATTGCGCGTAAATGACTTGAGTTCGATGATTAAAGGTCGCCTGCCCTGCACAGCAGCCAAAACCTGAGCAAGCGTGGGAATGTTTTCAACCGATTGCTTAAGCTGGAAGGCCTGCAACTCTTTTGCACCGAGATCACCGAACAACGTCTTGTTGCCACCCATGCGCTCCAGCGAATCATCGTGAAAAACCATGACCTCATTGTCGGCCGAAAGCATCACATCTAATTCTGATGCAAACCCGAGTTGAACCGCCTCTGCAATGGCTCCACATGAGTTCTCGGGAAATCTCCCTGCGTTGTCGAAGAAGCCGCGGTGAGCAATTGGGAATGCCTTGAGCAAATCCAGATTTCGTGCGGTCATGTTTATTCCTTTGAGCTTGCAGCTTTTTCAAAAAAGGAAACGGTGCGATCGATGACCCGAGCACGAATATCATCGTGCTCTTGTAGCAACTCGTGTTGGCTTCGGCGCTCAACAGCGAGCTCACAGTTCTCCCCGAAATAACGCAAATACCGATGAGCGTTGGGCTTCACAACTTGATCGGCTCCAGCTTGCCACACAAGCAAAGGTGTTTTCATGGCTCCCACAAAACCGGAGGAACGCATTTTGCGCGCAACCTGCAGCGCCTCGTGAAGCCAACGGTAGCTCGGCGACCCCAAACGAATCTGTGGGTATGATATAAAAAGTGAACGGTTCCAGTCACGCCGCGCCGCAGAATTCGTGAGATCGAAGCCGTAATCGCTGGGCTCAAATGCGGTGCCGCCTGGGATATATTCCTTCTCTCGCCCCGCTCTAAGACCAGCAGCCACCATCATATTCACCACCACACGAGGGTATGGCTTAAGAAGCAAATCCACCATAGGGGCTGTGAATGCTACGGCATTCAGGCGAACACGAGTTTGATTCATCCACAATGTACTGACAGCTGCACCCATAGAGTGAGCCAATAAAAATAGGGAATTCTTTTTGTGCGGAGCCAAAATGCGATCATGGAAAATGGAAAGGTCGTTCACATAGTTTTGAAAGCTGTCGACCCAACCGACTTGAGTGTCGACGAGCTCACGCTGTGAAAAGCCCTGACCACGATGATCGTAAATCCACACGTCGAATCCACGAGTGAAAAAATCATACGCCACTTCAGCATATTTGGCATGAGATTCATTGCGTCCACCCACAATGAGGAGCGTGGAGTGAGAGCGTTGGTGACGCCAACAGCGAGCCGAGAGAATCACATTGCGCGAAGCTTCAAAGTCGAGAATCTCGGCACCGGAATAAAAAGGCTGAAAGTATTTCTCATGCAATTGAGTGAGTTTACTCTCGCGGCCAAGCAAAGTGAGCTGTGGAAAATCTGCAAGAGCGGACTTGCTGCCTGCGGTGGAGGAGTGCTCGGTCGATGTATGATCAGAAGTTTCAAGCGTCATGATGGGCGAGCATAGCCCCCGGCAGGGCAAACTTCAATCTGCGGCCGGGGGCTATTCATGGTTCAAATCAGTGCTGGCAACCACCATTTGAGCCGACACTTTCACGCCCAACACAAGAGGTCAGCCAGTTGCCGATTTTTTCGTTCTTCGGTGAGCAGTCGGCGATCACCTGGAACGCCGAACCACGTACCGTTGAACCTAATGCTACTGCCACAGAAATGCCATTGCCCGAGCCATCGAAAGGAACCCAGAGTGTGCCGCCTGCAGCAACCGTGCGCCCAGTCAGGCCAGGAATGGGAGAGTGGTATGAAAGTTTGCTTTTGACCTCAGCATCGTCGAAGAAGAACATTGGGCTGCGATAACTGACGGGCGAAGGCGCAGAGCCTGCCGAAAACGCAGGTGCACCATCCATCGATACACTGCTGAATTTAACCTCGCCCTGGTTTGCATCTTTGATATGAGCCGCAAGGCCAAGAATGTACTGAGACTTGAGAGCAATTGCCTTGCCATCGGAGCTCGCCTGACGCCAAATCACATCCACCGCACCGTTTTCACTGCAATCGTAAATGCGTTCATGACGGAACTGGACATCGTAACTTGCCGGACGACCCGGCGGGCGCAAATCAAATGCGGCACTTCGAGTTGGTGTTGCCACGGGAGTAGGAGTTTCTGCAGAGCCGGATGAAATCACGGGACCGCGTCCACCCGTAAAACCATGGCTACCGTCTTTAACGAGATAGGTTCGCATGCGATCGCGTGTCACATCACTCATGGGTTGACAGTTGAACTCGAGGGTCGCGCCCTCACCCGTAACAATGAAGTAACGGTTTGCAAATGCACCGGCACTTGCGGACTTGGGAATCACAAAGGTTCCACCGAAAATATCTGAGAAGGTGGTATTCTTGCCATTAACGCGCAAATATCCCCAACCGGATTTTACTTCATCGGCAGGGTACTGGAGCGAGGCTGCAAAGTAACTCTCTACTGGAAATGATGCACTATTGGTGAGTTTTGGTGTGCGATAGCGTGGTTCATCGATGGTCGTCATGCTTCGGAATTCGACCTTTTTACCATCGACCGTCTCAGCAGCGCCTGCAAAGCCGAGAATGTATGGGCTCACACCTTCTCCGCTTGACTTCTTAACACGCCAAACAAAATCGAGTCCTCCGGACTCCTGCCCCTTGGAATTTTTGCAGGCTGTGAAGCGTGTTATTTCGAACTGCTTGCTATAATCATCAGCATCGCTCGACTGTGTTGCAGCGTTAAATGTTCTTGGCTTGCAGCTCACAAGCACAAGTGCAGCTGACGCGAGCAGGTGCAAATAAAAGTTCTTCATCCCGAGCATCTCCCGTAATCGAAAGAATTGATTGTTCCGAAATTCTGGCTCATTCTATTGAAAAGAAATGAAATCACCCTAAACTCTACGATTCTGGCATTGGAACGCATCTCCATGCTGCCAAAAAACAGACGTGTCTGATCCAAAAACAGGAGATACGCCGATGAAGATAGGGATTATTTCCGGAAGTCACCGCATCAATTCGCAGTCTATGCGAATCGCGTGCTGGATTGAAAAAAGACTGACGGCTCTTGCCCTCACCCAGCGCAATTACACTCTCGAACTCGCAACCGCGAATATTCCCCTCTGGGACGAAGGGCTTTGGAACGGTGATGAAAAATGGAAAGGTATCTGGGGCAAACACTCCCAAGAGCTCATCAGCTGTGACTCTTTCGTCTTCGTTGCACCTGAGTACGGCGGAATGGTACCACCAGCGCTCAAGAATTTCTTTCTCTTGTGTAGCAATCAAGAGCTCGCGCATAAACCCGCTCTTATTGTGGGGGTAAGCGCCGGCCGCTCGGGCAGCTACCCCATCGTCGAGCTCCGCTCGAGCGGCTACAAAAACACACGCATTTGCTACTTGCCAGACCACATGATAATCCGCGACGCTGAGAAAATGTTCTTGAATGATGAGCCACGCGACAACTTTGAAGCATCAGACAGGGCACGCCTCGACTACTTCCTAAGGGTCTTAAAGGAGTACGCCAAGGCACTTTCAACCGTGCGAGCAAGCGGTATTATCGACGTAAAAAACTTCCCCAACGGACTTTAAATTTCGTTTCAGAGCCGACTCATTCAACAGTATTTTCTGGGAGACTTTCCGTTGGATATTAGAGAAACTATCAAAAACTCTCTTCACTGGCGCTACGCCGTGAAGAAGTTTGATGCCACACGCAAGATCAATTCTGCAGACTGGGAGATGCTTAAAGAATCTCTGCGACTGACCCCATCCTCCTACGGCCTGCAGCCTTGGAAGTTCATCACCGTGGAAACTCCCGAGCTGCGCCAGAAGCTGCGTGAAGTCTCTTGGAACCAATCGCAGGTTACCGATTGCTCACACTATGTTGTTCTCGCATACAAGGAAAAGGTCGACGCAGCTTTCATCCGAAAGAACATGACAAAAATCGCACAGGTGCGTCAGGTTCCGTTGGAATCGCTCGCCGGATTCGAAAAAGCCATCATCTCCGACATCGTCGAAGGACCTCGTTCTGCCGTGATTGAAGCCTGGGCGCAGCGGCAAGTTTATATCGCCATGGGATTCTTACTTGAAACGGCAGCCCTGATGGGTGTCGATTCCACCCCAATGGAAGGCCTCGATCCCAATGCCTACGACACTCTCTTGGGATTGAAAGGCAGTGGCTGGAAAACTGTTGCGGCTGTTGCGCTTGGGTACCGTCATGCGGAAGATCCATTCTTGAAGCTGACGAAAGTTAGGTTCGATGACAGCGAAGTTTTCGAGGTTCGCTAAGAGCGCATTTGCAGTACCCTTCAGAAATATGAAAAGGTGGGAAGCATGATATCCGATCCAACGCTTCTTAAGATATCAACATTGCTGTTCGCTTGCGCAGTGCTTCACACCTTCTTTACAAAGCAGTTCAATCAGTGGGCGAGAAAGTTTCCCGAAGGCTCCGCGCGTGAGAATCTTTTCCATTTCCTCGGTGAAGTCGAGGTGGTTTTTGGAATATGGGCTGCACTCTTCGTCACGCTGCTTGCAATTTCGCAGGGAACCCAGACTGCCGTAAATTATATGAACCAGGTTAACTACTCTGAAGCGGTTTTCGTCTTCGTGATTATGTGCCTGGCCTCTACTCGACCAGTCATGCAGGCTGCCAACTTGCTTATTGATACACTCGCTCGGCTTTTGCCTCTGCCCGCAGGTGTTTCATTTTTTCTGACTGCACTCGTGATTGGCCCCCTGCTCGGCTCATTCATCACCGAACCTGCAGCCATGACAGTCGTTGCGCTGATGCTGCGTGACAGGCTTTTCTCGCAAAATATCTCTTTGAAATTGCGCTACGCCATTCTTGGTTTATTGTTCGTCAACATATCAATTGGCGGCACGCTGACCCACTTTGCTGCTCCTCCAGTGCTGATGGTCGTCAATGCCTGGAAATGGGATTTGGCCTACGTCTTCCAGAATATTGGGACACGCTCGCTGATTGCAGTTTTGCTAGGCACCCTCATCACAGCCATTGTTTTCTGGCGCGAGCTCGCACGCCTGAACATCTCCAGCGCCAAAGAGAGTCGAAAGTCCGTGCCACTCTGGCTCACTCTCATTCACTTTGGGTTCATGATTTTAACCATTGTCTATCACTCTCATATCGCCTTTGTTCTGCCTCTCTTCTTGCTTTTTATGGGAATTGCCGAAGTGACCAATGAGCATCAGAATCCGCTTAAAATCAGAGAGAGCCTACTGGTTGGATTCTTCCTGGGAGGCCTTGTGACTCTCGGAGGATTGCAAGGCTGGTGGCTTAAAGACATTGTCGCTGCTCTGAACTCAAAGGCTCTGTTCCTGAGCGCAACAGGCCTTACGGCCATCACCGACAATGCAGCCCTCACTTATCTGGGAACCCTTGTTCCGAACATTTCGGACCAAGCAAAATTGGCGCTGGTGAGTGGAGCAGTCGCTGGAGGCGGACTCACAGTCATTGCCAATGCACCCAACCCAGCGGGATACGGCATTCTGCAAAAATCCTTTGGAGAAGATGGCATAAGCCCACTCGGATTACTTCTGGCAGCATTGCCGGCAACCTTACTTGCGATGTTTATATATCTAATATCATTGCCCTAAAATCGCCATTTGCGCTCCGTAGTGAGATGTGTCAAGACGCTGATCCCAATGTTTTTGGAGTGCATGACCATGTTAAAAGCAAATCAACTCAGCCACATTCTGCGCGCCGGCCTTAGTCTTCTGGGAGTCGTGTTCCTGAGCACCCCAGCCGCCGCACAACCAAACGCACCCGTGGTCGATGAATTCGCCCAGCTGCTGCTTGGAATTTTCGATAGCTCGACTCAAGCCATCGATGACTCCGACTATCTGGATGTCAGTGTGCGGCATTGCAATGTTGTTGTAAAAGACGCCCCAGCTCAGTTTGCATCGGGTCGGTTTCTTGCACTCCGCCAATCTGTGAGCACTTCAGCAGATCCCTACCGCGTGCGCATCTTGCGCGTTTTTTCTGGAAGCGAGAAGGACGCAGTCAACACGTCATCGTTTGCGCCCAAAGCTGGAATCGATTTTAGCGATTTGTGCTTCAAACCCGAGGCAGAGCGTGTGGTCTCGTTCGCTGACCTCAGCGAAGAGCGCTGCACAACAACTGCCAAAAAAGATGCCGACGGATCTTTCGCGGGTGGTACAACCAGTGAGGGTTGCCCGAGCACACGCATGGGCTCTGTGCGCATGACCAGCGAAGTCAAACTGAACGCAGAGGGAATGAGCACATGGGATAGGGGCTGGGATGCACAGGGCAACCTCGCCTGGGGTCCAGCAAAGGGACCGTACCGCTTTGAGCGCGTGAGCGCGCAGGACGTTCGTCTTTCGCAGTTGGCCGCCTTCTTCTCCGGAAAATTCTCAAATGCGGAGCAGGTTGAAGCCGATCCAACGAATTTCACTCCGGTTGAATATCAGTTCTGCCAAATCGATTTTGCAGATGAACCGCTTCGCCCAACGACCCGTTTGATGCTCGCACAGCAGACTGTCACCACACCAGCTCGTGTGTTCAAGCGCAATCGGATCTACGAATTCTTCAGAAACGAAGACGGTAAAATCGCAGTGCGCACAAACCCATTTAATGAAGCAGCTGTGCCACAGGATATTTGCAATCGAGCACTCAATGAACGACGCGGACTTTCGAAGGACATTCTCACGCAGCGTGACACATGCGTTCTGACTTTTGACTGGAATGACGCAGAGCAAAGCTTTGTGGGCGGAACGCCAGCAGAGGGCTGCGCAAGCAACTTCCAAGGTGCGGTGAGAATGACCATTGAAGAAGTGATTAAGGATGGTCTGATTCAACCCTGGGAGCGTTGGTTCAACGCGCAGGGCGAACAGGTTGCCGGCTCCAAAACCGGCCCCTACGTCTACAAGAGAAAGTGAGTGCGCTTAGCGCGCCACGAAGAAAGAGGCACCTTGCTCGTCGCTACCGTTGCTGAATCGGCAGCGGAACATCTCGTCCATCTTGATGGCGTAGTCGCGCGGGTCAAGGTATGCCACTTTCACCAAAACTTCGCCATCGTCGTATGCACGCACGCTACCATAGTTCAGGACGAACCCACGAATAGAAATCAGTTTGGTTTCTGATGCCGCCAAGTAGGTACGCTTGTCTTGACGCTTTCCGGTGATGCCTGGTCCGAACTGTTCCCAGGTCTCCAGTTTCATTCCACCGACAGCATCCATCCCATTCTTTGCAGAACCATAGCAGCTCATGGGTTTGCCTGGAGCGGCAAGTTTGCAAGCTGCATCAGATGTCTGCTCATCTGGATTTGCAAGGTTGCCTTCAACGAATTGCTTCAGAAAAAGAAACTCACATTTCTTATAATCGAAAACACCGCGCACAGACTTGCCCGCAGAGAGTGTTGCGAAAAGATCGTTGTAATTCAAAACGCGCTTTTCCATACCCGCAACAATTGCGTCGGTCACGGGTTTCCAGGGGTTGTTGGATTGAGCTTCCGCGCGGCTGGCAGAAAAAACTGTCAGAGCTGCGACGAACACCGGGGCAAAGAGAGAAGAGTTTTGCATGAAAGCCTCGTGGGTTGTTGGCGAACTCAGGGAGCAAAGATATTGAAAACTCAGCCCTGGTCAGCCCACCTGCGCACCTAGCAAGGAGCTTTAGGCGGCGCAACAATTTGGCAGTGCTGTCTACTTCTTCGACACCTTAAAGAACCTCAAACTCACCAAAAAGGCAGGATTTTTTGGCTGTAAAAAAATACTCCACTTGGCACATACTTTGCAATACGTGAACTGCCGTGGGCGCGAATCGCCCCTGATGGGAGAGTCACACATGGAGAATATGTCACGCAGTCTTTTTTTAGTGTCCTTGGCTCTGACTACCGTTGCTTGCGGCACACAACAGGACAACGTTGACGCTAAACCTCAAGAATGGGGCACATCAGTTGCTGCCGGTCAGGCTGAGGCCGAGAAACTGCGCAACCTGACCCTTCAGGAAGAGTATAAATACGGCGCGGACTTCGATGCTGCTCTTAAAGATCCCGCTCGAGCGAAAGAAACTGGTCTCACCATTCAAACTCTGGAAAATCATCCGGCGACAGCATACGTCCGCAACATTGGCCAGCGCCTCGCATTCTCTTCCTCACGCGATGACATCACATACACATTCCAAGTTGTGCAGGATGATTCCATCAACGCCTTTGCCACCATGGGTGGCTACGTTTACATGCACACAGGGTTACTCAAAGCTGCTGAGAATGAAGCACAGGTTGCTGGTGTTATGGCGCACGAGATTGCCCACATTGCCCGCAAACATGCGCTGCAGTCGATGGCACACCAGGCTGCTTTGGGAGGCTGGCTCAAAGGCGTGGGCGGCGGACTCGGCAGTATCATGATTGGACTCACCTCGGCCGTACTGTTCCAACTGCCACGCAGCCGTGGATTCGAATTTGAAGCAGATGATTTTGGATTTCAGAACATGAGAGCTTCAGGATACGCCTCTGAGCAAATGATTTACTTCTTCAGAAACGTCTTGGGCAAAGATGAGCCCAACAGCGGCGGACGCCGTGATTGGCTTTCAACTCATCCCGACACAGCGCGTCGCGTAGAAGCTCTGCGCCAGAAAAAGACCCCTGCAGACAGCAACGGATACGGGCTCCGCAGCGCCGAACACAAAGCAATTATTCAAGGGCTCTGAAACGCGTTTGACTCATGAGCTCTGACCCACGAGGAGGCATCTATGTTGAAGCAGCAACTGCTCGTTCTGACAGCCGCATGCTCAAGTCTATTTGCTTTCGGATGTGCTCCTCGCACCTCAGCTTCTGAAGCCACACAAGTTCAAAGCCTGCAGGTCAAATCTTTTGATCTCATTAACGAAGAAATCACAAATACTATTGCCCAACAGATGCAACTCAAGTGCACCTCGTTGTTCGGAGCACAAAGCGGAAGTCTTCAACAATGCAATCGAGCCGCAACTCAAATGGCTCAATTTTTGGACTTCAATTATATCCGGCGCAGTGACAGCCAAAGTGCGTTTGTCTTCATGCACCGCCGCTTGAATGAAATGCTCTCTGACCGCACTGTGCTTGAATTCGTTAGCAATCTCACAGTTGCCGCAGAGGATGCACTCTACCTCAACAAGAAGCTCGACCTGTGGGAATTTACACTCAGAAACAGCAACAATCGTGCAGACATTGCCACTGAACGACTCGCGGTTTTGGTTCAAGATGGAGCTGAGACCGCTGCACAAATTAAATATCTTCTTGTGGCACAGCACCCACAAGCACTTCAGCTTGCCCAAATGATATCGACACTCGAAGAGGCATTGAAACAAGGGAAAGCATCAGCCTACCCCGCACATGTTGGCCTTTCGCGCACAGCTTTGTATCACTACTACGTGCCTCGATACCTAGCGCAAAAGCTCCAGAATGCAGGAGCCGAAGCACAAATGGCTGCGCGCCTCCCCTTCATGTTTAACAGTTCGTATGAAATGCATCAGATTCAAAAGGCTCAGAGTCCAAACCTGGCACTCAACCACAAACCTGTCAGGACTTCTGAAACCCTATCTCCCGAACTCAAACGATTTGTGAACAAATGGAACTCCTACGACGAACTCTACTCCGACCTGCTCGACCACCTAGGTGCGCCCTTTGAAAGTTTTGACCCTGCGGGACAACGCACCAATATGGAAGACCTTTACCTGGGCTATGTTGGTGGTCTCGATGGTGGCTCGGGAGGGCGCGCGGTACCTGTGAACTTTAATGGCTTTTTGGAGAGATTCCCGGTTGCTCCGTCGTCCTTTATGGTCAGTAAATAATTAAAAATAATAACATATTTTCGCCTATTAAGTTAATTCTAAAAAGATAAACATAGACATCCGATATGACCCTCGGAGGAAGCAGGCATGTCCGGGAAGGTCAAAACATCAAAAAGTGTTTTGGGGTTGGGTGGCTTAATGCTGCTAACCGCTTGCGGTGGTGCAACACCCGCAGGGACTTTGTCGCCAACCTGCTCCAAGAGTCCATCGGTCTCTTCGAAGAAGACCGGTGGAGCGGCACCGTCGACTCTAAATCTTTCAGCTTCAACCGACCCAACGCAGCCTGCCGTGGGCACAGGTTTCCTCGACATCGAGACTTCAAATAGTAGCGGCGCGCGAGTCTCCCGCCGCTGCACAATGAGTTTGCGTCCGATACCCGGAACTGAAACAGAAGTGAAGGTATGGACTGCGGGACATTGCCTTTTTGATCCCGTTTCCGCTGAGTTCAAAAACTCAAAATTTACGCTACAAATTTACCTCGATGGTGGCTACTTTAACGCCCCAATTCAATTCACAGGCTACAGCGAATTGCAAAAATTCTCTGAGCTCTTTAATATGGTCAACACATACGTTGGATTTCCCGAAGACCAGATTTCCCGTGCACTGCCGCGTGGAAACTCGACAGTTTGCACGGCAGAGACTGGCACATACAAAGCAGCCTTAGGTTCAGCTGCGAAGAGCATTGCGTGTTTTAGCCGCGATGAAATGCGCGGCATAGGTGGCAAGTTGACGGTCAACTCAACATCAGCACCACTTCTTAAAAAAGTCATCAGTATTATTCGCGAACGTGAGAGCACCGTGCTCAGTAAAATGGATGCGGATACTCGCCGCCTACTTGATGCCTACACAAGTGCACACAGCTTGGAACAGCGGCGGGTAACCGACCTGCGCAGTATTTCATACTTAATCAATGAGCAGTTTTGCGCACCAGGTGCTGTTCGGCCTCCGCCAGACAAGAGCGGATCAGAACCCGATTCTGCCGAAGGCTGTAACAATCGCATTTTGATTCTCGCTGCGTTGCCGCAGTATTTGTCTGCTTCAGATTTGGCTCTTGCAAAATCTGTTTATGAAGACACAACCACGCCGCTCGTTGATTTGCGCAAAAAGACGCTCGGCTGCAGCAACATCACCGACCCATCCAAAGTTCCCGCAGGCTTGGATCTGACTCGTATGACTCCCTGTGACATGCACAATCTGAGCGTGAATGCATGGCACAAATTCATCGACCGGGGTCCGAATCTTTCTGCAGCATCAACCTCTGAATCCGTGTTTGGACTCAATACGAGCTCATACTATGGCTTCTACACCAATGCTTTTGAAGAAGGTCAAATATCAAGAAGCGTTGCAAAGCTTGTACCACTCAATAAGGCGACTGTTCTCAATTTCGAGTACGCGTCTCGGCTCAGCTCAGGTGCAAAGCTGCCCGTTGCGACTTTCCTGGTCAACTTTGACCCAGCGAAGAAAACTTTCAATCCATCTAAAGGTGCGAGTGGATCGATTCTTTCTGCATTTGGATTGTTCCCCATGGCTCTGCTTTCGACAGTTAACGGTGAAGCAACTTCGGGTGGCTCGTCAATCACTCCTCTGCCCCAGGTGGGAGAGGAAGAAGACAGTATTCCGATGCGATCGAAGTCGAACGCGGGCTGCTGAACCAAACACACTACACTCATGTGAATGCGAGGAAATTCAAACGTCGCGGACAGCCTGATGTGCACCGAGACGAAGTTTCCTTGCCACCCAGAGCTCCAACGCCGAAAAAAGAAAATGAATCAGCACTCCAAAGCCAGACACAACGAAAAGCGCTGCGAAGAGCTTTGCTGTCTCTTGGTTGTAGGCCGCCATCAAGAGGCGGTAGGCCAAACCCAATTCATGACCGCCTGTGCCCGCAACAAACTCAGCACCAATAGCACCCACAAGGGCGAGCCCCCCAGAGATACGCACACCATTGAGAATCATGGGCAGTGCCGACGGCACTTCAAAATGCAAAAAACTTTTCCACGGCGAGATTCCGTGCAGCCGAAAAAGTCGTTGCAGGTTGGGATCGGTGCTCCTGAAACCTGCATAGGCAGCACTGATGAGCGGATAAACACACACAAGCCAGGCACAGGCCACCAGCGCAGCGAAAGCATTGTTGCGGAACCATACAATCAGCAGTGGCGCCACAGAGACCACTGGAGTCGTTTGCAACAAAATAGTGAAAGGAAAAATTCCCTCACGTACTCCGCGCGAAACATGCGAGAGAAAACCCACGGCTAGACCCGTGACCAAAGCCAAAATGAATGACGCGGCCGTGACTTTTGCTGTAAAGAAAAAGCTCTTGAACAGGGTTCCCGCGTCGGAAAAAAGAACCTGCATGACACTTGTTGGTGTTGGTAGCAACCAGGCAGGAATGGAAAAGAGCTGGCATCCCACCTGCCACAACACAACCACAAAGAGCACAGTCAGCAAACTACGCATGAGTTGCTTCCCTCGTGGTGGCTTGCCAGAGCGAACGAATGGCAGAGCGGATGTCGGAGACCTCTTTGGAATCACGACGTATCGATTCAGAGCCGGAGAAATCGCTCACACGTAGCTCGGCAACGATTTTGCCCTGGGGTGAAAAAACCAGAATGCGTTCGGCCAATAACGCAGCCTCTTCCATATTGTGCGTCACCAGGACATAACTCAACTCGCTCGAACGGTACAACTGAAGAAGATCGTCTTGGAGCTTTTCGCGGGTGAAGTCGTCAAGCGCCGAGAATGGCTCATCGAGAAGTAAGAGGCGAGGAGACATGAGTAAGGCGCGGGCAAGGGCAACGCGCATCTTCATTCCACCAGAGAGTTCATCGGGAAAAGCACCACGCCGTTCCCACAAACCAACGCGTGTGAGCACATCGCGCAGTTTCTGCCGCACATCAGACTGAAGCTGAGCTGTAGAGTTTAATGAAAGTAGCAACTGAACGTTTTCAGCAACGGTTTTCCATGGAAGCAAAGAAGGCTCCTGAAAAACAATTGAAACATCTCCTGGCTTAAGAGTGCTATTGAGTGTGCCTTCCGAGGCTGGAAGCAAACCTGCAAGTACATTCAAAAGTGTGCTCTTTCCACAACCAGATGGACCAAGCAATGCAATCCGGTCGCCCCTGCAAACCTCAACAGACACACTGGAGAGAATCTTGTGATTTCCTATTTCAACCCCAACATCCGCGCACTTGACAAGAATATCACTTATCGATTTTTGAGCCATCAAGGTGCCTGCGGCAAAAATTTAAGTGTGTACGCCTTATCGATGGTTAGGTTATCTGGGAACAATCCTCCTTCAACGAGGCTCCGGTAAAACGCACTCCATCGTTCACTCGTCATGGCACCAATACCGAGAGTTTTGGCATCACCCGAATCCACAAGACCCATGTCTTTCATTTGGGTGAATCCATATTGCAGAAGGTCATCCTGCATTTCCGGATTCAATTTCTTAATTGCCGCAAATGCTGGTTGAGGGTTTGCGAGGTAACTCTTCCAACCTGCAATCGATGCAGAAACAAATTTCTGCACCAAATCAGGATTCTTCTCGACGAGTTCAACGCGGGTTTCGATGGTTGTTGCATAAGGGAGGTAGCCATGGTCGGCCAGATAAAAAACGTTCGGCCTTTTGCCGAGCTTCTTCTCGATGGTGAATGGTTCAGATGTTCCGTAGCCCTGTTGAATGGCCTGGGGGTCAGCCAAAAAGGGGGCAATGTTGAACGTGTACGGACGCTTCTGTTCATCGGTGAAGCCAAACTTGCCGACGAGAAAAGGCCAGTACGACGTGTTGGCTGTCGCAGAAACCAAAATGGGCTTACCCTTCATGCTTTCGAGCGAATCATGACCCACGTCAGGATGCGAAATCAGAACCTGAGGATCCTTCTGAAACATGGCAGCAACTGTGATGATGGGAATATTTTGAGCCACAGAACGCACGGCCTCAAACCCACTCCCCATGAAGAAATCAGTGCCACCGCTCATCAGCAAAACAGGGCCGTTGACTTGAGCATTGCCTTGACGGATTTCTACATCGAGACCCACCTGCTTGTAGAGCCCCTCCTCCACAGCTTGAAAAAAACCACCCTGCTCAGCTTGGGCAAACCAGTTGGTGGTGAATACAACCTTGGTCAGCTCCCCAGTCGCCGGATTTTGATTTTGTGAGGCGCTTCTGTTCAAAAAAACCACGACACTGATGCCCAACAAAACCAAAACCAGTGCGGAAAGTCCAAGAATAATTTTGTTCTTCAAAATATTGAATTCAGATTCCACCAGCATCAGCGCCTCCACAACTTCATTTGGAATTCATATCCCCAGATTCTTCGCCAATTTCAACCCTAATCCGGAACCCGACGGAAGATGCAGGCGCGCGTGCCTCTGATGGTAGGGACTCGCCTCGGTGACCCGCTGCTGTAGAAAAAATGGGGTGTCGAGATCACACCAGCGAATAGCACCCGTACCGCTCACTGCGTGCAGCGATGCAGTCATCGCAATTTCACTTTCAACCATACCACCAATCATCAAGGTAATTTGAAAGCGGCGGGAAATTTCGGTGATCAAAAGTGATTCTCGGACGCCTGACTTCATAAATTTGAGATTGATCATGTGCGCGCACTTATCGTTTATCAGTCGAATAGCGTCTTTTACGGTTTTGACTGACTCGTCGGCACACACCGGGATCGGCAGCGTCTCAGACAATCGTGCCATTCCGGAGAAGTCATCCTCGGGGAGCGGCTGCTCGAAGAACAAAGGCTCAATTCCGCGTGCCATAAGCTCGGCAACCAAGCGCTTAGCTGACTCCACGCCAAAGCCCTGATTGCCATCGAGGCTAAGTTTGAGTGTGTTCGAGGCACATTCTTGAAGGGTCAAAATGCGATCGAGGTCATCTTGCAAAGAACCATCGCCCACCTTCACTTTAACATAGGGAAACTCTGCATCTGCAAAATGATTCCAGAATGTGCGCACATCCGCGGGTGGCAAACAGGGCAAGGTGATGTCGGTTTCAATCTGCTGCAAGCCAGCGCGCCCCCAGAGCTTCCAGAGCGGAAGCTTCAGTTGCTGTGCATGAATATCCCACAATGCAATCTCAACCCCTGTGCGCGCAGACGGAGCATATCGAAAGGTAGGCCACAACTCATTGTGCAATTTCTCAAGCGCAGCAGCCGGAGTCAGCTTGACCAACTCCGCGAGAATCTGTTGCGCTGCCTTGAGCGCAATTTCTTGAGTGTCACCTGTGAGCACTGGAAAAGGCGCAGCCTCACCCAAGCCCGAGTGCCCCGCAGAATCTGCGACTGTTATGAGAACATTTTCGGCCTTTGCAACACTTCCTTTTGAAATATTGAATGGCATATGAAGCGTTGATTCCAGCGGCACAGCATGGCAGTGTTGCAATTCAAAAACCATTTCAATGCATCTCCAGGAATGAACAAACACTCTAAAACACGCCAGACATTCTGCCTGCATCAGCCAAGCGCCAACAGACTGCCGTTAAGCATATCACAACTCCACGAATGTACCGCTTCATGATAGCTTCAAGAACCTGCCGGGGGATAACATGAGCGCCGTAGAACAAGTTAAGCGTGAAAAAATTGTACTTATCCTTTTGGCCTCTATCCAGTTTGCTCATGTGATGGACTTCATGGTGATGATGCCATTAGGTCCACAACTCATGCGTATTTTTGGGCTCAGCACTTCAGAATTTGGTCACATTGTTTCGGCTTATGGAATTAGCAGCGGTGTTGCAGGACTCCTTCTTGCGCCCTACCTCGACCGCTTTGATCGCAGGAGCTTCTTGAAATTTTGCCTCGTTGGGCTCTTCCTGGGAACGTTGCTCTGCGCAGTTGCACCGAGCGCTTCGATGCTTATGCTGGGGCGTTGCCTTGCCGGATTCTTCGGTGGCATCCTGGGAGCACTAGTGCAGGCCGTAATTTCGGACATCTTTCCGCCGGAACGCCGTGGTTCTGCGCTGAGTCGCGTGATGCTGGCCTTTTCCATTGCATCGGTGGTGGGTGTCCCCGCAGGATTGTTCTTTGCCAACTCATTTGGCTGGCACGCACCCTTTTTGATAGTTAGCGGCCTCTTGCTCGCGCTCTTTTTGGCTGCGCACCTGTATTTTCCTTCACTCACAGGACACATGAATCCCAGAGTCAGTGTTTCGGCACGGATTCAGCAGATGCTTCATTTCTTTGTGGAGAAGAATGCCATTCTTGGTTTCCTGGCCACGGTGTTCATCGTTCTGGGGCAGTTTATGGTCATCCCATTCATCAGCCCATACCTGGTCAACAATCTGGGATTTGGCGAGGAGAACCTGCCATTCCTTTACTTACTCGGTGGCATCGCCAGCATCTTCACGGTTCCGCTCATTGGCAAACTCACCGACAAACACTCTCCACTCAAAATATTTCCCGTTGGAATTTTAGTTTCAATTATTCCACTTTTTACACTGACACATCTGGCGACCTCAAATAAATTTTACATCCTTGCAACCACCACGATGTTCATGGTCTGTATGGGAGGGCGTATGGTGCCCTTCATGGCTCTGCTGACTCAAGTGGTGGAACCTCAGAAACGAGGTACATATCTCAGCCTCACCTCATCCATACAAGCACTTGCACAAGGCAGCGCTGCGCTGCTTGCGGCTGCGATTGTGGAGACAGGAACTCAACGTGAATTAATTGGATACGGCACAGCAGGCTGGCTTGCAGCACTCTTTAGCGGTGTGACTATTTTGTTGGGCTGGCAAATCGCAAAAGCCGTAAGGCATTCATCACAACAAACACACTTGAAAACGCCATCGCAGCCGCAGCCCACATCGGAGTGAGGCGCCCAGAAATCGCCAATGGAATGAGGAGAACGTTGTAACCAAATGCCCAGGCTAAGTTCTGCGCAATGTTTTTGAACGTCGCCTTCGAAAGACGCAAAGCCGTTATGATATTCGAAAGGCTCACGTCACGCAGTGTGACTGCTGCCGTCTGCTGGGCAGCATCGGTTCCGCTGCCCATCGCAATTCCAACTTCAGCGCGCGCCAGCGCCGGAGCATCGTTCACACCATCACCCACCATTGCCACACGTTTTCCTTGGTTTTGCAATTGAGCAATATATTCGGCCTTCATTTCGGGCGTCTGCTCACCCCTGCCCTCAACCTGCAGCAACTGTGCAACGTGCTCAACAACCTTGCTGCGATCGCCGGAAGCAAGAACCGGATCTATTCCCATCTTTTTCAACTCGCTGAGCAGCTGGGGTGCATCAGCACGCAGCGCGTCTGAGAGTGCAAATGCAATTTGCGGATGATGATCGAGAGAGCAGAGAATCCAGGTTGCAGAAGGCAAGTCTGGCAATTGAGAGAGCGTATTGGCATCGGCTCTGCCAATGGACAGTTGGTACTCATGCTGCGCCCAAGTGATTTTAGACTGAACACCTGCTCCGGCAACTTCACTGTGATGACTCAGTTCAATATCACCTTGTGGCGCTAATTTTTTTTGCTCAATCCAATTGACCAAGGCTGCCGCAATAGGATGCTGAGAGATTTTTTCGAGCGCACACACCGCATTCAGAAGAACCTCGCGCGGCAAAAGCGTTTCGAATTCATGCTCATGTACAATTTTGAAATCACCTTCCGTGAGTGTTCCCGTCTTATCAAGAACAAGCATGTTCACTGAGTGAAGAGCCTCAAAGGCTGCCACGTCACGAAAAAACAGCCCTGCGCGCGCCGCTCTATGAGTTGCGATAGCCACCGCAATCGGTGTTGCCAAACCCAAAGCACAAGGGCACGCCACCACGAGAACTGAGACAGCTGCATTGAGGGCAAAAATTTGTTCGGAACCAAACACAAATGCCCACGCAATCCAGGTCAGTACGCTCAGCGCAAGAATCACTGGAACAAAAACTGCTGAGACCTTATCAACAAGTTTCTGCACCGGAGCTTTGCTGAGCTGTGTGCGTTCAACGAAGGCGACAATTTCACCCAAACGCGATTGAGCACCCACAGACCGAGCCTCGTACAGCAGCGGCGCGGTCAGATTCAACGCACCGGCAACAACCTTTTCACCTGATTTCTTCAGCACTGGAAGACTTTCGCCTGTCAGCAATGACTCATCCGATTCAGATGTGCCTTCAAGCACTACGCCATCCGCTGCAAAGCGTTCACCGACGCGCACACGCAACACATCGCCCGGGCGCAGGAATCTGACGTCGACTTCCTCCGTATCGGTTGGATTGCCATTCTTAAGTCGCTGCGCTGTGCGTGGCTGAAGCTGCAGCAACGCACCCAGCGAAGAGGTTGCGCGCCAGGTCATCCGCTGTTCAACAAATTTTCCGATAAGAACAAAGGCAACAATCGCTGCGGCCGTCTCGAAATAAACGAAGCCCTGACCCCAGAATGTTTGAAAAACAGACCAAAGAAAAGTGAGTCCTGCACCCAAGGCAACGAGTGTGTCCATGTTCGTTGAGCGGTGGCGAAGATTACGGAGAGCATTTGCAAAAAAAATGCGTCCTGGCCCAACCAACAAAGCAGCCGTGGCCAAGGCACTTGAAATGCGCACCCAGGAGAGCTCAGCCCATGAATGCATCATTCCGAGCGCAATAACGGGCAATGCAAAAATCATGGCCCAAATCAAGCGCATGCGTGCCTGAACTTGCTCGCGCCTTTGCAGTTCCTCACGGCTGAGCGATCCACCCAATGCGTGCGCAGAGAAACCCAAATCGTCGATGATTGCTTGAATATCCTGCGCAGTCAGGGATGACTGAATGACTGCCGAGTGACTCGCAAAATTCACAACCGCCCGCTCAACACCCGGCGTCTGCAAGAGAACTCGCTCAATCCGATTCGAACAACCGGTGCAGCTCATCCCCTGGATGGCAAATTCCTGAATCTGTGTTTCAGCCATTATCTCTTCTTCCTTGGGGAGTTTTGAGCAAGTGGAGAGCCGGATTTCGACAAGCGAAACACGACACCCCTTCGAAAAGTCTCTATACACGCTGATTTTAGGAGAGTCATTAGCTTCAGTTGCAAGAAGGCGGACGATTTGGTGTTCCTGGTGGAGGGCATCTGAATACACTCATTTCCTGACCGTCGTTGAATTCAAGGGTGAGGCCGCCATGAATCCAGATGTAATTGCTGAGGCGGTTGGGAGGATCGGCAGGATTCACGGGCGGCAAGACATCAAAGCGTGCGCGCGCCAGAAAGAGCGTGAGGGTCATGTAGTCTGGCACAAATGCACCACTGTTCTCTCCATACAAACCCTGCAAAAACCGTTGCCGATCGGTAAAGTAGACACCACAAAGGACTGCACCCCAGTGATTCAACGCAGCACGGCTCATTGAACCATCTGCTTGAACAATTCGCCGCGGTACCTGACGTTGAACAATCTCGCCGCGTGCAGTGTTGAGATACTTCACAACTGGCCGACTGCCCGCAGCACATTCCACAGGACAAATGCTGTCGCGTCCGGCATCAGCATCCACTCCACCCCAGTTACCTATCGCGTTGCGCGGGTGGCGCGGCGCTTCCATCACGCCACCCCGTCCTGTAGGCAGAGCCAATCCAGCGGGAATCTCCTCACAGGCATTCACAAATGCTTGCGAGGGTGCACCACCGGCGTCGAGCCCGAATCCAATCCCATCTGTTGGAACACCCGCAAGAACACCAGCCGCAGGATTGCAGGTGTAATTTGCAATATCTGCGCGGTCGCCAGCGTTGAACTGAAGAATACAGCCACGACGCTGATTACCAATATTTACAGAAACTGAGGTTTGGAAAACCCGCCTCACATCGCGCAACAAATTCATCAGATCCGCGTTGGCGTCGGCTGCGACTTGTATCGTTTTAGCCGTGGCCATGTAGTCGCGCAGGAGTGAGCCTGATGCCGTCATGAGAATGAGGGTCAGGCTCACGCCAATCATGAGCTCCACAAGTGTGAAACCGGCTTGCCGCTCTGCCTTCCTTTGCAATGAACGGGTCTCCATGCTCATGCCCGCTTCACTTGCTCGAGGCTTTGAGTTGCAACATATTTTGTATAACCAAATCGCCTGTGACTACTCCATCGGCCAGCACATAATGCAGTTCAGGGTAGTCGGCGGGACCCTCAAGTGCCAGATTGACCACCGTGCGCCCGAACTCTCCCAATTCGACAGATTGAACAGGGAGGAACGCCTTTTGAGCCCTCAAAATCTCCACACCTTTTTTCAGATCCTTGGCCTGCACCCAACCGCGCCGAGTCATGAATGGGTGCGAGTCGGTCACCTTCACCACACGATCGCCCACACGCACATTCAGGAGATGCTTCAATTCTGGGCCGATGGTCAATTTGGTGATCTTTGCAGGGAGTTTGGTGACTGGATTGAAAACAAACTCGCCCATCTTGAGCTGTGTGATCAATCGATCCGAGCCATCCGCCATGCGAATCCGGGTAGACTCATCGAAGCAGCCATCATTGTTTCGGCACACAAAACCAGCTTGATCGCGCGTAATGAAGGTGTAAGAACATTGTCTGGGATCTTCGGCTTTTTTATACACGAAGTACGCACATGTTTGAGAGGTGTAGCGCTCTGCCTCCACGGGAGCACTCAACGCTTGTAAGCGATAAACCTTGAAGGTTCTCGTGGTTCCTGCATCAATAACGGCACCAGTGTCAGGGTCTACAACCTTGTCAGTTGCCCCTCGAAGTTCCATGGCATACGGATTTCCAGCAACAAAACTTGCACCCGGTGCTTGCATCTCGGCGCTCTTGAAGTTTTCAAAGGCATGGCGCAAAGGGTGGTTCATTGGATCTGATGGTTGCAATGGCACAGCCGTTGGATTGACACGGTTAATCAACCGTACCGGATTGTTTGCCCAGCGGTCACGCCCAGCAATAAACGCATCGTCGACTTCCAATGCAGCAATGGCCATTTGTAAGGTTGTTTCTGCGTGCCGACCCGCCACCTGCGGAGTGAATACCGCTGTTTTGTTGTTGAGACGCGCTTCTTCTGCTCGCACCAAGTCGCGCACGTTCTGCACCCACTGGTCACTACAACTCACCTGGAGAGCACGGTCTGCATACTTCACATTGGGAGCCTCGGCTGCTGTAACAGGCTCAATAGTCACATCCTCACTCACACAGCGGGCGTTGAAGCGAGTGTTAAGATGCTCACGCGGCACATAAACTTTCGTGCAGAAATCCGCTCCGGCACCGGTTGACCCTGCTGAACCGCAACCGCTCTTGTAGTCGTTGTACCACTCTTGCGGCGACTTATTTGGGGTAGCCGGATTACGCTGCTTCAACCACTCAACTGGTTGTGATTTGCTCCCTGTTAAGTAGTACTTAAATTCTGGACCACCAACATTTTTCAACTTTGGCGTCACACCCACGAAGTATGAATTAGCCTGCTCAGCAGCTGTAAAGCGCTCGCGGCGCACAACTAATTGCTCGCTGATATACTGCCCGCGTCCACCCGCATTCGGGCGCCATGAGTCAGCTGCACCCGAGACAGCAACATTGAGCCCAGCTCGACCGCCGCGAACATGGCGCTGGCTTGCCGGAATATTGGGGTCGTTTGACATATAATAAGGAATGAGACGCTCGCGCAGAGGAGCCAAAACCGCATAATCCTCTTCCTGCGCAAGCGCAGCGAGATTTGGAATTTCTCTTTCAAATTCATCCGCCAGATTCCCATCCGGCCGAGGTTCAAGTTCGGTTATAACGTAGCGCTGACCAACGCGACCGCCGCCACGCGCTGCAAATCCAATTGTTCCGCTTGCACTTTGTGCCACCGTTTGAGGGCGCATATAGAAGCAGGTATCTGCCGCGCCGTAACGTCCCAGGAGGCCGCGGTTTCCGTCCGAGGCTGCACCCAAATTCACTTTTGCTTCAAGAGAGGAAAAGTATGTTCCATTGGCTGCTCGTGGGCGCTGTGCTTTGATGAAAGCAAAATTTCGCTCAGTCACGAGTGCATCGCCGCTCCCCGAACGCTCTGGCGCAGGATAGCGAACGAATTTAACTTCAACCAAGACACGGTCGTTGACCACAACTCCGTTTGCATCTTTGCGTGAGACTGGAACACAGACGTCAACAACTTCGCATCCCTGGCTCGGGCAAGTTCGCTTGAAGCGCCAAGATGCGTTCGCATTGGCGCAATCAAGAGCTGGCATAACAGTTGTGATGTTCAAACAACCGCCTCGCGTATACCTCGAGGAATTGACAGGATTGCCGTTGATTTGTGGCTCAATCACACGGCACCCAGCGGTGGAATTGAAGTACAGCGAACCGTTGGTAATCAGCTGTGTGACTGACTGCAGTGCCGTTTCATTCACTCGGCGGTCGACGTCTGCTGCTGTTTCCTGAGTCCGCGCTTTTCTGTTGTCGCGCAGCGACTGGATGACTGCACCGGAAGACAGTGCCAAGACCGAGGTGAACACAAGAATACTTGTGGTCGATGTCCCCCGCTGATTTCCCCATCGCAAACTGAATCCAAACATAACCAATCTCCTCAAAAAACAAAGAAATTAGCGAGCGACAATAGGCACAGGATCCGCACATTCCTCTCGGCATTGGTAGAGCCACAAAGGCGCAGCAATGCACACTGGACGAAGTCCATTTACGGGAATGGGAGGACGGTTGCTGCAATTCGGAACGGACACTCCAATTTTTTCACTTGAAAATTCCTTCATCGTTTTGAAAGCAAGTTGCTTCTTCGATGCCACAGAGCTCTCCGCATTGAGAACCGTATAAAGATTGAGCCGCACATTCAAAGTGCGATGCATTTCGTTGACTGCTTGATTGCAAGTTATGGCCTGTCCCGTGTTGGAGTTCCGGAACGTCGCTGTCGCTACCGCCAAACCCAACACCGATGGGTTGTCTATCACTTCGAGCTCACGTGCTGCAGCACCATTGACCACGTTGCCCGTACGTGAAAAAAGATTGCCTACAAATGCAAAGCACATGCGAAAACTCGATAAATTATTGAGGCTACTCACTCCCGCCCGGGGGGAGAGGTAATTGACACCGTCATTGGTGATGTCAGGGGTTAATGGTCGCTGAGGAGCTCGGTTGCCACCCTGCCCCGAACACGTATCAACCCAATTGCAAAACTCGCGCGCAGCACCCTGTGAGTCTTCGAGGACGCCCTCGTTGGCATTGCAAAAACTGGCGAGGTTGGCATTGGCATCCATAATTGCGCTCGGCCTAACTAAACGCGTGCTGAACGGCACAAGTGCCCCCCACGCAGCACCACCTTGGTTCAAGCGCCCCGTTAATGGATTCGCGGCCACCTCAGCATAATCCAAAGTGGAAAGCGCCATACGCATGTCTGCGCCTAGCGTGCGGTTGTTGAATGCCTGGTCGTTCGCCGGGGGGCCACCCGCAAGGACTGCATCATTACTTGCAAAGGCGAAGCGTAGCGCATCGCTGCAATCTTGCGCACCCGCATGAGCAACCCACTGCATTAACTTCGAGTAGTAAAGACGAAGTCTGCTGCTCGCAAACGTTTCAAAAAACAAATGAGGGCCAGCGGTATCGCGAGCCCGCGCGCTCACACGCGCCTTGTTGAGCACCATAAACGAACCGCCGAACACGATGATGAGGATGGTCATTCCGACCATCAACTCGATCAAAGAAAATCCAGATTGTTTTTTGAGGCCTCTCATCAAGACTCACCAAACGCCAAGGGGCGGTCGGCAACCTCCAAAGTGCTATATCGGCTGATTTTTATAAAATTTGACTGTCGCCCATTAAAATGCGTAGCGACTTAGGACTTAACAATAAATTTGGATACTTAACCAGAGCTAGAGCACCTTCTGCAAGTCCAACCAACGATCGAGGTAGGAAGCCTCTATCAGGTCGCCGTGCCCCACGTGAAAGCGCTCTACACCGCTCCTGCGCAACCTAGAAACCTCCCTTAAACACAAAGGCTTGTTGAGTGTTGCGGGGTGTTGAGCCGGCATCCAAGCCGGAGGCAGGCCGAGCACCCCTCCCATGAGGAGGTCGCCTACGCATGCCGAGCCATCGGCCAGCACGACCGAGAGTGAGCTTTCGGTGTGGCCAGCTGTGCGCTCAACTTTCCCCTCAATTCCGAATTCGCTCAGCTCCAAAATCCCAGACACCGGTACGTCGATCTCCACGGCCGGAAAGGCTTGCGGCAAGATATTGCCCAAAGTCGAGCGTAAAAACTTCGGAGCGAGTGCTTGCAATGTACCGCTCTCTTGCTTCCCAGATTTCAGAAAACTCCGCGCCTGCTCGGAGGCAATGACGGGAACCCCCCTTCTGCGCAACTCTGCCGCGCAGCCGCAATGATCAAAATGCACATGTGTAAGCACAACTGCGGCAAGCGATTCCGGCTTCACGCCGCGCTCGATAAGCTGCCTCGAGAGCTGTGCAAAGTCACTTTGGCAACCAGTATCGACAAGAATATTTTTACGATCGCAGATGAGAAATGCGTTCGACAAGGGCAGCGAGATTCTATGGACGCGCATTCAGTACCCCATCATGAAGCGCTCGAGTTCAAATCCACTCGGCTTGAGCTCGAAATTGCGAATGATTTGTTCGCGCACTGTTTCGCTTTTTTTATCTCTTAAAAAACTTTGATGTTGCAGAAGATAGGCCTGCATTTCGTTCGTCAAAATATAGGGATCACTCGTATCAAATATTTTCGCTACGAAAAATTTGAGTCGCTCGAGGCTGTTCTGACTGTCTCCCAAGGTCTGACCAACCACCTTCCGAAAATCTTCTGATTGAAAATACAAACCATGCAGAAACTCGTGCGATGGCACCCCGGTAAAAACACTTGGAGCGCTGAAACTCAGAAAGTACTTCCAGGGCTGAGCCGACATCCAGGACCAAAGCCTTTGCTCATCGGCCAAAGGCTCACCCGCTTGTAACAGCAGCTGAACAGCGATTTCGAAATCCTCTCTTCGTAAATTCGAGCCCTGCCAGAATCGGAGCAAAGGATTGGTGCGATGCTGCTCAATGGTGAGAATTTTATTCCCCTGTTCAACGTACGATACAACGCGCCCCAGCGCATAATTGAACTGCCTGTTCCCTTGAGAAACACAAAGCAAGGTTTCAGGAAGCTCTAGTACTGCACCGCAAACCAAATCAATTTCACTGCCCCGCGCTGCGACTGCTCCCTGCAAACCGATATCAAGCCACGAGTCAATTGGCTGCGCACCAGCGAGCTGCGCAATACTTGGCCATGAATGAGGCTTCTTTGCCTCTGAAGCCTGCAGCTTCTGCCACTTCTGTTCTTGCTGGGCTTCTTCGATACGCCGCAGGCGCTCACAAGAAAATTCAGAACCCAGGGAACAACTTTGATCCAAGAAGCGCTTGAATTCGGCCGGGGCTGAGGAGTTCCAGGCCCAACTCACCATGCTCCAATCCACACATTGCTCTGTGGAAGCGGAGGTGGTCTCCCGGCACTCCAGCGCCAGTTGCTCGAGCAGGGACTCCTGGTCTCGGACAAAGCTATCGGCTTTAAATCCCTTGGGATTTTTGGGCTTAAAGGGTGAAGCTTGAAGACCGACCACCACAGCAACAAGCGAGGCTGCACAAAAAACCAGCAGTGCCAGCAGCCCCTTTTTTTTCATCCTGCAAATACCCCTTACCAACTCGTAAATTTCGCGGCTGTCCCCTCGACCCCCAGAACACTATTGTGCCCCATTGAGAGACGTAAAGACATGACGAAAATATTCCGCCAAATAGAACTGCTGACCAAGAGACTCAACGCCATTGTCTTATGCCATCTGCCCTTGGTGTTTGCGGGAATCCTTGTTTTGTCAGGCTTCCATGGCCGAAATCTCGGAAACGATGAATTGCGTATATTCTATGCAATGTCTGCAATTTCGTTGCCGCCCCTGCTGCTTGTTTCGCTGCGTCATACATCCAAACCCGAGCAGAACGCCTCCACATTGGAGAGCCTGTTCTGCCGCATCACGCTGGCTCTCTTGGTGCTCGTTCATATTGTTACCCTCTCGTTTTCTCCGAACGAGATGAACCTTGGATTGGCAAGATTCTTATCCTCAATCGAGCAGACACTGCTCGTGATTTATATCTTCCAAAAGGTTGTGGAGGAGTTTCCATCGAGATGGTCGCGCCTGGCGCTGTGCGGTTCCTTACTGAACGGTTTTCTTGTTTTTGTGATCTCAATTTTGACGTTTGCAACCCGTGATCACGAAAATTACCAGAATCATTTCATAAACACGGTTGAAACGAATGCTGCTTTAACTTCAATCATCACAATGGTTGTGCTTTATCGTTCAAATTTCCCAAACCGCAACAGCAGACTACACAGCATCATCTGTTATTCCGTGCTGCAGTCGAGCATTCTGTTTTTTTTCTTTCCGCTGCACTTCACAGAAGTCATTTCTTCGTTGCTGACATCGGGTACTATTTTTGCTCTCTCGCTCGATTTCATTCTGCTCAAGCCCAGCGTCCTACTGGAAAATGGATTTTCATTCTTAAACCGGCAGAAGGATTTGCATGCAAAGATTGCTAAGGTCAGCAAAGATCTGAAATTGCAAGAGGAGAAAACAACACGTGTTGAAAAAGAGTTGTCGGACACGGTTTTGCTTGCAGCAGCAACCCTCGACAGCATGTCGGTTCAGGTCTGTATCCTCGACACTGATGGTATGATCAGGTCTTCAAATCAGGCCTGGCGAGAATTTCACAAGTCTTTGGGAGTTCAATCTGAGCATTTTTTAACACGCGGATCATACGTTGAAGGATGCGAAAGTGACCTCACCGCCAACAGCGATTCGCTCAAGAAATCAGCCTTGGAATTCAAATCTGTAATGCGAGGTGAGCATCAGGAGAGCTGCACACAGCAGTCGTATTTTTTGGGTCATCAGAAACGCTGGCTGATGTGTCGCATCACTCGTTTCGAATCGAGTCTTGGGCTGCGCTACATGATTGTCCAAGAGGACATCACCGAACTGAAACACACGGAAGAAGAACTACGCCTAAAGTCAATTGCGATTGAACGGGCAAATGATGGCATTGTGCTCACCGATCCAAATCTCCCAGACAACCCTATTGTTTATGTAAGCCAGGGATTTTTGAAGCTCACTGGCTATACGCAAGATGAAGTTATGGGGCGTAATTGTCGATTCATGCAAGGGCAGGGCAGCGATCCTGAGATGATTCAGAAAATGCGTGAGGCGATTGCTCATGAGCAGTCGTTTGTGGGTGAAATTGTCAATTACCGGAAGGATGGCAAACCTTGGGTCAACCGCCTCAAACTCGAGCCCGTGCGCAACGAGGAAGGAAGGCTGATTCGCTACGTGGGAGTGCAGCTCGACGTTACCGCTGCAAGGAAGCTCGAACGCGAGCGAAAAGCTGCCCTCGAAAAAGAGACCAGCGCGCGCCAAGAAACAGAGCGGCTCTATCGCGAAGCTCAGCAGGCCAACACCATCAAAGATGAGTTTTTGGCAACACTTTCCCATGAACTCAGAACACCTTCCGGTGTGATTGTCGGTTTCACTGAGCTCTTGAAATATGAAGATATGAATCAGGAAGAGAGAGATGAGGCACTCGATGCCCTCGAGCGCAATGCCCGCTTGCTTGTTACATTGATAGACGACATGCTCGACATGAGTCGGGTCATCACCGGAAAATTGAAACTGAATCCAAAACCGGTAGACCTGGCCTCCATTGTTGAATCGGTTATTGCCGCAGAAACACTCGCTGCACAAACAAAAAACATTCGCTTGGTCACAGAGTTTGAACCGGGAGCAGGCCCGGTTTACGGCGATACCACGCGTCTCCAACAGATTTTTTGGAACCTTCTCTCCAATGCCATTAAGTTCACGCCACGCAATGGGCGCGTGAAGGTTTCCGTGAAAAGTGAGGGTTCCCGGGTTGTGGCGCGTGTTATCGACACAGGCGTCGGCATTGAGCCAAAGTTTCTTCCGCACGTGTTTGAACGTTTCCGGCAGCAAGAGAGCAGCACAAACCGAAGCTATGGAGGCTTAGGCTTGGGGTTGTCCATAGTAAAACATCTCGTTGAACTCCATGGCGGAACGGTGGCCGCCGAGTCTGCCGGAGCCGGACGCGGCGCAACGTTTATTGTTAAGTTACCCACCCTGACTTCGGCTGTTTGAACAGCAAGAAGAGCGACACAACGTGCTGAGCGCCGCAGACTGTGACACAATCGGCTGCACGGAAAAACGAATTGCACAGGATTCAACATGTCGAACGGCAGAAAAAAGCCCATAAAACTTGATTTTGAAACACAACTCATCCGCACGGACTCGGGTGCACTTGGCTCCACCCGGGTGCAAATTGCCGGCGAAGAGCGTCCCCGAGCTCAAACGCCTGACACCCCTCCACAGCCGCTCGGCGGAACGGTCAAGCTCCGTCGCGAAGTCAAAGGCCGTGCCGGCAAACCTGTCTCAGTCTTGCATGGTTTTTCGGATCCCAACGCCAAACACTCCCCCTCGCTGAAGGAACTTCAGGCCAAGTTGAAGAAAAAGCTGGCCTGTGGAGGAACATTCGATGAGGTGGAGGGGACGATTGTCCTCCAGGTCGACGATCTGAAAAGGGTTCGCTCTGCCCTTGAGGCCATGGGATTTGACGTTAAAGGTTAACCTGCCAGAAGATAGACTCCGTTGTTCGGGCAGAATTGAGGTATACTCAGAGAGTTCCCGTTATTTTCGGGACAATCGGAGAAATTGAAATGCAGGTGAATCGTGAGGGGCGCACACTCAATTTGGAAGGCGTGTTGAACGAACACGTTGACCTGAGCGTTATTGAATCGGCCATCCGCGACGCCAATAAGGCCGCAGCAAGTGACAACGGCGAGGTTCTTCTTGACCTCTCTAAGGTTCAGCGCGCCAACTCCTCCGGACTTTTGCAGTGGCTCCGCATGACAAAACGCCTTTCCGTTCCGCTGTGCTATCGCAACACGCCGGTCTGGTTGGTGGAACAGTTCAACATGATCGATGAGTTTTTCGATGGTCAGGTGCGGGTCGAGTCACTGTATGCTCATTTTTATTGCCCAGAAACAGACACGAGCGAGAGCCATTTGCTCACGCTCGGTAAAGAAGTTCCTGTGCTGAGTCAGTACAAAGATTTTCAGGTCACAGTGACCTCAGGCGAGGGCAAAACACTCGAGCCCGACTTCGACGAACGCTCGTATTTCCATTTCATCGCCCGCCACATCTTCAAGAAGACTGAAGGCTGAGGCTGCGCAGGGCTGCGCTCAGTTCGCAGCCACAGCAGACGAGGACGCCGGTAGATAGTTCAAGGTCGAAATAACTTCGGTCAGAGCCGAGTCGATCGATGCTCTTCCTGAATCGACTGAGGGAACACTGTCGCCCAGAATTGCAAACACAATCTGCCAACCTGTTCTGCTATCGCCATAGCCCGCCAAAGCAGCGGTGGGGTCGTTGATGAGAGTTCCTGTTTTAGCTGCAATGGTTCCGTTCACGTTCCCCAAGCGACCCGCGAGCGTACCATCGACCCCAGCCACGGGGAGCAACGAGCGGAACGCCTTCATTTTTGCGCTGGCTCTGATACCAGACAAAATCTGAACGAGATCGTCGGCTGCGAGGCGGTTATGGTAGCTGAGTCCCGAACCGTCTGCGATATTCAATTGCGCTGACTTCGAAATGCCGAAATTAGTCAGCATGGAATAACTTGCTGAAACACCACCGCACCAACCCAAAATATTTTCAGCCATCGTGTTGTCGGAGTATTTCATCATTTCGCGGATATAGCTGTATTTGTCGGAGCCAATCGTGGATGCGGATGGAATTTTTTGAAACGCTATCCAACTCGTTAGAATTTTCATTGTGGATGCAGGCTTCACTGCACGCTCTGCACTTTGACGATAAAGAGAGAGCTTTTGCCCGCGCGGGCCGTAGGCACGGATGGATACACTCCAGCGCGTGTTTCCATCGGAGCCGTTTGCGAAAATATTGCTCAGCGCTTTCGAAAAGCGCTCATTCTTATAGGGCTCAAAGCCGTCGTCGCCACCGGAGTCAACGGCGAGTGTTTGTGATCCCTCGGGCGAGGTCGCTTGGCCACAACCAATCAGGGCCAGCGCGGCCAGTGAGAGAGCAACAAGAGAAGTCCACCGAGAAGTCATAGCACACCCTCCTTCTTGGGAGCTCTCAGTGCAAAAGTCGCGCCATCTCGCTCAGAGAAAAAGCTAAATAATTCCAGAAATCTACAAAAAATATGAGCCTTTGCGGAGTGTTTAAACTGCAGTCGTGTTGAAAAGGTAGACAGTATGCAAGGTCGAGTGAAGCTGACCTTCGCACAACCGAGTAATTTCTTTTTCAAGCCAACCCGGTGGAGGTCCTTCGAAGACCGGCACCGCAGCACTGCCCAGCTGTCTTTCAAAAATCCCCTCGAATAAAAGACCAAGAGCCTGGCGCGTGACGTCCGGACGCATCTTTTCCTGCCAATGATTTTTCAACGGCAGCGCAACCACAAATCGAGTTCCAAAGAGCTCGCCAACCTCATGCCACAGCGGCTCGCCTGGTAGTAATTTCTTACGAATGCAGCTGCGTGTGTACTCACGGAAATAGTCTGGCCAAGACTTCTTAACCTGCCTGGAAAGAATATCTTTACTCACACCGACGCAATTGACCGGGTGAACGAACACTTCCGGATAAACGGTAAAGATATCGTCAACATGTATGAGCTCGAGCACATTGCCTCCGCTGTCATTCTTGCAGCGTCAATTCCAGCACATTTCTGTCTACCGATGAACGCAAACAACTTACCATGATTTGTATCGTCGAGACCAGCTTCGTTGAGGTAGAAGCCCCATGCACAAACACCGCTCCAGACCCATTTTTACAACGTCCATTCTCGGTCTTCTGCTTATAACCGCGGGTGGATGTGTGCCGGGCAAAAAAGCTAGCCTAACAAGTGACGCAGGAATTTCTATTCCTCAGGCTGCTTCGGAATTGGGAATTGAGCCTGATTTTCTGCTCGCCGCTTATTCCAAGAAAAACCTGGAAAAGAGAGCTAAGCCCGGTCAGCTGGTTGCCATGGTCAAGAGTGAGTGGAGAGACAATCTTCCTCTCAAACTGCGCTCCGGTGATGTGAAGAATTTCCGCAATACAAGTGAATCAGCAAGCATCACTGCGGTCGGTTCGGTTGAGGTCAACAGCATTAGTGTTGCCAAAAGCCCGATGAAAATTAAAAATCAGAAAAGCGGCTCCGAAAACCAATTCGAAGTCATACGCCTCGACTTGCGCGACATAAGCAACGCAGGTCTGAGCAAAGCCATCAACTCTCTGCATGCACTGGGCTCAGTGGTTCTCGCAGAGCCAAACTATGAAATGAATGCCATTGGTGTTCCCAATGACCCCCGCTGGCCATCACTCTGGGGTCTGGAGAAAATCGGCGCTCCAGCAGCATGGGATAGCTGGCAAGGAGATTCCAACTTCACCGTAGCGGTCATCGACACCGGGATCGATTACAATCATGAAGATCTTAAAGACAGCATTTGGAAGAACACAAAAGAAATTGCGGCAAACAATATCGATGACGATGGCAATGGCTACATCGATGACGTGATTGGCTGGAACTTCCACTGGGCCAACAACAACCCAATGGACGGCAACGGACACGGTACCCACTGCGCTGGAACAGTTGCAGGCAAAGGTAACAACGGCGTCGGAGTTGCAGGTGTCAGTTGGAATGCAAAACTGATGCCCGTGAAGGTTCTGAGTGACAGTGGTTCGGGCTACAACTTCGATATCTACGAAGGCATCATGTATGCCTTGAACAACGGCGCAAAGGTCACAAGCAATAGCTATGGCGGCGGCGGAGCAAGCTCGCTGATGGCAACAGCACTGACAGCGGCTAAAAACAAGGGTGTTCTATTTGTTGCTGCTGCGGGCAACGAATCCGCTGCGACCTCGAGCTATCCAGCCTACTACAGCAAAACCTATGACAACGTTTTATCGATTGCATCTACAGACAAGCTCGATGCGTTGTCCTCATTCTCTAACTACGGTGACGGTGTAAATATCGCTGCCCCTGGAAGCGACATTGTTAGTACTGTTCCCAACAACGGCTATCAATCCTACAGTGGAACCTCGATGGCCACACCCCATGTGGCGGGTCTGGCAACTTTGATTTGGAGCAAAAACCCCAATCTAACTTACCTTCAAGTCAAAGATGCTATCCTCACAACAGGTGATGCATTGCCCGCACTGGTCGGTAAAGTGGATACCGGAACACGCATCAATGCCAAGAAGGCGCTCGATAAAGTGAGTGTATCGCCCTCGCCCACTCCAGCACCTACAACACCTGCTCCGACTCCAACTGCTGCACCAACCACGGCAGCACCAACGCCTGCGCCCACAACGCCTGCGCCCACAACGCCTGCGCCCACAACGCCAGCCCCTACTCCGGCACCAACAACACCTGCACCAACAGCAACGGCTACACCCACTCCCGTGCCGACAACTCCGGCACCAACGGCAACGCCGACACCCGTGCCTACGACTCCAGCACCCACAGCAACTCCAACGCCTGTGACGACAACTCCGGCGCCAACGCCCACCCCGGCATACAAGTCGGGAGTTCAATACTCCTACTTCACAACTGCCGTCACATGGTCAGACATTCCCAACTTCGACCGCATGGCACCCTTGAAGCAAGGAGTGATCGCCAACTTTGCAGTCGGCCAGAGAACACAGACAACCAACTATGGGTTCAGCTTAAAGGCCTTTATAAAAGTTCCACGCAATGGAACCTACACGTTCTTCACATCATCCGACGATGGAAGTCGCCTGTGGATCAACGGTACGGTAGTTGTTGAAAATGGCGGAACGCACACACTGCGTGAACGCTCAGGAACAATAAATCTGACTGCTGGTTACCACGCGATTCGCGTGGATTACTTCCAGGGAACTGGAAACCAGGGACTCACAGTGAGCTACCAGGGTCCACGCATTACCAAACAGAAGATTCCAAACTCTGCGCTGTTCTACCAATAATAAAAACAGACAGTAGAACAGGAAAGCTCACACGAAAAGCCCCGGCTCGGAAACGAGCCGGGGCTACGTGCATGAGGCCAGACAAATTCCGAAGGCTCGGAATCAGTCTTGACTACGACAGGAACCTAAATATTTCTTATCAAGCAATCCGCGAGTTGTGTTCACAAAGCCCGTACCAGGAACATCTTCCTTCACATAAGCTTCGTCGCCCTTGCTGTAGAAGCCGAACATATTGTCATTATTTGCTGGAAGCTGCGAATAGGTTGGGGCAATTCCCAAAACAGGATCCGCACCTATCACCATGCATTTGACTTTGGTGAATTTGGGGTCACCTGCCGGAACCGTTGGTTTGGGCGCAGGAGTGAGCTGTGGTGAAGATGCAGCGAGCTGGGGATCTTCGCTCCACTCTCCCACGACGACCTTCATGTCCACTTTTCTTAGGCTTTGCGTGAGTGTCTTCTTTTTATCTGTTGTTTCCAACTGAAGCGTTTCTGCTTTGAATGCATTCAACTGATAGGTGTCGAGCACCTGGTGAAACACATCCTTAATTTTGGAATTCGGATTGCGGATACATCCACCAGAGACCCTGCGCTTCTCAGCGTCACCCAGCTCAAGAATCCACTCTGCTGCGTTGCCGTGAACACCATATTCACCATAGAACCAGATCGCGTATGAGCCCAGTGGATTCTTTGCTCCACATGCGCCAAAAAGATCCGGGTTTTTCTTGAAAATCTCACGCCGCTCCGCTTCGTTTGTGGCCACTTTGCCCGTGGCCGGATCTTTCGGAGAACGGGGTAGCCATTCAGGGCAGGCCTGCATGTCTTCAACCGCAAAAATCCCCTTGGGAGTGGACTGGGAGATGTTGTCATGGAACTCACCCGAAACATCTGCAGAGGCAATGTTCCATTGGTCAACAGCTTTGCCGGCTTTAAAGAGTGTAATGCGATTTGTCTTGAGGTTGATTTTTAACGCTACCTTAGCGCTCAGTGCCTTATTAACGTTCGCATCAGCAAGATTCTCAGATTGCAGCCACTGCGGAGCTGTTTCGCTCGTCGCTTCAGAAACAGAGCAGGCACCGAGTATCTGCAACGAAAGCAGAGGAAACAGAGACCAACCCGCACGAGCTTTGAGGTATTTCTTCAGAACACGCTTCATAGATTGTTCTCCTGCTGCTTGTGCCGCTTGGGCAGCACGTCACCGGAGTTTGACAAGCAAACCGAAGACCAACCTAAACCTCAATGAATTCAAACCCTTGAAAGCATTATAAGTGTTCAATGTTTTTACAGTGTTCAAGCAGCTTTGTGCCCCGGAGCACAGAGCGTCTCACGGCGGTGCCTAAATCGGGCTCCACAAACTGTACCCGAAAACGCTCGCGGTGCTCGAGACATTCCCAGATAGCACCGGCGCACATCGGACAAGGCTCAAGAGTTGTAACGAGTCGTGCATCAACCGGAAGAGGCCTGCGCTCTCGCTGCCACCACGCCTGCAAGAGATTCATTTCTGCATGCTGAAGTCTATTACGCCCAGAAGAGTTGGAGGCACAGCCCAAAAGCCGCCCTTTTGAATCAATCAGCCACGCCTCTATGGAACGGTCACGTTGATACAGAGCAGCACTCTCTGACGAAGGCGTGAGGCTCGGAGACAAACGATTCGAGTGCTCTTTGCCAACCTGAACAGCGCGGTCGGCGGCCTTCATGCGACTCACTGCATCTTCCGGCGCCTGGGCTAATCGAGTTATGCGCTTTGCACAGACAATCACCGCACCCCGACACAGTGCTGTGGGTTCGTAATCAATAAAAATTCGGCTTCTCAAAATAAAGTGGGCAAGACCAGGATGACTTTTCCAAATACCTTCAACCAAGCACGTGACAGCCGTGCGTGGCTCGAAGGGTTGACGGGTGTAAGTGCACCAGTAAATTGTGCCATTCCACTCTAGCCAGGCCCGTGCCATTCAACTCAACCCACCTGTCGCAGCGCATGGCTGATAGGCATCCGCAAGACCTTCAAGGCCGCAAGAAGACTACCCACAACAGCTGCGACGAGAACTAGAAAAGCAGCCTCAATTGCCATGCCCGAGTGAAGCTGAATGTACGTTTTGAAGGAACGGGTGATTCCAGGTCCAGGGGGCATGTAGAATCCGTCACGCAGAATCGTCATGTTGAGGAGCACCACCACCAGCAGTCCAATCAATGCACCTGCTGCCGCTGCAAACGCGCCTTCCAACGCAATGAGGCTCAGGATGTCTTTCTTTGACTCACCATTAGCGCGCAGCATGCCTATTTCCTGAGTGCGCTCGAGAATCGCAGAAGTAGCCGTGTTAAAAACTCCGAGAATCACAACAAAGAGAATGATGGCGCGCACGATAGCGTATTGCGCGTTGAGAAAATCTACAGAGTTTTGATAGTAGATTTTGTCGAGAATTTCGAAGGGAGTGGCTTCGAGTCCGGAAAAAGTCGCACGGATGACCTGCTCAACACGTGCCCAATCTTCGTGGCGCGCAAGTCCAAGGGAAACCTTCTCGACCTTTTCGGTATCCAAAAGTCTCTGCGCGTGCGGAAGCTGGATCTGAAAAAAGGAATCATCGAGCTCTCGTGAACCGGTATGAAAAATGCCCACCACTTCAAGGTCTGCGCCGTTCAACGTGCCATGAATCGTATTCGACAAAAGAGTTACACGCTGCCCAACTTGCAGGTCGAGGGAGTGAGCAAGACCACGCCCCAGCACAATTCCATCCTCTGCATCACGCAGTGGATTGCCTTCAACAACATTAATTGTGTAGAAAAATTCGCTTTCTGCCGCACCATCAATCCCTACACCTCTAGCGCCCAAGGAACGAGTTCCGTTCGAAACCAAGGCAGAAAATTCAAGGCGCGGAAAAACCTTTTCAACACCAGGAATCTTCAAAAGGTTTGACAGAACCTCTTGTGGATTTTGGATCCAAGCCTCCCAAGGCTTAGCAAGAACTTTGTCGCGGTAGCCGATGGTATTGACCTGACCATTACCGTAATGAGCATGCACAGCATTGTTACGGTATTCATTGAGTAGGCCAGTATTGAATCCGCGGAAAAGAAAAAGTGCTGCTGTACCGACTGCTACCGTTGCGAGTGTCACAGCAGTGCGTCTTTTGTTTCTGAGGAGACTCCGCAAAGCGACGGTCAGTAGCATTTTACTTCTCCCCCAAAAGCTGGCCATCCCTGAGCCGCAAAACTCTGTCTGCCATGTTGATAGCCTGGTGATCGTGGCTTGCCATAATAACCGTACAACCATGCTCACGGCATAATCGAACCAGAAGCTGCAAGATATCTGAGCCCGTTTTTGAATCTAGGTTTGCGGTCGGCTCATCAGCAAGAATCACCTTGGGCTGCTTGGCGAGGGCGCGCGCAATGGCAACCCGCTGCCGCTGACCACCACTCATCTGACCTGGTCGCTTGTGGGCATGATCCGCGAGTCCAACCCACTCGAGTGCAGAACGCACAAGTAGCTTCCTCTTTTCCTCCGGAACCTCCTGACGCGCCAGAAAATATTCAACATTCTCTTCAGCAGTCAAAACATCAATGAGAAAAAAACTCTGAAAAACAAAACCGATCTCAAATCGACGAATACGATTGAGTTCTATTTCCGAAAATTCAGAGATGAGCTGTCCGCGATATTTGATTTGCCCCTGCTGCAAGGGCTCAATGAAACCGAGCAGATTCAAGAGCGAGGACTTTCCTGACCCCGAGGCACCGGCAAGACAAGTGAACTTGCCTGTCTCAATTTCAAAATCTAACTGCTTGATCGCCTCGACGCGCACATCGTCCATGATGTAGGACAACGACACAGACTTACCCTGAAACAGCGATTCCATGACCTCCCCCTAATGCTCTTCATTATTGCTCGGAAACACGATCTGCCTCTGGGAGAATACGCACCTCGCCGCGCGCTGCATCCATGCGAACCCGCATTCCGGTCTTGAGACGACTCACAAGTCCACCTCGGATACCCACAATTGTCGGAAGACCCAATTCACGAGCAACCACAGCAGAATGCGACAGAAGGCTGCCACGCTCAATCAAAAGCCCACTGCAAGCGGGATACAGAGGCACCCAGCCTGGGTCAGTTCGTTCTGTGACAAGTATTTCGCCATTTAAACCCTGAGCATCCTTCATCGAGTGGACAACACGCACAATCCCCTCGACCACACCAGGACAGCAGGCCGTGCCCAGCAGAACATTGGGATCTGTTGAAGCAGGAAGATCCTGCGCAAGCAAATCGTTCCCTGCCAGAATCTCAGACCACTTGAATGACGCGCCTGCTGCTCCACGGGTCGTAAAACGGTCGGGAGGTGGCGGAGTGCGTCGATACTCTTCGAACTCAGCCTTACGCACTTGCGAGAGGCTTCTGAGCTGCAGACTCGAGGCTCGCCCCTCAACGTATGAAATGATTTCTTCGATATTGAGATAAAACACATCCTGTGTCGCATCCAGAACACCCAGCGCGTGCAAATTTCTGCCAAAACCTCGAAACAGATGCCGCACAATTCCAAAGCTTTTTGTTCGGTCAAAACGGAGATTCTCTCGATCGCGCACCGCGCTGCGCGCATTCCGGAGTACGAACCAAAAAACCGGACGCTTCAAAAATCCAAACAGACCACCGAGCTTTTCAGCTGCAAGCGCCTCGGCCTTGTGGAGAATTTCCTTCTCGCGCGCTTCCATTTCCTCTACGGAGTAACTCTTCATTCGAACGTAGCTCCCCACGGCTTCGAGTGCGAAGCTAGGGTCATCGTGCAAATCCGGCTCCTCAAGTTTCAGCTCATTGACGCAACGAAAGCCATAGAGATCAAGAAACTCCTTAAACTTCAAATAAAGCTCGGGAAAAACTCCGTGCTCGAACATCTCCTGCCATGCCTGCTGTGCCGTTTTGGACAGGAACCAGCTGCGGCGGTTCTCCGGGCCGTTATCTATCTCTTTGGCAATGCGCATCAACATTCGCGTTGGCTCAGTGCTTTCCAAGTCTCCCTGCCCACATAACAGATCATTCTGCAGGGTTGCCGAGTCAGCCCCCGCAGACAGCCAACGTGTGGTGAGCGCCTTGAGCAATCCGAAAAAAACCATGCAACGGGTGTCGTTTACAATGGGTGCCTGCCAGTGTTTCAGAACACGCTCGGTCAGTGAATGATAGTAGTTGACCTGCTCCTGCAGAGACATACGCGCAAAGTTTGTATGGCGACCCTCAGCAACAATGGCATCAACGCGTTGTTCAAATGCAGTCACAAGACCACGAATAAAGATGAGACGATAGACAACTGAGAACAACAGGCGCAGACGCGCAAAGACCGAATACTCAACAGGATTGCGGGTGAAATCGAAGAGTGCAGCAATCTCTGGCTTGAGGTTTTGCTTCACACCCATCATGGTTTCCATGAAAGACTTGCTCTGCGCAGTCCCTGGAAACAGGTAAAGCAGCCGATACCAATTTGCGAGATTGTAGTAAACGCGCCCGCGCACCAGCCCGAGCATATTGCGGAAGGTCGCTTCATTTTCGGCAATTATTTTTTCTGGAACAAGCATCAGCCGACAGAACTGATAGTATACCTCCTGATAGCAGCGACTCACATGACTGAACGTCAGTGGCGTAGTGACACCACAAAAGCTCTCGATGATGTTTGAGTTATCCCAAAGAATATATCCCCCGCCCGCGCACTTTTCGTCGAACAGTCCATCAGGTGGAAGTGTTGTAATTGGGCGAGCTTGAAGTAAGTAGAGTTGCCCTGCCACCAACGCCCACTCAATATCTTGTGGATGTTCGAAACGCTTCTCGACATCTAGAACGAGCTTCGAAATATTTTTGACTTCAACCGGCGATAAACTCGATTTGTTCACAAGCTCCCCGGCCACAGCAACTTCCCGCAAACCTCCCTGCGGAGCCGCACGCAAGGCCTTTTGCTTAGCCACGATCTCCTCTTTGTAATCCAGGTTCCGTCTGTGCACTTTGAACTCATCAGCCGGCAACAAACCGCTCACAAGACCCTCACCCTGTCCCCAGACACTGCTCACAAGGAGATGGTCGCGATCGTTAGGGTCGACTGCATTACGAGAAAAAGCGACACCAGAAGCCTCGGCATCGACCATGCGCTGAATCACAACTCCAACTTTAATTCCGGTGAGCGGAAGATTACGCTCTTTACGGTATGAAAGTGCGCGTTCTGACCATCCGGAGGCCCAACAGCGCAGAACACTTTTGAGAATTTGTTCGGAACCTTTTTGGAAAAGAAAAGTTGAAAACTGCCCAGCAAACGAATTCTCCGCCGAGTCTTCATCGAGGCCACTGGAACGCACAGCCACGAAGCAGCTGATAAGACCATTGCGCTCGAGTTCTGCAACAAGCTCTTCGCGCACATCGATGGGAATGGGTTGCGAGAGGAAAAGCTCCTCAACTGCCTTTTCAAGGTCTGCGAAGTTTTGCTCATCAGACTGCAATTGCTTATTCAACCCGTGCTGTGTGAGGAACTGGTCGAAAGCATCGACACCGAGACAAACCCATTCGGGTACAGGAAAGTTTGACTGCGAGAGTCGAGCTAGGTTGTATGCCTTCCCCCCGCCGAGCCGCTTCACTTCTTCCGGGCGGGTCAGAGAAGTCAACACATAGCGCGCATTCGACTCATTCATGTGCTGCTCTCCAATTTCAATAATTCAAAAGTGTAAGAACACCCATCCAAGCCGAGGCCAAGACAGAGAGTGCTGCGAAACCTTCTGCAGGCTTGTGCAAACCATCGCGCAGCGAGTGTAACAAAACCACGAGCACAGTTGGAATCTGCACAAGCGCCAAAACAGCAATAGACGCGAATTCATTGCGTGCAGAAAAGACAAGCATAAGCGCACCAGCTTGAAAAACAACAGCGACACACGCAGCAGGCTTGAGTCCGTAGATTTGCCTGTAGGTCTGTGCAGCCGGATGCGCATCTGGTTTGAGTTTTCTTGCGAACTCGTAGGAAAGCGAGGCTATGACATTGAGGCTTACAAAAACCCAAGCCAGCCGCTCTCTGGCAAACTCAGGAGAGAACAAGGTCACTCCAAAAAGATATAATGGAATACCGACAGCCTGGTGCGACAAAGCATAAACGAATGGAAAACTTGCAAGCTTCTGGCCGATATAGAACTCTTTGTACATAAGCCAGAGGTAGATTGAAGAGAGAAGAAAAAGCGAACCTGCAAGGTTTGATACAAAAACGAACAGCGAAACCCCAGCCAGCATCAAGAGTCCCATGACCACGCGGATGCCTACTTGCATTTCCGGTGCGGAAATAAGCCCACGCGGCAGAGGACGGGTTGGATTAGCCAGCTTGTCCTTCTCGAAATCCTTGATTTCATCCATCATGCGCGCGGCAATCATAAACAAAACGGAGGCAACAACAGCGACGCTCCCCCCCGCGAAGACACTCAAACCGCTGGGACACCCCTGTGGTGCAGAGCAGAATCCACGCCCAACAGTAAACAAATAGGCGCTCACAACAGGACCCAATGCCAAAAACACAAGAACTGCGAGCGGACTTCGTTCTTTAAGATAGATCCACCAACGCAACATCATTAACCCCTTTTCCCAGATGGCAACGCGATCGATTCGAGCCCTGTGGCGACGATCCCGAGTCAGCACTGAAGTCAACACCGTTGGCTTTTCACCCAACAACTCGCTGGCCGATTTTTCCACATGTCGAGCATCATCATCGGCAATCAACAATGGACGGCTGTTGTTGTCGCGTCTCAAGAAGCACCGTGTATGACCCAAGCGCGCATAAAGTTTCTGCTCGAAGAGAAAATCCTCTAGCGGCTGCCCTTTTCGTCCCATGTACCAAAGCCCATCGGTATCGCTGATCACCCGATCGCCCATGCAATGCCAAAGTGTTCCGTTCTGATCTCGTTCTTTGTTTAAAAATGTATCTTTTGAGTTGCCGAGGTATTCCGGACAAACATTTACACCTGCAACCCACAGCACGGAGTCATCTGCAAAGCGCACGCTTAACTCTGGAATAGGATGACCCACATTGAGTGCATGCATGAATCCCTTACGGCGAGAGTTCTCAAGGGAGAGCCGTGCATCAATGAACGCAACCGGCTCGACTTCTGTTCCACCATAAATCTGGCGCACCTCAGCACGTGGTAACACCCTCAGAGCTCGTTCAAGCAACTCACATTCAACCAGTGCACCGCCAACATTAATGTGTTGCAAAGATGCAAACGCTTTGTTGTGGTCGAGAATATGCCGCAGGACCGCAGGCCCACACGAGAGCGAGCGCGGCCAGAGTGACTTATGGAGTGATTCAATCCGTGTAAGAGCACTCACCGACCAGTTGGCGGGAAGCAACAGCGAGCCACGCCCTGTTCCCAAGTGATACAGTGCGAGATTTGGAAAAACAGCGAGGTCTGGCTCCTCGATTTTGTCGTCTTGCCCGTACTTTTCGAGAATTTCGTGCAGCTCCCACAAATACGCATGGCTCCGCACCACACCTTTGGGAATGCCCGTTGTTCCCGTAGTGAAAGAAATTGTTGCCGGGAGTTGCGCAGAAATTTCCAAGACCTGAAACTGGGAGGCATCGGTTGAAAGAATCGTATCCGGCGACAAATACACTGCCCTCAGCGACCTCAGACTCGAACTTCTTAAGCGCCAAAGCCAACCAAAACGGTCGAAAAAAGCGGCCTTAACATTTACGAGCTTGAGTACGTGTTCAATATGTTGGGCAGGCATCCAGGGCTCAACGAAGACAATACCTACCCCCAATCCCAATAATCCTAGAAGCGCTGCATAGAGCTCTGCTCCAGGCAATGCCATGACCAGCGCAGTATCACCAGGCTGCAATCCCACCGACAAAGCAGCCTTTTGACGCGCTGCGGCGCGCTCTCCCATCTCGCGAAAGCTGACCACACCGTCACGCATTGACCACAATGCAAGTTTCTCAGGGTGAGCTGCGATGCGCTGCAAAACCCTGATCGAGCAATTTCCGTTCGGAGCAGGCACACGGCCTCCAAGACCTCAGATGAACCTTCGAGGTGTCGGGCAATTTGCTGAAAACTTTAAAATAAAGAAGGAAATTTAAAAAACAGCTTTTGTCACAGAGCTTTTGTTCCGAATACCCGCAACGTCGGCACGATGAGCAAGGATAGCATCATGACTTTACCTGACTTACGAACAATCGCTGAAAACGCACAAAAAGATGCCTACAGCATTGATCGTATTCAATGGCACAAGGGCGTCGATAGCCAACGCCATTATTTTCCTGAAATCCTCACGCCGCTGTACCACTGTGCATCCTACAGAACTGTTCTCGATGACTCCGATAGGAAGCTCTACAACCAGCTCTATGCGCAGTACATCAGTGAACAGTTCATCTTTCTTGAGGATCGTTTTTTGTGTCGGGTGGTCGAAGGCCTATTGCCCTGGGCTGGGCAGGTTTCTTGGGACTTGAAACGCTGCCTTGAAATTTTTCTGGAAGAGGAAGTTAAACATACGGAGATGTTCCGCAGATTAAACCGCCTCTGCAACCCTGAGGTTTACGGGCAAAGTGATTTTCGATTCCTCCAGCTGCGCCCTCTTGAAAACAAATTAATAGAAACCATGTCCAAATATCCAAAGGCTCTCAACTTCTGGATATGGATTGCACTCCTGTTTGAAGAAAAGACGATTGACTGTTTTACTCACTACAGAATGCAACAACGCGATGACCAGGCTCAGAAGGTTGATCCGCTGCATTATCAGGTGCACCAGTTTCACATGCTCGATGAAGCAAGGCATGTGCAAATCGATGAACACTTGTTGCATTATATTTTCAACAAAGCCAACCCGTTTGTGCGACAAATGAATATCGCACTGCTTAAAAAAACGATGTCAAATTACACAAATCTAAAGCGCGCGAATATTATGATTTTGGAACAACTATGTCAGGTGCAAACTCGGCTCCGGTCGCAGGTTGCGCGACTCTCAGATGAAGTCCGTGCCCAGAATGGCCAAGCTGATTACCAAGTCGCACAATACTCTCGCAAAAACTTTCCAAAAACCTTTTCTTACTTTGATGCAGCCCCCGATGTGCGCAATGCCATGCGAAAAGTCATACTCACATATCATCCGCAAGAGGAGAGTCTTTCTGCATGAGCCAGAATCGAATCGAGGCCGCAAACAATGCCGCGTAACATAGAAATACACAGACGCTCTGAAGCTCACGCGAGGCAGGAATTCGACTCAGCCTTCAGCACCTATATTTCAACGGCCATGAAGAGCTCTGACGACGCAGTTAACCTGGAGAGGCAGGGCTACAGCAAATTCGCTTTGAATTACGCCCAAACGAGAGAGTGTGAATTCTGGATGGCAACCGACGCCCACAGCGGAGATGTTATTGCCCGTCTTGGAGCAGACTTCAGCAAATCCATGGAAAATTTGGGCAGCGTAGGTTTTTTTGACTGCGAACCTACACCTGTAGGCAAATCCGCTGCAGTTTCGCTCTTGGCCAATGCCTATTCATGGCTGAAGGAAAAAGGAGCCTGCGCTGCAGTTGGTCCGATGGACTTCAACAGTTGGTTCCAATATCGCTTTAAAGTTAAGAATCACGAGAGCGCCATCCCTGATTTTCCCTGGGAGCCTCCACCCTGCGATTTCCATCTTGAGCTTTTCAAAGAGAGCGGATTCTCTGAGCACATTCGGTACTCGAGCTTCTTCTTCGAACTGCCTTCCCTTGACCTTTGGGATGCCTACATTGCGCGGCTCGAAACTGACCACAAACGTGTTCTTGCAAGCGGGTATTCAATCACTGGAATCCGCTGGGACGAGAATTTAGAGCCCGACCTGCGAAAGATCTTCATGCTGCTCAATCGTGCGTTCGCGCAGAGCCCCATGTTTGAGGAGATCCCATTTGAAGTTTTTTCGGCGATGACCCTCTCCACCCTCAGGTCGAAGAACTGCGCAGGTTCGAGCCTCTGCTTTTCACAGGAGGGTGAGCTTGTTGCTTTTCTCTTTTCCTTCGTCAGCCATGACACCGCAATATACAAGACGATTGCCGTGCACCCCGACTTTCAATCCTTGGGCATTGGCAACGCACTCACCCTGGAACTCTGCAAAGCCTGCAGGCAAATGGGACTCTTGAAGAGTGCAGGAGCCCTGATTCGCTCCGGAAACAATAGCGAGATGATAGGCCGAGGTTTTGCAAAATTCGCCGCTGCATCTGGTCTGAATGAATATATTCTCATGCGGAAGGATCTGCTGTGAATGCATTTCATAAGAACATCATTTTGCTCTCTACTGCGAGTTGTTTTGTTTCGGCAACAGCGAGCGCTTTGGACTTTGGCAAACCGGTGCGGGCAGGTTTCTCCTTCGGTGCCATCCGCACCGGGGGCGCTGCAATTTCGGTCGATACTGGAGCACTTTTTAATAGCAACATCAGCGCGGGATTTGAGTTTTTTAACCTCAATCTTGTGTCATTGCGGGCATTGATGTGGGAGCAGCCCGGAAACATGTCGGGTTTCAACGGCGGTGCAAAACTTTACCTCGGATTAGGATCAAAGTTTGCCCTCGAGCCTGGTGCCGAAGTGGGATGGACTTACAGAATGAAGAACCGCATTGACGTCGGTGCCGGAATCGATCTTGTGTTTTCTGACTCCATTGGAGGGTCAATTAAAATTGGAGCCGGTCTGTTGTTCTGATGCTTTTTTGCATGCGTATTGCTCCGGTTGAGCAGTTGTTGTGTGGTTTGCGGTTCGTGGAATGTGGAGGTAGACGGTGGCTTTTTGCAAATTGAGGCTTGCATGTGGGTCGATTTTTCTGCCTCTCATCTGGTCATGTGCTAACCCTGGCCAAGTTGCGGAAGTCAGCAACACGCGCGGTTTCGAAGTTGTCTTGGTTGCACTCCAATCAAGCGTCATTAAGGACTCCACCGAACAATCTATGAGTCTGGATTCCCACCGGAAATGCAAAATTGTTGTTGGTGAATCTATCCAACTTAAAGAAGAGCCAAAGCTTGTCCAGACCGACAATGGCCCCCACTACAAAATCACACTGCTTCCGGAGCAACAGCTCAGTGCCCCTTGCCGCATAGAAAGCGCTTACGTCTTTGCGTCTCACTTTCGGCAAGAATTGTTTCAGAGTGGAACAAGAAATCCGAGCAGCCCTGCCCCAGATGTGCCTCAACAGTCACCATCGCCGGGATCACAGAATGCAGAGCAGCGGTTCGCCTGGCCGACGCAATCGGGGGTAGTGACCTCAGGTTTTGGTCAGCGTTTTGGTGTTCTGCATGAAGGTATCGATATTGCCTTACTCACAGGCTCACCCATCTTGGCATCGGCTGCTGGTCACATTGCGTTTGCCGGATGGAGTTCTGCCGGCTTTGGAAACCTGATTCGACTCGCGCATCCCGACAATTTCGAAACACGTTATGCGCACAACTCTGACCTCCTCGACATGACTGTTGGAAAAGTGATTCTGGCCGGCGACCAGATAGCAAAAAGTGGAAACACCGGACTCTCAACAGGCTCACACCTGCATTTCGAAATCAGAACCCGAGGCAAAGCCGTGGATCCAATGTATCACTTGCCTAGGTGAGGCAACTGATATGAAGAGAAAACTCCTTGCGAGCAGTTTCTTAATTTGTGGAGCGTTGCTTGTTTCAAGCCCCATTGTCAAAGTCGAATTGTCCGCACTCGACCTCACGGAAAATATGGAAGTTCCAGAGCTGATTCCCTACAGGACCCCATTTGAGAACGGCTTTTTGCCTCTGAATTTCGAGCAAAAAGGTGATCCGGGAATTTCAGTCGGTGAAGAGTCCTCAACAGAGGTTAATCAGATACCACAAGAGCCCAACGATGCGATGCCGCGTGATTCATTCGTGCGTCTTCATTCTCCGGGGGATTTCTTTCGGAAATTGAATCCAAAGCTAAGTGAACGCTTTGTAATGCCGGAACCACGTTTCAAACCGCACAAAAATTGCAAACGAAACGGCGCTCAGCTGCGTCAATCCTTTAAAGACAGCCTGAGTCGGCTAGAGCTGTCGGGTGAACAGCTCCTTCCTGAGAAGGGAGCTATTCTTGACTTGAACTTCTATTTCCAACATGCGGAAAAATACTACCAACTCTCAATGGAGCCCACGAGCCGAAGCCTCGCTGATTATCGCATTACTCTTCTGCAAAGCACCAGTCCCGACTTTTCCACCGAGCTGATGCGCATCGATGATGGAAAAATGAGTCAGTTTCAGCAGCTTCAACGCCTCGACGCGCTCACGAGTCTCAGGCTTCTCGTGGATGATTATTCTGCTCAGGGTGCACGCTGGGGTGCAAGGACGACTCTTCTTGCAGACTCACTCGATTCATCTGAGGATAAAACACGCACCAAATTTGAATTTCACAATGGTGCGCTGCGGGGATTTATGAACAATCAGCAGGAATGCCATCTTGCCGATGACAATTCACTTGAGTGTCTGTGCTGGTGAGTCAGAGCTTCGATTGAATGTGAGATTCAATCATCCAAAGTCGTTTTTCCAAAGATGCTAGGCCACGCAAACAAACGTCGTAGGTCACCGGATCGTTGTTGCGCTCAAGGGACACGAGACAGTCACGCACCAGACCGCAAAAGTAGGACACTCTGTCGGTCATGACTTTGATAAACTCGTCTTGGTTGCGCATTCCCAGAGGGGCGTCTGCCAATTGGGGAACAGCAGCCAGCTTTTGAACCGTGGCTACAGGCTCGCCACCGAGAATTGCAGTGTGCTCCGCCAGCTCGTCGGCGAACTGCAACACGTTTGAAGAAGCGTCATCGAAAAGTGAATGCAGCGCCGAGAACCCCGAGCCCTTAACGTTCCAGTGCGCATTCTTGAGCTGCAAATACAGCTCAATAGAGCCTGATTGCATGGGCTGGAGGATCCGAACAATCTCGACACGGTTTGTTTCCGTAAGCGGATGACGTGTGCGCTGCAGAACAATTGTCGGCTTCTTTTTAGCGATAGCTGGCATGCTTATGACTCCCTGTCTCCGTGGAGACGTTAAGGTTGGCAAAGAGCCCCGGTCCTGGCCAAGGCAAGAACTCCTTGCTCTGGTATAAATCACAGCCGTCCGCTGAAAGAGAGTCTACTTTATTGAAATCACAAAAGTATTTACAGATGCAGAGAGTCTTTCTTCGCCGGAAATTTTGTGTCACAACACCTCTGCAGGCAGAACTGTTCGCGAAGAAAAAAATGGGCATCCCTATGAACAAACGCAAAACCGACATCCTCATTGTTGATCCAGCTGCATTCGAACCCGAAACTGCAGCTTACAACCGCATTCTCATGCTTTTTGGCGAGCTTGCTGAGCACCCGGATTTCTCTTTGCGTTCTGTGGTTATCAAGTGCCCCGCACTCTCAAACGATGATCCCCTGGAATCCGCATTCATCGAGAACCATCGCTATGCCGGTGTTTTTGGACTCGGTAGCACTGCCAATGTGACTGAAAATCCGCCTTGGTTGCCTCACATGCGCAAGCTTCTGACTCAGAATATCTTCGAGAGAAACATTCCTTTTTTGGGGATTTGTTTTTCTCACCAAATGCTGGGAGACATGCACAACGCAAGAGTCGATTTTATCGACAATCGCCATGAATTGCCGACACGGCGCTATCAAGTGCCGCGTGGCAAGCAGGTGACCTCACCCAAAATGGCGCTGCTTGCTGCCACACTCAGCGACTCCGACTACTTCTCCGGGAACCGAAAAGATCTCGCATTCCGTGAAGCAGCCGTGCAGACGCGCAATTGGGCTGAAAAAGACTGGCATCATGTTTTCCCTGAATCCAGCCAACTTCCACCGCTCCCACCAACCCACATGCGCATCCGCAAATCAATTCAGCAGCTCTGGCCGCGTGAATTCTGGAGCCACACCTGGCATGAACAGGAAGTTAAGAAACCCATGCAGCCCTGGGATCTGCACGTGGCAATGACCAGCCCCGAGTGCGAGGTTGATGCACTCGTGCACCCGAACAAACCCATTTACTCCGTGCAATCTCATCCTGAAACCCCACATCCCACCCGCGACGGCGATCGGCTCCTCAAAAATTTCATCTATATGTGCCATCTGTTCAACCTCCAGGAGCGCATGCCCTGAGAACGTTTCCTTCCTTTCAAGGAATGAGCGTTGTCACGGACACTCGTGGAAATTAACTGGTGCCCTCTGAGGAGGGTTCCATGGAACAGGAAGACGATATATTTGTAGACTTCATTATTGCAGATCGCCGCGATGCCCTGCATTTTGCACCTGTCGTGCATGAGCTGCGTCGCGACGGCAGCCTTGTTCCGAGGGTCACGGTAGTCACGAGTGGCACTGACAGTCTCACCAGCGTTCTTGCATCGCTCGACATTTCACCCGAAATTCAGTGGAAGATCCGTGGCAGTGAGAACAACCAAAGCCTGTTTCATGCTGAGGTTCTTTTGTTGCTTGGGGAATTCTGGGGCGCACGTAAACCCAAATGGCTCATGAGCTTTGGTCACTCGGAATTCACATTTTCCTGCGTTTTTTCAGCTTTCCAGAATGACATCCAAATTGCCCATCTGGTAGATACAAACGGGATGGACGAGGTCTCCTCTGCAGGGAGACAAGGGCAACACAAGCAACGCCTCATCATTAGCATGTCGAACATTCATTTCACACCAAACATTCACTGCAAGAATCTTCTCCTCGCCGACGGCGTTGAAGAGCGGAAAATATTCTCTGTGGGAAGCCCACTTCTGGAGTCTGGAAAAAATCATTTCCGAAAGCGACTTTTTCACATCGAAGACAAGGGATTTTTCTTTGGTATCAGAAAAAATGGCGCGGCTCTCAGGTGGTAGTTTTGTTCTGATTGAGATCGACAAAAGCCAACCACAATATGAACAGTTGATAGAAGACATTCGCCGAATTATCTTAACCAATTCTCTTGTAAGATTTGTGCTGCTCGACCTTAAATACGGGAAGAAGGATAACTTCGCTGAGATTTTTTCACCCTATAATCTTATGACGATCGACCAGATTGGCCATCTAGAGCGCTGCTTTCTTCAAGCAAATGCGCTCTTTACTTTGAGCGATTCGGTCGAAGTTCTCGAAGAGTGTGCCGGGTTTGGAACACGAGGAATACTTCTGCAGAGCAGCACAGTGCGCCTTGATTTGGTCAGCTCTGGATGGATCACGCTGACGAGTTCAGTGGCAGAAGATCTCGAGAAAAAATTCCAGACCCTTCTGAGCGAGGGCAAGACAATGCAAGCACAAGTGCCGTTGAGAACAGCCGAGGCGGCGAGCTCAGGAGCCGCACGACGCATTGTTGCTGCACTCACCAGCCGAATAAGCGAAAACGAGCAAAAATGGAGAACATCACTTCCACCGTAATGAGCACAATAATGATGACCTCAAGTCTTTGTGCGAGTGCCGTGTTGCGTGACTCAAGAACAATGCGGAGCGACTCTTTGATAGTCTCAATTTTGTATTCAATCGACTTGAATCGCTCCTCGAGGTCAAAGGCATTGCGCAAATCGAGATAAATGGATTCCATCTCGGCGTCGTTCCAAAGGGTGTCGGGCTTGTCGAGCAAATGCAGCACGCCCACCACTTCTGCTTGAGTCATGGAAGCATCAGCGATTTGACTGTTCAGGTGACGCGTTGGAAAAGCAATGCGCCCCTGTTTGCGAATACGATCGAGCATGGCAAGGACCTGAATCTTCGCCTGCGTAACAATCCCCTCGTAGTATTCCATCGCAACACTCTGCGCGAGTGTTTGCACAACTGCACCCAGGCGTTCCTGATTGACTGATGGCAAAACCAAGCGGTTGTATTCGACCTGCGCCGTTCGGCCAGAATCCACAAAAATTAGGAATTTTTCCGCCGTAACGCGCGGCTCACGCAGAGGCAAACCAAGCGACTCCCTCAACAAATCCACTTCGATGTGGCGCATCTCCTTGGGCACTTCCACAAAAACGATGGCACCAAACCTCCATGCAAATGCAATTCCTACGTCTGCAATCAGCTTTGCCCGAACGTCGTTGGCATCCAGCGAAGGATATGGTCCCCAACCCTGTGGCAAGCGGTCGAGGTCAAAATCTTCTTTGTAGGTTTCGGCGTGAAGACCGATATCAGCAATGCGGTCACGGCAAACGGCATTCAGCCAATCATTGACTTCCGCCGCCATGCGACTGCGCTGGTGAAAGCTCATGTCAGATGTATGCACGGCTTCACTCATCGAGTGATTTTGTTGTTTTTGCTCTGACAGGATGAACATCCACCGCACTCCTCTTTCGCCTGGCCTGCAAACAGCTTACGCAGAACCACAAGAGCTGCAATGGCGATAACAGGTACAACCAGCCAGTCGGTTCCGGTCATACGAACACGCCCGCAATTCGGAAGGTGAAAAAAGCTGCGACCCAGGCAAGCAGCAAGAAGACACCGAAACTCAACACAGTCCAGCGCAGAGAACGAGTTTCACGCTGCATGACAGCAAAAGTTGCCAGACACTGTGGTGCAAAAATGTACCAAGCGAGCAGAGCCAGAGCGGTCGGCAGACTCCAATCCTCTTTGAGTCTTTCGGTGAGTTGGCTTGTGTCTTCGGAATTCTCCGATTCGACCGCATAAACTGTACCCAAAGCACTCACCAGCACTTCGCGCGCCGCGAACCCAGGAATCATTGCAACTGATATTTTCCAGTTAAAGCCGATGGGCTCGAGCACAGGAGCCACCACACTGCCGAGCTTGCCTGCAAGGCTGTAGTGAATGGCTGACTGAGTTGCATCAGCCGGAGGGCGAGGAAAGGTGGAAATCGCCCACAACAGAACCATGATGGAAAGGATGAGCGTTCCGGCTCGTATGAGAAATGCACGCGCCCTCTCATAAAGTCCACGGTATACGGTGCGCAGCGATGGCAGGCGATAAGTAGGAAGCTCGAGCAAAAAATAGCCACTGCTGCCGGTGAGTTTGAATGATTTGAGAAGTGCCGCGAACGCAAACGCGCTAAGTGCACCGGCAACGTATAGGCTTGTTAGAACTATCCCCTGCAACCCAAAAATCCCTGCGACAAGCGAGTTCGGTATAAAAGCCGCAATCAGCAAGGTGTACACCGGAAGTCGAGCAGAGCAGGTCATCAGGGGAGTGACGAGAATAGTGGCCAGACGTTGCTCAGGCGATTGAATGCTCCGTGCACCAATTATGGCCGGAACAGCGCATGCAAAACCGGAGACCAGGGGCAGCACCGAACGTCCCGAAAGCCCAACCCGCCCCATAATGCGATCCATTAGAAAAGCAGCGCGCGCCATATAACCGGAGTCTTCGAGCAACAACAGGCAACCAAACAGAATGAGAATTTGCGGCAAAAACACCACCACAGCACCCACTCCAGAAATGATTCCGTCAACCAAAAGATCGGTGAGCAGACCTGCTGCAAGCTTTTCACGCGTCCAGGCGGCAAATGCACTCACCAGACCATCTAACACATCCGTAGGTATTGCTCCCAGATTAAAAACCGCCTGAAAAATCGAAAAAATAACAGCCAGGAGAATGAGCGGTCCCCAAAAAGGGTGTAGCAGAGTGCGGTCAATCTGCGCGGTGAGTTGAGCGGGATGTCCTGGTGAAACCACCACACGGCGCAGGATGTCTTCGACCTGACGACGTCGTGCAATGATTTGTTCTCGCGTTGAAGGTGTCCAGCGTACTGCAGATTTATCAAATTGAGGCTGAATCGCTGCGGCTGCAGCCTCTGCGAGCGCAGGAACTCCTTCGTTGCGCGTTGCCGCTGTGGGAACAACTCGACAACCAAGCAGCTGTTCCAATGCGCCAAGATCAAACTTCATACCCGTTGCAGAGGCCATATCCATCATGTTGAGTGCCACGCACATCGGATAGCCGAGCGCACGGATCTCCAAAGCAATAGGCAAATGCAATCGCAAATTGGTGGCATCGAGAACAACTATCAGAACAGACGGCCGCAGCTCCGCACCCATCTCTCCAAGCAAGACATCATGCGTGACTCGCTCATCTTCACTGTGCGGATTCAAACTATAAGCACCGGGCAAATCGAGAATGCGCAGGGGATGTCCGAGGTCGGAGCGCAAATCTGATTCCACACACTCGACCGTGACACCAGGATAGTTGGCAACCTTTTGCCGAAGTCCGGTTAGGACGTTGAACAACGCAGTTTTACCGCAGTTGGGATGCCCCACAAGACCAACGAGAATTTTGCTCGAGTCACTCACCGCGCAGTTCCCTCTGCCTCTTTGTGTTCTTCAATTAAAATAAGATCGGCTTCATCGCGGCGCAGAGCAATGCGCGTTCCAGCGCACATCACCACAATAGGATCGCCTGACAGGGGTGCTTCGTGCACAATCTCGATGGCTTCACCAGCAACAAAGCCCAATTCCACCAATCTCTCCGACAGAGGGTGACCTGTGCGCACGTCGAGTACGCTCACTATTTTATTTTTTTCTATAAATTTCAGTGATTTGCTCACATGAAGCTCCGCTCTTCAACACCGCGCACTCACTAATTAGTCTTATTGAGAATCATTTTCAACAGAATTTCGGAGAATTTCGTGACAGCTCCGCAGGCAGCCAGATAGACTCGCAAATCCAATCATTTTTTAGGGAGTTAAAACCGTGGGAAGAATTCTCAGTTCCAAGTCCAGCTTGAAGACCATCTTCTCGTCGATTGTATTCTCTGCTGTTGTTCAACCACAATTGTCGTTCGCGAAAGCTCCAGAAACCGTAGGCACGGTGGAACTTGGCTACTCAGCAGTTGCCGCTCATAAAATTCAGTTCGGCAAAGAGGGAAGCAAATTCGATTACGTTAAAGAGGGTGGTCAGGACATCCTGTTCCCATTCGCTCGCGCAGAAGTTGCGGTGCGCACAGATGACAACACCCGCTTTGTGTTTGTCTACCAGCCACTTGAGCTCAACACGCGTGTAGTGGTTCCCGAGAAATTGCAGGTCGACGACGTGACCTTCGACAAAGACACTCCAGTGGATCTCAAGTATTCGTTTCCATTCTATCGTTTCAGCTGGCTGCGTGACACCTGGTCAAATGAAACAACAAAAATAGCGCTCGGAGCGAGCTTGCAGTTGCGCAACGCACGCATTGAATTCACGAGCGTGGATGGCAAGAAGCACCGCAGCAACCGCGACGTTGGACCTGTGCCAATCTTTAAATTCCAGAGTGTCACTCAATTGGGCAACGGCGTCTGGTGGGGTACCGATATCGATACAATTTATGTTTCCGTTAAGTATCTCAATGGTGGACGCTCTGATGTGACAGGTTCCTTCCACGATGCGTCATTGAAACTGGGCTTCCCAATTGTATCGTGGCTGGATGCAGCTTTCGTCACACGTTACATTGGTGGAGGTGCGGAGGGAACGAGCAAGAGTCCTGACCGCGGTGCAGACGGCTACAACAACAACCAGATTCACACAGTGAATTTCGGATTGGCACTGAACGCCAAGAACTAAGCCAACTCAATTGCGGGAGCAGAGGTGAACACGAGGACACACGCTCAACGGTTTCGGGGTGGAGTCCTGCTGTATGCTTTGTCGGTGGCCAGCGGGCTGGCGAACTTTGGTGCGCTCAAACTCCTGCAGCACATCACCCCCCAGCCGTCCACCTACTCCCAGATCTCAACCATCCTGCTCTCGTTCACTACATTTCAATTGCTGACCGACCTAGGTACGCAAACCCAGTTCGTTCATAGCTTTCGCAAAGCTGATGCGGCTCATCGAGGGGAACTCGTACACCTGCTGCTGCAGTCGCGCCTTGCTTTGGGGTGTGCAGCAGTTTTGCTGTCCCTCGTATACATTGCAGCTGCGCAGTTCACTGCAGAAATGGCATTTGCATTTCTCCTATACCAGGTAGCATTTATTCCATTTGCATACATGAGCACAGCCGACAGCGTCTTTCTTGCGCGGGAAGAGTTCAGCAAGGCGATACTTTCGCGCGTCACCCGCATTGTTGCACTGATCTGCTTTCTCACTGTTGCGGCGATCACCCACTCGGGCAACCTGATTATGCCCGCACTGTTTTCAACCGTTTCGTTTTGTATTTGTGCCGTGCTGGTTTGGTTCTCCTCGCTTCGAGAAAGCACCACATCAACTGCGGGGCATGCGCACTTTTTGAAACCAAGCTGGTGGCGCTTTTCCAACAGTGCGAAGCTCGCCTTTCTCAAAGGCAGTGGACTTGCTAGCCTCGTTATTATTTTTCATTTTCTGCAGTCGTTCATTGCACAGATCTTTCTTGTTCGGAGTGTCGGAGAGCAATCGCTCACATCCATAAATACAGCTCTTGTGATTGCCACACCCGCAATTTTAGCCTTTCAAACCTTGGGACAAATGCAATTGCCGGCAGTCTCGGACTGGGCATCTTCTCGAGAAGCCAACCTCAAGCCGGATTTACTGAAATTTTTCCTCAAAATGCTGCTTGTGTTTGTGCTGATGTGCGCAGGTTTAGCGCTTGCACAAGAGCTGGGGTGGGTCAGCTGGTTCTTTCCGCTTAGCACACAAACTACGGTCGAGCTCAGTTTCCTCTACATGATTGCAAATGCAATTCTGTGCTTCGCAGGTCCACTCCAAGTGCTGTGCCAGTACCAATCCCGGGCGCGGCCATTGCTTTTGGCTTTGGCTATCTCGGTTCTCTTGAGCTGGGCGTGTCAGTTCATCTTGAACCCACACTCAAACGAAATGGCGCTTCTCACCGCCCTTCTGCTCTTCGCAGTTCTCATTTCAACGGCAAGCCTCATCATCTCAACTCAACGCCAATCACGTCACTTGGATTGACCCAAGCTCTTGAGCACCTCACCGCCCACACGTTCGCCAAGCTCCAATGCAAAATTGGTTCCTCTGTCCCAGGGATAAACATGCGCGAGGCTTGCATGAAACAGGCGCGGCACACCATGTACATGCACTGATGGAACAAAACGCGAAGCATTTTTGCCTACAATCGGCTGCGCATAGTCCGAGCGAAACACCCGCGCACGAATCAAACTCTCTCGATTGAATTTACTGTTAATAAAGCGGCAGCCCAAAAGAGCGAGTTCAACCAACTGCTCGTCACTTTGCTTCCACTCCTCACTGTGCACATCAACATATTTGGCAAAATAAATCAGGTGCTCATTGCCATATTCAGAGCTATCCACAAAATTTGTATGCTCCACGGCTGCAAGGAACGGCTGGCTTGAATTGCGCTTTAAGCTATACCAGTAGTGCTCACCCACTTTTTCATTCAAAGCCAGAATCACGACCTGAACACCGAGAGCCGGCTGCCCGAGAGTTGCTTTGACGTGCTCGGGTGCATATTGCCCGGCGAGCGATGCAAACACACGTGGCGATGCAGCAACAACCACAGCGTCGTGTTCCTGAATGCCATGATTCAGCGCAGCAACACTCCAGCCCTGTCGAGTGCGTTCAACCTTCATTTCTGTTGCTTCTTTGAAAATACGCACACCACGGCTGAGCAAAAATTTCTCTGCGCAAAGGGTGAATTTCTCAAAGCCACCTAGGCACGTACCGAGCTCTGGTGTGCGGCAATGCAACCGCGCCCACAGCCATGCCATATTCACATCGGGCGCATGCCGCTCGCCAAATTTTCCTACCAGAAGTGGCTCCCAAATCTGTTGGTATCCCTCCTCGCCCATGTATCGTCTGCACCAGTCTTCAGCTGTAGCGGCTTCAAGCTTTTTCCAGCTGCGCGAAACCTTGAGGTAGGCCAATGCGAGTCCCATGCGCAGTTTTCCAGGCAATGACAATTCTGGGTAACGCAGCAAGGCACTTGCGCTGTCGAGCGGTACGAATCCATGTGTGTCTGTTTGGAAGACTGTCGATGGTCTTTTAAATACGAGGAGGTCTTCTGCATTCCAAAGCTTTGCAAAGCGTGTGACACAAGCATCGCTCGTAAACCAGTGATGATAAAATTCTTCGAGGCTGGACGTCCAAGTGAGCTCGCGAAAACCAGCTGCGAGCCCGCCCAATTTATCATTTTTTTCATACAGAACGACATCCACACCACGACGAGCAAGCACACTTGCGCATGCCAACCCAGTGTAGCCACCGCCAATGACCGCGACCTGCATTCGGTTGTCCTCGAGTTCAATTATCTCGAACCGAGTTTACCAATTTCCTCCGCGTGTGCATGCGACCATTCGTCGACTTTCAGATGAAACGCACGCCAACATGTTGTCGGGTGAACCTTGTTCCCGCGCTCGGGGCGAACAGAAGAATTTTTGACAAGTGCCTCTTCAATGAGCCCTTGGCAACGCTGATAGTCGTCGACAGAAGCAGATGATGTGCGCCAGAGCATGGAAAGATAGGAATTGCTCTTGAAGCCCGCACGCACAAAAAACTCTGCACCGACTTCATCGGCCTCCTGCTCAAACCAATTGGCATGCGCGTTGGCCTCACCATAAACAGCATCAATGCGAGCGTTCATTTGTTTTTGGAGTTCACCAAATTGCTCCGAGAGATGGAAAATATCTTTTTCCCGGCCGCCTTGTTTTGCGAGCGCAGCAACCTCACTCTGCAGTGCCTGACCACGCGACTTCAATGCAACAAAAATCGGGTCAGCTGACAAACGTGGGGGAGCCTCGCCGAATCCCTGGTGCTGCAAAGTGATGTGCGCCAGCTCATGACTTAAAACAGCGGCCAACTCATCGTCGTTTTGTGCCACGAGAATCATGGGTGTGGAAAACAGAATGGTTTTGACTTCGGGCTGAGTGCGGGCATCGAGCTTTGTCCAGGCGGCATTGATTCCAATGCACAACTGTGACAACGAGAGATTCCCTTGGAACGTCTGCGGATTTGCACTTGTGATTTTTTCAGCCAGGGAATTGAGGCGGTTGATGTCGGAATCACTCACGTCGAAAGCAGGACATTGTGCTGAACGACCTTCAGACGGTGTTCCGCGGCTCGTTTCACCCCAAGTATGCTTCACATTTGAATCTGGCGGCGGGACGACTCCACATGCGACAGCAAGCACGGCGACAACAGGGAAAAAGAACGGCAACTTTGAACACTTGAACATCTTGGGGCTCCCCCAACAACAGCCTTCGTCTTGGTAGCAACAAAAAATGCGCAAATCTAGTGCAAAAAACCATTCTCTCGGCCTTCGATTCGCCATTTCGTAGACACCAAACTCTTCCAAAAATGAAACATCAGGCCATAATCAGGCACCGACGGGTCTGCTATAGGTGACTCAACACACCGAAAGTCATGCCATTTTTTGAACAGGGAGTTCAATTTCATGCACGAGTTACGAGCCGCAGTGCGTGCGCTGCAGATACTGAACCGCGCTCGGCTCGACGATGCCTTGGGAACCCGCTGGGCACTTCTCGCGGTGGCTGGCCTCAATCACCTGCGGCAAATTCACCCGCGCATGTTGGGCAGCGACCTGATCGTTGATCGGGTCAACTGGTCTGCGGTTCTCGACACCTCCGCTCGTGGACTTGAAAAATATCCAGAACTCGCCCGGCATGCAGATGCCTGGGCTGAGGACGCTGCCAAAAATCAAGAAACCTTTAGCGCTTTTGCGAGCTGGTATGGATTTCTCGGCACTCCCGAGCAGATGTTCATCGACGAACAGATCCGCAATGGCACGCTCGCCATCCGCAACGAACGCAACGCGCTGCTGTGCGCGTACCAGATTTACAGCGCCCTCATGGAGCATGAATCGGCAGCAGCCTTCAACGCCGCGATGCGGGTTGCAGGCTGCTCGTTCAAGCCACTCAGTCAGAGCTTCTTTAGCGATTTCATGAGCGGAAGTCAGTTCTCTTCTGCGTAACGCTCAGAGAGCATTTCCCATTTTTCAGGAGAGCGCCACAGCGCCGAAAGCATGAGTTCGCGCATATTGCCAAACTCGCGTGGGAGGTGGTCGTAGAGCTTGTGGAAGAACTCCTCGTGGCCGAGCATCTCTTGCTTCCACTCTTCGGTGTCGACGGCCATGATGTTGTTGAACTGCTTGGCTGAGAAATTGAGCCCCGACCAATCCAGATCAGAGTACTGTGGCATCCAGCCAAGTGGACTTTCAACGGCCGATGCTTTGCCCTGCACGCGTTCCACAACCCAGCGCAGCACGCGCATGTTGTCGCCAAAACCTGGCCAAAGGAATTTGCCGTTGGCGTCTTTGCGGAACCAGTTGACGCAAAAAATACGGGGCGGGTTAGAAAGTCCGCGACCCATCTGCAACCAATGATTAAAATACTCGCCCATGTGATAACCGCAGAAAGGAAGCATTGCGAACGGATCGCGACGCACCTCGCCAACCTTTCCAGCCGCTGCTGCAGTCGTTTCGGAACCAATCGTTGCAGCTAAGTAAACACCGAAATTCCAGTTGAACGATTGAACAACCAACGGCAGGGTTGTTGCACGACGTCCACCAAAAATGATGGCATTGATGGGCACACCCGCAGGGTTTTCCCAGTCTTTGTCGATCACAGGACATTGATGCGCCGGAGCAGTGAAGCGCGCATTGGGATGCGCTGCTTTGCGTCCGCAATCGGGAGTCCAAGCTTCACCCTGCCAGTCGGTGAGTTGTGCAGGTGGCGTGTCGGTCATGCCCTCCCACCACACATCTCCCTCAGGCGTGAGTGCAACGTTTGTGAAGATGGTGTTGGCGCGGATGGAGTCCATCGCATTTGGGTTGGTTTTGTACGAGGTGCCAGGAGCAACTCCAAAAAAGCCCGCTTCCGGGTTTATGGCATACAAACGGCCATCGTCGCCTGGGCGCAACCATGCGATGTCGTCGCCGAGTGTAGTGACCTTCCAGCCCTGCATTTCCTTTGGAGGAATCAGCATGGCGAGGTTGGTTTTGCCGCATGCACTTGGAAATGCTGCGCTGAGATAGGTTTTCTCGCCTGTCGGCGATTCGACCTTGAGAATGAGCATGTGCTCGGCAAGCCAGCCTTGATCACGCCCCATGGCCGAAGCAATGCGCAGCGCAAAACACTTTTTACCCAACAAGGCATTTCCACCGTACCCGCTTCCAAACGACCAAATAGCTCGCTCTTCAGGATAGTGGACAATGTATTTTTCATCTTTGTTACATGGCCAAGGAACATCTTTTTGCCCCGCTGCAAGCGGAGCACCAACGCTGTGCACGCATTGAACGAATTCGCCACTCTGACCCAAAGCCATCCAGACATTCTTTCCCATGCGGGTCATGATTTTCATGTTGACCGCAACATACGGCGAATCGGAAAGCTCAATTCCAATTTTACTGAGAGGCGAACCCACTGGTCCCATGCTGAAGGGCACAACATAAAGTGTTCTGCCACGCATACACCCCTTGAACAGACCGGAAAGCTTCTTCTTCATTTCAACCGGGTTTACCCAGTTGTTGGTCGGCCCTGCATCTTGCTTGCGGCGGCTGCAAATGAAGGTTCTGTCTTCAACACGCGCCACGTCGCTCGGGTCAGACCAAGCCAAAAAGCTATTCGGACGGAGCTTTTCATTGAGAGGTTTAAAGGTGCCTTGCTTCACCAGCTCTGCGCAGAGATGCTTGTACTCCGCGTCAGAACCGTCGCAGAAATAAACATCACGCGGCTCACACAATTCAACAATAGAAGCAATCCAACTCATTGCTTCAGCGTGCAACAATTCAGGCGGGAAAGCGATCGTGCTCTTGGTCATGTTCTTCTCCATGTTCTTCCACTTCTGCTACCAAAAACCAAAACAACATCTTCAAATCCAAGAAAATCTGAGAAAAATAACAGTCGAAATAGCCCCTATCTTTTCTCCAGGCGGATTAGGTTTCAGTGACCTTTTTCAACAGCGGTGGGGCGTCTGGGCTTCTGCCCATTCGACCGCACAACGCAAGACAGGTCATCTGCACAAGCGCAATCAAGGCAAAAACATCAGACCAGTCGTGACCCGTGCTCGCAAGTTCAAGGTTCGCCATCTGATCTCCTGCAGTGCGCTCGGATACGAAGCACCTCACAGACTCCGCGGCTTCCTCACTGATAGATGGAGTCTGCCGCATAACAACACGCACGGGCACATCACGTTCAGCGAGGCTCTTCAACAGACGCAACTCAAGTTCGGCTTCACCAGAGAGAAAAAGGACGACGCGATCGTCGGGCGAAACACAACCCAAGGGACCATGGAAGAACTCGGCTGTGGAATAGGCAAATGCAGCGAGTCCGGTGGTTTCCTGTAATTTCAGCGCAGCATCGTGAACAGCTCCCAAAAGCAATCCGCGCCCCAGCATGATCACCGAACGCGCACCTGCAATAAAATCTGCCAGGGTATTACTTGCAGGACTGACTACAGTCTTCTCGATACTCGAAGCAATTGCGCTGGCACGCTCTTGAACGGGCATGCCTGAAAGTGCAGCTGCAGCAGCCAATTGAGATACAAAACTTTTCGTTGCTGGAACAGCTTTTTCAAGCCCACAATTGAGCAGAAAAAGTTCGTCTGCTACAGCTCCGAGGCGACAAGAAGCATCCTGTGCCGCCGTGACTCCAACGATGAGGGCACCGCGCTCCTTCAACCACGCACAAGCACGCACAACATCGGTGCTTTGCCCAGATGCAGAAAAGGCGAGAACAGCACAATCGGAGTAATCGCCGACGTTGTTGTTCTCCTGTGCAATCCAAAGCCTAAAATCCAGAGGCTGACGACCGCTCGAGATGGCCCAAAGGTATGTGAAATACAACGCAGCATTTCCCGAACTGCCACGCCCAACCAGGATGACCTGGCGACGCGATTGCAACTTCGTGCGCAGCTCATGCCCCCGACTCTTCCAACCCTGAGACTGACGCCGAACAAGGGTGGGCTGTTCGGCAACCTCGGCCTGCATGTGCGACTGAGTCATTTTCTGCTGGCTCCTTCCTGAGCAATTGAAGCGAAATTCAGTGTGCAGCCTGACGGCTCACACGCCAAAACCGCTCGAGCGTTTTTCCATCGCGTGAGTTTTTCATCAGAAGAGGGCGGACGTTGTCGTGGCTTCCAAAAATAGAGTCGATCTGAGATTCGTAGTGGGAAATCAGGGACATTTTGGCATCGACCTGTGCGCCGTGCTCGAAACATGTTTCGCCACGCACCTTCAAACGTGCCAATGCTTTTTCAGCGCTGTCGGCCACACCCACATGCACTCCTTGGTCAACAACGTAGGGAAAATCTTCGTAGAGCAAAACGGAGTCATCGCTGCTGAGCTGCGCAAGAAGATTCTGTGTGCAGAGGATGTGATCTACATGATGACCGATACCGGCAGGAGTGAGAAAAAGTGTTGGCCGTTGTTGCGCTTCCGCCAAAAACGGCTTGAGACCCTCCAAAAAAGCACGCGGATGTTGGGTGTCCTCTGCTCCGGGAAGAGTCCACAGGGAATCGAGGCTCGGATACAAAAGATTTTGATTGGATTCACTGCACCTATAAATAGCGTCAAGCAAATTTAGCTGAACAAGCCTGCAACCGAGTGCCCGCATCGCGGAAACTTCCTCATCACGGCGTTGCGAAGGCAGCGCAATACCATGCGGTGGATTTGAAGGATCTGTGTTCTCTGGGTCAGCCGTGCAGACTGTGACAGTCACACATTCCATTTTACCGACAAGGTCGATCAACAAACCACCACAGCTCAGGATGGCATCGTCCATGTGCGGCGAAACCACAACGATGCGCGCAAATCGTTCGCTGATCCAGTTCAGCAACTGTTTGGGGCCGAGTGCACTCAAAACTCAACTCCTTTTCATCCATCCAGGCTCTCGAGTTTAGCCGTCTGGAACGATGTTCGGCAACAGACCGATATTACAGTTTCGCTTGAAATTTGTCGTTATTGGGTCGTGCGACCAAGGATTGAACAGTGTCCAAACACTGAATATTGCTCATCCCCATAAATTCACTTACGCCCACCTCCGCCGTGCGCGCCTCTTTGTAGGGCAACGCGCACAATCGTTTCCGGCAGATGTTTTAGAGGAGATGCCGACTATGAAAATTTTCCTGTCCAGCCGTCGAAAGTCTGCTGTTCCTTTGCTGACTGCACTGTTGGTTTCCGTAGCCTCCGGAATTGCCGCATTCGCGCAGTCTGACTTCTCGCACTTGAGCCTCTCTCGAGTTGAAAGCGAATTGCGGGGGCAGGTTCAACAACTCAAAAAGCACTCCGACCCATGGGCAAGAAGTGCTCGTAGCCGAGCGGAATTTGCGCTGTTTGAGCTTGAAAAGGCACGACTAGCGAGCAATCCTGCCGTGGAAAACATGCACCTGAGGCATGCTTGTGAAGCTCTGAGTGCTGAACGAGCGATACTGATTGAAGCGCAAAGTGCCGATTCTGGTCGCTCACATGTGATTGAGACGCTTATCGAACAGACGTTTGCGCACAGGGAGATCGTGGGTTGCCTCGATTGAGCCGAGAGCCGAGGGCTCAACGAAACGGCCCCCAGAATGCAAAATAAACAGCACCCAGAATAAACGCGAAACTGATGACGTAGTTAAGCGTCATTGGTTCGCGCAAATAAAACACCGAAAACAGTATGAAAGACGCCAGAGTGAAAAACTCGGCGATGACACGGAGCTGTGCGGCAGGCATCACCGAATGGCCAATACGGTTGGCTGGTACCTGAAGAGCATGCTCGACCAGTGCAATCAGCCAGCTTCCCAAAATTGCTACCCACAAAGGCGCATGCTTGAAGCGCAAATGTGCATACCGGGCAATGGTCATCACCATGCTGCTCGCAGCGAGCATCACGGTAGAAGTCAATGCGGGATTCATGCCGACCTCACGAACAATTCTGACGCGTCACGAAAGTAACAATCATGGGTGCGCATCAGTAAATGAAAGTTGAAAACGCCCCGAACTATGAAACTATCGGAAGACCCTTTCAGGAGGAAGCTACGGAATGGAATTCCGATACAAGCGCGTCGTTTTTCTCACAGGAGCCGGAATCTCGGCGGAAAGTGGCGTGCGCACATTCAGAGATGGTCAAGGACTTTGGGAAAACCACAAGGTTGAAGAAGTCGCAAGCCCACTTGGCTTCAAGCGCAATCCTGCGCTCGTTTGGAAATTCTATTCAATGCGGCGCATGCAGGCCAACGATGTGCAACCCAACCCGGCACACATCGCGCTCGCCGATACACTCCATGCGCTCGGCAAGGCTGGAGCACGCGCACTACTCATCACACAGAACGTAGACACTTTGCATGAACGGGCGTTTGGCGCACTTCCAAACAAAGATTTCATCGACGTTCATGGCACTCTCTCGCGCTCGCGCTGTACAAAATGCAACAAGGTCTTTTCGGATAGGTGGGCCTACTTTGATGGCCAGCAGCATGTGATTGCGCACCACTGCGATAACCTTTGGTCTCATCCGGCACTGCCCAATCTGTTGACCACACCGCGACGCGACCCATCGGGATTGCCTCTTTCTCCCTGCTGTTCTGATCTCCTCAGACCCGACATTGTTTGGTTTGGGGAAAAGCCCCAAGGGGTCGAGCGAGCCATCGACCAACTCACGAGCTGCGACCTGTTCGTTTCGATTGGCACCAGTGGCAACGTCTATCCAGCTGCGGGATTTGTAACGGTTGCCCGCAAGGCTGGGGCGCACACGGTCAGCATCAACCTCGAACCACCTGAGAATTCAGCTGCTTTTCACGAACACCTCAATGGCCTCGCGAGCGAGAAAGTCGCGGATTTTCTCAAAAAAATCTGAACTCCCAGCGCCTTTGAGTGTTGACCTGCGGTTCAAAAAACTCAATAAAGCCGGCAGACTTTTCTGTTGGAGATTTGCACCGTGATTGGATTGTCGAGCGTCACCAAGAATCAAGGCGGCCGTACCCTTTACTCGAATGCGAGTTTCCAGGCTCAACCTGGGGATCGCATCGGTCTTGTTGGCCCCAACGGTGCGGGAAAAACAACAATTTTTCGCCTTCTTTCGGGTGAAGAAGCAGCCGACAACGGACAGGTGATTCGTCCGAACTCTATTACGCTGGGCTACTTCTCTCAGGATGTTGGCGAAATGCACGGCCGCTCGGTTCTCGAGGAAACCATGGCTGGTGTTGAAGATCTCGCACTGCTGAAATCACGCATTGCAGACATGGAGCAACGCCTGGCAGAACCCATGGACGATGATGCCATGGCTGCACTCCTCGAGGCCTATGGTGACGCGCAAGCTCTGTTCGAGTCACGTGGCGGATATGACCTCGACGTGCGTGCGCAAGAGATTCTCAGTGGTCTTGGATTTTCGCTCGATGATTTCCACCGCTCGGTAGAAAACTTCAGTGGTGGTTGGAAAATGCGCATCGCACTTGCGCGCATCCTTCTTCTCAAACCCGATGCTCTGCTGATGGACGAGCCCACAAACCACCTCGACCTCGAGTCGATCATGTGGCTCGAACAATGGCTTATGGAATTTAAGGGAATTCTTGTGATGACTTCCCATGACCGCACCTTCATGAACCGTGTGGTCAATAAAATTGTTGAAATTGCGCACGGCAATATCACGACATATTCGGGCAACTACGATTTCTATGAGCGTGAACGCGATATCCGCAAAGAACAGCTGCTCGCTTCGTTCCGCAGGCAGCAAGAAATGCTTGCTAAAGAGGAAGAGTTTATTGCCAAGTTTGCAGCGCGCGCAAGCCATGCTGCGCAGGTTCAAAGCCGCGTGAAGAAGCTCGATAAGATTGACCGCATCGAAGTTCCTCCGGAGGAAAAGGCCGTAAAATTTCAGTTCAACAAGCCTCCCCGGAGTGGCGATGACGTCGTGAAAATGAACACTGTTGGGAAGGAGTGGGCTTCGGCCGACGGCCGAAAGAAACGCGTTTTTTCGGGTGTAACGGGACTTGTGCGCCGCCTCGACAAAGTCGCACTCGTGGGAGTCAACGGTGCCGGAAAAAGTACCCTCCTTAAAATTATCGCCGGTCAGACGGAAGCCACTGAGGGGGCGTGCAACCTCGGTGCCAGCCTCGAAGTGGGATACTTCAGCCAGCATGCACTTGAGGTGTTGAGTCCGAACCGAACTATTCTCGAACAACTTCAATCCGTGGCTCCACAGGCCTCTATCGGCACACTCAAAACACTGCTGGGCGCATTTCTCTTCTCAGACGACGAGGTCAACAAGAAAATCTCCGTGCTTTCGGGTGGCGAGAAAAGCCGCGTGGTGCTTGCTTGCATCTTAATTCGACCAGTGAACTTCATTATTCTCGACGAGCCCACCAACCATCTGGACATCCGCTCACGTGAAATTCTCATGGATGCACTGCGGGAATTTGAAGGTACTGTGATCATCGTTAGCCATGACCGTCACTTCCTTTCGCAAATCACCAACCGCGTGTTCCGCATCGACCACGGCGAAATGCAAATCTACGAAGGTGGTTTCAAAGAATACCTCAACTCGTCGATGCACGACGGCAAGGCGCACTAAAAAAAGCCAGGCTCCAGCCTGGCTTTTTTTTTCACAAACGTCTTCTGAGCGATTTAACTCAATACCTATCTTTAAACTGTTTGAACTTGCTCCACAGTGAAGAAGCACTGTGTGTGGGCTGTCCGTAGGGGCTGTGTGGCATCGATGCCCACTCAAAACGCACAGTGTAAGCAGCATTATTGAAGCTCGAAAAATCGGAGATGCGCTCCACGTCATCGTATCCACCACGCCACTTAATAAGCTGCACTGCTGCTCGGTCTTGGCTTTCGGGAGAGAAGTCAGTGAGACCAACAACGCGGCGCACTTCATCCCAGGTCGTTGATTTAAACTGGTAACGGCCTGCGGCATCGGAACAGTAGCCACCTGAACAAATCAGGCGGCGTGGATGTCCTGCGAAGCTATAGAACTTCACGTAGCTGAAAATGTAGTCGTATGAGTCGTCGGTACCCTCGGCATAAGCAATTGTGTCGAGAAAGGCCTTCATGTTTGCAGAGAACAAACTCTTCAAGCTTGTCTTTTGGATATGGTCGCGGAACACGAATCCACGCGTGAATTCGCAGCCCGGGAGAGCCTCTTCGAGCACAATAATGAAATGCGCACCTGCGTAATCTGGAGCTGCCTTCAGAAGAATCTTCTGACCCGACTCCAGTGTGCATTTCTCGGAGCCAATCTGCAGTGAGCTTGAATCGACGGTCGACTTCTTAAAGAATGTGTCAGTGGAGCCAACGACAATGAAGTTCTCCGTGGTTTCATCGGTGGTCAAAAAATCCCAGGTCGCGTCGCCGGCCTGTCCACATGCAGTCGCCATCAACGCCATTACAACAAGTGCGAGTCTGTTATTAAAACACATCTGCCACCTCATCCGCAAAGACCCCACCACGAAGCAGCAAAACCAGTGCCGCGGGTGAGATTCGAATTTGACAGGACATTTCTCCTGCCAGAGGTGACCAAAGATTGTACAGTTACGAAATCTTTTACTTCCGACGGGAGGATTTTTCGAGGATTTGAAGTTCTCGAGCAGAGAATTCGGCCTCGCGTAAAACCCGGGCAGAAATCACTGCCTCACCCGCAAGACCCCACCCAAAATGCCTAAACATACGCGCTGCACGACCTGGAGGCGCAAGATGGCATCCAACACAACTGCCTTGCAGAGGGGTAACCTTTATAGGGTCAAGAAATTCATCTGCCGAAAATTCTTTCCCTCCGGCAGTGGGAGGTGTTCTCATTCCTACTGCACCGGGATCTGCGTCGGTCAGAGACTCGTGCATGACGCCCCTATCTAGTCGGTCTTTGATCCAGTTCTCATGGCCTGCAACAACCCGCGCAAAAGTCCAACGCTCTTGTCCTAGCCCAGAAATGAACAACGAAACATCATTCGGCGTGCCGTTCTTCCGCACTGAATCAAAGAAGCCTTGCGGATTTCGCCAGCGCACTGCCGTTGCTCCATCCGACCATGACCTCCACAGAGCAATTGCTTTGGTAAAATCCTTGAATGAATAAGCAACATGAAGGGCAGCATCTGGAAAAAAGTTACCTCGGTCGTGTTGCAGCACAGGTTGAAGAACAAACCTTATTTCGCTGAATTTCCCGTCTTGCGCACAGCGATGAATTTCCTGCTTCGTGTTGTTCTCTTTGGCCTGACGCACGCGGCATGAATCAAGACGCATGGCAGCCACATGCCAGGCCTCTGGCTTGCACAGCTCGGGCGAAAACCCTCTCACTGCAACGAGAAACGCATCTGCATCAATCAAAGCACGATCGGAGCCCGTGAGCCGTTTTGGCTGACCGCATCCGGGCGCATTCGGACTTTCTCCAAACAAGGCAGTCCAAATCCGTTCAAATTCTTTAACATCAAAAACCGCACGCGCACCGAAGGCGCGCACAACATTCGGAAGGAGGAGAACCGGTGCTGCGATTTGCTCCCGCTCAGCAGGCCTCGCAGCGTTCACGCCAACAACAGGCGCCTGAAAAAGAACAAGAGTTGTGATTAGGCCTGTTGATGACATGGCGCATCAAGCTCAACGCTTGGGTTGGGTGTCGAAAACGATTCGCACCTGGAGCTGAGAAGCAACTTCATCGCAGTTGTTGTAGCGAGTGTTTTTTGCAAACGAGCATTGCACCAAGGTCTTGTCATTTGCCAGAAATTTCGCTGGGTCGGTGACGCGACCGGTGTTGAGCAGCGTTGGGTCAACCACCCACTTACACTCGGGCAGGGTTTCCGGAATCACTAGGTCAAGCTTGATGCCTGTGTCGCCCAAGCGAGTTGGTGGCGCGTAATCGCTGCGGAACAGCACATCCTCACGGAAGGTCGGTGCTGGGCTCAGAGCATTCAGCGGACCAGGTGGCAACATGAGAGTCGGATTGATAACCGGATCGAGGGCAGCAGAGTTCGTAACGTGATTCGCGTCTGCGTGAAGAGCCGGCCGCTTGGTGAGGTTGAGTTCAGTTGTCTGCTTGCAGCCATTCTGGCCAGCACCACTGATGCAGTAGATGCTGTTTATTACGCTGCAAATGAGCGGGTCACTCTGGCGTCCGGCAACACAGTTACCCGTGTAACCAATTTCATCGGCCTGCATGCAGGTGTATTGCATACAGTGGCCAATGATACCTTTGCGTGTATCGGAGATATACGCACCCCGAGGGTCGCCCTTCTCTCCCATCTTCTTCCACACGCGAGAATCCCAAACGTGATAACCTTCACGACCACCAACGAGGAACGCATAGCCGTTGAATTTGGTGTCGTAGTAGCTGCTCTTGAAATCACCCAAATTGGCGAAGCCTTCGGAGCGCTGCTGCTCAACTGTTGCTTTGTAAAGACGCTGTTGCAAGAAGTAGGTACGGTTCTGGTCAAATGACGTGCGCACCATGCACTTCAATTGCGCTGGCTTGGTTGAGGTCTGAGTCACAAAGGCAGGCGGCGTGCCGTTTCTGTCCCATTCGCAGTACTCTTCCTGATTCAACCATCCGCCAGGCAAAGGTTGACGATTATGGTTGATTGCCTTTCGACGATTTCCCGCACAACTCCACTGAGTCACAAAGCGTCCATCTGCAGAGGGAGCCTCAGCGGTTGTCGATGGCTTAACAACAACACCCCTATCGCCCTTAAAACCATGGCTGCCATCACGAACAGCGAAAGTCCGCAATCGCGCCTGTGCCTGGGCATCCAGTGGATCGCATTTGAACGCATACGACAGCCGATTTGCCGTCACAAAATAGCTATAAGGAGCTGACGCTGCATCTGGGGAGCGAGAAGGAAGCAACAACACTCCAGCATCGATGTCAGCGAAGCTCAGTTTTTTGCCATCGACTTCCACATAACCCCAATTGGCTTGCGCTTCATCTGCTGGGATCTGTAGTTCGTAGCCAGCATAACCTCCCATGCTGAACGGAACGGGGGTGTCTGTAGGTGTGAGCGGCCGAGGTGCATCAATGGCCGTCATAATCTGAAAACGAACTTTTGCACCCTTGGTTGTGATTGCATCGCCCGCAAACCCGAGAACATAGGGTGTCACTGCGGAGCCTGCACTGTTGCGCACACGCCAAACAATCCGCAAGTCTCCGCCAGGCTCGCCGTTTGGCTGCTTGCAGCTCGTCAGGTGAGTCACCTCGAACTGCTGATCAAACTGCAGCTGTGTGAGCCCCTGGACACCTGCATTCGAATTGAAGTCGCGTGGCTTACAAGCACTCAATGAAACTCCCAGTGCAAGTAGCATTCCAGCACCGATCGCAACAGACAATCTCACAACAGACATGAAGGCCTCCCTGCATAGTTCCAGTCCCCAAAAGACTAGCAAACCCTCGCGGAGACGCGATGTCATTGAAATGAACACCGGAAAGACTCAAATCATTTTCATTTTTCAAGACTCCTAAGGTGGCAACACGCATGCCCCCGCATGTAGTTTGCCCAAGCACATGCGGCAATTGTCTGGAGCCGCACTCGGGTCGCTCCAAAACTTTTTATTCTGCCCAAGTATTCGTGTGAGGTTGCCCATGAAAAATGTAGCCGTTCTGTCCGTCGATCACACAAAGGCTCGTTTCTACCTTCTCACACCGGCAGAGCGTCCCAAGGAGCAGTGGAGTCCGATCCTGCATCCGCTCGATGAAATAATTAATGTGCACTGGCTCGAGCAGGAAAAAGAAAGTTTGACGGGTGGGAATCGCCACTCGTATCATGCTGGTATGTGCGGCAATGCGAATACCAACCATGGTTTCGATGATCATCTGAGTTCACATAGAGTTGAAATCGATAAACGATTTTCGCGCGAGATAACCAACCGGCTCAGAAACTTTTTAACAGAAAACCATGCTGAAAAGCTAATCATCGCTGCTGAGAGTAAAGTTCTTGGACGCCTGCGCGAGCAGATGGGAGAAGAATTTAAAGCCAAGATGAGCGTGGAAGAAGTGAACACAAATCTGTGCAACCTGAAGCCCGTTCCACTTCATGAACATCTCGCAAAGCTTGAACTCCTTCCACCACGTCTGGCTCCTCTGAACCCTCAGCAGGAATCCTTCGCACGTGCTGGCCAGTGGCGAAGAAGAAGAGATCCCGGGGAGGGCAAGGAGCAGAGTGAGCTTGGAAGTCAGCATTAAAAACACTGTAATCACAGAGTATTAATAAAAAAGACAATCCACCGCGCCGCAGCAGAGTCGCCAAAAGCCAAATATTTCTCAACTCCTGCCGAAAATCAGCCGACACGCGCGTGTGTGTCCGCAGACCCGACGCGAGGAGTGAAAAGCATTGGCGCGCAGCTTGAAAGATATTCTGCACACGATGGGTCATTTCATCAGATCCCCACAGCAGATTGGTGCTGTGGTGCCATCTTCTCGCTTTCTTGCGCGGCGTATGATGGACACACTCGACCTACGGCGTACGCAAACAATTGTTGAGCTTGGTGCCGGCACGGGTGCAATCACCACTGAACTTCTCAATCGCACACCACCCGGCTCAAAAGTTATGATTATTGACGCCAACCCTGCGGCTGTCTCGATCTTGAAGCAACGCCTCGCTGGACGAGAAAATCTCCTCATCGTTGAAGGTGATGCGCGTGAACTGCAAACTATTCTCAAGCAGCACAATTTAGGCCGTGTTGATGCTGTGGTCTCGAGCCTGCCTTATGCCAGCCTGGGAGAGAGTATCACACGCAGCATTCTTGCAGCTGCTGCAGAGAGCCTTGCTCCGGATGGTCATTTTGTAGCCTTCCAATACACGCCGCTCTTGCGCAGTACCCTTGAAACCTATTTTGAAATCCAAAGCAGCAGTGTTGAACTGCGTAATTTTCCACCCGCGGTTGTTTACGGCTGTGTCAGTAGAAAAACAGCTCATTCGCCTACATCGCTCAAAGAGAGTGCCTGAAATGGAGAGACAGTTCATGAATTCAAAGAAAAAAATCGCACTTGCCTCAGCACTTCTGGCATGGGTCGCAGCATCTGCTGGCTGCAAGCAGTCAAACTTTGCAAGCATTGACAACAATAACAGCCCAAAGAACTCCGCGGCCGCGAAAGTCGCTCAATCGCTCTCATGTGGCGATGAAAAACAAAAACTGGTGAGTCTCAAAAATCCTCAGACGAACGAACTGAGCTTTGCAAAATCTTGCACCTCGGAAGCATCGTCAACACGCACACCCGCCGACATTGTGTTTGTCATCGATATCACGGGGAGCATGGAAGACAGTCTCAATGCAGTAAAGAACGGTGTTGAAAAATTTGCCCTGGGACTCCGCCAAGACAAAGGGTGGGATGCCCGCTTTGCCGCCGTGGGATACCGCGACAACATTGCTTCACAGGTGAACTTTACCGACGAGAAAAATTTAGCAACACAAATCAGCTCATGGAAAGCCATTGGCGGCAACGATGCTCAAGAGGCTGGACAACTCGGTCTAGCAACAGCCGTCGAGATGTTCACCCGCGATCTCGCATCGAACCCCGCACGAGCCAGTGCCAGCAAGAACATTCTTTTCATCGGCGATGCTATTTCATATGCTTTAAACAATGACCACTTCGATTTTTCCACGGCACAGCTCGAGCGTGTGTTCGCGAGTGTTCCGGCTGAATTAAAATCGAAGATGAAATTTTATCATTCAGCTGCAAAGGAAGTAGAGCAATGTTTGAAGCCTGCCTTGTTCGGCTGCGCTGAGCTCGGCAAATCTGCAAAATACGCAGCTTATGAGCAGATTACAGAGCTTGCGAAGAGACTTGCGCTCCCCGGGAGAGGATTCGACTTCCCGTTTACCGAGGATATTCTCCTGAAGGAATTCTTGGATGAGTTCACACCCGGACAAGCATGCACATTTAAAACTGCAAGCATCAAAGACTCCGCAGGTAAAGTGGTGGCAAGCGTGAAGGAAAGCGGAACCTTTGAATTACCTCGCAACCTGCAAGCTGACTCTCTCGGCATTGAAGTAGAGCGTTGTTGCGGCGGCGCACAGGCCAACAATGCATCTCCTGTGCCTGCACCTTCCCGAGACGTTAGAATCATGCCTGTGGGAACAGCGGCAGTGGACTGCAAATCGAACAAACGCAGCTTCACCCTTAAGCTCAAATAATTTGAATAATATTGGCATTTTGAGAAAACTGCGCACAATCGCAAGCGCAGTAAAAACCATTGAACCCAAACCGTTCCGCAGCTACAAGCGAGCTTTATTCCAGAACAGCTCGCGCCCCCTTAGGCCGAGCCTGTTTTTCGCAAAAAGGCTCTCGCAATGCACGCATCCAAGACTTTCATGTTTATACACGTTCTTCTTGCGACTCTTATAATGAGCACGCAGACTCGAAAAGCTGTGGCTGCATCGCACGCCCTCACTGCCGAAGAATTCATGAAAGTCCGTTGCCACCCAGATGGGTCGCCTGCCTATACCGAATGGACAGGCTCGGTCACAACTTCAGGCGTAGGAGCCGAGAGAGCGAGAACACTTTTCAAGATCGTTGGCTTCAATGTGGCGCGCTGTTACCGCGACGCAGCGGGGCGCTGGATGGTGTCATCGCGCGAGCTGACCTACTATCTCGATCCTGTTTCGGGCGAAGTTTTGTACACCTGGAAAAATCCCTGGACGAATGAGAGTGTGCCTGTCGTGCATATTGCAAACGATCTTGTGCAGCAACCGATTCCGGCTGAGATGATGATTCCTGTAGAGAGCTTGGGAGCAACTTCAATCATCAGAATTGATGTTCCATTGAGCTATCCAAACCCACTCGCTGGTGATGCACGTTTTTATGAATATTCTCCGGAGAGCTACTACAAAGCACATGAGTCGTTCAGTTATGTTGTTGCCACTGAAGACCTGCAGAGGATCAACTCAATTGGTACAGTTGACAACGTCCAGGTGAGTTGGACGCGTCTTTCACCCTGGATGCCCTGGATGAAAATGAAAGGCGCAACAGGTGCAGTTGTATTTAATGCACTGGTGCGCAAAGTGAGGAACTTCTCCGATTTGCCAGAACTCATTCGCAATGAAGTGAGCGAACATCTTCCGCTTTACCAGGATGCTCCGCGCTGTATTGTTGCGGGGCGCACGAATGTTTCGAGCTGGACTTATTTCAAAGACAACTTTGCTTCTTACCAGGCAGGCCTGCGTTTCCCGCGGCCGGCTCCACTGAGTCTCGCGGAACAGGAATGCCACTCACACTGAAATGCTCCGATAGCCACGTGTTAGAAGCAGAGCCGAGTGGAGTGCAGCGATTCTTCGTTAACTCTTTCTGCTCTTCCACCAGTCGCGGCTGCGTCCGCCTAGACTGCGTCCGAAATGTTCTTCAAGAGTTGTGATGGCCTGCCAGAGAGCTTCAAGTTGAATTTGTGCCACACCGCTGTCTGAAAACTTCTGTGCCATTAGAACGAAATCTTCAGTTGCTAAGTTGACCGCAGCACCAGGTGCAAAAGGGCATCCTCCCAAGCCGCCGATTTAGGTGTCATAGATTCGCACACCTGCCGAATATGCCGAAACAACGTTAGCTAGAGCCATGCCTTGGGTGTCATGGAAATGAGCTGCGAGGCGCTGCGAACCGTATTTATCGGCAAGTGCTGAGAACAATGCATGCACCTGAAGCGGATGCGCATGGCCAACGGTGTCAGCGAGAGCCACTTCGTCGACGTTGCTCTTGTTCAGAAAGCAAGATGCAAATTCAAAAACCCGTTCCTGCTTCATTTGTCCTTCGAACGGACAGACCCAAGCTGTGGCAATATCAACGCGGACAAACATTTTGTGAGCCTTGGCTTCCTCCACCAAACTCAACGCCTGTTGCAGGCCATCCTGTGCACCGAAGCCAGAATTCTTGAGTGAAAGTGTGTCGGAAGGAAACGCGACAACCCAAACGCCATCAACTCCTGCAGCGCGGGCACGCTGAAGACCTTTAGAATTAAAGACCACACCTGTGAGTCGGGTTTGCGCGCGCACCGGATGCTGCGCAAGGCTCTGAGCGAGAGCATCCGTGTCCGCAAGTTGCGGAATAGCCTTCACGAAACTACCGATTTCGATGTTCCTCACGCCCGCAGACATCAGGCCAATAACGAGATCGCGTTTAACGGCCGGGCTAAGAGTTTGTGTTTCGCTTTGAAGGCCGTCACGAAGGCCAACCTCACACAGCTGGAGCGGAGCGTTGGTATTAAAATTTTCACGGCGCACGATTTGGGTGAGTGGTGACATAAGACGACTCCTACCGCGCACAATGCCTGCATCCACCGGGAGTCGTAACCCGCCAGACCCTGAAGAACCGCTTCAGAAAGTTCTCCCACACGCGGTGGACGAGAGAACACTCAACAAACAACAACCAACAACCCACAAGCATTAAATCGGATTGTTGGGGAAATTACTGAGATTAAATGTGAAAACAAAAACACTTCAATATTTACGAGTTTTTAAGCAAAAATAATCGATACTCCGGAATGCCGCTACCGCCTGCAGAAACAGCTTAAGTCACACTCCTTGCTTTCATCCCTGCATGCACCTGAGCGGCCTGCTGCATGCTCACAACCTCACCCCAATGGCTCTGGATATCCAGCAAATGAATTCGGTTCAGTTCGGCGACCCGATCAGCGACACACTCTTGAACAACAAACGGCCTAATTCCATGCTGTAAAGCATCGATTACGGTGGCACGGATAGCTCCACTTGTGGTGAAACCCACAACAAAGACAGTGTCACACCCAGAAAGCATCAGCTTGTGTGCAAGAGCAGTGCCATGAAAGGCACTCGAGCTGTGTTTCACGATTTCGACCGACTCATGCAAAACTGAATTTTCTTCACTTAAATCCGGCGAAATTACGGCATCCGCAAACTGCGACCAGCTCGAGCTCGGTTTCAACTCACGCAACGCCGGCATCTTCTCCAGAAGGAGTCCACCCTCCGCACCATGAATACCACCAAACTCCATTCTGATGAAAAAAATCGGATGACCCTCTCTGCGCACGAAATTCACAACAGAGTTGATGGAATCGAGACTCGCTACAGCGCCCGGAAAGAACAGCGGCGAGCGCGGATCTGTATAGGCTTTAACAACATCGATCACGAGTAGCGCAGGTTTGTTCCCGGGCTGCAGCCGCACTTCACTCATGGTGTTTCTCCCTTGGTTCATTTACCCTATCATACATGCTCTTCGGAAATCGGTTCATTTTTTACAGTCGCGAGGATCACTCCATGGTTCGCACCAGAGCTACCAAGCTTTTTGCACTCTTCGGCACACTCGCAGTTCTTCAGAGTGCCGAGGCAAGCACCTCAGTGGAATCAAAAACAGACACCCCCAAGAGCATGACTTCATCTGAAAAATGCCCAAAGCAGATAGCTAAAGAATTTTCCACAGGATTCACCGACGGATGTATTTCCACTGGTGGCCGCGACCGAATTTACCGTGTCTATCAGCCCAAAGGTTCCAGTGTAGGAAAGAAATATTCGGCTCTTGTTGTTGTGCTTCACGGTGGAGGAGGATCTAGCACCGTAGCGAGCGATATGGGCAAGAGCCCGCTCGCAGTTTTCCAGACACTCGCTGATAAAGACAATTTCCTGCTCGTCTACCCGGACGGCACAGACGACGAAACTGAAAAAACGGGGTGGAACGACTGTCGCTCCGACGACACTTCAAAGTCAGGTGCAAACGATGTTGAATTTCTCGCTCATCTCATCACGCAATTGAAAGACAACTTTCAGCTCAATTCCTCTCAGGTTTTCATTGCAGGTACATCGAACGGTGCCATGATGACGTTTCGCTTCGCGATGGAAAAAACAGATCTGGTGGGCGGCATCGCCGGGGCTTCCGGAAACCTAGCCAAGAATCCGGTTTCAGGTCGCTGCCAACATGGACCTTTTGGTTCTCTTCCGGTGCTCTTAACTCATGGTGCTAAAGATGTAGTTGTTCCCACGGAGGGCGGATGCGTTGGCAATTTCTTTCGTCTGAAATGCCGCCGCGGTGAGGTGCAAAGCGCAGAAGCAACTGTTCAATTTTGGTTGAAGGTCAACGGACTGAGCGAAGTAAAACCTGTCACCAGTGAAATTGATTTTGCCAAAAAAGATGGTGGCGCTGCCGTGGAAAGAAAATACAGCGACGGAAAAAAAGTTGTGGTGAGCTGGTGGCTGAAAGGCGCTGGCCATGCTACTCCCAGCAAAATGGTCACCAAAGGAAATAAACTCGCCGGAAAGCAAAATCGCGACATCGAGTTTGCTGAAGTCGCCTGGGATTTCTTCAAAAACCAAATCAATCAGTAGGAGCGGATTTCTGCACTCAGCTGGTTCGCACGTGGGCACGTAACTTTATCTTCAAGACCAAGTTGCCGCGCTCTTCGGATTGCCTCACGGAACATGTCCGTTTCTGCCTTGCTCGCGCTAAAGATATCGCCAAGCTTGGTTTCACCGTTTTCAAGCGAAGCTATTCCTTCGGCAGAACCGCGCCACTCGCGCACATACTTTGCAATATTGAGTGAGTTCTTGATGCAATTGTTTGCCATCCATGCGGAGCTTACACCGAATGCAATTGCAGATGCACCACCCGAAGCAATTGCAGCTCCCACGGAAACCGTCGCCAAACTACAGGGTACAAACTCGGCACCTGCATTGATCAATTTTTCTCTGAGAATATTTTCCAGCTGCCGCTGAATGTGGCCATCGTGAATCGCAAAGTCGTTGAGGCGAATGGATTGAATCAGTGCCTCCCTGTCAGAGAGACCAAGACTCGGTGGAGCTTCCTTATAGTACCAGCAGCCCCTGAGAATTTTGTCGGAAGTGGATTTTACCTGTTTGCTCCAGAGATAAATCTTCTTGCGCCCATACTGTGACCGCAGTGACTGTTCGTCCGCCTCTGAGGTCGCCACCTTTGGCTTACAGCCCGAGAGCAGCGCGAGCGCAGCTGCAAAAATCAAAATTTTCATAATCGCCCCATCTATTGCAGAGAGCACCGAACACAGCCCCAAGCGAACCAGCTCATACGATTCGGAGAAATCGGGAAATTCCTTAGTCCAAGACCCTTTTTTCGCCGTGACAAAAATATGCATATTTTTTTTCAAAAAATTGATATAAAAATTTATAAACGCCTAATATAGATATTATTTTATCAAATTAAAGATTTTCAAAATAATTCCGATAATAGCTAAAAGATGGGGGAAGGAGCAATGAAAACAGGAGTGAGCAAAAGAGGATTCCTGGGGATCACGCTGCTGAGCACTCTATTGGCCAGCGCTTGCTCCTCAGACGGCAACCTTATTCAGAAGCCCACAGCACCCGCAGTGCCTCCCCTGAGCTCTCCCCGCCCTGATTCAAACACATCTCCGGCACCGATTGCACAGCCGCGCACAGGCGATGCAAGTGCGCAGCCGAGCGACAGAGAAAATCTTCCGAACTCCTGCAACAAGCCCGCGCTGAGTGCAAAGAAAACTGCAAACGTTCAATACCAAAACATCAGCGGAGTAGATCCTAAGTTTCATTCACTCGATATTTATATGCCTGCAGTGACCAACCCCTGCGAAGGAGTTCCGGTCGTGATCTGGGTGCACGGCGGAGCATGGATGATAGGCGATAAATCCAACCTGGATAGCCAGATTAAAGCAACGCACTTCAACACAATGGGCTATGCATTCGTGAGCGTAAACTACCGACTCTCTCCCGAAGTCCGAGACGAATCCCAGCTTGATCCCAACCGCGTCAAATTCCCAGACCACCCGAACGACGTTGGAGCAGCGGTTGCATGGGTTCACAAAAACATTAAAGATCAGGGCGGAAATCCTGATAAAATTGCGCTTCTTGGTCATTCAGCAGGTGCGCATCTCGCAGCTCTTGTTGCAATGGATCAGCGCTACATCGAAAGAACGCACACGACCTGGAACCCAAAAGCATTGCGCTGCCTGGGCAGCTACGACACCGAGGCCTACAACATCAACGAAGTCATGCTTTCAGCCGTGGGACCTCAACGCCTTTTCTACCGCAACGCTTTTGGCGACCTCCCGGCCGTATGGTCTGCGGCATCACCTATCAACTTCGTTAGGGACTATGGCATGGCCATTCAACTTGCGAAGAGAGGTGATTCTGGCCGGCATGCGCAACTCGAAAACTTCAAAAGAGCTCTGGAAGAGAAAAAGAATAGTGTTTCGGTCATCAACGCACAGAGTATAAGCCACGAGGAGGTGAATCGATTCATTGGCGCCCCAGGTGACCAAATCATGACCCCCTTTGTCAGCACGTTCCTCTCACAAAGCTGCTTTGGAAAGTGAAAACGCCGCTGTGCAACCAAAAGAATATTGACTGAATAAGTATTCTAGTAAAAGAACAACGTGCATTAGAAAGCAACCTTTTCGCGTTCAAACTCAGCCGGGGTCAATCCAAATTTCATTGGCTCAGTTCACATCTTTTTAAGTTCATCAAGCAACCGACGAAACTCAGGTCAGTGAAACAGTCATTTCCTTTCAACCCCCTCGCAGTACACATTTGCAGGTACTCTTTACCTGGCAGTGTAACTGCCTAAAGTCACACCATCAAATTCATCTTGACCGATTGGCCAAATTGCTGTAGCCCCAACGAAACTCAGCATCTCTGGGGTAACAACATGCAAACATCGTTCGCTTCTACTCTCCTACGCTGGGCCACTGGAATCACTCTGTGGGTTGGGTTTCAGGCTCAAACATCTTTTGCGAATGATGTTGTATGGCGGCCCGAGCTCATTCAAGCGCAGGGCGTGGGCTGCCGTTTTGGTCATTCTTCGGATCCCAACCAGAATGCCTATGTCATCGCCAATGGCGATTCGGTTTCATTTATTTTTACGCGGCTGGGTGAAGAGTTCCGCACCGGTCGCACACCCAACATCAACCTTAGCCCCTGCCGCATTATCCTGCCGCTCGAGGTGAATGCTGGCTTTTATATTGAGGAGATTGCGCAGACTCTCACCTACGGAATCGTCAAATCCCGAGGCGTACAGGCTCAGCTCGATTTCATCAGCAACTTTGCACGTCGATTACCCAACGGCCGCAGCAACCCAAACGATCTCAGCCAGAACATGGCCAATGCAAAGGCCTTCTTTCCTGCGCCGCAGATCATCAACGAACCAATGGCTATCTTGCCGCAGCCACTCGCCCGCATTGGCGAGGACAGCCGCAACAATTCACCGCACCGAAGGTTCTGCAACCGCGAGCGGAGCAGGCTGTTTAATTATCACTCCGATATTTTTGTGCGTATCAACAGAATCAAACCGGATGCATCCATCGCTTTTTCGGTCGATGGTCTCGACCTGAAATATGAAATGAAAATGAAGGTCAAACGCTGTCGCGGCCTTTAATTGCTCGCATCCAAAGCAACCTTCGACACCACATTCGATTCCTTCGAAGTTGAACTTTGAATTAATGTCAGTGCCTGATTTTGAAAGTTAACCGCTTTTACTGGCATAACATTTGGCATTCGACCCAAAGGAGTAAAACTATGAGCACCAACCGTTCGGACGTTATTGATTATCGCGTTGAAGGCGACGACATGCAGGCTGTCGTCATTACGCTCGACCCATCCGAAGTCGTGATCGCGGAAGCGGGCATGTTTCTTTACATGACCGATGGAGTCTCGATGCAGACCTCCATGAGCACGGACAAAAACAAGGGCTTCTTCGGAAACCTAATGAAAGCCGCAGGGCGCATGCTCACAGGTGAAAGCTTTTTCATCACCAACTTTGAAAATACAGGCGGCCAGCGTGCCGACGTGGCATTCGCGGCACCCTACCCCGGAAAAATCATTCCACTGGAGTTGTCTTCATTCCAGGGCGGTTTCATTACCCAAAAGGACAGCTTTCTCTGTGCTGCGCGCGGCACCGATGTTTCGATTCACTTCAACCAGAAAATCGGCACGGGTCTCTTTGGCGGAGAAGGTTTCATCCTACAAAAAATCCAGGGCGATGGCCTAGCCTTCATTCATGCTGGAGGTGCGGTTATCGAGCGTCGCCTTGAGCCCGGGCAAACCCTGCGTGTCGACACCGGCTGTGTGGTTGGATTCGAATCCACAGTGGATTTCGACATTCAATTCGTGGGTGGTTTCAAGAATGCACTCTTTGGAGGTGAAGGGCTGTGGTTTGCCACCTTGCGTGGTCCGGGTCGTGTTTACTTGCAATCACTTCCTTTTGCTCGCCTCGCGAATCGTATCGCTGCAGTGATTACAACCGGGCGTGGTGCAGAGCAAACAACCGGCGGTCTTCTGGGTGGCCTGATGGGCGACAATGACTAAGCGCATTGTTCTCCCTCTCGTCATTTTTGCAGCAGCACTTACGGGCTGCGATACCTTGGCGCGGATGAAGGATACAGCCACCGCAACGGCGGTCGACTTCATTCCACGCACGGTGGATAAAAAAATAGGCGAGCTTGCGAGCCTGCAGGCTGAGGCCACCCTCGATAGCGTTCCTCCCGCTGCCCACGCGCATTTAAGTGAGCTTGTAGAGGCGCTTCTGCGCGTCGTGGAGTTGCCAGGTTTGAAGCCCACCTTCCGGGTGACAAACTCCAACATGCCCAACGCCTTTGCGTTTCCAAACGGATCCATTTTCTTCACCACCAAGCTTCTGGAAATTGCGCAGACTCCCGAAGAGATTCTCGCTGTCGCAGGTCACGAGCTCGCGCACGTCACCGAACGCCACTCGATGCAACAGCTCGTCACGCGAGCAGCCTTCACTGTGGTGTTGAACTTTGTGGTGGGCGATGTTGCTGGCCTGGCAGATCTTCTCAATACAGGCAGTTCATTGCTCAACCTAAAATTCTCGCGCGACCACGAGCGCGAAGCCGATGCGGTGGGTGTCGATTTTCTTGGGAAAGCACAGCTCCCACATCGCGGTGCGGCCGCTTTCTTCCAACGCATGAAGGAATTTGAAGAGAGCAATTTAGCCACTCAGGAAACCATGAAATACCTCTCGTTCCTCGCCACTCACCCTCAAACAGATGAGCGGGTTGCATGGGCAAAGAACCTCCCACCCGATACCCACATCAAGGTTCCCGAGCCTCAAAGAAAGGCCTTTGCAGAAATCAAAAAGCTCTATCCGCTACCGGGCAAAGTGCCCGCTCAAAAGTGAGACGGGCGACTTCGCAAGAAGCGCTCTATCGCTTCACAGTACCTTCGCCGGTGGGTGAAATTGTGTGCCTGAGCCGGCACGACCGCATTCTTGGGTTGGCCTTTCCAGGGCGATTACAGCTTTTGGAGAAGCTGTCTCACAATGCTGAAGTCCTCATTCAACCCGTGGAAGAACTGCGCTGTGTGCTGCAAGAGCATTTGAATCAACCGAAGCAAGACCCAAATCTCTTTTCTACTCTTCCTGTCGAGCTCCTGGGCAGCGATTTCCAAAAGAAAGTTTGGTTGGAGCTTGTGAAAATCCCCTGGGGCGAAACGCGCTCATACTCGGAACTTGCAATCACAGTTGGCAAAGGGGTGCATCCGCGCGCCGTTGCGCGAGCAGTTGCGTTGAATCCCATTTTGATTCTGATTCCGTGTCACCGTGTGATCAGTAAAAGCGGGGAACTGAGCGGATATTCAGGCGGAGTTGAGAAGAAAAGGCAACTGCTGGAATGGGAGCAAAAGAACCTTCCGACAAAACGAAGCTGAAGCACGAGCTCAATGCTGGCGAACAGCAGCCTGCACATTTGCGAATGCAGCACGAACGTTCACTGGAACACCAAGACGCTCGAGGCTTTCGTACATGAGTCCAAGAATGACTCCCAATTGCACGAACTCGCCCTTCAAGTTCTTCTTTTCCTCTTTGCACTTCATGAAAACATCGTGGAAGGTCTGCACGAAGTGCGACATGGTAAAGTGCACCGAGGTTTGATCGCCTTCCCCGAAGTGAGCCATAAAGACATCAAAGGCCCATTCCATTCCAAGCTGCTTCAATCCCGCTCGCATACGCTCGGGCTGATTGCCATAGAAGCCTTCATAGAGCTGCGCCATCGCCTTCAAAAACTCGGGCGAAAACACACCGAGAAGCGGTGCAGGAGTCCACAACCAACCTGCGGAGTTGCGCGCAAATCGACTCAAGCGAACATCCAAAAACACCGTGCCGCTCGAGAGAATCTGCAAGAAATAAATTTCAACAATACAACGAGCAAGCTCGCCGCGCTCACTCTCACTCAGCTCCTCCAGGCGCACCCCAGCCACGCTAGGCTGGCCCATAGCCCCTGGTGCGATTTCAATATCTGGCAAATGACCCGACATCGCCTGCCGCACCTCTGCCAAAGTGGCCTGATACAGGGCTTTATCTTGGGTGCGCTTGGCCATGGCAGTGGCGTTATTGATGAGCTGAAGTGGCGGAATCACCTTGAAAAATGCAGGTGAAACGAAGTCCAGGAGAAAGGCCCAGTCGGATTTTTTAAGAAGATCAATAATCATGAGGGATAGCCTACCCTATTGTGAGTTGGTCGGACAACCAAGACAACAGACTTATTTGTCACAACTTTTAGCTTGAGGCTCGCCAAAAAGCCTCCTACGGCGCTCCCTCGGGAGGGTTTGTTCTATGAAGAACAACAAGGTCGCACCACATCGTTTTGGCTCGTTCATCGCTCTGAGCGCCATTTTTCTTGCACAGGCCTGCTCTACAGCCTCACTCGAAAGCCGCCTACAACAATCCAATGAATTCACGGCGAATACATCTTACACCGGCAGCATTACGGAACTTGCGTACAAAGCAAAATCTATTGTCGACGCAGGGATGATGGAATTCAACGAGGA
>VGHE01000009.1 GCA_016868315.1 Betaproteobacteria bacterium
GTATATTCAAGCACACGTTTCCCTTTGGCAGGAATAACAGTTCTCCACTCCGCTGTGCCTTTACCAAGCATTTTCTGCTCGAATGTCGTTTTTAGGATTTTGGCATCACCCGGCAACCCTTCACGGTAAATCACTTGCTGCTCGCGGTCTTTGGCATTGCTAAAGACGACGCGGTTTGTAAATTCAACCACGCGCACTTCTTTACGCTGCTCCCTGATGGTGGGCAGATTTTTGTACGAGAGCTGCCTCTTGCGTGCCGTGACATCGAAAGAAGTTCCCAAGCGCACACGCACCCTTTCGTTCTCGGGAACGTGCCTAATTTTATCTTCACCCAAAAACTGTGAAAGCGTTGCTTTGTCGCGCTTGTAAACGCGCACAATACCTGCCGGCAGTGCCATGCCCAGGCGCGATTGTTTATCGTTTTCAAAAGCAATGAACACGCCACCGGGAATCGGGTTTCCGAGCTCAACATTGTCGGTTACACCGCCTGCACCTTCTTCCTCCTCACCGCCGTCTAGGTCATTCAAGTAATAACCACTCGAGGCTTCAAAGATAATCTCCTTACGAGTGGGGACATTTGCTACTTGCAGAAGCGTGAGCTGCTTGGTTTGGTTTGAAGAAATTGTTGTTGCACGGGGCAGCGTATATAAATGATATTCGAAGAACGATTCACCCTGCATCTGTGGTGCAGCTGCAGACATGGGCATAGCATCGACTGCAGTCTCAGCATAATTCATCTTCGCGCGCCGATAGGCTCGAGGCTCTTCTACAGTTTGAATACTACCTGCCATGAGCTGTAGTTTTGCATTGCGAAACGCCGTGCCACTTTGATTGGTGAGTGTTACAAACCCAGTCAGATTTATTTTATCTTCATTTTCGTTGAGGTCGGCGATATAATCCGCTTTCCAGGTGATTCCCCCGCTCAGATAATTCAATTCCAAATCTTGCTCGCCGCTTTTACGGCTTTCAACGAGCAGGCTCAGGGTCGGCTCAGCACGGAGATTTTTCGGCACTTCCGGAAAAGAAATACGCCCCGGAACCCCTGTTTCAATCCTGTCTTTCATCTTCAGCACGACACCATTTTGTGTCGATAGAACTTCAGCTGACTCGCTGCTTTCGGAACCATTTGTAGGATGAGTCCGAGTCACGGAGACGTTTCTTCCCAGGAATTTTTCGAGCAACTTGGTTGGTGAAAGAAGGTCGAATTCGAGATTTTGTTCGAGAACCAACAAATCATCGGGGGCGTTCACGTTACGCAGTTGGGCTGTTTCGCTCAACATCTGTGAGCTCACATCCTGAAGCTCGAGAGCAGCAAATCCTTTATCGAATTTCACTCGGCGACGTTCACGAATCATCGAACGACCGTTGGAATAGACCGTCAGCGAGACTGCCGTTTGATCTTTCAATTGGCTACGCAGCACTTTTGTCTCTTGGGCATAGGTGGTCGAAGAGAGTGCAGCAACAAGTAAACCAACCAAGGCATGGAGATTCATCTTCATGGGAGACATCCTTATCTCGCTGAATGAAAGTTCAGCTGCCCATGTCTGAATCAGGCGTGAATTAGCCAATAATCTCGAGTCTGCTCTTCACGAGAAGATACGGATACTCGGAGAAGTAGCCCTTCACTTGAGTCATGATGTGGTCAGCGTCAGTCGCGCTGAGTTTACCGTCTTCAATGCGTGCCTTCAATTGGTTGGCATAACCCGTCAGAATCCCCTCATCGGTGTAGTTCATCACACGCAGGAGTTCACCAACGTCTTCGCCTTTGACCTCTTCGATGTTCTCGATTTGACCCGCAGGCGAGATTTGAACAATCAACTCGTTCACCGCTCCGAACAGGTTATGATTGTTTCCGAGTGCCTCCTGATATGCACCCACGAGGAAAAAGCCAATATGGTAAGGCGTATTCGATTGGGGAACATGCAGCTCAAGCGAAGGTTTGACGTCGCGTTTATCAACGAACTTGTCGAGGCAGCCATCCGAATCACAGGTGATATCCATGATGACACCGGTTTTACTGGTGCGCTCGTTCAAACGCGTGAGTGGCATGACTGGAAACAGTTGCTCGATACTCCAAGAATCAGGAATCGACTGGAAAATTGAGAAGTTTGCAAGATACTTGCTCGTTCGACTCTTCGCCAATTCCTCGAATTCTTCAAGCTGTACGCCCGAGAGCGCGTGATAGTGCAGTGCCTTGTTGGCAATCTCATTCACAATCACTTCCGCCTTGGCGCGGGCTTCGAGACTCAAATATCCAAGCCCGAAAAGCGTGAACAACTCATCGCGGTATTCAATTGAGTCGTGATAGAATTCAACGTAGTTCTTGCTGTTCATCTGCATGTGAACATTCATCATGTCACGCAGCAACTTATGATCGCTATCGTCCAGAACAACATCCTGAATATCGCCACCCATCTTCTCGACTTCACGCACATCAGTGACGAGCACTGCATGGTAAGCCGCCACAGCCCGTCCGCTCTCGCTCACAATCGTGGGAGGCGGGCAATTTTCCGACTGGCACACCTCTTGAACAAGGTAAACAACGTCGTTGGCGAATTCTTGAAGTGTATAGTTCGCGCTTGCATAAAAGCTTGTTTTAGAACCGTCGTAGTCGACACCAATACCACCACCAATGTTCAGGTAGCGGAGATTGAAGCCGTTCTTGTAAATTTTCGAGAACACACGGCTTGCTTCTTTCATAGCGTTCTTTACACGCTTGATCTCCGTAATTTGGGAGCCAATATGGTAGTGCACCATCACGAGCGAGTTCTTCAGACCCGCCTCCTCAATGAGCCACAGGGCTTCCATCATCTCAACTGAGCTCAACCCGAATTTACTTTCCGTGCCGGAGGATTTCTCCCAGAGGCCGGATCCCTTCGAATAAAGCTTTGCGCGCAAACCGATGTCGACGCAGAAACCCACTTGCTTTGCATACTCAATAATGAATTTGAGTTCGTCGGTGCCTTCAATGACGAGAATAATATTTTTACCCATGCGTTTCGCAGAGAACGCCATCTCAATATAGTGGGAGTCTTTGAAGCCGTTGCAAACCATGAGCGCTTCCGGGTGAAGATCATAGCTCAACGCCGCAAACAACTCAGCCTTGGTACCCACTTCGAGGCCGTAAGCATGCTTCCGACCACTCCGTACCAACGCATCAATAAATTCTTTTCTTTGGTTAACTTTAAAGGGGAACACACAACGCAGGTCGCCTGCGTATTTGTATTCTTCCATGGCAGATCGAAAGGCCGTGTGCAGACGTGTTAATTGCGTATCGAGGATCTGGGGGAAACGCAGAATGAGCGGAGTTTGAATGCGACGCTCGGATGCATGCTCAAGGATGCGTGTCAGGTCGAGCGAAACATCCTCGCTTCCAAACGGATGGACCTGCACAGTACCTCGGCTCGAAACTCCAAAATAACCTGAACTCCATCCATCAATCCCGTACTTCTGGAAAGCGTCCTGGATGTTTTGGGTCATAGCCATGCGATTCTCCTTGTTTTCCCGCCCGGTTCTCGCCCCGGGGATCCTCGCGCGTCTTATCCCAAGCACCCGCGCAGTCAAGGAAAATCCCCGTCAAGCCATGCATTCCTGGGGCAATTTTTCGCCGCCCGCCCCCCTCCTCGCCGTTTATGATGGTCTTCAGAGGAGGATGGCTATGTCGATCCTGAGAAATCAGCGTTACGCCCAGTTCGAGCACGGAACCGCACGCGATGCTTTCCGTGGCCTCCCCTTGCAACAATTTCCGTGGGTTCTCGAGACCGTCGAGCACCGCTCTGCGCAGTCCGACCTACTTTGGGTTGTCGAAATTGCATGCCTTGAGGCGACCCCCAGCGGATTTGGAACCAAGCTCAACTTTGCTTTGCGGGGAACAGCTCGTCTTTCGCGCTCCTCTTTGGGCACGCACCTGTTCGACGGACAAAACCAATCACGCGTCAGTCGGCTTTTTTCTGAGAACCTGTTCGCGGTAGAAGACAGCTACCAATTTCAGAGCGAAGGCCAGTTGGAAGAACTCCAAAAACTCGCCAAAGAACTTTTAAAGAAATTTCAGTCTCAACTGGACTCGACTTGGACAGTTGAGAAGATCCGAAGCCAATTGCGAACGCATCTTCGGCAATCCTCACCCGGCGGATTTGGCGAGCGCGCCTTCTGAAGAAAATGTGGAGCTGTTTTTAGGCTCCCTTGCGCCGATTCAAGTCATTTTCAAGGGATGCATTGTCTTTACTTTTTTCGGCATCACTGCCCTGAGTTGTTCGAAGTGATTCGGCAGCACTTCGTCCTGCTCCAACCTGAATAATCTTGCCCTTGGCCTCTTTATCGTAGGCCAGAACTTGGGGCGTAGCGGGTTTGTTCTGATACTTTTTCACGCTGTCGACGACCAACCCCACAAAGGGTTTGAACAGCAACGGGTCGTAGTCATCATTTGATTCAATCATTATTTTCAAAGCCTGCCCGGGTTCGAATGCTTCCTTGTAAACGCGCTTCATAAGCAGTGCGCTGTAAACATCGGCAATCATACAAATGCGGCTATAGATATGAATACCACTTTCCGGCTCGGTTTCGAGCCGGCCTTTACGCCCCTCCGGATAGCCACGCCCAGTGAATTTTTCGTGGTGTTCGTAAGCAACACGAATTGCAAGGTCGCTTATGGGTGCTCCCTGCTTCACAGAATCCACAAGCTCATTGCGACCAAAAGTCGTATGCTGCTTTATGACGTCAAACTCTTCGGGTGTTAGCTTGCCAGGCTTGTTGAGAATTTCACTCGGAACACAGGTTTTTCCCGTATCATGAAAGAGACCGCATTCGGCGACGTGCATAACCTCTTTCTCGGACATCGGACGGTCGACCATTTCCTGCGAGATAATCGCACAGAGCAAAGCAACGGTTGCGCTGTGATCATACAACGTTGGATCGCAAGCGATCATTTTACTCAAAGTGTAAAGAGCCGCTTGCGAATCCAAAACCGAGGAGACGATTTGCGAGGCACTCGCGCGCACGCGAGAAACAACTTCTTCGTCGATTCCGCCCTTCACCACCATCTGGCTTGAACTACTCAATTGGCCATAGACGTCGAGCGTTTTCCTATCCATGTGTGGCACATACGCAAGCAGTCGATTGAGTTTTTTAGAACGAACTTGGTTGATGACCGCTTCAAATTTGGGACGGTCGGCTCGCCAAATGCAAACACGAAAGCTGCCTTTGGGCTTCAGGCAGGCAGACCAGATTTCATCGAGGAGCTCTTTGGAAAATTCCTTGGGTTTGATGAACTCAACCAACCATCCTTCAATCGATACGAAGAGTGAAAAGTCGATTTTCTGCACTTCGAACAAAAAATGAAACTGTTCAAGGCTGATGTTCACGAGCTTCTGTGAAAGCTCGTTGGTCAGGGGCACTACAACACATCGATTGCGCGTTTCCTCGCGGATCGGCGGCGCCTTGAGATTCATCCCGGACTCCCTCCGCGCCTCCGCTGTTCGGCGAGGAGCCAGAGAACCTGAGCCACTTTTATTCAAGATTCCAATTTAATGAACAATTCTGACAGCAAGCTGCGATCTAGCTCCCTGCTCAAGCTCCACCTGCAAAAGCCGACCGTTGACCCTCTTGCCGTCTCGGTCGCGACCCACGCGAATGATTTCTTGGGCAACTCGGTTTTCGACTTCTTGCTCAAGCAACCTGCGTAGCGGTCGGGCACCATACATCGGATCGAAACCATGCTCGCACAGCCAGTCGCGTGCTCCATTGGAAACCTCCAGAGCAAGTCCCTGTTTCTCCAGCCGCACTGCCAAACTTTTTAATTGCGCATCGAGAATCATCTGGATTGAGGCTCGAGAGAATTTCTGGAAGACAATAATTTCATCGAGACGATTCAAGAATTCAGGTTTGAAGGATTTCTTGAGTTCATCCTTCACAAGTCTTTCAACCTCATCATGACTCAACTCGCGCGCATCAGAGTTCAACCCCACGGCCCGCTTGTTTGAAACGATATGCTCGGAGCCAATGTTACTTGTGAAAATGATCAGGGTGTTTTCAAAATTCACCACCTGCCCCTCTGCGTCCGTGAGGCGACCGTCATCGAGAAGCTGTAGAAAAAGATTAAATGTTTCCGGATGTGCTTTCTCGATCTCATCGAATAACAACACGCAATAGGGCTGTCGTTTAACTCTCTCTGTAAGTTGGCCGCCCTCACCATAGCCAACGTAACCTGGGGGCGAACCAATCAGCTTGGAGGTCTCATGACGCTCCATAAATTCACTCATATCGAAGCGAATAAGCCGCAATTCATCGTTGACCACAAACTCTGCCAGCGCCTTCGCAAGCTCAGTTTTACCAACCCCTGTTGGACCTAGGAAAAGGAAGGAGCCAATCGGCGCTCTGCGCTCGCGCAGTCCAACGCGGTTCCTGCGCAAGGCATTGGCAACAGCGCGCACAGCGTGTGGCTGACCAATCACACGCTTCTCGAGCTCAGTTTCAATGTTCGCCAGCTTGGTAAGATCCTCGGCCTGCAAACGTAACACTGGGATACCCGTGCTGCGCGAAACAAGTTCAGCGATGTCTTCTGGATGGACAATGCGATCTTCCGGGCGAATGGTAGCTTCCCAGTTTTTTCGCAGCTCCGAGATCCTGTTTTCCAGAGCAACAACGTCCATCTGAATTTCTGCCACACTCTGAAAATCCTGCCGATTAAACGCTTCGGTACGATCCTCCTGCTTCTGCTGCTTTTCCTGCTCGAGTTTCTGAATTTCGGGCGGCAGACTCACAACACGGATCCGCTTGAGCGCTCCTGCTTCATCGATCAGGTCAATGGCTTTGTCGGGAAGACTGCGTCCAGTGATATACCGATGCGACAAATCGACAGCAGCAGCAAGCGCATCAGGACCATACTTAATATGGTGATGACGCTCATAACGCGCAGCAATAGCCTGCAGCATAAGTTTTGCATTCTCGAGCGACGGCTCTTCGACACGCACCGGCTGGAAGCGCCGCTCAAGCGCAGGATCTGACTCAATGTATTGCTTATACTCTTTGAAGGTCGTCGCACCGATACATTGTAGTTGGCCACGCGCAAGAGCGGTTTTGAGAATGTTACTCGCATCAAGTGCCCCTGAAGTCCGACCAGCACCAACCACCGTATGAATTTCATCGATGAACAGAATGACCTCGCCTTCGAGAGCAATGATCTCTTCTTTGATTTGCTTAAGGCGTTCCTCAAATTCGCCATGCATTTTTGTTCCGGCGACCAACTCACCCATTTCGAGTGTTAAAACCCGTTTGCCGAGTAGATGCTCAGGAACTTCCTGGGCGAGCATACGCTGCACCAATCCCTCAACGATCACCGTTTTGCCAACTCCAGGCTCACCAATGAGAACCGGATTGTTCTTCTTTCGGCGAGAAAGGATCTGAATAACGCGGTCGATTTCTGCATCGCGCGCTGAGACTGGATCGAGTTCTCCACGCCGAGCCATTGCAGTGAGGTCTTTGGTGAATTGACTCAAGACACTTTGCCGCGATTCATCATCACGGTTTGCTATGGTCTGGCTTCCGCGGACACTGAGCAACGCCCGGCGCGTGTCTTCGTACGTGAGACCAACGCTGTGCAGCAGCTCACGCAGCGCGCCCTGGCGTTGATCGAAAAAGCCAAGAAACAAAGCTCCCGATGAAATGAACGCATCAGCGAAGTTTTTGCGCTCAGCATCAGCTTTCTCAAAAAGAAAATTGACCTCCTGAGTCCCATAGAGGTTCATGGAGTCGGCCTTTGCGCCCGGGGCAGGATCGGGTCTGCGCTGCAACTTATTGATGCGCTCATAAAGACCGTTGACGAGTCCGGTCTTCACCTTCACCTCATCAAGCTGCATCTCCTGTGCAACCTTCAGAACAATGGAATCCTTCTGCTCAACCAAAGCAAAAAGGATAAAGTCGGGCGTGAGTAAACGCGATTGAGCATTGACCGCCTCGGTGATTGCGGCCTGGAAAACTTCATTGACCTTGTGTGTGGAGCTCTTCAAAAAATGCTGTGGCATGACTCCCCCCTCGGTGCAAGTGTGCAGCGCTTGGGAGTCAACTTGAGACGGAACACTCGATTGTCAAGGGGCAGCGGATGGCTGCTGGAGAGCAACCTGCTTAGCGCCTCTGCGCAGAGAAACTTCCTGCAGCAGCATATCAATCAACATGAGAGCAATGCCTACGTTGATTGCCACGTCGGCCCAATTGAAGACCGGAAAGGAGTATTCCCAGCCAAAAATCTTCCAGTGAAAATGGAGAAAGTCGATAACGTACTTGAGCAGCACGCGGTCGATAAAATTCCCGGCCGCTCCAGATAAAACGAGAACCAACGAGGTACGGGCTAGACGCTGACCGGGATGCGAGCTCCTGAAAAGGTAGAGAATCATGCCGGAAACAAACACGGTAACAGTATAAAAGAGCCACAAACGAATGTGTTCGGGCGTATTTGCAAACGAGCCCCAGGCAGCGCCGGGGTTACGCACGTAGGTGAGGTGGAAATCGACCCAGTTGGCGCTCATGGTACTGCGCTCCATTCCCTTTTCGGTGGCAAGCGAGGGTGATACGCCCCAGGTCATGACCCGGTATGAATCTCCCCGGTAGCTGCGCAGGTCGGTTTCATGGGACCAGGTCATGTATTGACGTTGGGCATGATATTTTGTGGTCTGGTCGAGCCCAACCATGGCCAGGAAGAGCAAGATATAGCCGAACATGATAAGACGACCGGTGCGCTGCGGCTGAAGTTTAGATTCCATTCGGATTCCTTCATTAGGGTCGAGACCACGACGAGGAGTATGAAAGCATGACTGCCCCCGAAAAGGCAATTGAATCCAGGGACGTTCGGCTGACTCCCGATGAAATCGCCAAACTGAAAGGCATCTGTGCTCGCACCCTGAGCGCTCAACCTCAATTGGCACATTGGCTCAAAAACATCGAAGTGGCTCCCGGTGTGGAGTTGCCGTTTCTTCCCATCCGGTGCTTCAGGCTCTTAAATGTTTCTCGATTTCTCGAGCCCGAGGAAAATTCAAAACCGGAGTGGATTGCTGAATTCTTGTCGAGCGGCAGCACCCAGGCACAACGCGCACGCCACCGCATGTCAAATGAAGGTCTGGAGAGCTATCGCCAAAGCGCCCTGCAAGGCTGGCAGAACGCTTGCAAACGCCTCGGAATACCTCCGCAGACGCCCGTCTTGAGTCTTGTTCCACCGGGCGAAAGCATCCCCGACAGTTCTCTCTCTATGATGCTCTCGTTTTGGCGTGACGCGGGCGTTCCGGTTCACTTTGTTGATCTCACGTCTTCTCCACAAATGCTCGAATCATGTTTCAAGCAACTTCAACAACGCACAGGCAGGCTCCCAGAGTTTATTCTTTTTGGAACTTCACTGCACCATTTGCAGGTCTTGCAATGGCAACAAAATGTTCGTCCGGGGCAGCCCTTTTTGGATGCCGTACGGGTCTGGTGCTTCGATACAGGAGGAACAAAAGGCCGCACACAATCAACGCATCAAGCAGAGCTCCACTCAGGTCTGAGGAGTTGGTTTCCGAGGCACACGCAGGTCGGCTTTTTATCTGAGTACGGGATGTGTGAACTGGCTTCTCAGGCCTACTCGCTGCAATCGCCCCATTCTGATTCGTTCGCATGCAGCCCCCAACTCAGAGCCGTTGCGGTCGCCCCGAAGATGAATTGCATTTTAGCGCATGAACACAACGGCTTTCTTGGGTTCATCGATTTTGCGAACACGGATTCCTGGCCCTGCTTAATTAGCGAAGATTTGGGAATGACTCTATCGCAGCCTGAGTTCAGTTTCCGGTTGTCTGGACGAGCTCCCGATGCAACGCTCAAAGGCTGTAGTCTTAACGTTCGCGACACCTATCGATTTGATTTGGAGAGTCCCCCATCTGCTTCCATCGGGGAATACACAGAGGTGCTTCTGCAGGGCTCGCATGCACAGCCCCAAGCGCGCGCCATGCTCTCGGCCGAGAAACTTTTGCAATCACTCCCTGCAGGCCACTGGCCTGCACCTGCACTGAATGATCTGCGCGCAAGCCTGAGTGGTTGGGACACCGACCAAGCTGCAATCGCTTCATCTCCAAAGAAACTCACTGACGAGCATATTGCTATCGTCACCTCTGCAAACATACCCATCACCTGGCTTTTTCCTGCCGTGCATGCGTGGCTCATGAACGCGCGTGATGTGACACTCTACCTTCCATCACTGCGCCCAGATGACCCTCTGACCGCGCTTGTGCGGAAACAAATTGTAGACTTGGCAGAGGCCTTCAACCAACAGACGGCTATTGATTTCATCCAAGTGCGCAACCACCGCCTATTTCAGGAGAATTCGAACAAAAACAACTCAACCCAACGGATCCTTGTTTTCGGAAGCGATGAAACCATACGTACGCTCAGCAGTGCATGCGCGCGGCTGGCACGCCCCCCGCATTTTATTCCTCTGGGACATTTCCAAAATGCACTCAAGCTCACCGAAACAAGTCATCCCGGAGAGTGCGCAGAGCTCTGTTCACTCTGGCTGGGACGCGGCTGCCTCACGCCGCTGCAGCTTGAAGCTCCTCGTGCTTGGACAAGCAATTTTTCTCGAACATTCGCCGCAGAGCTTTTCTCAAGACTTATTGAAACGAGAAAAAAACGTATTGAAGCAGCTGAGAGCTGTGGTGTTGATGCCATGCAAGCGTTCTCACACCAACACAATCTTGCAGAGCTTTACGCCCTCGTGGCATCACACTCACTTGATCTCGATGTAAAGCACTGCAGCTTGACCGGAACCGTGGTCGTAAACGCAACGCAATGTGCAACACTGCCCCCGACAGTTGTCTCAAAGCTCACTGACTTTTCTGGCTGCGGTTGGATAAACTTGGTCAACGACGGACAACTCACACCGCTGCCAGAGCACAATCCGTGTCCTGGACTGTGCGAGCCACATCAGGGAATGTCTTGGTACAATTGGTTTTTCAGAACCATGCCCAGCGGCGCATGAGAGAATTGGGCTTAGGAAGTGTGAATCCCTCTCTATGCCGCAGCTCACCGTAAAGCTTACGCCACAGGCTGTACTTCAACACATTGCTTGCGAACAGACGCTCCGGAGCCAATTCGCTCTCATTCACAGCTTCCGAGCAACTCTTGATGAAAAAAGTCGTTCTTCGGAAACTTTCGTCAAGCCCGATTTTCTTGATTTGATTATGCATGGCAAAGAGAAGAAAGCACTTCCAAAACGATGACCGCAGATTTTCATTGTCAGGAAGAGCACTGATCGAGCGCACTTGAATGAATTGATTTTGCCCTTGGAAGTCAGCACGCAACATGTAGGTCTCAGTTCCACAGGCATGGGAAAACTCGAGCACATCAACCAACGTGGGCTGCGTATCCTCGGTTACACTGCGGTGCTGCACAGGGGCATGTGTTGAATCTGAACAGCTCACGAGAACACGATACTCTTCATCGCAGTCGCTCAAGTGCTTCAACGAAAAACCAGCCTCAGTGATATCGCCTCTTGAGAGTGACGTGTGTGCATAGAACAACCAATCAGCCAAAGGGCGAAGCTCTTGCTCTTCGCCACCATCGATGAACTCACAGCCCACAATATAGCGGTGTCCTGCCTCCTCGCGTCGAACATAAGCAATTCGAGCATAGGCTCTGCAATTTCCAAAAACAGGCAGGACGATATCGAACCAATAGCGCTGTTTTTCCATAAACGGCAGCGGGTGGCGATCAATCAAAAGACGCATGCCACCCTGAGACACATCGGTCATTTTAGCGAAAACGGTTTCTCCGAGGCGAAGCTCATCTGCAACATAAACGAGTGGTGCCACGGCCTCGTTCATTTGAATGCGAGACAAGCGCCGCTTGACGTGGGCGGGACGCACGACTTCTGCAGATCGGCTCAGAGCAATTCCAAGGCGCACAAAATCCACAGAGCCCCCGCGCTCGACGCGAGTGTTGGCCACTGTGCCGCGGGCGCTGAACTTAGAACCATGAAAATCACACAGCAGATCGACTGACTCACCAATTGAAAACAACGGCAAATCGGGCTTGAGCTCAAGCCTCAGCCCCAGACCAAAGGGGCTGTAATCTGTACAAACAGCCTCGAGCGTTTTGTGCCCGAGGGTTAGAGCCACACGATATGCCTCAGGAACGTTCACTTGGAAGCGAGCATCACGCCGTAGTTCGGCTACTGAGGAAGTTTTTTCACCCCCCTGCCCAAAAGACGACGTCGATTCCATGATGCCCTCCACACTTGTGCCACAGATCGAGTAAAACATGTGTTGGGAGAAAACTCACTGCGAAGGAGATGACACATGAAGACCACATTGTTTCTAATTGCGGGGTCACTGGCTGTTTTGGGGTGCGCCTCGAAGAAGTACGGCGATGAGAAAATTCAGACAAAGCTTGAAACCTCAGACAAAAAGACCTCAGAGAAAATGGGATTCGACAAAGACAGAAACCTGATGATTCAAGACAAAACCTCTGCAACCGACGAACTCATGACCCAAACTCACGTCAACGAATCTCTCCAGGCCAAGCTCCAATTTGAATATCAGCAACTCAAGCGCTGCCGTACAGAGCTCTCGGACGTACGCCTGGGTGGAACGGGCGAAATGGCACCAATTCCGGAGATTGACGGAATCAAAGATGATCCCAACTACAAAGAGAGTGTGGGTATCGATGAATCGGGAGATTTGGTTTTCGTACGTCAGGAGAAATTCGAAGATCGCATCAAAAGCGAGAAAAACGCAGAGAAGAGCTACCGCCGCCTCACCAAGGTCATCAGCACCAACCGCGAGCAATGCGAGCTGCGCATGCGCAAGGCACGTGTTGAGGCCGGATTGCCCGCTGAGCGCACTCCAGCCATCACGCGCTACGAAGGTGGCCAGGTTGTTATCGTTCAGCCCGCTGAACGGAACCTTGATGACGCGTTCAGATTTGCAAATGACGCCAAGCAGAAGTAATCCTTTGTCCCTATGACGGGACGAATCAGAGAAGACCAAGCTCACTGGAGCAAATTGATCTTTCACAGCTGGATTGGCCCACTTTTACGAGTGGGCCATTTGCGTCCCATCACGCTCGATGACCTCCACCCGCAACCACCACTTGAAGACTGCCTCGAAACCACCTCGCCCCTCTTCCGCGCGGCCTACCGCGGCAAGGTGCTGGCAGCACTACTGGCTGCTTTCCGCCCCCGATTTGTGCGCATCTTTTGGTTTTTGAGCACTTTGACCGCCTTGGGGTTATTGCGACCACTGCTTCTGCGTGAACTCATCCAACGCTTCAGTCCGGGCGAAGGAGTGCAGGCACAAAGCTTTTTGGCCTGGATAGAAACTCCGTTGGGCATGGCCTGCTTTGCTGTCAGTTGTTTTGTGCTGCTTGGCTTTGTTCGTTCGCATTTCCTGCGCCACTGTTTCAAGCTCACCTGGTCTATGCCAGGTTTGTTAAGGCATGAAGTTTATCAACGCCTGCTCCATCTCAAGTCAGCTCAACGCAATCAGCTCACAGCAGGCGAATACGTTAACCTGGCCACACGTGACTGTGACTCGACCTCCATGCTGCCCTTTCTGCTCGAACCACTGCTCTACCCGGTCACGATCGCTTTGTATTGCATCATGCTCGTCTCGTTTTTAGGTCCCTGGGCACTGTTAGCTGTCGTTGCTCTCGCTGCAGTTGTGCCTTTGGGACGCCGCCTGGAGCGACGCATGAGTGATCTTGCGTCACGGGTGCGTGAGCACTCACGCATTCGACTCGGAATTCTCAGCGAAATTCTGACAGGAATCCGGATCATCAAGTTTCATGCATGGGAGGAGCGCTTCTCCAAAAAAGTACTCGTTGTGCGTGGCAAAGAGGTTGCTCTGATGCGCGAGCGAGCGCGCGTGGCTGCCCGCCACAGCGCACTCACAGCACTTCTGCCTATTCTGACGGGTGCAACGGTTGTCACTTTGGTGTCGTGGTTTACAGGAGTGCCCTCAACCGCCGACGTTTTTGCATCGTTTAGCGTGATTACTGCACTCGTCGGAATTTTCAGTGAAATTCCGGATCATCTGCAAAGCGCCACAGAAATCCGGGTGAGTCTCGACCGCATAGGGCGTTTTCTTGGTGAAGGAAGCAACACTTCAGAAGAGCCCCTGCTACCCAACACAAATTCCACGCAGTTAAACCTGCGCAACGCGACATTTATTCGCCCGGTTGCAGCCAATACGCAGAGCCAAAGCCCTGCATTGCTGGGTATCAACTTGAGCCTCGACAAAGGAAACTGTGTGGCGGTTGTCGGCAGCATTGGGGCGGGAAAATCCACTCTACTGAGCGCATTATTGAGTGAGCTCACACTCACTGCGGGGGATGCACAACTCCCCCATCCCGTTTGTTTTGCGCCACAAATTCCTTGGAATCAAAACGCTTCCGTCAAAGACAACATCGTCTTTCAGCTCCCTTTTGATTCAGAGCTTTTCAGTCGTGTTGTGCATGGAGCAGCGCTCCAAGATGACCTCGACAGATGGCCTGCAGGCCTCGAGACCGAAGTTGGCGAGCGTGGAATCAACCTATCGGGTGGCCAGAAGCAACGCCTTGCCTTGGCGCGCACAGCCTATGCGAGTCTCCAGCAAGGTGTGGAAACGATAATTTGGGATGACCCATTCAGTGCACTCGATGAATCCGTTGCAAGTCACGTTTTTCAGACACTCCTCCAGAAAGAGCTAATGGGACGCACGCGGATATTCTGCACGCACCGCATCGATTTTGCTTTGCGCGCAGACTGGGTTGTTGTGATGGAGGCGGGAAGGATTGTTGAACAAGGCGAACCTGCTCAACTGTTGCAGCTTCAGGGCTCGTTTGCACGCTTGCACGGACTGCACATAAAAACACGTGGCGAGGAGCTCGTTGCGCACTCCTCAAGTGCCGAGTTGGCTCCAAACTCTGAAACTTCTACGCGCAGTGTTTCGGGCAAGCTCACAACCGACGAGCAAATCACTCTCCCCGTGTTCAATAAAATAGCCCTCAAAATTTATTCTAAGGCACTCGCCCCAGCACTTGGACTCCTTGGCGTTGGGTTTGTGTTCCTTCTCCCCCGCCTAACCGACATCGCATCGAACCTCTGGCTCGGGCATTGGACGTCGCACCCGTCCCAGGTTGCCATCACGACTGCCGTGGTCGTTTTCGCGCTTCTAACCTTTGTGACTGTTGTGGCCGAGCGCACGCGCTCAGTGGTACTCTTCGATGGTGGAGTTAAGGCGGGAACACGTTTATTTGAGAATTTACTCTCTGGCGTGATGCATGCCCCGATGCGCTTTTTCGATACTTCGCCCCAGGGAAGAATTCTCAACCGGTTCACCTCTGACACCAGCGCAGTCGACAACTCCATGCCTTCCTCGGTAGGCCAATTCCTGACCTCGCTCATTGGGATTTTCGCCTCCCTGCTTCCGGTGATTTGGAGTCAGCCGCCCACATTGATTCTCTTCCTTCCTGCGCTTGTTCTCTACGTTTGGCTATTTAAATGGGTACGCAAAGCGCAGTTGCGCCTTAATGCACTCTCTCAGGTGGTGCGCAGCCCCTGGATGTCGCTCACAGCTGAAACACTCCCTGGGCTTTCCGTCGTGCAATCACTCCAAGCTCAGCCACGCTTTCTTTCCCACTACACGAAGCTCATCAATCGTCACATCGCAACGGGTTTCTACACCATTGCAACCAACCTCTGGTTCGCCTTTCGTCTTGAGATGCTGGGAGTAGCGCTGGTGGGTGGATTTGTTTTACTGCTCGCTCTTAACCCAGGGCAGACTTCCCCCATGTTAACCGCCGTCGGACTCACCTTCAGCCTTCAAATGATTGGTATTCTTGGGGGCGTTGCACGGAGCCTGCGGATGCTGGAGAACAATTTGGTCTCGGTGGATCGGGTGTTGGAATATGCGCAGCTCGCTCCCGAAAAAGAAGAGCAGGTTGCTCAAACACCTGCACGTTGGCCAACGCGAGGCGAAATACGGTTCAACAACCTGACCGCTGCGTATGCAGAGCATCTGAGTCCCGTATTGCGGAACATCTCGAGAACTATTCCTGCGCAAAAGAAGGTCGGTATTGTGGGGCGAACAGGAAGCGGCAAGAGCAGCTTGTTTCTTGCCATCACCCGCATCATACCGGTGCCGCTCAATATGATTTTTATTGATGAAGTGGACATTGCAACAGTTCCGCTGAAGGAGCTGCGCCGTGCGATTGCTATCATTCCTCAAGACCCTGTGCTTTTTTCTGGTTCCCTAAGAGAGAATCTCGATCCGTTTTCACTCTACCCCGATGCAGACATCGGAACCGCTCTGAAGCGAGCGCATCTGCTCCACCTCTGTCCTTCCGCCACTGCTGCTGCAGACTTTAAAATAGAAGAAAACGGCCGGAATTTAAGTGTGGGCGAAAGGCAATTGGTTTGTCTTGCGCGTGCATTGCTTGCAAAATGCCGGATTCTTCTCATCGATGAGGCAACAGCCAATGTCGATGTGCGAACCGATGCTCTGATTCAACAAACCCTGCGCGAAGAGTTTGCCGACTGCACCCAATTGGTCATCGCACACCGCACGAACACATTGGTAGATTGCGACTTTCTCATCCGACTCGACCACGGGCAAATTCAAACGAGTGAGCGCCTTAACTGAAACTGCTCAGCGTTCAATTGAAGTCAGTGCTGGTTTTCAAATACTGCAGAACTCGCGCTTTATCGGTGTTCGTCCACTGCGTGGTCGGAGACTGCGGCATAACCTTACTGCTGTCTGTTGATTCAATACGCGTAATAATCTTCTGACGATTTGCTCTCACTGAAGTAAACGTTGCGGTGTTGAAAGGGTCCTGTGCGGAATGGCAGCCTGTACAATGGGTAGTAAACAATGCTTTGTACGTTGCATCGAATTCAGCACCCGGCGTTGCACTCGGTTCGCCCGTGCCAGAAGAAGACTTTTCATCCCCACAGGCCCACAACAGCCCTCCGGCAATCAGCAATACTCCTGCCCAGATGCTTTTTTTCATAATTTTGTTAAGCATTCAATCCTCCTCTGAGCCTGGATAAGTTCCCGGCCAACTTATAGAGCATATCATGTGTAGGGAAGATGCGGTTCCCATTCGCGGAACTGATCGTCAATCAAACCTTTCTCTTGCTCGAGAAACCGACGCACAGGTGCAATGAATTCATCATCGGCAAGAAAGTGCATACTGTAGGTCAATTGAGGAATAAAACCTCGCGGAATCTTGTGTTCGCCCTGGGCACCTGCCTCATACACCTTGAGTTTGTTGACGATGCAATACTCGATAGCCTGGTAGTAACACAGTTCGAAATGCAAAAAGCGCACCTCACGCAGGCAGCCCCAATAGCGGCCGAACATCTTTTCGCCTTTTTTGAAATTAATTGCGGCGGCGATGGGTGAACAATCGAGGTGTGCGACAAAGAGAACAACTCTGTCTGCCATAGTTTTTATGAGAGTGCGGAAAAACTCCCGACTCAAGCAGGGTATAGAACCCCATCGTTCATTGGTGTCGAGATAAAGGCGAGCCATCAAGTCGGCATCTTCCTCGGTCAATTGATTGCCCGTGCGAGTTTCGATGGTCAGACCCGAGGTCGCCAGAAGTTGACGTCTTTCAAGTTGGATTTGTCGCCTACGTTTCGATTTTAGGGTCGAGAGAAATTGGTCGAAGTTTGCATACCCGTTATTGAACCAGTGGTACTGGAATCCATGCCGCAGCATGAACTCTTTTTGTGCGAATGAACTGAGGTGCTCTTTTTGCAAGAAAAGCACGTGCACCGAAGAGCAGCCAATTCTTTTCGCGATTGAGATCAGTTCATCGGCAACAAGAGTTTCCATCGCAGAGCGATTGGCTGCCGGATGCACCAAGACTCGAGGCCCCGTAGCGGGTGTGTAGGGCACCGCGGCCACGAGCTTCGGATAGTATTCCTGACCTGCACGCGCATAAGCCTGGTTCCAGGCATGGTCAAACACAAACTCACCATACCCATGCGATTTAACGTAACAAAACGTTGCAGCGCACAGCCGAGCTTGAGAGTCTCTGACGATGACGTAGAAAGGCAGCCAACCCATGTCGGGCCCTGCGCAGCCTGTAACCTCAAGAGCATGCAAATGCTCGTAGTCGGCAAATGGATAATCTGGGCAGGTTAAGGCATTCCACTCGGCCGCAGAAATGCCTTCTAGGGTTTGCCGAACCTCGAGTGAAAACATAAAAAGCAAAAGCCTCCTCTGATCTTTCAAACAGAAGAGGCATCAACTTGCAAGGCTTCCTAGCGTTTGCAGGCGAGGTTTAATCAAACCATCACTTCACTTCAACCGCGCTACCACGGGTGAATTCCCAGCGTCCTGAAGCAACATTGAGACCACCCACGCGAACAAAATAGTTGCCGGGAGTCACTCCGCTCAGAGCCACCTGTTTCTTGTTGGTAGAGAAGGAAAAGGTAATACTGCCAAAGTTTTGCTCGCCAGCGAATTCCAGACGGTAATGAGCCGCTTCGCCGTCGGCACTCCACTGCAACGTATCTGTAGCTGCGATGGAGGCACCAACCTGCATACCGATGTTGAGCTTCGGAGCTGGGCTAATCGCAATTTCATTTGATTCTGTTTTGCCTGACACACGCCAGTAGACCTTACCTGCGGGAGGGTTTGGAATACGCAGCTGCCCTGCAGCGTTGGTGGTACCGGTCATGTACATAACCGAAAAATCCTGCATGCGAGAGACTTCAATCGCCGTGCCTGCAGGGGCGGAAACGAGCGGCCCTCCACCTTTTTCATTGTAGGCGTAAGTCGCAGAGGCCGAGGGCGCGGGAGCAGAAACCAGCTCCTCTTCTTCACCTTCTTCTTCCTCATCGAACTCTTCTTCTTTATCAACATCTGCAAACTCAGTGTCAGTTGCACCCACAGCTTTAGAGGCTTCGTCTTTCTTCTCGCCTGCTTGGCCAGCAGCATCCGGTGCCGGAGTCGTTGCAATCGTCGGTGTTTCGGTCGAAATCGCGCTATCTCCGAACACGAAATAATAGACACTCGACACAACGATTGTGGCCGATACACCTAGGATGAGGCCCATCATTATCTTGCGGCGCTTGTCATCGCCACCCATGCCACCATCGCGGAAAATCTGGCTCACAGCGTTCGTGCCGCCACCAAATCCGCTCGAAAATTCTCCACCCGTTCCTTGTGCCGATTGAGACTTGGGCGCACCTCCGGCAGAACCTCCGAAGGTACCGTTGGCAGAGCCGAAGCCGGTGTCGAACTGGGAGCTGTTATTCTGTTCATCTTTACGTGCCATGACCTAGAACCTCTTCGGTGCGTGAGTCGTCTCTAGAACTACGTTTCACACGGTTCATCGGCGGATGGTGAGGCGAGTTTAATCCGTTTGTCGATGGTTTGACGAACCGGCAAAAAGCACCCACTTCAGCCCTACAATGTGCCTCCGGCTGTGCCAGAGACACATGCTCTTTCGGTGGCTCAAAATAATTTCAAGAAAACTGTTTACTGAGAAGGAGTTCTATTGTGCTACGTGGCTTCAGAACAAGCCCGTGCTTGGCGAATTTATGAACGAGAGAGTCATATTGAGCCAAAATCTGCTGCACAGCTCCGCGGTAGCCCATCTCGGCAAGCTCCGTACGAATGCGATAGCGCATCGGGTTGCCGGCCATCGCCTCCATCACCTCATCGGTGGGGCGGAAAACCACAAAATCGACATCAGGATTCACATCCATGCTGTGCTTGAGCATCGATGAAAAACGAGTTTGCACAAGGCTCTTGATTGCCTGAACTGCGGTGAAATAACCGCCATGTCGCATCACTGCGCCAGGGAAATTACTCGTGTAGGCAACCATTGGGTCAATCATCAGAATAAGCCCCGCGCCTTTGCGGATGGCCGTGTTGAAATCCGAAGAACTGGTCAACTGCCCGTCAGCAAACCAGTGCCCATTCACCCGCTCAGGAAGATAGAACGGCGGCAGTGCAGTGCTTGCACGAATGGCTTGGCTGATTTTGATATTCCGCCAAGGCTCCTCGCCAAAGACAACATGTTCTCCGGTGTCTTGGTCGGTTGCACTGATATAAAGTTCTTTGGAAAGCGCACTGATGTTGTCAGGAATTCCAAGACGCGAGAGTTGCCTTTCAATAAAGGCCTTGAGGCGCTCACCACGGAAGAAGCCTACGGGCACGAGACGTTGCAGTCGCACAACCACTTCACCTGGATCAAGTGTCGAGAGCATCCGCAGCACGCCCACAATCCGGCTCACGATTTCCCCACCAGCCAAATCGAAAATAACATTCAGAGACAACGGGTCGAGTTTGCCATGACGCTTATAAAGTTGCTTGAGAATATCGTGCGAATGTGTTCCAGCTGCCAAAAACGATGCCAAAATGGCACCTGATGACACCCCACAAAAAATATCGAACTGGTTGCATGCACTTCCGTCCATGGCATCGTCGAGCGCATTGGTGACGCCAATCGCGTAAATGTAACCTTCAAGCCCGCCGCCAGAAATACACAGACTTTTTTTTTGCTGCGACATGCGGAACTCGTAGAGCTGACGAATTGCAAACAAAAAAAGCTGCGCTGAACTTGCCGGATCGGTGATCACGCCGCGCACATTCGCAAGACCCAAATTAAAAGAGCGCGTCTGGTTGTCTTCGCTGGAAGGCAAAACAACAAGGATGCGTCGGGTTGGATAGTGATAGCCGCGTGGCGAAAAACTTGTGAGCGCACTGCGAAAGTCTTCAAAGAGTGGTGGCTTGTTCGAGCCATTGTTTGGCTCGTTCTGTTGAACGCTGTGCAAAACCTCTGCGGACGATGAAGACTGGTCGCCATTATCGAGGGAACTTTCCCCAGCTAACTTCTGCGCTGCATCTGAAGCACGACGCTTCGAGGTTTTTTGATGCACACCAGGAATTTTAGGAAGTTGAACGCGCTCATCGAGAATAATCAAATCGGGTTCGAGGTGTGCAATGTTGTGAGCGACTTGAAAAATATCAGAGCAGAAGAAGATAGTGGCCGGCGCCTGCATCTCATGACCGGCGATAAACGACGGCAAGCGCCTTGCGAGTGCTTTGCTGAGAACGAAAGCTTCGCCCTGCCCTTGGAGCCCCGGCTCTGGTTGGATGCCCACACGACGAAAGTCGGCCGACAACTGAGCGAGCACGGCCTGGGTGCCCAAATAGACAACCCGAAATCCTCGCGCACGTTGATCGTTCTGTTCAGCCGTCATGGTGTGCCCCCCCGGAACTCAAAGCGAATCGAATCCAGAGTCTATGGATTTTCGTCCGCGCGCACAAATGTCAGATAATGTGGGTATTCTTTCCATGCAGTCGAGAACGGAATGGGGGGTGAAGAGGCAAAAATCCCCAACGCTAAACCACCTCCACCGCCCCCCGTCAGCTTCGCTCCCAGGGCGCCGCACTTGCGCAGCTCAGCTACGCAGGCGTCGAGTTTTTGTGTTGAGACCTGCAAAGATTGCAGCGCCATGTGCGCCGCATTGAGGCTTTCGCCCAGTCCCAAGAGATCTCCTCTCTCCAGGGAAGCAATAACGCGCTCCGACAACTCACCAATCAACATAAAAGTAGATTCGACACTTTCACGCTGAGTCTCCCGCAAATGCGCGACCTTTTGCACCATGGTGCGCGTCGGCGTGCGTTCACGGGTATCAATGAGTAACAACCAAAATCCTTTGCCGTTGCGCACAGAGCGTGAGCCCTGCTCGCGAACAAAACGAATGATTCCATCGGCCACAACCGTCGCTGCATCGAGACCGCTGGCACGACCATGAAAAAAACCATCGAGACGGTTTGCAAACAGTGAAATTTCGGCAGACGACCGCGCCTGTCCCAGTGTACGGGCAAGAGCCCTAAGCAAAGCAGCACTCAATGCGGCAGACCCACCCATTCCTGCGCCCAACGGCAACTGCGAAAGGATTTCAATCTTCTGTGGTTCATACTTTTCGAGAAGATGTTCATTGTCTTCTTGATTAAGTAACAGACGCAAACCCAAATCGAGAGATTGAGTTAGCCGAAGCCTCTCCTCTAATGGCAACTGAACCAGCGTGTCTGCCATCGTCAGGCTCCAGACCTGCTGCCAGTGGTCGATTGCGTTCGCGGCGGCTGTTCCCTCTGGTGCCAGACGCTCACCGAATCTTACCGTTAGGGTTTGCGAACGGAGTGGCAGCGCTACGGCTGGGAAGCCCGCAACGGCAGCGTGTTCCCCAATCAAAATCGCCTTACCACAAGCAAGGCCTTCGGTTCCCGGTTCAGCGAGAAGCATCGAGGTCTCCCTCCGCGAAGAAAACCGCTGCCTCTGCGAGAGGCAATTGTTTCAGAGATGAATGATAAGGCTCCTGGCGCAAGGCAGCTCGGAGGCCATGCGTTTCGCCTATTTCGATGGATTGCCCCTGGGTGTTTCCCCACAGCAACTGCGCTCCAGAGAAGCTCCCCTGCTGCGCAAGCTGAGTCAGGTAGCTTTGCATGTGCTGAGCCGCATCGGGCAGAAATAAAAAATGAGGATTGGCGCCCGCATCGAGCGTCCAAAGCATATTCGCAGCATGCGCATCCCTGTAGGTCACGAAGTGTGCAATAGCCTGAGAGGTCTTTCTGCTCATATATTCGAGTTTGGTTGCGCCAGAGAGCATTACAGCGTGCATTTCAAAAGCATCGAGCTCGCTCAGACGCTGCACTGTGCGAAAGTCGCCTTCAGCAAGTGCGGTTCTAAATTCTTGCAGTCTACGCGGATAATGAGCCAAGCGGATATCTTGAAGGACACTCGTCTGTGCCAACACATGCCCCTCTGAACTCCCAACGGATTTTTCTGACGAATCAAGAACCAATACGCAATGCTGCATCTGTGCAAAGTTTGGATGCGTGGCAAGAGACATGGTTGCAGAGGAATCTCCACGTTCAGCCAACTCCCAAACCACATACTGCGATGATTCGGGCGCCTGAGCAAAAACTGCTGAACGTGTCGCAGAACCACTTCCTATACGCGCCCATTCTGTCAGCCAAAATTGAAGGTCGGCTTCGCTCAAAAACCGTTTGAGGTTCAGAAGATCGGCCACTGCTGCGGCCAACGCTGCGTACCCAGCCGCACTTGAGGCAACCCCACAGGCCGTTGGAAAATTATTCACACTCTCGACCCGAACTGCAATTTCATCGGCGAAACCATGGAGGATAGACTTAAGAAAGCCCTCCATTTTTGCAGGCATTGCAGCTTCGCTCGCATTCAGCATCAACGAAAAGTGAGGACGTTCCGCGAATGAAGGAGACTGGCCATCCTTTAACGGAACAAAACGCCCGCGAACGGTCAACCGTGTATAAGCACGAAAGGCATTCAAGGTCAGGCTCACACTCGAGTTCATCGGAAGTTGGTGCAATCCGTTTTTCTTGCCCCAGTATTTGAGCAAAGCGATGTTGCTCGGCGCACTGCTCCAGCCTTCATCTCCGGATTGCAGTAAAAGTTCACCGCGCTGCCGTGCGTGCAGAAGACGCTCAGATAGGGCTGCTAGCCGCGGATTCTGACGAAAAATATTTTCATTCATTGTTCTTCCTCAAATGCGAAGCTAACTTTCATTCGTGAAGCTGAAATCTGAGCTATGATTGCATCAATCTCTGACCGTGTTGCCATGACCCAAAGACAATCACCATGTCCTGCACCCATCGTCTTCCATGGAATTTCAGCGCGCTCACATGCAGCTACGAAATTCTGGATTTCAGAGGTCTGAGGAAGCAGATCGGCTCGCAGTGCAAGGGCAGCTGCTTCGCGGCACAATTGCGCGGCGCGCAGAGAGGTCGGGTCTTGCAAAAATTGCCGCGCTAATGCTGTTTGTGCCTCAAAAAATCGTTCCGGAAGTTCTTTCCGAAGGGTGTTTTTCAAAACAGAACGGGTGTCAGAACGCACCCCCGTTTCCACAAAGCATCCGAGCCGACGCAGCTCAGTTTGACCAATGGAGAGCGAAGAGATTTCAGGCTCAAAGCTATTCAAATTCAGAGCAGATGAATATCCCTTGTTCTTAAACTGCAGAACTCTGGCATGCGACTGCGTAGGAAAATGCAATGCTGACCACACTTGAACAGCAACATCATATCCGCTCCCACGTCCTTGAAGCCGCAGAAGTGAATCGAATAGGCGCTGCCAATATTTATCGATACCAACCTGCGCCATTCCAGACTGTGCAAAAAATTGTTCGGCCAGGGCAATGTGGAAGCAGGCCAACAACGCCGATGAACTTCCAAAACCCAAACTGGGAGAAAAACTGGCGACCACCTCGGCAGCCACTGAAACCCCAACCAGATGCGCTCGGAAGCCTGAAAGGTAACAGGCGAAATTCCGACGTTCGTCATTTGTTTCGAGAGCAAGGAATTCTTCAATTTGATTCGATTTAAGATGAATGGATCCCGATAAAAAGTCACTCGCAAACTGGTGCGAAGCATCTTCTTCGCCAGAGGCGAAGGAAAAATCCAACGCCATGCGAAACTCAGGCAAGGTGACAACCACCGCATCACCGCCACGCATCACGCCGTACTCACCAAAAAGCAAAGCTTTACCGGGAACAGAGATCGCCCGTAAACGGTTATGGTTCTTTTGCTGAATCGGTTCCACGTGCCACCGCCGTCAACGAGGGCATGTGATCATAGCGCCTCAGCATTTCGATGTTCTTCTCATGAAGCGCCATATGTCCGCGCTGAATTCCCTCGCAGGCCAAGGCGCGCAGAGCCGACAAATTCTGTGCCAAACCAACGCTCGCGATCAAACCGGAGAGTACGCCTGCTTCTGGATGGCCAAGCAAGGAGAGCGTCGACTGCACTGCAGGATGCAAACGTGTGACACCACCGACCGTGCCCACCGCCACCGGCACGGCAATCTCACCCACAAGCTGACCCTCTTCACCTTTGATCCAACGCGTCAGAGGTTTGTATTGGCCACTCATCGCTGCAAAGGCGTGAGCACCAGCTTCTACAGCGCGCCAGTCGTTCCCGGTGGCAATAACCACAGGGTCAATACCGTTCATGATGCCCTTGTTGTGAGTCGCTGCACGATATGGATCGAGCTCGGCAAATTCCCATGCTTCAACGATCCGATCGACTGCTTCTGCACCGGTGAAGCCACCTATTTCGAGAGTCTTGCTGTCCACCTCGCAACGCACACGCGTGATTCGGTGCACGGTTAGATTGGTGAGAATCTTCAGTCCAACGCGGCAAGGAATTGAGCTGGGCAACCAACGACCAATGTCTTCGGCGATCGTGTTGACGATGTTTGCGCCCATGGCCTCGCGCGTATCCACGTGCACATGAATGACGAAAACTCCAGGCTTGGGCAAAATACGGATCTCGACTCCTACTGTTCCACCGCCTCGGCTCAGCAAGCGAGGATGACACGCATTGGCCCGGTCGATGAGCTCAGCCCGAACGGATTCAAACCAACCAGGAACCCGCGCGGCATCTTCACTCTGGACTGTGAACTGGATTTGGCTGGTTGCAATCGATTTGGTGGGAGAGGTGAAAAAACCTCCGCGCGAGCGCGCGAGCTTCGCGCCATGACTCGCTGCAGCAACAACACTCGATTCTTCCACGGCCATTGGAATGAGATACTCACGACCGTCGATGAGAAAGTTTGTAGCCACTCCGAGCGGGAGGGCGAATGCACCGATGCAGTTTTCGATAAAGGTATCGGCGAGATCTTGAGAAAGATTCTCGGCACTAAAGAGCGCCCCTGCAGCATCTCGGGATAGAAAACCTCTTTCGACAAGCGCAGTAAGCCGCGCCTTAACGCTCATCTGTGCAAATCCAGAGATGCGACTCGACCGCGCAGCGGGGGCGTTTTTGACCTCTTCCCGCAATCCGCTTTCTACTCCATGCGCCAATACACAGGCGGACGTTTCGTTCGAAGCAACAATATTCAAATCGGAAGTTGTCATTGTTGACCCCTGAGTCTGAGACGAGAGGAGAGCTCATCGATTTTCTGAGCACCCGAACAGTACATTGCGATGCGCAGAGAACGAGTGAAGAATTGCATTTCTTGTTCGAGAGAATCTTCAGGCGATATGCCGTCGGAGGGATTCACCACCGCCCTAAAAAACGGAAGTCCGATACCGCACATCTGTGCTCCCAAGGCCAGTAGAACTGCGGCCTGCGCACCATCACGGATGCCACCGGTGGCCACCACCGCGCGCTCGGGTGCGACACCAAAAACCTTTGCCACCGGAACGCATTCACGCACGGAATCAAGCGTAGACAAACCCCAGTTGCGAAAAAGTTCACCAAGGCGGTGTGTCAGCACATCACCCCGCTTGCCCTCAATAACACTCCAGCTTGTTCCGCCATTGCCACCCACATCAACTGCGGCAACACCGACCGAGAACAGACGCCGCGCGGTTTCAGCGGTCATACCAGAGCCAACTTCCTTGACAATCACAGGTACGGGAAGGCGCTTCACCAGTTGCTCAATGTGAGGAAGCAAGCGGTCAAAGTTGCGTTCGCCTTCGGGCTGTATCTGCTCCTGCAAAGCATTCAAGTGAACCGCACATGCGTTGAGTTCGAGCTGCTCGGTCATGCGCACAACGGCATCAACTGCAACTCCGTAATTAAAGCTCACTGCACCTATATTGCCCATGAGAAAAACACGCGGCGCGACTTTGCGCACATCGAACAGACGCCTGCTCGCAGGATCGCTAAGCATCAATTTCTGGGATCCCAACCCCATGGGAATATTCCAGCGCTCAGCAAGCAATGCGAGCGTTTCATTGATGCGTTGTCCCTCGCGCACACCTCCGGTCATGCCGGTGATCAGAAATGGCCACGAAAAAGTTCGACCGAGAAACGGACGTCGGGTGTCGAGTGAATCTGGAGAGAACTCAGGCAGCGCTTCGGGCGCAAGAAAAAACTCAGTTCCTGCAACCGCACGCGACTCAACATTCTGAGTCCGGCAGATATCGATGTGATGTTGCTTGCGCTCCGCAGCACGGTCGGGGGTGTCTTTGATGGCGGCCGACTCAAACGGATGCATCACCTTCAGTTCTCCAGCAAAAGTATCTCTTGGTTATTGATAAACCACCGCAAGGTCAACCAATTCTTGGGCAACTTGATAGCACTTAGGGGGGCTTGAAGGGGCGGCCGGGGTGCGTCAAAGCAATGCCTCACCTCAACGACGCAATTTGCCAGCACATTGGCTAAAATCGAGCAGAACATCCTGCGTCAGGAAAGGGCTTTTTAAATGAAAAAATCCAATCATCATGGCAGCCTCACTCCAGCACTGGCGACCATCTGCGCGGCCGCAGTTTTGGGGCTGTCTGCCTGCAAGGATGCACCCACCGAGACCGACCCCTCTCAAGAACAGGTGTACGGACCACGCATAGGAACAGTTTTGCGCCTGGCAGGTGAACTTGGAGTCAAAGAGCGCCACTTGATGGCTGCTGGCTACGTGGGCGGCTATTTTGGACTCACCGATGGGCAGAAACACCAGGCCTGGCTGGGTGAGTCTGCGCGCAGTTCTTCACTTGGGCTCGATTTACGCCGTGCAGCGGAGCTTCAATCGCTCAACTTTCGAGGGCAAATGGACATCCTAGCCAAAGACATTCAGCTGCGCGCTGAGCGTCAACAGCCTCTCAATGATTTCGACTGGTTAACTCTCATCGCACAGGCCGTTGTGGGTGATTTTGAGCCCGACCCCAACATTTCCGCAATGCAGATCCGCATGGTTCTCATGGAACTCATTGAAGCGCATAATTCGGGTTTCAGCGCGTCACTCAACGATAAAGAGGTTTATACTCTCCGTCCCGCGGGAGACGACGAGCGAATTGATCTCCGCCTGCTCGACCCCGGTCAACTCCGTCTCCTCAACGGCTCGCGGTTTCAAAGTGACGGTCTGGCGGACATGGTGGTTGAAGGCAATGTAAAAGCGCGCGTCGGTGGACTGCGCGCACCAGGCAAAATGCCTAAACTTGTGCTTCGCCTCTGCCCCTCCACCGCATTGCGTTGCTTCGAAGCGATGAGAAAAACGAGCACGCTCGGAGCTCACTTCCTCTCCTACCGCACCATGAACGGCAACCGTGAAACAATCCAATTCCACGACCACAAGCAAGAATTGGTTTGGAATGACGAAGTCCAGAAAGACACCATCACGCTCATGATTGCAGGAATGACAGGCATCACCCGAGAAACGTTGCGTCCAGATCTGTTCGACTGGGAAGACTACGTCGCTCTGCGTAGCTTCGTGCGCCGCGCGGCAGGACGCGTGACCGAAGGACTCAACAACGACAATCCAATTGCAGCACAACGTGATTTTATCCGCACGCAAATAGCCGAAACTCTCGGTGTCATCGACGAGAACGCGCAGCGGCCTAATTTCGCGCTCGGTGCCACATGGGATTCAGCGCTGTTCCGGGAACTTCTTAACAGCGAGCTGCTGCCAAAGCAGCTCAGCCAAGTCAAAATCGAGCAGCCTCTGCACGGGCAAAGTCTTGCCGGAACCGTGATTGAAGGCGTTGTGTATCCCGACGCGGAAAGTGGGCAAATTCAAATTTACCAAGATGCGTCTGAGCCCAATGCCGATGGTTCCACTTGGGATCTTGTCCTTAAGCGTGATCTCGATCCGCGCCAAAGACGCTTCGATTTCACCCATGAAATCCGCCGCAGCGGATTGAACGGCAACCAGATGCGCGCTCTTAAAGTGGTCAATCGTAAATCCGACGGAACCCTACTCGGCGCTCGCATCATTCGACTGCGTATGGAAGGCATTGCACGCCCCTGATTCAAGGAATTTCAGGAAATTCCGATATCACCTTCAGCGGGATTTTGACTCCCGGCGGTTTTTGGGCTGGCCATTCAGTCAAAATCATCCGAGACTGAAAGAGAACCGTAGGGTTGTAGCGACCCTACTTGAGTTCGCTTGAAGAGGAGGACAGCTGGTTGGACGGCTCAAACTCATCACCGAGCAACATTTGGACCACGGATTTGAGTCCACAGGCGTTTTTCAGGGACAAAGTTCTGGACGCACAGAGCCGCCAGGGTATCCAATTGTCCGAAAACGTCGAGTTCTACATTGTCAACCTGTTGTGCGACTACCTCCGGGTCGACGACTCTCGGATGAGCGATGAGTGTCTGGCACTGATTCTCAAAAAGGCTCTCGAAAGCTCGCCCGGCGAACAAATCTTTTTATACAAAAAGCTCGCAGACACAGCGCTCTATTTCTCTGGTTTTTTCCAGGAGTACTTCAACCGCAAATGCTTCGATATCAAGTACTACGTGATGATGGGGGAAGGAGCATACGAGCAGCTCGCCAACCTCACCAAAAAAAGAACGGCCTCTGATGCCGCGCTGAGCAAAATGTACGGTGAAATGGCTTCGAGTTTTGGCACCGCTGTGGACATCATTACCGACGTTTCTGAGAACACCACTGGCTTCGAAAGCCACCGCAGCACCTTGTCTCTCTACGATGCATGGCTCTCAACAAGCAGCAAGAAACTCGCCCGCGATCTGAACAAGCGCGGAATCAATCCCATCCGCGTTTCGAAGAAGGCGGTTCAATGAGTGACAGCAACTTTGAGCTTGTCATCCGTTCAACCTGGGCATTCCTGGAAAACTTCTATCAACAAAATTCACAAATCAACGTGCTCGATTTTGTTTGCCTTGCCGATCATCCCAATGCTCGTGTCCTGATCGATGAAGTGAGTGAGCAAGAGACTGTTTTTTTCTCCATCGAATTACCGCGTGTACTCAAAACTACACTGACATCGAACAGTGTAATTGAAATGCAGGCTTTATCCGTGATTGGCGAGGAGGTCAGTCATTTCTTTCACCTCGTGGATGCCGCGCAGCGGGAGCGCGCTGTGAGTGTTCTTCAACTCGAAGCATTGGCCGAGATCGATCGCTTTCTTTTATTTCTGCACTGGAACACTTTCCACCCCCAGTTATGCCTGACAAAAAACTTTCAAAACTGCTCCCAGGTCTGCGACACTCTTTTCGAGCAGCGTGAATTTAAGAGCAGCGATCCGGAAATGTATCGCGACGCCGAAGCTCTCGCACTGCATCACCTGCGCAGGGCATTCTCACATTGCTGGACACACAGGCATATTGATACGAGCCGTTTTGATCCGAACGTGCAGTCTTACCTTTCAGATCTCGTTTTGAATGGTCGTTCTGCTCTCCTCTCTGCCTGAAAAACGGAGTTGAACCAAAAAAAGGCGACTCAGCTGAGTCACCTTTCATACGACCACTGCGCAATACTCAACGCTCAGCACACATGTTTGCGCGCTTCAGTTGCATCAATCGATTCAAAGAATGGATCATCAATGGCTCGAGTCTGATGCACCCACTTGAACCACTGCACGCTCTGCTCGATGAGCCAAAAATGACTTGCGATACAACTTGCAGGTATATTTGCCTGGCAAAAATCCAATGCTTCCTGCTCGCTCGCAGCTGGATTGCGCTGAACCCAACTGCGAAAGGCCTCCTTGAAGTGATTCTTGTCAAACATGTCTCTCTCCTTCTCCACATGACACTCGGTTTCTCGGAAAGATTTGCCCAATGTTGAGAGGAATTTGCGACCAGCCTCAAAGCCCGCTAACCTAACACGGCTGACTTTCAGAACCTCTTTGAGGAACTTTTAATGAACACAAAAATCACAGCCATGCTTTGCACCAATGACTCTCTTTTTGAACTCTCTGGCACAGTTGCAGCGAAGATTCGCCCTGCTGTTTTTGAGTTTCTCAAAAGCAAAGAATACCCATGGCAGCTTCTTGGAAAGACGCTCGCCGATTTCGTGGAACAACAGATTGCTGCAGTTCCCGCGAGTGAACGCCTCAAGGGAAACATTTCACCTCAGGCTTTTCTTGAAAAAAAAGAACAAATCGTTGTTGAGGCGGGTGCAACAATTGAGGCCGGAGCTTACGTCGCGGGACCGACCTACATCGAAGCCGGGGCAACCGTGCGTCATGGGGCTTACGTCCGCGGCCAGGTCTATGTGTCCACGGGGGCGGTTGTGGGACACACAAGCGAACTCAAAGGAGCTCTTCTTTTGCCCGATTCCAAGGCCGCCCATTTCGCCTACGTGGGCGACACGATTTTAGGGCAAGATTGCAATCTTGGAGCAGGAACCAAATGCGCAAACCTCCGCCTCGATCACGGCCAGGTGCCGGTTCAAGTCGGAGACGCACGTGTACCCAGTGGACTCAAGAAATTTGGCGCAATTTTCGGCAATCGCTCCCAAACAGGATGCAATGCAGTGACCAACCCGGGCACAATTCTTCTGCCGGGTGCAGTCCTGCTCCCCAACTCAACGGGGCAAGGCACGATTTCCCCACGTAAGGCTTTTACGCGGCGGATCCCATAATGCTCTCATGAACCCGCTCTAAACGCAGACAACAGCGTTCTTCTACAGTCGTGCTGCGGGTTGTGTTTGAGTCCATTGTAATATCAATGCGTTCGCTTGAAACAAGGTCAAAGTGAAACCGAATGACTGTGCCATTCGGGCGCTGCCCTTCAAAGCTGAAAACCCGCCCTGCCGGATGCTCAGAGAGCATGGGTGAATCCACCGCATGAAGTGCGTGAAGCTGCTCACGCCCATCAAAATACTGAATCTCAAGGTGCTCTGAGTGGTCTTGGGAGAGAACGAAATACACGTTCATCATTTGCCCTTCCGACTCGGCGGTTGTTACTTCAAGTCGGAGCCCATAGCATACGCCCGGTATCATCTCCTTGCCCGAAAAGCTGCAGCGCAGTTCTGTGCCATCCCTCATTTCTCCAGTGCCGCGAAAATCACCGAGTGCGGGAGCAAATGCTCGTATCATGGGAGCCTCCTGAGTCACGCCGAAAAGCAGCACAACTGCCTCTCAAGGGCATGGTTCGGCAGAGTTGATTCAGACTTAAGGAGCAATTGAAGAAGATCAATTTTTTTAATAATTACTCAGTAATTTCCGGATTGTAAAAAAGGACAACAACACTCTATCCCTGCCGCGGTTTTCATACCGTTTGGGGATGTCCTGCTCCAATTTTAGGTAAGACGAGGGATCTTCAGACCATTGTGCGGCAAATTCCGCTCCTAACTCTAATAATCGGGAATGATGAGCGATTTCACGTAAGCTCTTAAGCATCAATGCTCTCGCCTCTGCGATTTTGCGCTTCTGCATAAGAACCCAGATTCTGTCGGCCATCACAAATCCCATTTCGTGAGGTGTGCTGGCGAGCTGTTCTGTGACTTTACTGCTTGCCTCGACCCCCGCAACATAGCCTAACAGCCGGTAACCACGCCCCAGCATGATCCAATATTGAATCTCCTGCTTGAGCTCAGGAAAGCGCTTGCGTGCGTCCTCGAGAGCGAGAACGACCGTCTTCATGAGCTCTTTGTCGTTCAGACCCGAAGCAACCTTCACCCCAAGGAAAAGCCATTCTACATAAAGGAAGGGGAACTCTCGCAAACGCTGTGTTGCATACAAGAAGCGCTTGCCCTGAATCTCTTTGTTAAGTTCCTCTGCTTTTGGATCGACGTTCTCAAAAACCAATCCAATCTGCTCAGAGATCATCGCAGCAGCACCTTGATAGTCTCCCGCCTGTGCAGCCAGGTGCCCCTCAATGATTCTGGCAAGCGGGGAAAAGCTTTTTTCACCGAAGAGAGGGGCAAGGCGCGCACGCGTCTGACGAGGTTCATTCATGTTTGCTTGGGCTATAACGTGAAAGACCCAGGCCATTAAACTGAATTCGGAATCTGTTTCTGGCTCCTCGCCCTGAACCATCAGCACCGGCAGCTCGTAGTAGCGGAGCAACAGATTCAAAAGCGACGGAAGCATATACGAACCAATATCAATTCCGAATTGGCCAGGCGCCAGGCGCATCTCAAAAGTCTTTTTGCGATTCCCAGTCAGGGTCTTAAGGTATTCAATTCTGAGTTTGTGCGGCACTGACATCAGTATCTTTGCAAAATGCCCAGACAACTGCAGGTTCCATTCAGAGGTCATGAACGGACCTTTGTCGATCATTTCATCTGTAAATTGAGTGAAACTTTCCAAAGTCGGATTTGAAAGTTGATTGCTTATCTCGAGCAAATTGACCCATTCACGCCACTCTGCAAGCTTTTCTGTGAGGCGCGGACGCAACAGGTCTATCGTTTCCCTCAGTTCCTGCGTGTTGCCTGACAACAGCATGCCGCGCGCAGCATGCAGACAAATCTCGACGTCACTCGTTTTGGCAGGATCGGAACAAGCCTGACTAAAAAGAATTGTTGCCTTGCTCAGTGCACCGACCTGTAAATAGTAACGAGCAGTTATTTCGCGGATGGCGTTCTTTTCGATGGGGTCTGTCGCAGCGTAAGTCTCTGGGAGCTGCCGGAGTAGATTTTGAACGCGGCGCGGCTGCACGCGATCGAGCGCTATGCTTGCATCAAAAAGTGGAGTCAGTGCTTTAACGTCCATTGCATAGCGACTTGTTGGGCGCGTGAGTGCGAAATAGGTCTCTGACTTTTTCTCTTCAGCAGATTTTTGGGCAGGCGCATCAGCGTCTTTGCGGTCGAGTTCATCGGCTGCTTCAGCCTCCGCGGCTTCCATCTCTTTATCTTCATCCGCGCTCTGCAACGCTTTGGCCGATTTTGTATTTGCGGCAGAGGATGTCGCTGAAGGGGTGATATTGTCCGGCTGTTTTGGAGCAACACTTTCGGCTGCTGTAATATTCTTCTCAGTGACCCGTCCGAACTGCTTGAGTCCAACCAAAGTCACACCAATCACAACCGAGGCAACCAGGGTTCCAAGAACGATGCGCGCGTCTTTAGGTAACTGACGAAAAGACAGACGCGCCGGGTTCGTATTTGTGGGGCTAGCGACTTGAGACTGCGGCTGCTCCGCGCCTCCACCTTTAGGCTCGCCCTGTGCAGCTTTTGCGGCCGGAGACGCCTTCTTCCCGCCACCTGCTGGCTTGTCTTTCGCAGCCGCATCCTGAGCCTTCGCAGTACCACCTACTTTTGTCTTTTCTGACGTACCGACCTTCGTTGTTTCTGAATTATTTGTTGCTTTTTTGGGCTCAGGCTTTGCAATTGTTGCCGAACCTTGAGCCAGCAGATCGGAAACCCGTGGGGATTCCGGCTGCTCAATTTGGCTCTGCACAGCCAAAGGTCGAACCGCTGTCGCAATAGTTGCCTCAAGTCCAGTGTTCGACGGAGGATTCGGGAAGGCTTCTGTCCGTTGCGCGGCCGCAAGTTCAATTTCAGTTTTCGTCTCGGGCAATATTATTGTTTTGTCGGCATCGGAGCTGGCTCCATAGACCACCGTCTCGCCCAGTGCGGGCTGCAGGTCGGCCGAACTTGCGGCAACCTGCGCTCCTTTGAGCACCTCCGCTACGAACATATCTTGAACGGCTGCACTTCCCCCACCCATCGATTCTGGCAGGGGCTCATCTACCATAACGAGAGCATCCAAGCCCTCGGGGACTGCAACCGGTGCGACCAGCGCACTCTCCTGCGCCGCTGAGTCACTCAAACTCACGCCATGATCATATTGCTGCGATCTGAAATCACCTGGATTTCCAACCTCGAGAGCGGGCAGCTCAAAGACGCCATCAAACTGCTCTGCCGACGTATCAGGTTGCCTTGTGCTCTGCTGAGATACTTGTGTTGAATCGGGGATCGGGTGATTTTCTGGAGCCCCTGGAGTCGCCCTTGGAGCAGAAGGGTCAGAGGCGGGCGCTTCGCTAAAATCGAGTTCGAAGCTCGCGTCTTGAGAGTCCTGTGGGCTTGCGGAACCATTGCTTGCGCCTGCTCCCGGTTGTCCCACACCTTTGTCGGGGGGATCGGGCAGACGCCACGCCTGGTTGTTTTTGTTCCACATCAAACTCATTCCGAAGGTGACCCTCAATCACATTTGCTCATGGGGGGATCGGAAGATCTTTTAAGAACAGTCGGGAAATATTTACCGCGTCGCTCGTCCAACGTACATGCGCCGCACCTCGAGCAACTGCTCTGCAGGGGATTCGCTTTCCAAAGCGACGCGCAGTTCGGCCATGAAGTCGTGCAAAAATTGCAGGCTATGGAGAGTCAGCAATCGATAAACACTCAACTCTTGAGCTACGAACAAGTGGCGCAAATAGGCTCTTGAGTAGGTTCGACAGGTCGGGCACCGGCACTGAGGGTCGAGCGGAGTGTCTCCGAAGCGATGAACTGCATTTTTGATATGAATTTTCCCTGTAGGATCCGCGTTCGTTCTCACAAAAACAGAACCATTGCGGGCATTGCGTGTCGGCAACACGCAATCGAACATATCAATTCCTAAAAGCACGCCATCGAACAGGTCATCGGGTGTTCCAACACCCATAAGATAGCGAGGCTTATCATGAGGTAGAAACGCGGTTGTGCCCGCGAGCACACGGCGGAGCTCTTCCTTGGGCTCACCCACGGAGAGACCACCTACCGCATACCCTTCAAAGCCGATATCAACCAACTGGCGCGCACTCAGCACGCGCAGATCAGTGTGCATTCCACCCTGAACAATTCCGAATTGTGCACGGGTTTTCTCAGTGCGAGCGGCACGTGCGCGTTTAGCCCAGCGCATCGAACGCTCCATGCTGAGTCGTGCCACGTCATGTTCCGCCGGATAGGGAGTGCACTCATCGAGAACCATTTGAATGTCGGAATCGATGGTGTCTTGAATCTGGACAGCATTTTCTGGAGTCAGAGTGATCTTTGAGCCATTAATGTGGTTCGCAAAAGTAACACCGTCTTCGGTCAGTTTGCGGATCTTCGCAAGACTCATCACCTGAAATCCGCCACTGTCTGTGAGCAGCACGCCTGGCCAACGCATGAATCCATGCAAACCAGAGAAGGAGCTGAGCACTTCAAGCCCCGGTCTTAAGTAAAGGTGATAGGTATTTCCAAGAATCAGCGAAAATCCAATCGACGATACATCAGCGGACTCGAGGCTCTTGACAGCACCGGCAGTGCCAACGGGCATGAACGTCGGGGTTTCCACAACCACATCACCAAAAGTCATTTGCCCACGTCGCGGACCAACGGCAGAAAAAAGAATATTGTCAGCTTCTGAGATGACTTGACGAGAATGCAGATAGTCCTGTTCACTTTTCAACCACGAACCGCGCATCACAGGCGAATCAAAACGTTCCAGCTGCGTTCCAGCCAGCTGTTCGAACGAATGGCTCTTCTTGAGAGTGAAAGACATTTTCTTACGGCTAGGCAAATTCATCATTTTTTTTCCGGGAAAAGAAGAAGACTTGAATCTCCGTAACTAAATAACCTGTAGCTTTCAGAGATTGCATGGCGATAGAGCTCGCTCCACTGTTCGAAGCCAATCAGTGCAGCAACAAGCATCACAAGTGTGCTCTCGGGTTGATGAAAGTTGGTGATGATGCCGTCACAGCAGAGCGGTGCGTAGAAAGATTCTCTGGATTGCGGTTTCACAAAAAGATTTGTTTCGTGCCAGACCCCTGCTGCGGCATTGAGTTTGGGAACGATGCTGGAGCGAATCTCTCCCCAGCGCTTTTTGAATGGTTCGCGCTCTGCGTTGCTTGCTTTGGGTAGTTCTACGCCAATAACTCTCAACAGAACCGATTCCAGACAACGGAAGGATGTTGTGCCCACACAAATCACTGGGCAACCGGCATCGAGATGCTCAACAACAAGATCCATTGTGTTTTGAGGAATCACACACAGCTCGGAGTGCATGTTGTGTTCGTCGAGTGTCTGCGCGGTTACTGGCTGAAATGTCCCCAGCCCCACATGCAGAGTCACCGGCGCCATACGGATCACCATATGTGCGCACTCAGCAAGAACTGCGGGCGTGAAATGAAGACCAGCAGTTGGAGCTGCGGCACTGCCAAGATCCCGCGCATAGACCGTCTGATAGCGCATGCGATCAAGCGCATGGAGCGCAGGGTCAGTCACCTTCTGAGGATCGCGCTCAATATAGGGAGGCAGAGGCATTTCCCCGTGAGACATAAGAAATTCCGACAGCGGTATCCCAGAGACATTTTTTACACGTGGGGGGTCGATACTTTGAATCTCGAAGGCTGGCTTTTTACCCTCTTCGGTAAACAATACCTCGCCCACCTTCATTTTTTTCTGGGGGCGCAGCAAACAGGAAATATCCTCTTCGGTTTTGGTAGAGAGTACGAACACTTCAGCACGACCACCTGAATTCCTGATGCAGCGCAGACGCGCCGGAAAAACCTTCGAGTCGTTCACCAAAAGCAAAATCGACGGAAACTGCGCCACTGGAAAAGCTTCGCGCAAAACCTGAGGCAATTCTGAGAAAGTGCGATCATGATGCAAGCCACGCACGCCATCCCAGTAGAGTAGACGTGCGGCATCGCGTTCAGGAAGAGGAGCCTGCGCTACAAGCTTCTCCGGATAGTCGAAATGGAAATCTTTGGTCTTCATTGATCGATGACAATTCTTCGCAGATGCGATCCTATGCGGGTGACTATCTCGTAGTGGATGGTTTGTGCCCAGCCAGCAACCATCTCTGCGCTCACCGTTTCACCAGAATCGCTGCCCAAGAGGGTGGCCACTACCTGGCCTTCATCACCCGTCACGCCGGTCACGTCAACCACGATGTGATTCATCATAACCCGTCCCAGAACCGGGGCGCGGTGCCCATTGACAAGAACATGCGCTCGCCCCGAAAGAATTCTGGGGTATCCATCGTAGTAACCAATAGGCAACACCGCAATTCGGGTTTCGCGCTCACAGCGAAAAGTACAGCCGTAGCCCACATATGCGCCTGCCGCGAGTTTCTTCACGATTTGCGAGCGACATCGCCAACTCAACACCGGCTGCAATTTAGGTAAGTTGGGGAGTACGATTTTGGCTGAGAGTCTTGTTTCCGTCGAGGGCCACAAACCATATAGACTTATGCCGACCCGCACAAAATCGCATTGTGACTGAGGGAGAACCAGGGTTGCTGCACTCGCGGCAATATGCCTTTCAAAATCTGCAGAATTCTTCCCGAGAAGCGCACTTAAAGAAGTCACTCCTGCGTCAAATTGCTTAAGCTGCTGGAGCGCATATTGCTGCTCAGTTACATCTTCGGTGTTGGCAAAATGGGAGAGAACCCCTTTTACTTCGAACGGACACTCGGGAGCATTTAGAAACGCAAGCTTTGTCCGCATTTCAGAAGGAAAAAAACCCTCTCTTGAGAGTCCGGTTTCTACATGCACATGCGCTTGCGCGCGCAATCCTCGCGCCTGAAGTGCAGCAACAGCGGCAACAGCGTTGTCGTCGCCGAGTGTGACTTCGACACCCTCTTCCGCAAGCTGAACAAACTCTTCGGGAGAGGTTGCGCCGATAACAAGAAGCCGCCGCCGTGGCCACTGCCTCGATTCTTCATATTTGCGAACCAAAAGAGCATCCCTGGGGGAGATCAGATGAATGATATCAACGAGAGGATGCACGACCGTGAGGGTTTCCAGGAGTCCGTGGCCGTAGGCATTTGCCTTAAGGACAATCCCAAGCTTGCGCTCGCCATGATTTGTGTCTCCCTGACCCAACACACCGCGAAACGCGGCAAGATTTGCACGCAACGCGGAACCGTCAATTTCAATCCATGAAGACTCGGCCGAGGCCTCCAGCATTGTCTCCCTCCATCAACTCAGCGAACTTCTCTGCCCTGCAACGCCACGCAGGCTGCTGCAAGTGTGCCAGAAATTTCCGACGCCTGGGCGAATTTCTTCCTTTTTGCAAATGTGAGTCAAAGAGACGCCAGCCCCCTTGGGATGCTACCCCACTTCCACTAAACTGACTTGTGCACGCACGTGAAGCTCAGTCTGCGAGAGGGAGAAACGGCAAACGATGACGCCTGAACGCGCCATATTAGCAACAAACTCCGCTTGTCCGAAGCGTGCAGTGGTGCTTTTAAGCGCACTTTTTGCCCTCGTTTGGCTCCCTGCGACTTTTGCCGAAAGTAAATCGAAAAAACTTCAACTCGTGGGCGCAATCGTGAGCGCACGTGGTGGTGTTGCTTTGGTCAAAAACCGAGACAACAACGAGATCAAAGCTTTTAAAACAGGTGATTCGGTTTTTAGCATAGGCACGCTGCTCAGTGTTGACCGTCAACAGATCATTCTAGTCGACAACGACGGCCAAATGACCATGGTTTCAAACAAGCTGGGCGGTATTACCAGCCGCACGCAACCCAAAGTCATCGTTTCAAACGAAGACAAGCACATCGAAGATGGCTTCTCGCGTATTGGAACCAAAATTGAAGTCGATACGCGTTACCGAGATCGCATGATTCGCGAAGAGCTCCCAAGCATTTTGATGCAGGCATCGAGCGAACCGGTTGTGGTTAACGGCGAAATCACAGGTTTCCGCATTTTCCAGTTTGACCAGAATTCCATATTCCACAAACTCGGCTTAAAAGACGGCGATATTGTTAGGGAAATAAACGGAATACCGCTCACTGATGTAACCAAAACCATTCGCTTTCTCAACGGATTGCGCGAAGAGAGCCAGCTTCAGGTCAACGTTCTGCGTAATGGAGCGCCTGTTTCTCTCGAGCTCAACGTCCGGTAATTATTGGTTGCAAAGCCAGCAATGAAGTGGTTGACACTCCCCTTCTCTTCGTCTATCACCCGTGAGCTCAGCTAATGTCAGGGCGCGTCGGCGAGTCGCAACTCCTCCGGTTTAGTCCGGGCAAGACGCCCCCCATATTTGAATTCGAGGTTGTATCATGGCAGTGCCAAAGAAACGTGTTTCTAAGTCCATTCGCAACATGCGCCGCGCTCACGACGCACTCACAGCTCTGAACTTGTCGAAGTGCTCGAACTGCGGCGCGCCTCGCCTTCCGCATTCCGTTTGCGAAAGCTGCGGATTCTACAAAGGCCGTTTCGTGGCTCAGCGCTATTTGAAAACCGACCTGGTCGCAGCTCTCCGCTAAGCGGACATCCTGACGAACCTATCAAGAGCTCGGTCATTGCTGACCGAGCTTTTTGTGTTTGAATCGTCCCGAAAGCCATAATTCCAGCCGAACGGAGCAGCATGCCATGAGTTCAACTCCCGCCCGACTGTCGCAAAACTCTCCCTTTGCTGGGTGGTTTGGGCAGATGCATGCCGCAGAAAATAACCGCAGCTTCGGCGGTGTAACTCTCCCGGCGGAGCTCATTTACCTCGACCACGCCGCAGCAACTCCGGTCGACAAGCGCGTGCTTGAGACCATGTTGCCCTGGGTGACAAATATTTACGGGAACCCAGCCAATCGCCTTCATCCCATGGGAGAATTGGCAGAGCATGGCTTGGCTCAGGCAAGACTCGATGTTGCCGCATGTGTCGGCGTGGAATTCGATGAAGTCACATTCTGCTCGAGCGCCACAGAGGCAAACAACTTATTGTTACGAGGATTGATTCAACACCCGCTTCGGAAGCGAAACAAAATCCTCATTTCCGCCTCCGAACATTCTTCCATCCGCACAACGGCAGAGGCGCTTGCAGGAGCAGGTGTAAGCATTGAAGTCCTTGAAGTTGACGCTCAAGGGCAAATCAATCTTCTGGAAGCGGAGCAAGTTATTGATGAGAACACGCTCGCTGTTTGCGTGATGGATGTAAACAACGAAACAGGAATCATACAAAAGTCACTTCCTGCTGTTGCTCAAATGGCACACTCAAAAGGGGCGCTTGTACACGTAGATGCCGTGCAAGGTTTTGCGCGGGGCAACTTTCATTCAACAACAACCCCCTTTGACACAGCGACACTGTCGGGTGCCAAGATCTATTCCGGCCGTGGTGCCGCTGCGCTGATTGTTCGCAAGCGTCATCCCCGTATTCGCCTTGCACCGCAGCTTACAGGAGGCGGACATGAGGCTGGTTTGCGATCAGGAACTCCCAATCTTGCCGCCGTTGCCGGCCTCGCTGCGGGAATGAAACTGCAGTTACAGGAGCGCAACGAACGACTCCATTACCTCTCCCATCTGCAGTCGATTTTTTGTTCTGCATTGTATGGACAAATCGATGCTAATATTGCCGGTCAAAACAGCGCACGCGTTCCGGGAATACTGATGCTCACAATCCCGCGTGTGAATGCCATGAAGTTGATTGAGAACGCTCGCATACTCTGCGTCAGTTCAGGGAGTGCCTGCAAAACACTCCAGGCCACCACAAGCCATGTGCTCCAGGCTATGGGCTTCGAGGAAGAAGAAGCACTTTCGAGCTTCAGGGTGTCGCTGGGTCTGAGCAACACTGAAGCAGAAATGAAGAAAGCGGCCGATCTGATTGCAGCAACTGCGCTCGACCTGCGTCGCACTTCCGCAGTCTAAGCGCGGCGAAAAACTGACTCACAACATCTCCCCCTTCCCGATGAACGATGTATCCGCCCCGCGCGCGTGATACAATTGCTCTGAAATTGTCTGCGCCTTTGCCATAGAAAACATCTCGAAGGGTGAACAATGTACGATCTTGAGGTTCTCATTGTTGGTGGTGGCTGTCATGGCGTCGGACTCCTGCATGACCTGGCCTCGCGGAGAATTCCCAACGTCCATCTCGTCGAGGAAAAAACTCTCTCGAGCGGAACATCAAGCCGCTCAACAAAGCTAGTGCATGGTGGCCTGCGCTATCTTGAGCACCTCAAACAATGGCCCCTTGTATCGGAAGCCCTCTCGGAAAGAGCCATTCTTCTCAGAATTCTCAAAGGGCTCGTGCAGCCTCTGCCTTTTGTTTTGCCCGCCTTCAAAGGCGACAGGCCTGCCTGGATGTTACAGGCAGGGCTCTTCATCTACGACAGCCTTGCAGGAGACGGTGGGCTACCACGCTCGCGCCGTCTTTCGACCGAAGAAATCTTCGAAGCTGCACCCTATCTCAACCGACAGAGAATTCTCGGACAAACAAGCGCGGCGTTTCTTTATTATGATGCTCAGATGCTCGACGATGTTATCGTTCGGGTGGCAGCTGAAGCTGCAGTCAAACTTGGCGCGAGCTATGAGGAAAACGCATCAGTTGTTGGCGTTGAGCCGCTGCATCAGCACGATGGATTCAAGGTCAGAATCAAATCCGCGCAAGGAGAACGAGTGATCACGGCACGCACTGTCGTGAATGCGGCAGGTGCATGGAATAACGCAAATCTCATTCGCTGGGGAATTACACCAAAAATCCGATGTCTTCTGAATCAGGGAAGCCATCTTATTTTTAAGAACAGCGCTGTTCCCCAGATACAACCCGAAGACGCTGCCGCTTCACTTTTGCAAAACAAAGACGGACGAGTCGTCTTCTTCATCCCCTGGAATGGAGAATGGCTGCTGGGCACAACTGAATCTCTTCTGCCTGCTCAAGCCCCTCGTGGACTCAAGCCCTCTGCGGAGGAGATCTCCTATTTGCTCGACGCGGCACGCCTGAACCTCGACATTGACGCAAGTGAACAAAATATCAAAGAAACCTTCGCAGGTGTGCGCACCATGCCTATCAACGACAAATCCAAATCCTTTTCAATCGCAACCCTCAAGTCAGAATGGTCTGAGAACCCGTTCGCTTCTCCCGCCTACATGCAGAGCACCGAGGGTTTAAACATCTCTGCACTTTCACGCGAAACAATTATTGATGAAACCCGCCCCGGTCTGTTCTCCATTTACGGCGGAAAATACACAACCTATAGAGCCGAATGCGAGAAGCTCGGATCGCAGTTAACACGATTGCTCAAGCGGGGTGGACAATCAACAACCCGCACCTCAGACGCCTGGTTCCTTGCCGAGCTGCTTGAAGAGATGCCCGACATCTTTACCTCATCGCCATCGACGCGAGCGATTTGAATGATACCTACATCTGAAAAAAACAGCGGGGCTGTTTATGCGATTGCAGCATATTCAGCGTGGGGGTTTGTTCCACTGTTTTGGGCACAGCTGCGCATGTTTTCTCCGGTTCAGATTCTTGCGCATCGAATACTTTGGTCGCTTCTCTTTTTTGTCTTTATATTTATTCTCAGAAACAATCTAAAATCCTGGATCACCGAGCTAAGAAATGGAACAACACTGAAGCGCAGTCTGCCAAGCTCGCTTGCGATTGGTGTGAACTGGGGATTGTATATTTATGCAGTCAATTCCGGACATGCCCTGGAGTCAAGTCTCGGATATTTTATTAACCCCATCTTCAACATTTTAATCGGCGCAGTTTTTTTCAAAGAGAAACTCAATCGTTTGCAGTGGACTGCATTTGCCACGGCATTCACAGGAGTAGCCTGGCTGACGTTTGTTAACGGTCGTATACCCTGGGTGGCTTTGTCGCTGGCGGCCACCTTTAGTGCCTACGGTGTGATACGCAAAAAAACATCCATAAAGGGCACCACCGGTACAGCAACCGAGAGCCTTATTCTGATTCCTCTCTCTTTAGTGATTTTGTCTTCGGGTGCACTTGCTCCCGTTTCAATCGGAAATCTATCTGATCCACTCATTCCTGCGCTCTTGTTGATTCTTGGAGGCGCAGTCACTGCCCTGCCTCTGGTATGGTTTTCGGAGGCTGCTCAACGCATGCCACTCAGCACGCTGGGCTTCTTCCAATACATTTCACCAACATTTCAGTTTCTGATTGCTGTGTTCGTTTTCAAAGAGGATTTCAACGCCAGTCTTTTCTCAGCGTTCCTGATCATATGGGTTGGTCTGGCAATTTTTATTTATGATTCGGCACGCAGCCATTTTCAGGGGCGGATGGAACCTTCCAACGTTTCGACTTGATGCCGCAAAGCATCAATTTCCCGCGACAGTACGTTCAGTTCACGAAACGACTCAATTGTTTTCCACAGACTGCTGACAGCGGCTGACACATTCATCTGCACCAAACGTGGATGCTCATTGGATGTAAAAAGAAATTGAACAGGCAGTGCGTTGTCGAAGAACTGGTCTATCCGTTCAAGCCACTGCACAGCCTGCAGATCCATAGACTGCGCGCCTGTGTTTTCACCCGAGTTTTGCACGAGCAAAAGGATACCCAAAAACTGGGGCAAGGGCATGCGACGCTCAAGTTCACCCAAAAGCTTTTGCAATTCACGTTGCGCAGTTTTCAGTGACAACGGCAAAACCATCACCACCGGTGTGCCCATCCGATGCAACGAGGCCAGTACGCTCATCCACTCTTCGTTTTCAATCATCCGCACGCCCGGCACATCGCGTACGGCATGTTCGATCAGATCTTGCTCGGCCAAAGGACGAGCTTCAAACTCTTCTGATCGCACCAAAACACACATGGACATCAGCGACCCTCTTCAACTTTCCCCGTCCCGGCTCTTTGCATAGTCAAGAACAAACCTGATCGAAGGATTGTCACTGACCCCATACTTCTTCAGGTTAATGAACAACTCACCAATTTCTTTGCTCGCATTTTTGCTGCCACGGAGGAGAATTTCTTTCGAGGCATCAAGAACAAATCTTTCAACAATGAGCTCCAACTCTCCAGGTCTGGCCTGCTCCTGAAACTCACTCAACAGAGGAACAAACTCTCGCCAGTCACCCTGCATCTCAGCCCACCGGGCACGCGCGCAAAGAAGAGTGTCGCTCACACCCTTGCCACAAAGATTCGATTGATTTGTTGACTTTTTATTTCCGCGCAATTGTGCATCGAGCACACCGTTGAAATAAAGGGTCAGCAACCAATCGCCCGCTGCATTTTTCTTTCCCGACAAACGTGCAAGAGCAGGTGCCATTGTGGGATAGCTCTGACGAAAGCTTCGCAGTAAAGCTTCATCTGGAGCGCCGAGAGTCACATACTCGAGGCGCGCCTGAGCAGCATCCTCAAGTGCAGGTGCAACAGTTAACTGAGGACTCAGTCTTAATCCCGAAAAACACTTTTCAAAATCACCACTGAGCTCGGGTAACTTCTGCTTATTGGCGCTGACCCGCTGGAGGAGAAAGAGAAGTGCTTCTGAGGCCGCCCCAGAGTCGATGAGCTGACAAAGAAAGCCCGACTTAGATTGCAATCCCAGTGCCTTTTCTAAAGTTCCACTCCACTGTGGCGTTTTTTTAGGCTGACGCTGTGAGTGTTGTGTGAGCTCGCGCATTGCCGCAACAATCTCACGATCAGTTGAAGTTAAACTCGAGAATATTTCGGGCAAGCGCTCAAGTGCAGCTGTCACGATTGCGTTTTTGGACGCAGCCTGCGGATATTCAAGGATTGTAATGAGTGATAAAACAGTTGCTCGTGCGAGAAGAAGTCCATGCAGCATCCGCTCAGAAGGTTCTGAGCCTGGGATCACCCGAATCAAGCGTTCGAGAACAACACCCACCTCTTCCAAAGCTGCTGCGACGTGCTCTTCTTTCTTTTTGCCCTGTGCGCTCAGAATTTCCCGGCGAACCTGGACAACCCGCGAGAGCTCATAGGCCACCACAGCAAGGCCACGTTGCCTGGATTCGGGAGAGAGCAAGAGCAACAGCTGCTTCCACTCCGGAATCTTGTCGAGTTCGGCATGCGAGAGATGCACAAGTGCAAGTGAAGCTGTGAGCTCTGGCGACGGCAGATGCCCTTCTGGATAAAGCGATCTATCCTTTTGAATTTTAATCAGTGATAGAGCGTGTCTCTTCGGATCGCGCAGTATCTTGGATTCAAGCACATCCTGATAAGTGCGCAGCGCATCTGGCGTTGCACTCAACAGTTTCGCATGCAGCGCATTCGCTGCTCCGAGCAGGGGTTTTCCAGGCCGCAAACTTTTCAATCCAGCAACGAATATCGCAAATCCAATTAATCCCACACCAAAGAGTGCCAGCAGCTCACGCCATGCGCGTTGTAGAAATTTACCAGACTCCTTGCCAGAGCCATTCTCGAGTCGTGTGAGGTTGTCGCCCGGCTCAACCTTCGCCCCTTCAGCAGCACCTTTTTTATCCCCAGGCCAAAGTACGGGATGAGCCGATGGTGCGGGTGCTTGACGTGCAAGGATACCCTCGAGTTCACCCTCACCCGCAAAATCGGTGAACCACTCCATCACGAGAAGGGGAGAGTCGCCCTCGGGGGTAATCCATTGAACGGAATGTAAAATACCGGGGTTTTCTCTGAGATAACTGATCACTTCAGCTGTCTTAAACGGGCCGACAGCCTCGTTGTCCGTAACAATAAAATGTTTCAATTCAGACAATTGCAAAAACAGCTCCAAACGCCAACAAGGCTTCCCGACATTTTGGCCTGCCTCCTAGAAAGGCACAACGTCGAAAATGGCACAGACCACTAGGGAAAGATTGCACGATGCGGTAAAATCGCGTCGCGGATATGTTTTTGTGGGGGAATGCCATGTCGAACCCATCAAGCCCAAAATCGAAGCGCGAACTGTTGCCACCAAACCTTGTTGCCTTTCTTGCCGGTATCGTATTGGCATTGGCTATCGGGATGATCTTCCGCAAATGGATTGACCGCATGGATTCACAAGCGACAGCCATGCGCGCTCTGAATCCTGAATCCAACACGGACCCGGGCAAAGGCGCAGATCTTATGCGCTTGAATAATAAATCAGCCCTCCCCTCCGCTTCTGTCGATGCTACCCAAACGCAAACAGCAAACAAAAAAGAATCTGTGGCTCCTGTGGCCGCTTCGGAACCACTGAAGCCAGAATCCGCTGCCGTGCTTTTTCAAGAAGAGACAATCACAGAAAATGCCGCTGGTGAGGTCGACTACACAACGTGGCGCCGACAGTTCAGAAGCTTTGAGGAGCTTTTGATGGAACGTGGCACGAAAAATCTGAGCGTCACAATGACCCCCCGCTATCGTCACCAAGCGAAGGGGCTGGCAATCACCCGTGGCCAGTTCTTGGATGTTGTCTCGAAAAAAGTTCCTGCGAATCTTCCCACGCGTCCTGCGAATGTTGGAATGGTTCTGCACGCTCTTTCACCGGTTGACTTCGAGCTTCAGCAGTTTACGCGTTCTGCCCGCGATTCTATTGCCCAAATCGAGCCGCTCTGCCGCCCAGGCGCGTCGCAGTTAAAACTTGAAGGCGTTGAGAGACTCACAGTACTAATCAGCAACACGCCTCAGTATTACAAGTGCCTCAATGACTTCTTCGATAAAAATCCGGAATTCATCAACATCCAGGAACTCACCTTCGTTGGATTTACCCGCGGCTCGACTTTCTTTGCGAGTTTGTCTGCTCAGAAGAAACTCATTTCGTTGCAAATGTGGAACCCCGACTGGCTCCTAGACAACACCGTTGGGCTCGAGGAAACCGGAAGCGAGCAGCCAAGAGCGTGCCGCGCGCTGCGTCTCGCGAACGTCACTCGCGCACTGGGGCAACCTTCCGACGTCAGAATGCAAATCCCCGCATCGTTCCGGCCACTCGTTGGTTCATACAGCGATCCTGTGAATCCTACTCCGCCAAAGCCCTTTGTGATCGGCAATTTCGCACTCGTTCCTTCACACATGCCAAGAGGCACCCTCGTTGCCACTGCATTCACGAGTCCCGGTCAAGAGCGAACCAAAAGTGCAACAGTAAAGCCACCGGGAGTCGGCAAGACCAAAGCGCTTGTGCTCGCAACACAAGGGAAGAAACTCCAGTTCATGAGCGTGAGCAGAGAATGAAACGCGCATGAGCACAGCCGTCTACCGTCGCAACGATGAAGAAAATCACGATACAGCGTCTTGGCTAACACGCCTTGCTCTCTTGTATCTCGGAGCTCCTGTTTTTCTCTTCATAACACACTGGCTAAATCTGGGAGCTGCGCTTTTCTTCTCCGGTATATTGTTGCTTGGTGTGTGGCAGGTCTGGAATTTTCACGCGCGCCCAACTGCTCTCTCGCTCTCACAGCTCATTTCGCAATGCGCCGAGAAACATGCCGTCGTGTTCACTGTGTTTCTGGTGTGGATGGCTCTCTCCGGAGTCGGTGGCATTGGACACCAGAACACCGACTACGCCGCAAGCAACGCTCTGCTCAAAGATCTCATCGACAACCCATGGCCTCTGCAACTGCGAGACAACGTGCCGCTCGTCTACTACGTTTGCTACTACCTGCCTGCAGCTCTCATTGGCAAATGGCTTGGTTGGAACGCAGCATGGGTGTTCATCTTCGTTTGGAGCTATTTCGGCCTCATGCTTCTCTGGAGCGTGCTGTCTGTGGCACTCGGACTCGAGAGTCTACCGCGCGTGCGCAAATTGTGCGCAGCGTTGATATTCGTCTTCCTCGGAGGATGGGACGTCGTTGGAGCGCTTCTCAATTATCCGATCGACGTTCTTATTCCGGGAACCCACATTGAATGGTGGGCAAAGATCGGCCAGTTTTCGAGCCACACCACCTTACTTTTTTGGGTACCCCAGCATGTGCTTGCGCCTTGGCTTGCGACCGCGTTTTTATTGCTCGCTTTGAAGCGACAACTCGGAATCGAATCTATTCTTCTGATCGCAGCTTTCTCGTTTCTATGGAGTCCGATGGCAAGCCTAGGGCTGCTGCCTTTTCTTGCTGTGCTGTTCGGCTTTATTTTCGAGAATAATCGCAGCACTGCGTTCATAAACAGCACAAACTTTTTTGTTGCACCGGCGTTTGCATTGCTGGGACTACTTTACTACGGCTCAAATGCTTTCCGCTTTGCCACTGGATGGCAGTGGGGAGAACAAGATTTTCTCCGCAATTACAGTCTCATCTTTTTGCTTGAACTCATTCCCTTGGCTGCTCCGTTTTTGTTTCAGCACCTGAAGCAAAAGGTCTTTCTCAACGAAATCTCCCTGCCACCGCCCCTGCTCCTCAGCTCAGCTGAAAAAGCTTTCGGCTGGGCTGCCATTATAACCTTGTGCATCTTACCTTTTTACCGCGTCGGTCTCATGAATGACCTCTGCATGCGCGCCTCGGTGCCAGCCATCCTCATTTTGGGAAGTTATTCTCTGCGGGTACTCAGAACAGAGTTTACCTTCCAAACCCTGCAGCGCAGTGCCGTGGCAGTTTGTTTGTTGATTGGAGCAGGCTCGGCAGCAAGCGAAATTCACCGGTCGCTGAGTCTCTACAGTGCCCGCATTCCGCCACGCGATGCTGTCTCGTCGCTGCTCAACACTCCGAAAAACTCTGTTATTGAACAACGTGCTGGCGACCCAGCTGCGTTTTTCTGGCATTGGCTCGGGCCTATCCGGTCGACCCCAAACAGAAACTCAACTAACCAATCAAATTGAATGATCGCGCCAGCGTTCTACGTGCAGGAACGAAGACAGATGTGCAAGCTGACCAAAACTGACCGTCAGACCGGCTCCCTCGGCGGTCGTGTAATAGCGTGAACGCAGGAACGCATCTGCAATGCGTCCCCCAAAGACCTGACTCAACTGCCCTTGAACGTTCACCTGACCTCGAAAAAACGCCGAGCGGTGCAATTTCAATGAAAGCGACAAAAGCTCGTCGCGCTTAAACATGCCCGACTCCTGAGTCAGCTGCAAAGCGGCACCCATCTGGATGCTGTAGAGCTCAACTTCAGGCTCAACCAGAGCTGCAATCCAGCTCAGTGTCTCGGGTGTTTTTGGATCTGAGGTATTCAGCTCAACCCATCCGCCCTCACGCTTCCAGGTCAGAAGATTCAACTCTTCAAAAATCTCCAACGCTGCGGAGACGAGCGAACCAGTGGAGGTCGACTCTGGCCAGAAGACCTCCTCCTCCCAGAGTTGACGCACGCCTTCGAGCTGACCTTCGAGAGCTACAACAGAAACTCCAGACTGCTTTCTTTCTCCCAACAAACAAGTCTGAACGAGAAGCTGTGCCACAATGCCGGGAATAGCAATCAAGTGAAAAATGGTTCCGCGATACCACCACAGATTGAGTTGTGCTGTTTCTGCTTTCTGCACCGGTGCATCAGCAGCGGTAGCCATGAGAGGCTGAAGGAAGCCCCAACGCACAGCGCTCGTTAACAGGTCGTCTGGGCGATTCTTTGCCTCATGTGCAGTATTTGAGAATTCTGACGCGTTTGAGATAATTTCAACTTCCTCAACGAATCCATTTCCATTGGATTCTCCCGCCGAAATCGACCATCCAAGCAACGAACCCAAACGACCAACGATACGCCTTAAAAGAGCAACTCGCTGCAGGCAAACCGTGCGAGTCAATACAACATTGCCCGAATGCGAGAGAACGACAGAGGCCAACAAAGCCGTGTCGGATGCAGTCGCACAAGAGTTTATCCCTTGGTTCACACGCCGAGCCAGATCACGCACAATCGCCTGGATGCGCGAATCGCGCAGATCAAAATCAGGACGCAAATCTGACAAATTTTCAGGCAGAGGCTCTTTATCGAGCGCGCCACCTGTGGCTTCCGAGAACATCTGCATCTTTCTCACGGACTCTGTCCAGAAATCGCCGAACCGTATAGGTGTACCAAACGCAACCTCAACTCGACCATACGTGCTGAACAGAAATCGCAAAGACTTTATTAACTGCCAGAAGGACTCTTTCTCTTTCTTGGCACCGCTCAATTCACGCGCGTAAGCATTATCTTCCATCACCTTGTCGTACGAAATAAAAACAGGGCAGAGAAAGGTGTTTTCAGCTCTGCGCTTGACGATACTCTGCACGGACATACTCGTGAGACCGGTTTTTGGGGGTAGCAATTTGCCGATACGCGAGCGCCCACCCTCATGAAAGAACTCAACCGAATGCCCATTGGTCAATAGAAAGTCCACATAACTGGAAAACACGGCACTGTAGAGCTTATTGCCTGCAAATGAACGACGCAGAAAAAACGCTCCACCGCGGCGGAGCACTGGCCCTGCGGGGAAGAAACTGAGGTTAACTCCAGCCGCAATGTGGGGGGCTGCAAGCCCTTTTTTCTTCATCAAATAGGAGAGCAACATGTAGTCGAGATGGCTTCGGTGACAGGGCATCCACAAAACCTGCCCAGTTTTGGTCTCCTGTGCAACGGAGTCGAGATTGCGTACACGCACTCCTTGAAAAATACGTGTCCATACAAAATCAAGAACTGTCTCGAAGGCTCGGATGGTGTTGTAGTTGTATTTGGAGGCAATCTCCTTCAAATAATGCACTGCCTTGCGCATTTGTTTTTTGGCGCCTTCTCCCTGCCCGATGATTCGTTTAACTTCCTGGCTTGAGAGAATACGCTGACTGGCTGTGGCCAAATCATAAATAACAGGCCCACACACAGCAGTGCGTTCGCGCTGAAATTCAATCAGAAGCGAACGCCGAATGCGACGCCCAGCGACCATTTCCTCACCGGCAGGAACTGTAGATAGTTCAACAGGATTGCTGAAGTGAACGCGCAGCTGCCCTGCGTGCAGGAGCAACATAAAATATTTTTGAAGAACGTTCTCCATGCCCTCATCAGGAAACAGCGAGCGCAGAAGAATATTGCGCTCATTTCTGTCAGGAACACGGCTCCAAAACACCTGAACCGGAAGTAACGTCAGCTGCCCCCGCTTGACTCGATGATCTGATTTCAACAGTTCAGAAACCGCAGGGCTCAGAAAATCCTTACGGCTGCGCGGAATAAAACTGATATTGCGTGTGCGCATCGAAAGCAGCGCAGCTTTGCGGAAGCGATTGGGGCGTGCTTCGACCCAAATGCGAGGTAACCCCATCATCTTGAGGGCTTTGTTGACAGCAAGGAGATCAAGGATGGACATGCGCGGCAGCACATAAACCACATCTTTCCCTTCTGTCACCCTTTTAATCCACTCATCGGGTTTCTCCGTGGGCGTGAGTTGCAAACGAAAGAGAACCCGGATGGGTGTGAGAAGGAAAAGCCACTGCGAAAAATGCAAGCCGAGCAGACGAAACATTTTGTCACCTTAGTGTTGTTTACTTGGAATGCACAAAATCAAGAAGTTGTTCGAGATGATCCGGATTGCGACTCAGAAGAATATTATCAATCAAACGCGTTCTAACCCCATCTTCGCCAGTCACAAATGCAGCCACAGCTAACACTGCCTCTGATTCAACTTGCACAGAACAGAGCCCAAGAGTCTTGGCATCCCGCAGCTCACAATACTGCAGCTCGAAGGAGGCGTCCGAAGCCAGACTGGTGCGGCACAACTCCAAAAGCTTTTGACTCGAGTGCTCACCCTGCAGATATTGTCCAGCAACTGCCTTGAGGGCAGCTGGGATGCGCAACGCTGCCTGGCGTGCAGTAGCATCGAGAAACTTATTGCGGCTACTGAGAGCGAATCCATGCGAATCACGCACGGTCGGCACACCCACAAGGCGAGTTGGGTGCGCGGTATCCTGAACCATGCGCTGCAAAATCGAATATTGCTGAAAATCCTTCAAACCGAAATAAGCTCTATCGGCGCGAGCAAGATTCAAAAGCAGCATCACAACCGTGCACACTCCGGCAAAGTGCCCGGGGCGATAGGCACCACAAAGAACTTCATCCATCCCGGTCACGTTGACCTGAGTTGCGAAACCTTGCGGATACATTTGATCAGCGGAGGGAGCGAAAACAATCTGCGCGCCTGCCTGCTCACAAAGCGTCAAATCAGCCTCGAGCGTACGAGGGTACTTTGCAAGATCCTCGTTGGCACCAAACTGTTTGGGATTCACAAAGATGGAAACAACCGTAATCGCATTTTCTTTGGAACTGCGGCGCACAAGCGCGGCATGCCCCTCATGCAGAGCACCCATGGTCGGCACAAAACCGACACTGCAGCGCACCTCTGCGTCGACAAGGGTTTGAGCCAAAGAATCCAACATTGACCTGAACTGATCGCGGCTGCGCGCAACAAGAATCCCCACCTCTCAGCCTCCCAAATATGCTTTCTGAAGCGCCTCGTCTTTGAGGAGCTCGCTCGCCTGCCCTTGCTGCACAATCTCACCCACCTCAAGAACGTAGGCACGGTGGGCAATCTTGAGCGCCATGCGCGCATTTTGCTCAGCCAGCAGAATTGTCATTCCCTCTTTCCTGTTGAGCTCCAAAATCTTCTGGAAGATCTGCTGCACCAGCAGAGGAGCGATACCAAGACTCGGCTCATCGAGAAGCAGAAGTGCGGGTTTGGCCATCAGGGCTCGGCCGATGGCAAGCATCTGCTGCTCACCACCCGACAGAGTGTGCGCATCCTGCTTGAGCCGCTCTTTCAAACGCGGAAACAGCTCAAAAATACTGTCCAACTCCTGATTGATTTCTGTGGCTGAAGCCTTTCGCGAAAACGCGCCGAGCATCAGATTCTCTCGGACAGACAGGTCTGGAAAAACCAGGCGCCCTTCAGGCGACTGCACCAAACCCATGCGAACAATAAGATGACTCGGAAGGGTATGAATGTCTTTACCTTTAAATTGAATGCGACCTGAGGCCATTTTCACCAGACTAGACAGCGAGCGCATCGTGGTCGTTTTGCCCGCGCCATTTGAACCAACGAAGGTGACAATCTCACCCTCATTCACTTCAAAACTGATTTCGCGGAGCGCCTCAATGGCTCCATAGCGGACGGTCAGATTCTCAACTTTCAGGAGACTCATGAGTGACTCCCTTGTCCCGAAGCGGCGGCGGTTCCCTCGCCCGTGGTTTCCTCGGCTCCCAGATACGCTTCAATCACTTTGGGATTCTTTTGAATTTCGAGAGGACTGCCAACAGCAATCACCTCACCGTGGTCAAGAACAGTGATATTCGCGCAGAGATTCATGACAAATTTCATGTCATGTTCAATAAGAAGAACACCCAGACCATGAACATCACAAATACTGCGGACGAGTTTGGCGAGCTCATCTTTTTCGGTGGGGTTCATGCCCGCGGCAGGTTCATCGAGCAGAAGAACCTTCGGATTGGTCATCATGGCTCGCGCGATTTCCAACTTTCGCTGCAATCCGTAGGGAAGTGAAGTGGCCTCCCAATTTTCATAACTTGACAGACCAACAAATTCGAGAAGCTTGCGGGCAGACTCAAGTAATTTCTTTTCCTTGAGCGCTACCGCGGGAAGTGCAAAAAGGCTCGCGACACTTTGTCCGCGCCGCTGCCAACTCGCCGCAGCGATAACGTTTTCGAGCACCGTAAGCCCTGCGAACAATCGAATGTTCTGGAAGGTTCGTGCTACTCCCGAACGGGCAATCACATGCGCACCGCGCCCGGTAAGTTCAGTTTCCTGCAGATAAACCGTGCCCTGGTTGGGTTTATAAACACCTGTCATAAGGTTGAACACTGTGGTTTTGCCGGCACCGTTGGGACCAATGAGTCCAACGATTTGCCGCGCAGGAACACGCAGAGAGAAATTCTGCACAGCCACGAGCCCACCGAAACGGATAGTGAGATTCTCAACCTTCAACAAAAACTCTGAAGAGCCGTGATTAGAAGTTGAATTCATCGCGTTCCTCCGCGCTGCTGAGCCGCCTTGGGCATGAAGCGCATGAACAGTGACTGCAGTCCCTTCGGACTGAAAAGCATCACAAAGATCACAATGAGAGCAAAATAGATCATACGTTGCTCACGCAGAGTGTCATTGTGGCGAAGCGCTTCGGGAACAACAACGAGAATCAAAGCGCCAAGAACGCTTCCAGACAAGCTCGTCATACCGCCAATCACAACTGCCAAAACAATAATCACGCTGCGCGAGAAGTCGGCTTCATCCGGGCTTATAAATTGTACCGCATGAACGTAAAGAGCTCCGGCGATTCCAGCAATCGCAGAACCAATCACAAATGCTGAGAGCTTGGCCGAATAGGTACTAATACCTAAGCTCCGCGCTGCGATTTCATCGTCACGTGTCGCCTGGATGGCCATGCCCAGTCCTGTTCGGCGAAAGCGAGCCAAAGCCCACCACACCAAAGCGAGAGTCACAAAAACCCATGGCAGTGAGCTCAATTTAGGAATATTACCAAATCCGCGTGTTCCACCAACCGCATCAATATTCTTCAACGCAGTTCCAAGAATTTCGGCAAAACCAAGAGTCGCCATGGCCAGATAGTCACCCTGCAAACGCAGACACGGCACGGCCACTAGAAAGCCTGCAGCCAAAGCAGAGAGAGCCCCAACCACGAGTGAAAGCAGCATCAATAAAGTGGGATCGGTGAGCCCAAGCGCAGGCGCCGCATAGACCGTAAAGGCTGCTGCCGAGTATCCACCCACAGCATAGAACGCGGCATGCCCAAGTGACAGCAAACCCGCTCCACCCAATATCAACTGCAGACCCAGTGCTTGAATGGCCGTGATACCGAAAAAAATGAGCGGCAATATTGAGTATTGGAGAAACTCTTGCACCGTCATACCTTCACCATCCGAGCCTTGCCGAGAAGTCCTTGCGGACGCAGCAATAGAACAAGGATAAGAATGAAGAAGGCAGCTCCATCTTTGTAGGTCGACAAATCGTAGCCCACCAGCAGACGCTCAGCGATACCCAGCACAAGGCCGCCTAAAAGAGCGCCCGGAATAACACCAATTCCTCCCAAGACGGCAGCGGCAAAGGCTTTTAGGCCACTGGAAATTCCCATGTACGGTGTGACTTGATTGTCGGCCATGCCTTGCAACAGACCTGCCACAACAGCCAAAGCCGCACCAATGAAAAACGTGAGTGAAATAGTGCGATCAAAGGGTACACCCACGAGGCGAGCTGCGTTCGGTTGCAGAGCCAGTGCGCGGATACCCTGGCCGGGACGGGTTTTTCTCAGGAAAAGCTCAAGCCCCAGTGTCACAGCGATTGCGACCACAAAAATCAGCAAATCGCGATGCCGCACAACAATTTGTCCCCAATCAAAAAGACCTTCCGGAAGCTGCGGAAGTGTAACCTGATCGACGGGAGGAAAGAGGGATTTGATAAAACCGAAGACGGTGCCGTCGGGCAAGGTTGCCGGATAGCTTTGTGGATTAGAGCCAAGAATCGCTTGCACAAGATTTTGAAGAAGCAGGCTCAACCCAACCGCGGTAATCAGAGGTGCGAGCTTGCCCGCACCACGCAATGGCTTGTAGCAGAAACGCTCCATTGCAACCGCAAAGAACCCAACACAACACATGCCCACAACCAACGCCAGATGCCAGGGAAGGCCGAGCGAGATGGCATACATCACAAAATATGCGCCCACCATGAACAACTCGCCATGCGCAAAGTTCACCAGCTGGAGCACACCGAAAACCATAGAATAGCCGAGCGCGATGAGTGCATAAACACTCCCAACAGCAAGGCCATCAAAGATGTACTGAATGAGATCAAACACCGACAGACACTCCCTGTCCGAATCAACAAGACAAGGGGAAGGCACCCCACCGAGATAGCCCTCCCCTGCATTTCAGTCACGCGCAGAAAAATATCATGGATACACGCGAGTAAGGAATTTGAATTCCTTTTCTGTTGTGGTCACGATCACGGCTGGCTTCACCGCGTTGCGGTTTTGATCCAGGGTAATGGTTCCTGTGATTCCGTCGAAGTTCTTCATGGAAGCGATTGCATCACGAATCTTCTTGGGATCGTTCGAGCCTGCTTTCTTGATAGCTGCACGCATGAAGAATCCAGCATCGTAGCCAAGAGCCGCCATAGCTCCTGGGTTTTCTTTGTTGCGGGTCTTGTATTCGCGCACAAATTCCTGAACCCGAGGGTCAGTGTCGTCGGAAGCGAAATGGCTGGACACAAAATGACCAGCAGCAGCAGCGCCAGCAATCTTGAACAAGTCAGGGCTATCCCAACCGTCGGTGCCGAGGAACTTGGTGTTGAGCTTGAGCTCTTTAGCTTGGCGCAAAATTGCGCCTACTTGAGTGTAGTATCCAGGAATGAAGACCACGTCAGGTGTAGCTTTACGGATCTTCATGAGCTGGGTTTTGAAGTCGCGGTCTTTCTGCGAGTAGGAAATGACGAGTTCATCTTTGATAGAACCGCCTGCAGTCGCAAAGGCTTGCTTGAAAGAATCGCGCAGACCACGGCTGTAGTCAGAGTCAGAGTCAACCAGAATGGCTGCTGTCTTCGCTTTAAGGTTGCTGACAGCGAACTTCGCCATCACTGCACCTTGAAAACTATCAACAAAACAGATGCGCGAAATAAATTCTTTGCCCATCGTGATAGTGTCATTGGTCGAAGCATGGGTTACCAGAGGAATTTTGGCTGACTGAGCTGCAGCCGAGGCCGCGATGGTATTTGAGCTAGCCACTTCACCAATGATGACCGCAACCTTGTCGGAGGCAATCAGTTTGTTGACCGCAGCCGCAGAGCCGGCAGGCGTGCCTTGGGTGTCTTCCACCTGCATTTTGAGCTGAGGACTATCTTTGCCAGCCTTATCGAGTGCCAGCTTCAAGCCATTGAGCGATTCTTGCCCAAAGGTCGCTTTGTCTCCCGTCAGGGGGAGAATCACACCGACTTTGACTTCGGTCACGGCGGCATGGGAAAGCGTCGAAACGCCGAGGCCCAATGAGCAAAGACCTACAGAAAGAGCAGCCAGAACAACACGACGCGTGGGTCTGTTTTGCGTGGTCATCGAAACTCCTGTGTCTCCGCTTCCGGCATGGGAAGGGAGAGGCGCTAAGGTTTATGAACATGAAGGCTCATCTGGTATGTCATTTAGGTCAGGAAAATTCAAGGGTCTCGCCCTGAGACTGCCACCTGGAGGGGCAACTCATGCGTATTTGTATCGCCCAGACTCGTGTTCGCGCCGCTGCACTCGAGCAAAACTTTGCAGCCATGAAGGCTGCCATTGCCAAAGCACGCGCCGATGGAGCCGACCTCATCGTTTTCCCTGAGATGGCTCTGCCGGGTTATTTTCTCGGTGATGCATGGGAGCGTCCACACTTCCTGAAGGCCTGTCAGGAATACGCGCAACAACTCGCAGCACTCAGCAACGACGTGGCCATTCTGTTTGGAAGTGTCGGTGTCGACCCGACTGCACGCAATGAAGACGGCCGAATTCGAAAGTACAATGCGGCATTCGTGGCGCAGAGCGGACGTTTCCTCATGAACGAAAAACTGCAACTGCCCTTTTGGCCCAAAGCGTTGCTGCCAAATTACCGCGAATTTGACGACACCCGACACTTCCACGACCTGCGTAAGTTGGCTCTTGAACGCGGCGTTGCTCCTGAGCAACTCCTCAATCCTGCCATGATTCGCCTGCGCAACGGAACCACGGTGAGACTCGGAATTGGATTGTGTGAAGATGCGTGGGATGAAGATTACGCATTCAAACCCTACAGCGCGCTTTGCAGTGCTCAGCACAAGCCCGATCTGCTCATCAACCTGAGTTGCTCACCGTTCACTTTGGGTAAACAATCCAGACGAAAAAAACTCTTCTGTAGCATGTCCACCAAGGCGGGCTTACCGGTTGTCTACGTTAATGCTGTGGGGAGCCAGAACGTAGGCAAGACCATTTTCAGCTTCGACGGCCAAAGTGGGATCTATTTAGGGCAGGACTTTTTCCCAACTGCCGAACCTTTCGCAGAATGTTCTGAAACAATTGATCCTGCTGAAATAACCTCGAACAAAACTCCAATACGAATGAGCGAGGCACCAAGCGAGCGCATTCAAGAAATTCAAATTGCGCTTGAGAAAGGCTTGAGTTTTGTGCGCGAAGAATGGCAGCTCAGGAAAGTTGTCGTCGGTGTCAGCGGTGGAATCGATTCAGCACTCTCAGCTGTTTTACATGCACGCGTTTTTGGCGCCGAGAACGTCACCTGCGTGAATCTTCCCTCTCAATACAATTCACAATTAACCATAAATGCAGCACACCAACTGGCCAAAAATCTGAATTGCGCCTACGCATCATTGAGCATCGAGGAATCAGTGAAGTTAACCCTCCGACAGCTTGAAGACGCACGCCAACAAGGGGTTGAGATACCAGCAACTCTGAACCCTCTTGTGGCTGAGAATATTCAGGCGCGCGATCGTGGCTCACGGCTTGTTGCAAGCGTGTCTTCAGCTTTGGGTGCCGTTTTTCCCTGCAACGCAAACAAATCTGAAATGACCGTGGGCTACTCAACGTTGTACGGAGATCACGCGGGGTACCTCGCACCACTCGGTGACCTGTGGAAGGGAGATGTTTACGCGCTGGCAGCGCATTACAATTCAACAATTTATGGGAAAGAAATAATCCCGCAGGACACATTGAACGTGAAGCCGAGTGCGGAACTTTCACCGCAACAGGACATCACCAAAGGCCTGGGCGACCCACTGCACTATCCTTACCACGATGAGCTTTTCCGCCTCTGGGTCGAGGAGTGGAACAGACACGATTGCGAAAGCGTTATCGACGCTTGGATGAAGGGAACTCTCGCTGCTTGGCTCAGCCCAGAGGCCGCTTTTTACCTCTCACAAAACTTCAAAACCCAAGAGGCGTTCGAGGCTGATGTGCGGAGATGGTGGAGTGCCTACGTGGGAATGGGAGCCTTCAAAAGAGTGCAGGCTCCTCCAGTTCTAGCTCTCACACGACGAGCCTTCGGCTTTGACCACCGCGAGGCTGTCGGACTTCACTTAGCGCGGGGGAAATAGCGTTTCAAAAGGTCATTCTCCCGTTGCCAAACTCGGCTGCCGCGCGTCACGGTAGCAATACCAACGCGCAGCTGCTCGGAAATTTCGCGCTGTGGAGTTCCGCGCGCAAGGCCATCTAAAATACCCAAGCGCTGCACGAGTGCATCGATCTCTGCGGGTGTCAGAAGAGATTTCAACAGCTGCATCAAATCATCTTCTCTAGCGTTTTTGAGAAAACCCGTGAGTTCGCTGATGCGCGGATCGACTGTTTCCATGAAATCCTCTTCGGTCAAGGTTGCGTTTTTGGCCGGCGCGACAATGCCAGTGGGATGTTCAAACGGACAAGCAAATGTCCCTCAAACCAGGGACATTAACTCGCTTGAGGCGGGTTTTTATTGGAATTTTCGGAATCTTCCGAATCAAAGCTGCGGTTCATCCGGACACCAGAGGCCGCCCGCGTCACATAGGAGACCGTATCCACGTGGGTGAGGATGTTCTTTAGGAAATGACGCCGTGCCCGAACAACACTTCCATTGCGGGAAATGTCAAAGTTCAGCAGCGGCACGTGTGAGTCATTCTGACCGAAAATTTTAAGACGCAAAAAATCCACGCGTGGATCTTGGTCGAATTCAATGACTGCAACCTTCAGTTCGTCCCATGCATAGACGCGCTCACGAAAGCGGGTGCACACAGAGAGACCACGCAGACCCACGAGAATACGTTTAATGCCGGTCATCTGTATCGCGAGCAGCGCTACGCACGGCAGGAGCACCAGAAACACAAAAGAGAGTGCCATGGTGATCACTTCATTCGGATTGGTGAAACGCACTTGAGCGCTTGTCAGAAGAAAAACAACGCAGCCCACGAGTCCGGCGATCGAAACCCACAACTGACTTCCCGGAAATGCATAGTACCAGCGCCCTTCCGAGGTCAGCTCGCTAAACAAGATGGCCTCTCGCTCTTCGTTAGCGCGTTGCTCAATTTCCTGCACAACCTCTTCGGAGGGATTAGGCAATTGTGAGAGTTTAAGCAGCGTTTGATACGACTCCTCAAAGCGTCCCCAAGAATCCAGAATTCTGGCCTTGAGCCGAAGCGCTTCAGGATTACGCGGCGCTAGGTCGAGCAAATCCTCTAGGATTTGTAGTGACCCTGTTCCGTCGCCTGCAGCATAGAGCTTTTGTGCTTCATTTACGTGCTTCATACACGGCGTATCGGCAGGCAGAAAGACAGTCTGAGCCCCCTCAGACATGAAAATGCCGCCGAGCCAAACGGCTGGCGGCAATTCATAAGCGGGGCGAGGTGGGGCTTAGCCCTGAGCGACAACCCAAATCTTAAATTCTGCAGACACTTCTGGGTGAAGTTTGACAGAACCGCGATAAACGCCAACACGCTTGATGTCGTCGAGGATGGAAATAGAACGGCGGTCGAATTCAAAGCCTTCCGACTTGAAAGCGTCTGCCAGCTCTTGAGTGGTTACAGTACCGAAAATCTTGTCTTCTTCGCCCACAGCCTTCTGAACGGTCAAGGAAACCGAGCCGATTTGGGTTGCGAGTTCTTTCGCAGTTGCGAGAGCCTTAGCTTTGCCGAGTTCAGCCAAGCGGAGCTGGTGATCCAGCTGCGACTTGTTGCGGGCATCAGCGAGAATCGCGAGCTTGCGCGGAAAAAGAAAGTTACGCGCATAGCCGGGCTTGACCTTTACGAGGTCGCCGATGTGGCCAAGATTTGGGACGTTTTGTTGAAGTAATACTTGCATGCTTATACCCCGATCATGAATCTTCGATCCGAAAACGGAAACAACCGCCTACACCGCATTTTTGTTTTTGGCAAGCCGGTTTCTAAAATCATAGGCATTGTCGAGCAATCCGACTCCCGCGAGCACCGCAACAACAAGAAACGGCCCCCCGTCGAGCGAGCTCGAGAGCAGAAGAATGGCAAAGACTGCCGCCAAGGCAACCAATGGGCGCAGACAGGCATGAACTATCAGTGCCCCCTGCAATGCCAGCCCCACCAGAACCATGAGCGCAGCCAAAGCCCCCCACACCAGCACTGGGCCTTTGGGCTCGGCGGGGAGCCAGCTCCCGAGTTCTGCGTCCCCCTGCCAGAGCGAGGACATGTACAACAGCATTGCGAGTGCGGGCACCGCCAACCACAAAGGAACCGCAAACAAACGCGAGCGCCATCCCGGTTCAGCGGAGAGGGTGAAGCGGTAGCCAAAGATATCTGTTGTCGAAGGTGGATTTGGCTCACGTGCCAGGCGTCTGAGCCAGCCCGGTAGCATCGCTGATCCGGACTTCTTCTCCTCGGACCACGGAGCTGTATTGCCGGATTCAGATGCGCCCCGCGTAGGCTTCTTCACGTGCGCCTGAACGACCACTCCGCTGGTCAAAGCATCCAGAGGGGCTCCCCTCTTTCGCCCCATGAGAGCCTTCATGCTCTCCGCGGTCTGCTGGAAAATGAACACCATCTGATGCGGAAAAACTTCACGGTTAGCGAGCACATAACGGAGCACAAAGTGCATGCGTTCGGTTTGGTTGAACGCAAAATCAATAAGAACCACCGTTGCGGCCAATGAACCCAGGACAAAAACTGAAAGCGAACCGGAGTCGGCAAAGAGAAGCCAAGCCAAGCGTTCCCAACTCTCTTGGTCGAGGAAACGCTGCATTTCATCGATTACCCGAGACTCCTTCAGCTGTCGCAGCAGAGTTTCGGCTTGTGCTGCATTAGTCGCGCCCAACCCACCCGCAATATTCGCAGTCAACCAGGCCTCGACGTTGAAGCCCTGCGGAACGCCGAGCAGACTGCTCATCATCAAGACCACCGGCAGTGCCAAAACCAGCAAAGCCCAGAGCGCGGAGCGGTTTTTAAAACGAAACATGAGGCTGAGCCATAAAAACGGCAGACTCAATATCCCCAATGTTCCGGCCATCACAAACACCGGGAGCCGGGTTATCATGCCCAAGAAATAAATGAGCATGGATACGGCTGCCATGAGAAGAACTGCACTGCGCAAACGCAGCACAGAGGCAACCTGCGCCACATGATAGGCCGCAAGCGGAAAGACAAAAGCCAATAGGCTAATGGCAATAAGAATGCCGGACAACAGAAGACCCGCGGAGCGTTTCTGCTGCGCGGGCCGTTCCGGTTGAACTCCGGATGGCTGTTCATTCCAATCAGGAAAACCATTCATTCAGAGGTCTCTTTTGTGCTTGAGTTGACGGGAGTGAGGGATTCTCACTCTTCGTCACGTGGTGCGCCGCGGCGTGCGCTCATCGAATCGCCTTCAGCGCGCTCGCGAGCCTGCTCTGCTGCGCGTGTTGCGGCAGCTTCAGCTTGCTTCTGCAGTTCAACGCGGCGAGCTTCGACGTTCACCTTGTCGGAAAGCTTGATAATCAGGCTGCGCAACACGTTTTCGTCGAGCTTCAAAATACGCTCGAGTTCGCGAGCGCTATCCTGCTCGGTTGCAACATCATACACGTGGTAAATGCCGCGGGTTGCCTTGTTGATAGGATAAGCAAGCTTGCGAACACCCCAGGTGTCCTTACGGATAATTTGACCGCCATTGGTACCAATAATACCCTCCCAACGAGCCAGCATCTTGCTGAGCTCAGCTTCGGGAAGGTCCGGCTTGGCGATGATCATTGCTTCGTATTCACGCATTATAAAAGCTCCTTCTGGATCGCTGCTGAAACACATGAGCCCCCTCATCAGCATCTGGTGTGCGGGGGCAAGGAGATTAACCAGACCGCGTCGCATAACCGCTCTTGAGCAAACATGCAAGCGTTCAGATTCATCCCCCCAGGAAAGTCCGAAGTTTGTGGCTCTTTTTCGCAGAAAAGCCCAGTTTGCAGGCCTGCTCCAGTACAGACTCTGGGGACGCGCCCTTGCCTTCCTGCCCTTCGTGCTCGCAATTCGAGGAGTATCTGCTGCAGAGCCTGGGAAAATTGATTCCGACACAGCAGCAGGCGCACCTCCCCCCTGCCAATGGAGCCTGCCCCTTTCCGCGACGCTTACTGGTTTTTTTGCTGCGCAAATTGAATGCAAAACAGGAATAAGCTGGGGAGTGCGCTTCGGAACGGCACTTTTAGGATTCCGACAGCCCGTTGAATACGTCAGAACCAAAGCGAGCGTGGCCTACCCACCCGAAGGTTTACAGGGACGGCCAGCTGGGCTGGCTTCATGGCAAGTCGTCCACAGTGTAAAGTACGCCTATCTCCCAGAAGGCACCGCGACGCGGATTAAAACGTCCGGAGCCGAGCTCGCCCTTGCATCACCAGCACTTCAGCAGTGGAACGCCCTGATGGACTCAGACCTCAGCCTTGAGCTGCGCTATTGGGGTGAAACTGCGGATAAGGCACCGCGCTTTGGCCTCAGAGCTTGGCAAACACTTCCCGCACGCTGGCGCACTCTCGGGGGCTTACACGAAACCCGCAATGCTGACGCGCGCGGGCTTCAGGCTCTGTATTTCTTCACCAAGAATCCGTGGGCGGCTGAATTGGGTCTGGGGCGAATGACGGTCGAAGTCGATCGTATTTCGGCCACCTCGCTTTATCCAACTTTCGAGATCACACTGGAATTGGGAACGCCATGAAAAAGTTTCTTCGATGCGGAATACTTTCATCCATAGTTCTTCTCGGGGGCTGCGAAATCCGATCGCGAATACCTGATTTGGTACCTTCACCCAATTCAAGTCCTGCGCTCAACCAGGGGATTCCGCTGAAGGGTAATATTGTCCGCGTGGGAGCTGCGCGAGCGGAATTTATACCAGAAAGGCCGACCGCACTTTCTGGCTATGGAGGAGTAGCGCGCCGTTTTCTTTTTCCTCTGTTTGCAAAGGGCGGAGAAATCTCTTTCTGCCGCCCCTATGAAAAAATAGTGCAACCCCCAAAAATCAAAACCGCAGTCTTTGAAATTCGTCAGAGCAATGCACTCGAAAATCAAAATCTTTTTCTCGTTTCACTCGACCTCGTTGCTGTGACCTCCGACATGACGCAGAAAATCCATGCTGCTATCGACGAAGTGACTGGGAAAAAATCAGCAAACCTCAACAACACTTTAGTCGTTGCAACGCACACACATTCGGGTCCTGCAGGTCTTTCTGAAAATCCTCTGTGGAGCGCCTTTGTCTGTGACCAGTACAACCCACCACTCGCTAATGCCTACGTCAGCGTCTTCAAAGACACGCTCAGGCGAGCCCTCGGGCAACTACAAAACGTAGAATCTATTAGCACGAGGGCATCCGAAGCAGCTCAGCTTTTGAAAAGTCGCTTTGAAGGCATGCGCGCAAATAATGATGTATCTCTCTTATCGTTCAATACAGCCAACGCGAGAGCACCTCTTGCGCTTTTACGCATGGCCGTGCACCCAACCTCCTATGGTCCAAGCGACCTCGTCCTGAGTGCAGATCTGGTCGCTCCGCTCGAGCAGGCCGTTGGGAGTGCGTTTGACCTTGAAAATGTTTTTTTGCTTCAAACCGAAATTGGAAACATGACTGCCAACAACAGCAACCTGAGTAATGATATGTGGGCCAAAAACGTTGCCGAAGCGCTACGGAACACCCAATCAATATCTTCATCCAACAACCTCACCATGAGCACATCAGCAGGTACAATTGAACTACCATCAGCGCGTATCAACTGGAGCGGTTGTGGTGCATCGCAGGCCGATACCCTGGTGGGAGTGCGTGTGTTGGAAAATCTTCCTCAACAGGCGCACCTCACGTTCTGGAGAATCAACGATGAGCTCAACCTGTTTCTACCCGGCGAATGGACCACATCAGGTGCTACGGAAGTCAAAAACGCCTTCGCCAGTAGGCTCGCTGCCGGCCAAACGATGAAGCTACATTCGCTTGCACATGATTATACGGGATATCATTTAAGCCGATCCGACTACGGCAGCAAAGCCCTCGAATCGTGTTCATCGCTGTACGGAGCAGATGGTACATACGTGTTGAGTTCGGGGCTCGCCGAGATTCCGCTGCCGTAACACCGTAAACTGCCTTACTGCTCGCCCTGAAAGCGACGGTTGAGCACAAAAGCGCCCAATGCAGGAAGAGAGATTGCTGCCAGTGTCCACCACAAGAGCCACAACGCATCTCCTTGTGTGTGGCGCACACCTTGATGATGCGCATGCATCCCTGCGTGCTGATAAGCCCCAGGAAGAAAGACCATCAAAAGACAGGTGAGCAAGGCTGTCAGGACAGGCAACCACCAGAATTCACGCACAAGCCGGCGCATCTGAAAACGGTCGAGAAAAAAGAGCAGGCACAGAGCGGGCACAAAAGTGAAAAAGAGACCACAAACAACCGGGCACAAAGGATCGGGGAGCCTGTGCAACAAAGCAGCCGTATCGAGTGAGAAAGCAGTCAGTGCGATTGAATTTTGGGAACAGAGCGAAAGCGAAAAAAGATAACCAAGCACAGAGAGAAATGCATAGGCTGCAAAAAACCTTTTCCTCGAACGAACAAGTTCAACCGCAATCTTCTTCTCAACAATCTTCATGCTCCCCTGAACGTCGTCGGGAACCTCACCATTCAAAGTATTGAACGTTTGAAAGGAGCGTGAAAGATCCTCTTCGGGGGTTGGGGCGATTTTTTTATCCGACATCACTCATCTCCTTTTCGAGGCGCTTGCCCGAGCAAAAAGGTGCGCAGCTTTTCGAGCGCACGACTGTAAATCTTCCGGAGCGCAACCTCACTCTTGCCGCTTTCATCGGCCAAAGTGCGAAAACTCTTCTCCTCCAAAAGGCGTCCCTGCACGACCGTGCGCTGTTCCATGCTCAGTTCGGAGACTGCCTTGCTGATTGCCTCGTCGTGCTGTCCGGCTTGCGGATCGCTAATGACGAGCGATGACACTCCGCTCTTGTGGAGCGAAGAAGACGCCGAGCCTTCAATCGCTGACTCGCCTTCCCATGAGAGCTCAATGCGGCCTGAATTGCGCCGCAGCGCATCCACACAGGTGTTGTGGACGATTGTAAAAAACCAGGGCAGCGCGGCTGAGTTGCTCTTGTAGAGATGAATCTTTGAATGCAGCTTAAGAAAAACTTCTTGGGAAACCTCGGCCGCGAGCTCAGGGCGCAGCAGTTTTTTGAGCGCATATTGATAGACGCGCCCACGATGCCGCACAAAGAAGGCTTCGAATGCTTCGGGATTGCCTTGGGCATAACCCTCAAGTAATTCCTCGTCGCTTGGCTCGCCAATAATTATCATAAAAGCAATACTTCCAGTTACCTACAAAAAAAAACAAATCACCTGTCACAAAACTCAGAGGAGATTCGTAAACGTATACGAAGAATAACAAAGGATGTGACGCATGCCCCGTTCACCCCGAAAAAAATGCACCGAAGCGTCTCAGTGGCCAAGAGCTCTGGCGCTCGCAGTTGCCTGGCCGGTTCTTACTTTGATCTCCTCCCAGGCAGCCTCAGCACACCCAGTCGTGTTTGAACAGGGCACAGCCATTATGGGACACCATCAGGGCGACATGGCCGGTCTTGAGATCATCCATTCGCCACGCTGGTGGTGCGGCCTAGGGATTGTGGGAGAACGAACAAAAAATTCCTCCGTTTTGCTCGCCCGCGCAAACGCACTGGTTTGGAGAGGAAACTTTCCCGATCTGCAAAGTAACCTCTACATCGGGCTTGCGGGTGGAATGGGATGGGGGGCACTCGACGGTCATACCCATGGGGATCAATCCACTCAAAGAAACCTTGCGCTCGCCAAGGAACGCAGCAGGCACTCAAGGGTGCAAGGCTGGAGCGTCGAGGCTGATGCAGAGGATAGGCAGTACTACGGAAAAGCCCGTTTTAAGCAAATGTTCAAAAACGAACAAGCCTTCTCAAATCAAACGGTCACTCGCCTCGGATATGCTCCCTACAAAGCGCAAGCCGACGAGCCAGCTCTCTGGGCTATGGTCGAATGGAGCGTTCAATCCGACTCAAAATTTAACAATCAGGAGCACGAGATTACCCCTCTGGTGCGTTACTTCTATCGCAACATGCTCTTCGAAGTGGGCAGCAGCCTCAATGGCCGACTCGCATTCAATTACATGATTCACTCTTATTAAAGGAGGTTTTGCTTTATGAAGTCGAGTCTTCGCGGATATATTGCATCAACTTTTATACTTGGAGGAATTCTCTTGAGCTCGATAGCTTTAGCTGACCAAATCAAGGTCAACGTAAATGGAATGGTTTGCGGATTCTGCGCTCAGGGGATCAAAAAAAAGCTCGAGAAAACTGGACTTGTCGATAAAATTAAGGTCGATTTGGAAAGCAAAATCGTCTCTTTCTCGACGTTGCCAGGCAAAGAATTCAATGACGAAGCAATCACCAAACTCATCACTGATGCGGGCTACACTGTTGTAAAAATCACGAAGGAAAAGCCATGAGCAAAGCATGGGCAGGAATAGCACTTCTAGGCAGCTCTGCGACCTTGCTCTGCTGTGTGATCCCTGTCTTGCTTGTTGCACTTGGCTTTGGTGCGAGTGTTGCAGGTGCTTTTGCAGCTCTGCCCCAACTCGCACTTATTGGTGAACATAAAGGGATAATTTTTACGGTTGCAGGGATGCTTGTGGGCTCTGCATTTTGGATGCGAAGTCGCCCGGCCGCGCAGGTGTGTCCTGTAGATCCAGTGCTGGCTGCAGCCTGCATGAAAACGCGCAAACTCTCCACAATATTTTTGTGCACTGCGACTTTAATTTACGTGGGTGCGTTGTTTTTTGTCTATGCACTTCCCCACCTGCTTTGAGTCTGGACTGTACGGCAGCGGACTCAAAACGGGTGAGCGAAAATAAACTCAGTGCCCGTGCCCAGGGCCGTGTGCATGGATATTTGGAAGTGTGCTATCCACGGTATCGTGCTTGGTGTTTTCGTCTTTTTTGGAGATCTGCTTCTCACCCACTTTGCGTTTCACCGCATCGCGTTCAAGCAGATAATCTTTGGTATAAACCCACTTGCGTTCGGCAAGACCTGCCATCGAGTATTCTGGCCCCATGCGAATGGCATCAACAGGACAAGCTTCTTCGCAGTAACCACAAAACACGCAGCGCAGGATATCGATTTCAAACCGCACAGGGTATTTCTCGACGCCTTTGTCGGGACTCTCGCCCGCAACAATGGTGATGCACTGCGCCGGACAATTTGTAGCGCACAGGAAGCAAGCCGTACAACGCACTCGACCATCCGGACGCTTCGTCAGGAAGTGTGCTCCCTTGAATCGCTCGGAATACTGGTACTCAACTTCAGGCCACTGAACTGTGTTGGATTCTTCCAGACCAAAAACCTGTTTTGCAAAGGTCACAAGAGTGGTGCCCATGCCCACAAGTGACGTGGCCAAATAACCATTTTTGAGATTACGTTCCGGATCCCGAGAGACGTTCACATAAGCCATGTGTCATTGACCTCGTTCAATCAAAGTGTCGCCTGAGACATTTTGCTCAGGTCAGCGAAATATTCATCTACACCCTTGACCGCCGTAAAGACGGGAGGATTGGCCTTGAGCTTCTGCGCAACGCCATTGAAGTTCACAAAGGTTCCGCTCTTCTCTGCGAAGACCTTCACCGGCATGCGCAGCCACATCTTTTTAGCTGATTCATTCAATGTATTGCCAAAATAGACTGCCTTCTTCACCTCAACAAAACGGCTCAGCGCCTTGCCGAGATTCGGATAACCGGCTTCCACTTCCGGTCCGAAGATAAGGGTGAGCTCAGCAGCCGCGGAGGCCAAAGCAGAGAAATCACCTTTCAACATCACTGGAGAGACGCCCTGCTCCTTGAATACATCCATCATGCCGCGGGTGTTGGGGTTACGATCGCCGCGGAACAGAATACCGTCGAAGTCCTCAGCCTTCTCCGATTCATCGCGCCAAACGAAAACCTTGGGTGTTCCTTTGAGGAGAGTTTTCAACGTCGACAACGTTGCTTTGTAATCTTCATTTGTGAACTGCGCGGTCAGAACGACAGCCACTTTGTCGGCAGACACAGACTTCAATGTATCCGTGACAGCTTGCAATGCTGCCTGGCTCGATACCGTTTCACCATTCAGCAGCGGTGCAGGTAGACGCGCAGATGCATTGAGATGCTCGTACATTGTACGACCGGTATCGCACATCCAGTGACCGTTCACGTCGGCATTGTGGCGCGGTTTCAAACGATAATATTCGCGCTGATTGCTATTTTGAAACAGGTTAACATTGCAACCCGTAGAGCAACCCGGACACACAGTTTTGGTTTCTTTCAAGAACCAAACGCGGCACTTGAAGCGGAAATCCTTGGCAGTGAAGGCTCCCACGGGGCAAATATCAGCCAAATTGTAGCTGTAGTTGTGCTTAATTTTGCGATCTTGGTAGGTGCCGATGGTTGCTTGGTCGCCACGGTTGAAAATACCGAGCGTGCTGGTTTTTGTAACTTCGTCTTCGAAGCGCACGCACCGCGAGCAGAGAATGCAACGTTCGGTGTCCAGCACCAGAGTGTCACCCACATCGAGTGCCTTGGGCTTGAGAACCTTTTCGTCTTCCATCTGCGACTGATACTTGCCGACCTTCATGTAATAGTTCTGCAACTCACATTCCCCCGCCTGGTCGCAAATGGGACAATCCAGCGGGTGATTGATGAGGTGAAACTCAAGAGCCCATTTGTGAGCGTCTTTTACATCGGAAGAAACCGTGTCGACCTTCATGCCTTCTGTCGCAGGCGTGTTGCAGGCAATCTGCAACTTGGGCATGCCCTCGACCTTAACCATGCAGAAGCGACACACACCGGCAATAGACAAGCCCGGATGCCAACAGAAATGAGGAACAGAGACTCCCAGCTTCTGCGCAGCTTCCATGATTGTGCTGCCCGCAGGAACCGTGATGGACTGGTTGTTAATGCTCAACGTGACCTGATTCGACATGTTTCACCCGTGCGCTTGAGCTGCGTTCTGCTTCGATTTGTAAAATTCAAGAAACTCGTGTGCGAACTTTTGCGGAATGGAACGCGCCGGACCAGCCGCTGCGTCTGAGAAAGTACAGATTGTGCGCCCCATCATTTTGCCAGCGACATCTGCAATTTTCTCCGCATCACCGGGAGAGCCTTCACCGTTGACGATATCGCGGGACATCTTGAGGAGCCAGCCGGTTCCCTCGCGGCACGGTGTGCACTGTCCGCAGGACTCATCCTTGAAGAAGTGCATGAGGTTCTCGAGAACATGAACCATGCTCACATCTTCTGGAATAACGATGACAGCACCCGATCCCAACATGGTTCCAGCACCCGCAAAGGCTTCATAGTCCATGGTGATGGTTTCAATTTCAGCAGCGGTCAGAACGGGAGCCGATGCTCCACCTGGAATCACTGCCTTGAGCTTCTTGCCGCCAATGAGACCACCGCAATCTTCGAAGATGAAACGCTTCAACGGGTATCCCAGCGGGAGCTCGTAGCAACCAGGACGCACCACAGGTCCACTGATGTTGAAAAGTTTCGTACCAGCTGATTTCTCGGTTCCGAACTTTTTGTACGCCTCAGCGCCATTGCGAATAATCCATGGCACCGCCGCGAGAGTTTCAACGTTGTTCACAATTGTCGGCTGCCCCAAATAACCCTTCACGGCGGGAAACGGAGGCTTGAGCTTCGGCTGGCCTTTTTTACCTTCAAGTGAGCTAATGAGACCTGTTTCCTCGCCACAGATGTAGGATCCAGCGCCAATATAAACATCCATGTGATGCTTGAAGCCTGTTCCCATGATGTTGTCGCCGAGGTAGCCCGCATCGTAGGCCTCTTTGATGGCCTGCTCGCACCATGCGATCTCACCGTAGAATTCGCCACGAAGATAAATGTAGCTCTTGGAAGCACCAATGGCATATGCGCCGATGAGTTTACCTTCAATCAACATGTGGGCGTTGAGTTCTGCAATGTAGCGGTCTTTGTACGTTCCGGGTTCGCCCTCGTCGAAGTTGGTGATGAGGTATTTTTCTCCCGGAGCTTTGGGCACGAAACCCCATTTCATGCCGGTTGGGAAACCTGCTCCACCGCGACCGCGCAATCCTGACGCCTTCACCAGATTGATAACGTCATCGGGGCTCATCCCGCCTTTGAGCACCTTCTCGAGTGCAGCATATCCGCCGTGCTTTTTATAAACCTCAAGCGAGCGGCTGTTGGGCACACCCTCGAGCTCGGTGAGAATCCGGAATTCGCTGGGCTGACGACCGTTATACGGACTGTTCATGACTGGCATTTGAGAGCCCTTTCATTACTGTTTTGAAGAGCGAGCGGCCAGGTCGGCTGCACACTTCTTTGCCGCGGCTGGGAGATCTTTTTTGCTGTAGTCAGCAATCAATTTAAGCGCGAGCTCAGGGGTCACATTAAGGTGGCGATCTTTGTTCACCAATGCGACAGGCGCATAACCACACACACCCAAGCACTCGACCTTGTGACACTCAAAGGGCACAGGCTTTCCCGCTTTTTCGGCTTCGGCGATGTGTGCCTTGGCGGTGGCGATGGTTTTGTCGGCACCATTCAACCAACAAGAAATGCTACCACACACTTCCAAGCGGTAAGGTTTCGGCGGAGTTTTGCGGTACATGGTATAGAAGCTCAGCACTTCGTTCACATCCACAACGCTCAATCCATGCTCTGCCTCAAGTGCCTGCACAGCCTCCTTTGAGATCCAGTCGTTTTCATCCTGGATGGCGTGGAGAATGGGGAGAATGCTCGAGCGTTTGGTTTCATAACGCCCAAGGTAGCCTTTGATTGTTTCATTCAGAGCGGACGAGAAAAATGAAGCCATGAATGTATCTCCGTTGTCGACCTTAGCGGTCGAGCTCTCCTGCAATGATGTTGATTGAACCGAGCGCAGCAACAGCGTCAGCAAGACGCCCACCCAGGCACATCTGAGCGAAACCGCTCATCAGAGCAAAACATGGGGGACGGCATTTGACGCGGTAGGGCGTACCCGAGCCATCGGAAACCACATAGAAGCCAAGCTCGCCGTTGGCTCCTTCCACTGCGTGGTAAACTTCACCTGCAGGAGGTTGAACACCATTGATGATCAGCATGAAGTGGTTCATCAAGCCTTCGATGTTGCCGTAAACGTCTTTCTTGCTCGGAAGCGAGATCGCCTTGTTGTCAACGGCAATCGGGCCTTCGGGCATGTTGTTCAAGCACCAACGCAGAATTCGAATACTCTGACGTACTTCTTCCATGCGCACCAAGTAGCGATCGTAGGTATCTCCCTTAGCCGCTACCGGGATATCGAACTCAACCTGATCGTAGAAATAGTATGGATCATGCTTGCGCAGGTCGAGCTCGTAGCCCGTTGCACGGAGGCAGGGGCCAGTAAAACCATATTGAATTGCGGTCTTTTGATCGATCGCACCCGCCCCGCGCGTGCGCTGAACGAAAATGCGGTTCGTGGTGAGAAGTTTGTCCATCTCCTCATGTGTTTTGGCGATGTGCTCGACAACATCTTTCGCGTCTTGAATCCAGCCCGCGGGCAGATCGAAGCCTAAACCGCCGATGCGTGTGAGCGAAACTGTGAGGCGGGCGCCACAGAGTTTCTCGAACAAGGTGTATACCTTCTCGCGCTCGTTAAACATATAGAAGAAGCCGGTGAGCGCACCAAGGTCGACAGCATTGGTACCAATGCAAACGTAGTGGTCAATGATACGGGACAGCTCATCGAGAACCATACGCATCATGGTCGCTTTGGGGGGCACCTTCACACCAAACATCTTCTCTATTGTTGCAGCCCAAGCATTGTTGTTGATGGGCGCGGAACAGTAGTTCAGACGGTCGGTGTAGGGAATGATCTGATTGTAGTTATGCGTTTCGCACATTTTTTCAAAGCAACGGTGCAAATAACCAATCTCGGAATCCAATTCCTTGATCATTTCGCCGCCGTCGACCACGGCCATGAAGCGCAGTGTACCGTGCGTTGCAGGATGCGCAGGTCCAACGTTGATCCACATAAGATCGTCGTTGTGTTTCTTCATGAGCCTCTCGCGATCGCGCTCAAACGAGTGTTCGAGAGGCTGCCCAGACATGCGTTGGATTTGGTCTGCTGGGTAGTCTTTGCGCAGCGGATGACCGACAAATTCCTCGTGACACAAAATACGGCGAAGATCTGGATGCCCCTCGAACTTCACACCAAACATGTCGAAGCATTCGCGTTCAAACCAGTTGGCACCTGCCCAGACAGGAACCACCGAAGCCACCGACTCACCTTCGCCCACTTGCGTTTTAACACGCAGACGACGGTTCAGGTCTTTGTTGAGCAAGTGGTAGACAACATCGAAACGCTTTTCGCGCTCGGGCCAGTCAAGACCGCAGATATCAAGCATGAAATTATAGCCGTGCTTGGTTTTCAGTGTTTCCATGACGCCGACAACGGTGTCTTTCGGAATAAAAAGAGTTTGCTCATGGTTCTTCTCTGAGCGCTCTTCGAGTGTGAATTCACGTCCTGCAAAGCTGGACTTCAAGCTGGCGAGAATGTCAGCGTAAAACGGACTCGCGTTATCCATCGGCTCTCGGCCTCCGTGCGTTCGACGGGCTGGGGAGTTTGTGTATATGTTTACAAAAACATGCACATACAAAGTCATCGCTCAGGAGAAGTCAACCCGCAGACCCCTCCGCAGACAACTTTTGACTTCAGCATTTTTAGATGACCCACTGAGAGTCGCACAACCAACGAGAACATCAAGGTCAAAGCGGCCGCTTTTTGGAGAATGACTTTGCACCATATTGAAGCGGTAAATAGCTCAGTTCATGAGAAGCAGCTTCTCAGATGGTGCCCGTGTTTAGTGTTTGCATCATTTAACAGCAAGAAAGTAACGCTGCAAATTCTCAAAATTCGAGCGAATCACGTCATCGAGAGACTCGCCACGCAACTGAGCTGCAACCTCAGCGATGGGCTTCAGATACTTTGGCTCATTGCGAACAATGCGTTCGAACCCAGCGATTGCGGGTGCGAGGTCTGGCGAGTCGGTCTCGATAAGGTAGCTTCCAGACGGCGCTAAACGCAAAGCCTCGCGCATCCGCTTTGCATTCGGCCAGGTCATAACACCACCGAAACTCGCAAATCCTCCCATACGCTCCAGGCGCTGAAGGTCAGAAGCGGAGCCCGGGTAACAATGCACCATGAACTGCCCCAAGCCTATTTTTTTTGCAGCTTGCAAACGATTAAGTGTGTGCCCCCACGCACAGCGGCTGTGCACAACCAAAGGCACTCCGAGTTCAACGGCCAGCTTCACGCTGACTTCGAACGCAAAGTCCTGCGCCTCGAGCAGCTGTTCTTTGCTGCTCCACCCCAGAAGACACTCCTCGGAAGCATCAAAACCTGCTTCACCCACGGCCCAAACCAATGCCTGGTAGTTACGCGCCGTTTCGACAAAGAAAAGCACATCACGCTCCGCCATAGGACGAGCAAATTCTCCACTCGAGAGCCTCCAGCGCCGCGCGACCTCCATGGGATGCAATCCAAGACAGGCCATCAAGTGAAACTCTTCAGGCGCTTGAAACAAAGCAACGAACTCTGCCCTGGTGTGAACACGTGCAACAAGTTCAGCAGAATGTGATTTGAGCAGCCGCTCAAATTGATCCGGCCAAAGACCAGCCGCAACACAACCGCGCACACCGACCTTTGAAGCACGACGAACAACATCGCCCCACTCATCCGAACCGAAGGCGTCTGGATGGCAGTGAGCATCGATTAGCGGTGGTTGTGGTTTGCTCATTTGTCTTTTTGACTCAACAGAGATTCTACGTAACCCGATGTTGCAGGAAAGTAATAACCAACCCCCAAGGAAGCGGCCTGCCATCCCATCAGTTTGAACGCTCCTTGCTCCTCAATTGAAGTCTTCGAGCGGCTGATTGCATGCGCGCCGAGATGAAAGAATACGTTGTCACTGAAATATGCGACCCAGTCGAGCCCGGCATGAGCCGCACCGAAAAGCCGAGTTTCGAGACTCTCAGAGGTCTTTGAGGTGGGAATGTAAACCAACGGTCCGTAACCAACAAAGATTCGAAATGCGCCGGCCGGGGTGTGCAACGAAAGCACGGCATCAACCGGAAGCGTGAGTGCGGATGCTCGGAACTCACGCGCCTGACGTTCTGCTTCCGTAAGTTTCGCCCACTCCGACGAAGTTATTCGTTCCCGATCAACTTCAACCTGATGCGCGATGGAGTCGATGAACAATGCAGGGCCGAATTGAATGCCGGTTCCCCAAGTGTCGTATTGATTCGGATGTTCCACCGACGTGACCGAAAGGAGTCCGACAAGTGAGCCACGCCGTCCAATGCGACGCTCCTGGTTTGGAATATTGTCGGCGAGATTCAGAGTTGGATTGGAGGCTGAGAGTGTGACGCTATTGGGAAGAAGCTTGAGAGAGCGGCCCAGAAACTGACTCACCCAGCCGCCCTTGAGGGTGTCGAATTTCTCTCGATTGAAATTCTTTCGGTAAGTGCTTTCGCGCTCCTGCGCATACAAATCCCAAAAACTGAAACTCACTGTCACGAAAGAATCCGTTTGCTCTTCAAGGCGTAACTCGACCGCCTTCACTGCACCTGTGTCCCGTAAGAGCTGAGCAAGCTTGCGGCTCATTTCTGGCTTAACAATATTTTCAAGCGTCTCGTTTTCTAACATGGAGCGCTGCAGGGCATCGGCAGACACAGCCGCAGGCACGAATTCCAGGCAACCGTCCTCAACCCGTTTTGCAAATCCCTGCGCTTCTTCAACTAACGCCGCTTTGAGCGCGAGATCCGGTTCCATTCCGGGTGCTAGAATTAGAACGCGTGAACAAGTCTCCGGGAGAGTTTCTGCAAGTGCCTCTGGCACGGAGAGGGCGTGTTGAATATGATGAGGGCACTCAAATGCAGCTCCAGAGAGAAAATCAAGACCGACGGCTGAAGCATACACAACCAACGCAGAGAGGGGCTCAGCGAGGGTCAGAAGTCCGAAGGTAAGATTTCCGCCAAACACTGTTCCAACACGAACTTTGCAGTCCACTTCATTTTTTTTGCGGTAAACATCGTGCTGGTATTCGAGCTCGAGCGATGAACTGCGCTTGACGTTCACCGCCAAAGGAGTACGTGCGTCGCCCTTTTCAACAGAACCGTTGATACCTACGGCAACGCCACGCGGTGCGGTGTCAACAGCCACTGGCTGCTGCCGACCACCGAGAGTTGCGCACGCACTGCTGAGGCAACCAAAGAAAAAAATCAAGAACGAAACAATTGAAGTTTTTGGAAGCGTCATGACTTACGAGCCACTCCGACGTACAGACCACGTTTCTGGCGCGCAGAAATGCCGAATCTTGGGATTAGACCCCAGGCTGCAAACCTCACTCCGCTCAGGACAATCCCTTTTTGCTCCACATCAGTGAACCCAAAATGTTTGAGCTTGGCGCTCATCAGCTGAGGCTTAATGAACTTGCGCCAGTCATGGGTTCCCCGTGGAATCCTGCCCGCAATCCATTCGAGCACAAGGATCATCCACAGGAAGGAAAAGAAAGTTTTATTGATAGTGTCATAGAGAAAAAGACCACCAGGCTTAAGCACGCGGTGAACCTCGCTCAAAACACGGTCGAGATCGGCAACATGCTCAAGCACGTCGACGCAAACAACAGCATCAAAACTCGCATCGGGCGCAGGTATTGCCTCCCCTGTTCCCACTCTGTAATCAATATGAAGACTGCTTTCTTGCGCGTGCTGACGCGCAACGTCGACCAGAGATTGGGCGGGATCAACTCCCACCACCTGCGCTCCCCTGCGCGCCAACTCCTCAGAAACGAATCCGCCACCACAGCCCAAATCGAGAACTTTTTTGTCCTGCCATGCACTGAGCCAACTCTCAAAAAAACGAAAGCGTGGTGCGTTCAAATACAACAGGTCTTTGAACGGACTGCTGTCCTTCCACCACAGCGACGCCAGATCGTCGTATTGCTGCAAATTGTTCATTGTCAGGCTCACCCTCTGAACAGACATTGGCAAAAAAATTCGGCTAGTATAGGGGTATCCGGCAAGGTCTAGACACCATTTGAGGGTGTCGGGACACTCAACAGACACGGGATATCCGAATGACGTCTAAGAATGCCATGCAGGAGCTGTTTTTCCAACCCGAAGCAGAAGCTGTGGTTCGCAAACAGGTCGAACAGCATTTAGACCTGGCCTTGTCTTTTTTGAATCCAAAGAAGAATAGCACCGTTCACAGCGACCTGAGCCTACCTGACCTCGAAGCGCTGTTTCACGAGGTGGACATTCCCGCTGCGGGCATCGGTCTCGATAAAGCCCTGAAGCTCGCGAGTGAACGTGTCGTGAAACACGCTGTTCATGTGGGAGATCCGCACTACATTGGCCACATGACGGGTGCGACACCCACATTCCATTTGGGTCTTGAACTGCTCATCGCCGCAATGAACCAGAACGTTGTTAAAATCGAGACTGCGCTCTCGGGAAGCTTTGTGGAAGGCCAATTGCTGGCCTGGATTCACCGACTTATTTTTGGAAAAAATGCCGAGTATTACAAAGCGCGCATGCACAAGCCCGAACTGTGCTTTGGGAACGTGACCAGTGGCGGAACCATGGGCAACCTCACTGCGTTGGCTGTCGCACGCAACAAAAAAATCCCACGCTGTCGCGATTGGGGGGTGTTTGATGCGCTCGAACGTATGGGAAAAAGAAAGGTCGGTATCTACGCAAGCAAACGCGTTCATTATTCGGTCCGCAAGGCTGCCTCAGTGCTTGGTTTGGGCTCGCAGTCAGTTCACGAAATTCCCGTGGTTCCCCACACAAATCAAATCAACCTCGAAGTCCTCGAACAGGTTCTGGCTCAGCACCAAGCACAGGGGATTCTGCCACTGGCCATCATAGGAGTTGCAGGAAGCACAGAAACTGGAAGCGCTGACGACTTGAGTGCACTTGCAGCACTCGCCCAAAAGTCTGGTGCATGGTTTCACGTCGATGCTGCCTGGGGCGGTCCATTATTGTTGTGCGAACAAGGCCGTGCCCTTCTCAAAGGTATCGAATTGGCCGATTCTGTCGTTCTCGATGGCCACAAACTATTTTCAGTTCCGATGGCACAGGGGATGGTTCTTTTCCGCGATGAAACCGCACTCGATGTTTTGCGCCATACAGCGCGCTACATTATCCGCGCGGGCAGCGTTGATCTCGGTCGCACGAGTCTTGAAGGCAGCCGCCGTTTCGACTCCTTCAAACTTTGGTTCGCCCTGTGGGCGTTGGGGCGCAGGGGTTATGGCCAACTGATGGAAAATTCCTTGCAGCTCGGCCAAACGTTTGCTGAACTTGTCAAAAGTTCAAATTCATTCCAGCTCACCAGCGAAGTACGCAGCAATATCGTGACCTGGCGATATATCCCTGCGCGCTGGAAAGAGCGTCTGTTAAAACTCCACAAAGAAGCTCTGCAAAACATTTCCGCTGCAGCCAAAGACAATACGCTGCAACAATTGACCACCCTACTCAACGAAGCTACAGTCGAAATACAAAAGATTCAAAGACAAAACGGGAAGAGTTTTGTTTCCCGTACAACGCTTGAGTCAGTTTTGCCGGGTACTGACACCGTCGTTTTTCGAGCAGTGCTGTTTCATCCCCTCACGTCTTCCAAGATCCTCGCCGAAGTGTTGTCTGAGCAAAAGGACATCGGTGACGCGGTGATGACCCGGTTGTGGCCCAGGTTCGAAACGCAACTTCCTGGATGGGAAAAGCCTATTCAGGAGGCAACGTAAATCTGACTGGTGCGCGGATCACAAATCGATTGCCAAAAGTCTCCAACTGCTTAAACTTTGTCTTGACGGTGGGACACCACCCTCGCCTGGAGGATCTCAATGGCTGAGAAGAAAGCAAACATTCGAACGCTCCCACTCCTTCCGCTTCGTGAGCTTTTGGTTTTTCCACACACGGTGGTGCCGCTTTTCGTTGGCCGTGAGAAGAGCATTAAAGCGCTCGACGATGCAATGTCGCGCAACAGAGAAATTTTTCTGGCTGCTCAGCGCAAATCTAAAACCAACGATCCAACCCCCGATGAAATCTATGAGTTCGGAACCATCGCACAGATTCTCCAGCTGCTGCGTTTGCCTGACGGCACAGTGAAGATTTTGGTTGAAGGCAAGCGCCGCGCAAAAGTCACTCGTTACGTTGAGAGCTCTGACCTCCTCGTGGTTGAAGTTGCAGAGATTGCTGAACCGCCAGGTCAAGCTGTTGAGAACGAGGCGCTTGTGCGCACGGTCAAGGCTGCATTCGACACCTACGTGAAGCTTAACAAAAAGGTTCCGCCAGAAATGGTCTTCTCGATCTCGTCAATTGAAGACGAGAGCCGCCTGGCAGACACCTTGGTTGTTCAGCTTGCGAACCTCAAGCTTGCCGACAAGCAGCGCATTCTGGAAACCGTTGATCCGGCAAAGCGTCTGGAAGAGATTTTCGGAATCATCCAATCCGAAATCGAAATCCTGCGCGTTGAAAAGAAGATTCGTGCACGCGTGAAGCGCCAAATGGAGAAGACTCAGAAAGAGTACTATCTCAACGAGCAAATGAATGCGATTCAGAAGGAGCTCGGCAATTTCGATGACTCCCGTACAGAGATCGCAGAGCTTGAAAGCAAAATTAAATCCAAAAAACTTTCCGACGAAGCGCGCGAGCGACTTAAGAAAGAGCTCAAAAAATTGCGTGGCATGAGCCCAATGAGTGCGGAAGCAACTGTGGTGCGCAACTACGTTGATACGGTGCTTGGCCTGCCCTGGGGCGATTACAGCACGCTCTTGCGCGACCCAAAATACAGCGACGAAGTTCTTGAAGCGGATCACTTCGGTCTAGAGAAGGTCAAGGAACGCGTCCTAGAGTATCTCGCAGTCACAAGCCTATCCGACAAGCTCAAAGGACCAATCCTCTGTCTTGTTGGTCCTCCTGGTGTGGGTAAAACAAGCCTGGCGCGCAGCGTAGCACGTGCCACCGGCCGTGAATTCGCGCGTATTGCTCTGGGTGGCGTGCGCGATGAGGCAGAAATCCGTGGTCACCGTCGCACTTACATTGGTGCTATGCCAGGCAAGATCATCGGCGCGCTGAAGAAGGCAGGAGCAAGTAACCCTGTCATTCTTCTCGACGAAATCGATAAAATGAGTTCCGACTTCCGTGGCGACCCCGCGAGCGCAATGCTTGAGGTTCTCGACCCTGAGCAGAACTCCATGTTCAACGACCACTACCTCGACATGGATTACGACCTTTCGCAGACGTTGTTCCTGGCAACAGCAAACAATCTCCACTCGATTCCCAAGCCTTTGCTTGACCGTATGGAGATCATCACTCTGGGCGGCTACACAGAGCAGGAGAAGGTCAATATCGCGACCCGCCACCTCGTTCCCAAGGCTGCCAAGTCCAACGGACTGGAGAACACCGGTCTGAAGTTTGAAAATTCAGCGCTTGAAGAACTCATCCGCTATTACACACGCGAAGCTGGTGTCCGTAGTCTTGAGAGAGAGATCTCAAGTGTTTGCAGAAAAATCGCACGCGCACTTCTGAAAGAGAAAACGGCCGATACCTCTTCGAACACTGCAGCGACACCGACCACAGCAATCAAAGCGACCAAGGCCGAGAAGGCAGCCAAGGCCACTGCTGCGAACCAGGCAACTGCGACCGAAGCAACCGAAAAAGCCGCTACGAATTCGGAAATCATCCGTCTCGACGGTATCGCTGCGCCTCAAGTCAACGACGCCACCATTCGCCAAAACCTCGGTCCACGCCGTTTCAGTATCAATGAAACAGCTGCGCGTGATGAAGTTGGAGTGTGTCAGGGTCTTGCGTACACAGAGGTGGGCGGCGACCTTCTTATTACCGAAGTCTCCGTAGTGACTGGCAAGGGCAACCTCAAAATCACCGGAAAACTCGGCGATGTGATGCAGGAATCAGCGCAGGCTGCGTTCAGCTATGTTCGCTCGCGTGCAACGTTCCTGGGTCTCGAAGAGGATTTCTACTCGAAGATCGACATCCACGTGCACTTCCCCGAGGGTGCGATTCCCAAGGATGGTCCGAGCGCAGGAATCACTATGGCCACGGCGCTTGTCAGCGCCCTAACCAAGCGCCCCGTGAGCCGTGATATCGCCATGACCGGTGAAATCACTCTGCGTGGTCGTGTGCTTCCCATCGGCGGTCTCAAAGAGAAGCTTCTGGCTGCACATAGAGGTGGCGTGAAGAAAGTCATCATTCCACGCGAGAATGAGAAAGATCTTCACGAAATTCCAAAGAATGTGCTCGAGAAGCTGACCGTTGTTGCTGTCGACCACGTCGACACCGTGCTGTTCCATGCTTTGGCCTGGACAGGAAGCGATGAGCTGCAGGACAAACTCAAATCTGCGAGCGAGATTGCGACACTCAACGCCTCGGCTCGTCCTACAACAGGCGAAACACTAAGACACTGACACGCTGCACCCTCTGTGCCGCGAGGCAAGAATTGCCCTCTGCTAAGCTGGAAACAGCAAAGCGGAGGGCTTTCTAGTTTATGGACGTCAGTTTTGTCGAGCATCTAAAAAAACAGTGGATGGCGATGATCGATGCCCTCGAAGATCCTCTTGTGCTTATTGACCAGCATTACAATATTCGCCGTCAGAACATGGCTTATTTTAATCGTGCAGTGAATCCCAATCAGCTCGGCTTGACCGAATTCAAGGGAAAGAAATGTTACGAAGAGTTTGCGGGGCGCAATTCCCCCTGCCCTGATTGCAACATGAAGAACTCAACGCGTGAGAACCTCCCAAAAACTTGGACGAGCTCCTCGCTCTTTGCATCGAAAGACCTTGAGATTCACGTCTTCCCAAACGTAGATGTCGATGATGACGATGCACTCGCCGTTGTCCACTATCGCGACATCTCACAACAGAAAGCGCTGCAGGAGAGTCTTGCTCGAGCAGACAAGCTCGCTGCTCTCGGAAAGCTCGCTGGCGGTGTTGCGCATGAAATCAACAGCCCGCTTGCGGGTATCATGGCATTTGCGCAGATGGCACTTCGGGAAATGAGCCCGGACGATCCACATTTAGAAGACATGAAGGAAATTGAGGCTGCAGCGCAAAAATGCAAAGTGATTGTCGAGGGGCTTTTAGGCTTTGCCCGGCAGGACTCGCCCGAGTCCACCGAACTCTACAATCTCGTGGAGAGCATCAAATCCACACTGCGCCTTGCGCGGGTAATGGTTATCAAAGAGAGAATCGAACTTCACACTTCTCTCCCAGCTACTCCCATATACGTGGAGGGCTCCAAAGGGCGCATTGCACAGGTTTTGCTGAACCTGATTACCAACGCCATCTATGCGATGCGTGATGGTGGTGGCGAACTCGAGATCACAGTTGAAACATTAGGAGAGCTGGTCGAAATGACTGTGCGCGACACAGGCACAGGAATTCCCAAAGAGCACCTCAAAAGAATTTTCGACCCCTTTTTCACCACAAAACCTGTAGGTGAAGGAACAGGGCTCGGGCTTGCTATTTCTTATTCCATCATCACACAGCACCGTGGCAAGATTTCAGTTGAGTCCTCGCCTGGTGTCGGAACAACCTTCAAGATACACCTACCGCTGGCGCAGCTCCAACCGCCCGGAGGCAAGGCATGATTGACGTTAAAGACCTCGAAGCATTTCTGGCGATCGTCGATGGTGGCTCGATTTCACATGCCGCCAATGAACTCGGACTCACTCAGCCGGCCATTAGTCTCAAGCTCAAGAAGATGGAGACTGAGCTTGGAGTCAAACTCTTTCAACGCACTCCAAGAAGCATGGTGCCACTTCCCACGGCTCTGGGAATTGTTCCCAAAGTGCGCGAAATCCTCAACCGCTTCGATGGCATCAAAGAAACACTTTCCGATGAAATCCATTCACTCACGGGAACAGTGCGCATCGGATGCCTGATGGGCTGGTTCGACTCACTCGTATTGCCAGCGTTTGCCAGTATCCATAGGCAAAGCCCAAAAATTCAACTCAAACTTCACGTCGATCAAACCGACAACCTGCTCCACATGGTCACCCATGGGCAGGTGGATCTTGCCATCGTCGCTCAACCATTTGACCACAGTGAGGGGATTCACGCCGAAAAGTTGATCGACGAGGAGCTTGTACTCTTCGGAAAGAAATTGCCGAAGAACTTGGAAAAATCGGAACGAAAGAAAGCTTTGCTGAGCCGCCCCTGGGTGACCATGAGCATTCCTGACTCGATTGTGACAACATTCTGGAAAGAATCGTTCGATGGAGAGCCCTTTCCTTGGAATGATGTGCAAGTAGTCGCATGTCTCGACCACATTCTTGCCATCCCCAAAGTTGTGACCACGATTGAGAATTCACTTTGTATTGTGCCGCAGCAGATCGTTGCACAACATGAAATGTATGCGGGTTATGAATTTGAACGTGCTTCGCGGCAAAAAAACGGCTTGCACCTGATAGCACGTTCAGGCTGCCTTGAGCTGAAACGATTTGCGATTGTTGCCGAGGAAATCAAACGACTCACAGCGACTCGAGTGAGATAACGTGCACTTTGGACAGAGGTATATGAAGGTACTACAGACCTACAGAAAAGAAGTGACCGCTTTGGCAGTTGGCATGACCGCTTCAGCAAGTGCATTCTTTTGGTGGTCTGGGCGCGAGCCAAAGTCGCTTCTGGCTCTCTCACTCACAGCTCCAGGCAAAAAGTTTGCTCAGGCCAGCGAACTTAAACCTGAGAACATCGCGACGCTTCTCGCTGATTCAAAATACAATCCGCTCTCCGACCCAAATCAACCGATCCCCGAACCCGAACTGCCATCGGGATTTTTCGAACCTCCCGACGCTACTGCGTTGGGATTTGGCAAGTCTAAATTTCTGGTCGATAGCCGCTGGGCTACAATCCGCTATTTGGGGGAGAATCCTGCAGGCGCAGGTCTCACAGGGGCAGAACTCAACAAAGCACAGCTGAGCGCCCTGGGCTCCGACAAAGACACCATTCCGGTGATCACATCAGTCCAGACCATCAACGACATGATGGATAATTACTTTGCACCCCTTCTCCGAAAAATACCGCGTGGCGAAGACATCCTCTCGCGGGTCAAAATTCAAGGAGCCTACTTTTCACCCCGTTATCAGCCCGAAGACGGAAGCACACCCGAACGAGACAATGCGTTTGTGATTGGTGTGCAATCGCTTTTCCTTTATCCCAACTCATGTTTTGACAAAACCACAGCTTCGACATGTTCACCCATCGGCTACTCGGCAGCACATGATCCGACAATTGTAGGACACGAACTCGGACACGTTATTTTCAATCACATCCGTGATGAAAGAACGCTTGAAGGTTGGCAGTGGTTCGCCGTGAACGAGGGTTACGCCGATTACTTTAGCGCATCCTATTTCGGAGATCCGGTTCTCGGACGTATTTGGAGAGTCACCCGCCCTGCAGGAGCGCGATACCTCCGTAAGCTGCTCGACACTCCGACAACCAACGACCGAAAGGTGCTCGAGGAAGGTCATGCCTTCGGAGTCGTGTGGAGTTCAGCGCTGTGGCGTGCCCGAAACAGAGTGTCCGCTGCGCTCAAGGTTAGCCCTATGGATTTCGACCGGATTGTTCTCTTGAGCATCAATTTCCTTGGCGAAACATCAAAAACAAAGCTGGGCGATGCAGCCTCAGCCATGCTGAAGGCCGCCGACGTCAGCGGACTTTCAACCTGGAAGTCAATCCTGATTGAGGAATTTAAAACAGCTGAGGTCGACCTCAGCAAAGGCCAGAGAATTGTTGCTGCGCGGGGTGAAGTGGTCGAAAAGCAACAGGGAGGCTTCACTTGCGGTTCCCTTTCAGCAACAGCCATTCGCACGCAAACAGCCTCTCAGACAGCTGGAATTTTGCTCCTTCTGCCGCTCCTTCTGCCGCTCCTTCTCGGAACACTTTTGAGCCTATTTAAACAAAAATCATCGGCAAAAGCGCTACGAATACCGCATCACACAAAATCACTTTTACTCCTCTTCTTACCTCTTATCGGAGGCTGTCAGCTCTTCCCGAATCTGAAGAGCCAGAGCACAACCCCCGAAGGACTCGCAATTATTTACGGGTGCAATCTTTCGGTTCTTCAAGACGGAACCCCACTCACACCTGCCCAACGCAAATTGAGCTTCACCTTCCTCAATGAAGCACCGCCAGATGCACGCCTCGAGCAGATTTTTGTGGGTGATGAGCGCTTTCAGAATGCCGATTCATCCCTCATTCTCATCGTTGACCGGCAGACAATGCGTATTGATCAAATCCGACGCCGGGACGGAAGCCTCTTCCAGATCAACCTGAATCAAAAATACGTGAGTGCCGAGGATGCGCTTGCCGTTCAAAATATGAAATTAGCAAGCATCATTCTTGAGGGAGTTGGCCGTGCTCTGTTGAACCAATTGAGCAAACAGAGCGCATCCAACAAAACGACATCTCCTTCGGCCGTTTCATTCGACCTCACTGGAGTGAAGGCCACAGCAACCCTAAATAATGAAATCATGGGTGCGCGCGGCTTTGGCCCTTTGGCGAGCGAAGTTAAAATCAACGACCAAAAACTCTGTTCTTATGAGACAACAAGCCGCTAACAACATCAACCCGCAGCGCACTTAGAAGAAGGTGATGTTGCGGGCGTCGGAGAGGTCTTCGGGCGCCTCTTCATCCGACAAACTCAATGAACCTTCGAATCCGAACGACAAAACCCCACGTCCCGAGCTTAAGAGAAAAGGTGTCATCAACCATTCATTCGGCTCAGCTCCGGAATCAAATGCTTGCGCAGTCTGTGCGGTCATCTGTGCACTCACCTGAATGCGACACCCAAGAACACCCATTTTTCTTTGAATGACACCGGTAATCTGATTACAGACCTCACCCACGATATCGCACAACATTGAATCGTCACTCTTGGCCTGGGTACCTGCAAAGATCTTTTCGGCAATGCCCTTTGTAATATTTCTGTCCATAGCAAGTGTGACAGCACCTTGAAAGGAATCGCCAGAAATACGTATTCCGGCGAGATAATCACCACAAATCATCATATTTTTACAAACAACCTGCGGCTCTTCCTGAACATCAATCCCATAAAGCTGCATCGCTTCCTTGATAGAACCGACCAGAACAGAGCGAATCGATTTTCCAAACGTCGGCAACGGTGCGTCTTTCATCAGAGTCATGAACAATCTCCAAAATCTGCAATCGATTTCGTCAATTGGAGTCTGGATGAGGACACGCTGCAAAACAACAGTGGCAGTTCAAGAGATTGGACAAACGGCAGGATTTTCCCCCGAACTCTGGGTTAGCATTGCCACATGAACACTCAAATCTCTTTAAAACAGATGGCCGCAGCACTGCAATTCTCGCACATGGACAATGTCGATGAGGCACTCGCATGTTCGCGCGGACAAAACCCAAGTTTGCGCAATGCGCTGACAACTTCGGGGTGGTTGTTGGGGCTCAACGGGCTGCACATCGGCGAAGACCTTCGGCTGTACCCGGGCTCGAATGTGATTGGTTCTTCGGCGCGCTGCCACGTTGTTCTAACAGCACCGGGAGTCGGTCGGCAGCATGCCATTGTTGATGTTCTCTCTGGCGAATCAGCCCTTCTTCACCCGGGTTCAACCCGGCGTGAACTCTTTTTGAATGATGTTCCCTGCACCTCGCCTGCACCACTGTGTCATGGCGACACTGTTCGCTTGGGTGAGCAGAGCTTTGCCTATATTTCGCTGCTGCCGAGCCGAAAAGACGAACAAACGACCATCTTCTTTAACGAGCGTTTTCCAGCCCGCGGATCATGCACGCTCGGATGGCTGGTTGAATTGGCGGGAGATCGTGTCGGGCGTGACTTTAGGTTGGTTCAAGGCGAGAACCGCATTGGCAGCCAGCGTGGACTTGAAGTTGTGTTGTTTGATCCGGAAATCCAACTTCGTCATGCGGTCATCACTCGCCACTCGGATAACTGGATAATTGTTCCGGTAACGGTCAGTGAACCTATCTATGTAAACGGTGTTCCCAGCACAGGGATCGGTCTTCAAAACGGAGACATCGTGCGCCTTGGGCAAAGAGAGTTTCTTTTCCGCTCCATCAAGGTGGGGTTCACAAAATGAAAATGATTCTCTCGTCAGGAAGACTCGCCACAGCAATTCTCTCTTTGATTGCACCAACACTTGCAATTGCAAAGTCCGAGCCGCTGCGATCTCTGGAAGTTCGTGCGATTGAGCGCGACGGGGAAAATCACGTCCGAGTTTTTCTTTCCGCGTATGAGAAAGATGGTGAAAGAAAGTTTCCCATCACCACCCTCAACAACAATGCGTTCCTGCTCACTGTCGATGGTGAGCCGCTGCAAAAGCCAAACTTATCATTGACCACATTTTCGGCCAGCAGAAAGTGGAACACACGGGCGGTGGTTTGGATTTACGATGCAAGCGGCGTCAAAACCATAAAAAATCTGAATCGTGAATTGCGTGCCATTGCTGCACAGGAATTCCCTCAACTTCAAAGTGACTATCTCTCCATTACGGGCGTGGCGTCGGGAAAAAACTTTGAACGCGTTGCTGTTGACCCACAAAACCAGGGCAATACCACTTTACTGCAACGACAACTCACTGCAGATACTGTTTCCCTCAAAAGCACTGCAATAACCCGCGATCTCCCCGTGTGCCACGCTGCACGTAAATTTGCTGATTGGCAAAAACTCGGTCTACGGCTCACAGACCAAAAAACATTGATCCTGATGGGTGGCTCTGCACCGCTGTCTGAAGCCGACAAAAACAAGGTAAGAGATTGCACAGCACTTTTAACCGAAGCTGGAGTCGTGATTCACCAGGTCGTGTTTGCACGACCAGAAAACTACAACGGACGACTTTGGATTCCCTCAGCCGAACGCAGCACCATGGGATCGACCTATCGGGTGGTTGACCTTGGTGGCGCATCACGCGCACTCCAGACCGTCCGCTCATCTATCGATAGCGAATACATTATCTCGGCACAGGTTCCTGCGGACGTCTTCTGGCGTTCGCGTAAACTCTCCTTGCTCGCCAAATACCACGGCTCCGAGTTTCAGTCTGGGTCTTTGAAGCTTCCCGCTTCGTCGAGTACATCGTTTCTACAAAGCGCTCCTGCTCTTCCTCAAATGCGTCCGCAACAACGGCAACTGACACAACCCCAAATGCCCCAGCGCATGGTCGTGCTGACCGAAGCTTCGGCTCTGGCTTTTGATGCGTGGCTGGAGTGGCTCGCAACGGCTTTGCTGATTGGCATTGTCGTTACCATCCGCCACATTCGGCGCATCAACTCAGGTATCATAGAGATTCAAGAAACAGAGGCCAAAGGTGACGTTAGCTCTGGACCACTTTTGGTTGTCCTCAACGGACGCGATAAAGGTCGTGAGTATCGCATCCGACAGCAGACAACGATTCTAGGCAAAGGTTGGATCTGCGACGTTCGCCTGCAACCCTTAAAGGTACGCCGCAAGCACGTTCAACTCGAAATTCTGGGCGACAAAGCTATTCTTAAAGATCTCTCGGAGGGAGACCTTTACGTCAATGGTCGTGCTGTTCGATCCCTGCGCGCCATTGGGCATGGTTCCGTCATTCGTGTGGGTGACCTTCAGCTCCTCTTCCAATGTGGTGAGACATGAACAGACAACAACCTTTTTTGCTGCGGTTCCTGCAGGGGCCAATGAACAACAGGCAGTTCACATTGCTCCCAGGAGAGGCCTACATAGTTGGTTCGCATGCAGAATCAGATATCCGCATCGATGGCGACCCCACAGTGAGCCGGCGCCACGCATGCCTGAAACTGGATGACAGCGGTGTTCTCGAAGTCATGGATCTGGGAAGCACCAACGGAACATATCTGAACAGTAAGAGAATCAAGAAAATCGCAAAGATCAGAATGGGCGATAACCTCCAGTTTGGATTAAACACCCTTGGAAGGTTAAACCCCTGGCAAGCTCTGGAGTCGAGCCTGCCACTCAACCTGTATGGCGGTTTCGAGCTCATACCACGCGAAGCAAATGGCTCGAGTCAGGCCTTTTCGATAACGGTACCCCTGTGGTTCACCGTCGCCGGATTCTGCATTGGTGGAATCTGCTTTGGCCTCTGGCAAGCATATGAAGTCCCGAGCAGTGGTTTTGCGCGAACCATTCCAAATTTCGAGACACAGGTTCAGAAAACAATCACAATTGAAAAGTCCCTGAGTGCAAAAGACTTCACAGCACAGTCCACCAAGATCAAAGCAAAGAGCAATCAGGACACAGATGTTCCGCTCATTGCAAACGATTTTGTTTGGGACGAGATCATCAACATATCACAGCGCTTCGGTGAAGTTCCGCCCTCGGCGATGGACTCCCGCTTTGTGAAAGAAGTTGAACACTGGATAGCCTTCTACACCAAAAACAACAGACACCATGAGCTGCTTAAGCGACGCGACCAGGTCTGGGAAAGAATACAAAAAATACTGCACGCACATGGCCTTCCTTCGGAGCTTGGATATATTGCTTGGGTAGAATCAGCATTCGATCCACAGGCCACAAGCCATGCTGGTGCGGTTGGCGTTTGGCAATTTATTTCCAGCACAGCGAATGAATACGGGCTTGCACCACTCACGGGCGACAGCAAAGATCAACGCAGAAACCTCGAGTACAGCACCCATGCTGCTGCGCGCTATCTCAACTCACTGCTGCACATGTTCGGCAACCGCCAATACCTACTGGCACTTGCAGCGTACAATGCAGGGCAGAACAAAATTAAACGACATGAAATAAACGCGAGCATAAAAAATGCCAGACAGGCTGACTTCTGGCATGTGCGGGAAAACCTTCCCAAAGAAACCCAAGACTACGTCCCGAAGGTCATGGCTGCTATCATCATCGGACGCAACCCTGACTTCTGGTGAAGCAAGGAGCGCCCGATGATGCGCATCAATCGGCTGGGAAAAGCAGTTCTTGGTAGGTTGGGAATGGCCACTTCGACGCAGGAATGAGAGCCTCAAGAGCGTCTGCCGTGCTGCGCAGGTCTTCAAGCTTCGGAAGCAGCTGTGCAGCGATTTCCTTGGCAGTCTTGGCGAGCTCGTGATGTTCGAATGCATCACCCGAAGTAACCCGCTCATTTGCCGCGCGCAGAGCAGACAAAGCCGTCTCAAAACGAACCGTCAGTTGCCCCAGCTCGCCAGCAAGTTTTTGAGCGGGAGTGCTGATATGCAGACGCGCCGCACTTTCACTGAGACTCACCAGCTCCGAGAGATGTGTGAGCGCTGTAGGCAGAATACCCGTCTGCGCCATTTCGATGGCCGCATTGACTTCAATGAGACGCTGCTTGATGTAACGCTCCCATTGAATTGCCGCGCGGCTTTCCAAGTCCGTTGATGTAAACGTTCCCGTTTCCACAAGGAATTGAGTTTTTGCAGTGTTGCTCCACACGCCGAGTGCAGCAGGTGTATCGGGATAGTTACCCAACCCACGCCGTGCTGCCTCATCGCGCCATTCTTGTGAATAGCCGTTCCCTTCAAAGCGGATATTGCGCGTGTCACGGATAACTTCGCGCAGCACTTCGAAGACACCTTCTGGACTCACCGAACCATTCTTCGCTCGTGCGCCCAGCTTGGCGTTGACTTTGGTCAGACCGGCAGTGACCGCCGCATTTAGAATTGCCGTAGGGAAACTGATAGATGCACTCGATCCGACCGCGCGGAATTCGAATTTGTTGCCGGTAAAGGCGAACGGTGAGGTTCTGTTGCGGTCAGTGTTGTCGAGCGCAACATGCTGAAGGTGGTTCACACCCAAGTCGAGCATCGCTCTCTCGGCCGAAACATTGTCAGCTTTTCCAGCCTCAATGGCGGTGAGAATTTTGTCGAGAGTATCACCCAAGAAGCAGCTAATGATTGCCGGGGGAGCTTCGTTTGCGCCTAAGCGGTGATCGTTTCCAGTGGAGGCCACCGACGCACGCAAAACATCTGCGTGATCGAAGATGCCTTGCATCACACCGCCAAGGAAAGTCAGGAAGACAAGGTTCTGGTGGGGCGTGTTTCCTGGATCGAGAAGGTTCCGACCCGTAGAATCAGACATCGACCAGTTTACATGCTTGCCGCTGCCATTGACTCCCGCAAAAGGTTTTTCATGCAGAAGAACAGAGAAATTGTGGCGTGCACCCACAGTGCGCAGCACTTTCATCAAGAGCTGGTTGTGATCTGCTGCAATGTTTGAACCTTCAAAAATTGGAGCGACTTCAAACTGTCCGGGCGCCACTTCGTTGTGGCGCGTTTTGATAGGCACGCCCACTTTATAGAGCTCAATTTCGAGCTCATTGATGAACGCGTGCACACGTGTTGGGATATGACCAAAGTAGTGATCTTCGAGTTCCTGACCTTTTGCAGGACGCTTACCGAAGACAGTCCGTCCACTCAAACGCAGGTCGGGACGAGCCATAGCCTGATCGCGCGCAACGACGAAGAACTCCTGTTCGGCACCCACGGTTGTGATGACACCTGTGACGTTCTTCTCGCCAAGAAGATGCAGAGTTTTAAGCGCCTCTTTGTTCAATGAGTCGTTGGAGCGCAGAAGCGGGGTTTTAAAGTCGAGCGCATCGCCGTGATAGCTAATGAACACCGATGGAATATAGAGTGTGCGTCCGTTTTCGGTTTCCATAACAAACATGGGGCTGCTAGGATCCCAGCTCGTGTAACCACGCGCCTCGAAAGTTGAGCGCATGCCACCCGAGGGAAAGCTCGATGCATCGGGTTCACTTTGGAGCAGCTCCTTGCCAGTGAAACGCTCGATCGGATGGCCGTTCTTATCGAGCCAAAGGAACGCATCATGCTTCTCTGCAGTTGTTCCTGTTTGCGGCTGGAACCAGTGGCAGTAGTGGGTTGCACCCTTCTCAATAGACCACTCACGTGCAGCCGAAGCAACGCGTTCAGCGAGAGTGGAGTCAATCTTGCCACCGAGTTTCATCACCTTGCTCATGGTGTCGAGATCGTGCGAGCTCAGCTTTTTCGCCATTGCACGCAAATCAAACACGTTTGAGCCGTAAAAATCCGCAACGCGCGACAGCGAGCCGTCGAGGTTGCGCGGGCGTTCAATGGTTCGGACGCTGGGCACCGGAGCAGTGGTTTTTCCATGAGCCATGAAAGATTTCCTCCAAAAAGGACAACTCGAAAAAACAATGAAAGCACGCGAAAATGGAAACGGGTTCTGACGATGCGACATACCACAGAGTCAAGGCGTGACAAGCACACCTCGACACTCAATTCAGCGAAGCCTGTAAAATAAGGGGAAGTTGAATCAGTTTTGCGGTGTACCGCGCGCCCACTTCAACGAGCGAACCAAAAAATTGTGTTCCGGTGACACAATCGTATTCAGAAGTCCAAAAGCCAGAGGCCACTGCAGCATCTCACCCAGACCGATTTTGAAGGCACGTCCGAGCGGGGAACGATAGGTGGCAAGGCGGACATCGGCAATCGCGCGACCCACCGATGCGGCCAGGAAGAAGCCCGAAAACGCCTGTACAGCAAACAAAAGCATAGAGCCCACAGCGAAGGTCTGCCCCATCAGCAACAACCAACCAAGCGGAGAACTGTGCGCGCTCTCAAACGCCCCATACTGAGCTAAAACCGGAAACTTCTGTGACAGTAGGGTCAAGAACGGCACACTGGCCGAAACAGTAAATGCAAGAACCAAACACGCCACAACAACAAGTGCATCAAAAAACCAAGCTGTAAGCCCCTGAAAGAGGGACGGAGCGGCGTTTCTCTTCGAGGCCGCGATAAAGGATTTGATTGAGGGAACTTGAGCTGCTTCCGGAACCTGAAGCCCCGAAGCTGTGCGTTGGAGAGTTGATTGCTGAGCTGAAACCCGGCGGACCTGATTGTTAAGCGCCTGAAGGCGGGCATCATTGGGTTTTGCGGTTTCTTCATCGAGCAAAAAGGGAATCTGCTCGAGTTCTCTCACAACGGTTTGCTCTTCGGTGAACTGCAGCCCCTGCCCCGAGGAGCCCAAATGCGGACGACCCGGCTGCAGCGAACCACGCTGCGAAGACTGACGCGCGACCACCAAAGCCCGCTCGCGTATCGCACCCGCACCAAATCCAAGTCCGCCATGCAACGGCTGCAGACGCGAGGTCAGCCTCCGGCGTAAAGGAGAAGAACGCGGCAACGAAGCTCTAGCCTTGTCGGTTGTCAGCCCTTTGTCCGAGGAATACATCACACAGCCTCCTGGAGAAACAAACTCAAAACCACATCCCGAATGGCCTGCGAAGACAGGCTACCGTAGCGATTTTTCCATTCACCCTGCGGGAAAATCGCTTTGGCCATGGTGCGGTGACCACCACCGAGACCCCAGCCGTTGATCACCCGCTTCACAACCTCGCCCGCGTTCTTCACATAGCCGACGTTCCGAACGCTCATGACCACGTTGCCATCGAACAAACCGGCACACACGACCCATTCGACGTCCTCGAACTGGAGCAGGAAATCCGCCACTTGGGGAATCAGATCTTCACGCTCCACTTGTCCGAGACAGCTCACCACAACGCCTGACTCACACACCATCTGCCGCAGTGCATCTGCAAGCACTGGAGCAAACCGCATCGGCAACTCGGGTTTCTCAATCCGGCGCAACAAATTGTAGTTGATGCTTGGATAGAGAGAGACGAATGCATCGAGATCGGCGTCGATCACTTCACGGTTGAGCAGGAGCGTATCCGCTTTTATGCCATATAACAAGGCAGTCGCAAGCCTTTGCCCAATAGAACAGGCCGCCGCACGCAAGTATTCCGTGAGAATTGTGGAGGTTGCACCATATTGATGGCGAATATCAACGAACGGAATGCTTTCATAAGTCTGCGTTGATGGATGGTGGTCAATGACTGCGTCAACCCTCTCCAAGTCGAAGCCAAAGTGAGCTGGTTGGGTGTCGAGCATCGCCACACGGTCGAAATCAGCAAGCTCTCTAGGCGTGATGGTGAGCACTTCAATATCGAGAAGCCTCATCATTGCCAGGTTCTCTGGACGGGTGACCTTTCCGAAGCTGACAATCGGAGTGGAGACCTTGTTGCGCCCTAGTATAGTGCGTAACGCCAGCGCTGAGGCCAAACCATCGGGATCAGGATCGGGCTGCACCAAAAGTGCAATGCGGTCGCCCTCGCCCAACACCGAGCGAATGGCCTTCACAAGATGGGTTGTTTGAATGTGCCTGAGCTCAGCCCCCACGGGTCGACTGAGCAGCTCGGCCCAGGTCAGAATGAGTTCACGCCCGCCTGCAAGCTTGCGCGGGCTCTCCTCTGGGTGACCGTGCTTGAGTGAGAGAATGAGTGCACCGGGGAGCTCATCGAGAATATGTCTGCGCGCCATACGGTGCTCATCGGAATCCCGGAACGCAAGAACCACGCAGATGGGGTCGAAATCCCCCCACTGCTTGTAGAACGCAGGCTTGCCGAGATCGCCTTTGGCGAGAAGTGCGCTCCCCCCAATCGCTTCGCACGCCTCAGTAATTTCTTCCTGAAGTGTCGAGGACTTGGATGGACACCAAACCCGTACGAGCATCCCTCGCGGCTGGATATGAACGAGCGTCGAAACGAGTTCCGCATCGTCGGTCAACACCAAAAATAGGCTGGAATCAGATTCCATGGGCAATTTGTCCTTAAAAAACAACAAGTGTTTCCCATCCCAGCGTAACACAAAGGTGTTGAACCCGACAGTCTGTTGAGTTACCACACGGCCGCCGGCAATTTCATCCCAGCGCGCCGGGTCTTTTTCAACTTTTGGCTTGGAAATGCTCACATGTCGCAAATTCTTGGTTTCAACAACCTGACAAAAGCACTGAGTTTCAACCTGTACGATTTTGCCGTTGCCACGAACGAAGAGGAACGGGCGTCCTACATCCGCTACATCGATGAGCGCTACAGCGCGAAACAAATTGAATCTATGCTAATTCGCATCGCCGAGATCATGGACGCGACTGTGCTGAATGTTTCCAGCAAGGATTTTGACCCGTGGGGAGCCAGCGTGGTTCTGCTCATGAGTGATGCCAAAGCAGGCGAGCATGCAAATTTGATGGCACAAAGCACGGTGAATATCCATCTCGATAAGAGCCACATCTGTGCACACACCTACCCAGACAGCCTTGATCCCAATGGCATCTGTTCATTCCGTGTCGATATTGATATTGCAACCTGTGGCAGCATCAGCCCGTTGTATGCACTCGACTTCATGTTCAAGGCATTCGAGAGCGACGTTGTGGTTTGCGATTACGTTGTGCGCGGATTTACACGCGCAAAAGACGGCGGAAAGCTTTACATGGATCACGACATCAAATCGATACGCGATTTCATCTCGCCCAATATTCTCAAGCAATATGTAACAACCGACGACAACAATGCTGCGAGCCTGACTTACCAAACCAAGTTTGTGCGCAGCGAACTCGATGAAACGAGCTATTTCCGCAACCCCTATCAGGTGCCTGCAGAAACTCGTGCGCAGAATATGGCCATGATCCGTAAGGAAATGGAATCTATTTTCGCTTCAAAGCAATGAAGCCACGCGCTGTCTGATAATACGTTGTCCCAGGAATCAGGCCGAACACGCGCACAGGATCTTTCAATCGGTAAAAGCCTGAAATGTTCTCGGGCGTCGCTGGCAAACGAATGTGCAGAGGTGCAACGCCAAATTTTGAATCGACACTGATTGCTTTGCAGAGCATTGCAGCGCCAACGGGAGCAGGAATCGGCGTGGGTGCTGGTGTCGGAGCTGGAGTGACCACAGGCGCAGAGGGTTGCGATGTGCCACCACCGACTGCCGGGTCGCTTGCCCAGCGCCCAACAACAACGCGCATGTTGATGTTACGCGCGCCTTGGGTCAACGTACGCTTGCTCTGTTGCGGCTGGCCTTCCATCGTCACAACGGTTTGCTTATAAGCCGACAGATCTGGAAACGTATCGAGCGCGGTGTGAAAAATCTCTTTGATTTTTTCGTTGGGGTTGCGGATGCAGCCGCCTGAAACGCGGCGCTCCTCGGGATCTCTCAAACGCAGAATTTCTTCTGCAGAGTTGCCGTGCATCCCATAAGCTCCCTGAAACCAAAAAACATATTTACCAAGTGGATTACTCGATCCGCAGGGACCATAAACTTCCGGTTCCGCGTTAAAAATCTGCCACCGTTCAGCATCCGATTGTGCAACTTTTCCGGTTGCCGGATTAACAGGATCACGCGGGCGCCAAGCGGGACAATGCTCGAGATCCTCAATGCCGTAGATTCCCTCGGGAGTGAACTTCATCTCTCCGTTGTGATACGCACCGGTCACATCAGCAGATGCAATGTTCCATTGTTGTTGCGGCACCCCATCTCGGTACAGCGTTGCTCTGTTCGTTTTTAAGTTCAACTGCACGGCGAGAGTGGCTTTCAAAGCAGAATTAACTTATGACTTTGACATTCCTGGAGACGTCACCCACTGAGCCGCGGATTCTTCGTCGCGTACCTGACCACAGGCTACGACGATGGCAAGTGAGACAAGACTCAGGCCTCCTAGAGTTCTCAAATGAGGGAGTTTCTTTGTCATCGCCATGTCTTGTCCTCCTCCTGCGAGTCTGCACCGACCAGAGATTTGGGAACCGCTGAGAAAATCCTGAGCCAGGAAAAACATATTTGATTTCAAATTATTGCGCAAAATAGGAATGTTTAAAATTCATTCAATTGTCGCAAACATGCTCAAAGTATTGACCCAAACCACACTTTCACGTTCAATCGCCGCAGTTAGGGAGAACAACCATGAAGGCTCTCTCGCGTGGTAGTAGAAGTCTCTGCGCTCTTGCTGCCCTTGCGTTCGCCATCCAAACAAGCCAATCCGGAGCGTTCCAGGCCAACGCGGCTCCAATGAGCGCCTGGACGACCCAGCGTTTTAGCAAAAGCGATCTCCCTTGCCTGCCACTCAGCAAGGAAAAGGTATTTAGAATCGGGCAACACAGCTCACCAGATAATGCTTACATGATGATGGCCGCGAGTTACCTTGCCTATAGCTTCTGGCCAGGTAAACGAATGCGCATTCTCTCCTCTTGGGGTTTTTCCAATATCCAATTGTTCGATGATTCTGCGAGCAGCACCAACGGATATTGGGCCGAGCACACAGACTTCATTCTCATCGCCTTCCGTGGCACTCAGGAACCAACCGATCTACTCATCGACATTGCGGTGAAGCTCGAACGCTTGGAAGAAGGTCGTGAGAACATCCTTGTGCACAGCGGATTCAAACGTGGTGCTGAGTCTGTTTGGAAACATGTTGAAGGTGCAGCGAGGTATGCGCAGGAGCGCAAAAAACCGCTCTTTGTTACTGGGCACAGCCTGGGTGGTGCGGTCGCGTTGCTCAATGCACTCAGACTGGAAAAGAGCAACTTTCCCGTCCAGGCGCTATGGACGTTTGGTGCACCAAAGGTTGGAAACAATCTTTTTTTCCAAAGCGCGCGCGCTCTTTTTGAGGCGAAATGGCACCGCATCAATCAGGAAACAGACCCAATTCCCGCTCTGCCGTTTACATTTGAGGACGAAAATCGGCTGCGCCACTGGTCAAACCGATGGGGGCAGTTCATTCCCGTGCTCGAGAGATTCGCAGAAAACTCCCAGTACGATACGGCACCCCTTGTTTACCGCGAAACAACCTCTGAACTCACACAACGGCCAATCACGCGCAGAAGGTTTTCAGAGATCGGACTTGGATTCCTGAAGCATTTGCCGCGATCATATGTCTGCGACCTGGCGCAGGAAAAATTAAAACTCTGAACTCCCCTCGGAGTGCAAAAGCTCATTCAATCTTCTATCTCGTCAAACAGCGTCGGCTGATCGCCTTGCTCACTGTTTGTTTTCTTTTTCCTTCGAGGAGCTTGCCCCGCCCTGAGAGCCTTCCTGCCCCGCCAGGAAAGATATCCACCACGGCTGCCGAGCTTATCTTGAACCACGCGCGCCTCGGCACGCACATCGGGCTCACGAAAGCGCGCGAACAAGTTCTCTCGCGCATGCGACATTGCCGCGCGCAAATCAACGATTGGTTTTGGATACCCGGAGGGCAAATCCAAACAAGCATGAATACGTTCGCACGGCACCTCTTTCAGTTCAGGTACCCAGTGCTTGATGAATCGACATTCTGAGTCATTTTCTTCCGACTGCTTTAAGGGATTGTATATCCGAATCTGATTGTTGCCGGTCACGGCAGCTTGCATTTGAACTTGGGCAAAATGAATCCCGGGCTCAAAATCCAGAAACGCCCGCGCCAGATCCCAAGACGGCGCGCGCCAGTCACGCCACATCAGGTGTGTTGCAAAGCTCATCAACATTGCACGCATGCGAAAGTTCAAAAACCCAGTGTGGTGCACACTGCGCAGGCAGGCATCAACGAGTGGAAAGCCTGTGAGACCCTGCGTCCAACGCCCAAATTCGTCATCACTCATCTCAGGCCTTAAACGAGCCAATGCAGCATTTTGTTCACGGATCTCCATCTCGGGAAAATTCTCAAGCTTTTGCATAAAATGACAGCGCCAAGCCAAGCGACTTTTGAAAGCAGAAAGAGAACGCGCATCGAGCGACTCACTCGGGAACTGCTGAATCTCAGTCAGAATCTGGCGTGAAGAAAGACATCCGAAAGCCAAATAAGGGGAGAGCCGAGAACTGAAATATTGCGCTTCATGTGGTCGCGAAAGATTACGGATGTACTTGCGATGCACTTCCGGTGCAAGAAAACGCCGGAGCAGCGCAAGACCAACACTCTCTCCTCCACGTTGTTGCTGCCGCGGTGCATGTTGAGCTGCGCGCACCAACTTCGACTCGGCGCGCAGATGCCAGGGATAAAACCTGACCGCGCCCGCAATTTCTATCGATAACACTGAGGCAAGCTCGCCGCCATTCAAGTGATGCTGCTGTGGTGATTGCACAGGTGCAGACTTCATTCTGCGCTGTAATTCTCTTTGCCAAAGACTGCGGTCTTTCAAACCCCGCACGACACCATTGGTCGGAAGCTCGCTCCAAGCAATCGAGCGTGCACGTAAAAGGCGTTTCAACTGTTTGTCGCGGTTAAACGTCCACAACACTCCTGTTTCTTCATGCGAGAATAAAGCGCGCATTCCCTTGTTTGCGAGGCTCTCGAAAACACTGGTTGCTTCGCCATCAGCGATGATCACTTGAATATTCAACGGCTGCAGACGCGACTCAAGTTCAATAAGCGATTCAAGAACAAACCGCTCTCGCCGTGCGTGGAATTCCGGTGCTTCGAAAGCCTCTGGCTCGCTGATCCAGAGAGCAACAAGCGGACAATTGTGTCTCTGAGCATGGAGGGCTGCAGCGTTGAGGGCAGCATTGTCTGCCAAACGCAGGTCACGTTTCATCCACCAGACAACGAATTCCTTCACGCCAACCTCTGTTTCCCGCACTCAGAGAAGCAGCATCGCGCGAAGCAGAGCTTCGTGCAAAAGAAATGCAGTCAGGGGGCAAACAATAAAAAAAAACAGCGTCTCTCGCGAGAGGCTGCCTTCTTTCCAAAATTTGTCTAGACGGACAAAGTTGGCCGCAAACTCAGTTGAAACCGAGCACGTTGCCGTACAGGTAAATGCTCACTGAGTTCTGTGAACCGCAGCCGTAATATGCCGGATAGACGTAGGTCTGAGCCCAAATCGGGTTGCTATAGGGACCAGAGAGCTGGCGTGTGTTCATTTGGATGAGCACAGCGCCATTCTGGTAGCTGGGCACGCGGGTAGTGTAATGAGGACCCACGTAGAAGCGCTGACCATTGACCGACACATCCACCGAGTAAGGGGTTGTGTTGGCAACACAGACCTGAGGAACACTGGGAGTGCCGCCTGTTGAGGTTGCCCAATCTGCGGAAGCCACGTTTGCAAAAAGCAGGGTAGCAAAGAGAGCCGACAGAACCTTCATGACATATCTCCTGTTGTAAGTCATTCCGCCCTTACAGAGGGATAGAGCTATGGTCAATTGTTTTCTTGCAATCGCGCAGGGGCAAACGAGATTTCACAGCTCCAACCCACAGACACCTCAGCCACGCAATTGCGCGGCGCATTCACGTGTGACTCGTCCCACAACTGCCTCGGTGACGGCCGTGATGTCAGCCTCAACCAATGTCCGCTCCGTAGGAAGAAGTGTGACACGCAGGGCAACACTCTTGTGCCCTGCCGAAACTCCTTGTCCACGATAAACGTCGAAGATCTTCACAGAGACCAAGCGTGCAGGAATCTTCTTTTGTGCCAGAACGTCGTTTTCAATTGCGGCATGCACAGAATTTACAAGCGCAGCGGCTGTTAGGGTTTCCAAGACAAGGAATGCGAAATCGCGTTCAACAGAGGGCAGCCGCACTGCCTGTGCCGTCTGCAGGCTCGACTTGTTCTTGGGTGCGCTTCCCGCTTCGCGTTGGCATGCCAAAAGTTTCTCAACAGCCAGGCCTAAATTTAATTCAAAGCCAAGACACTCCGAGTCAATCTCAAAGTTCCGCAGAGTCGCAGGATGAAACTGCCCCACCCATCCCAGATGAACAATATGACCCTGCACTTTCGCAACAACTGAAGCGCTGCGCCCTGGATGCACGGCTCCGTTCATCGGGTGGTCTGCGGGAAGGGCTCTAAATTCAGCATGCAAGCCAAAGATACTCAACAGTTCAGCGACGTGCGCTGCAAGCGTGTGAAACGCCCAACTGCGCTCACCAGAGTTTAGCCACTCCTTTTCCTCCTGCGCTCCAAAGACAACAGCACACACCCGAGGGGTTTCCCCTGGGCGTTCGGTTGCGGATTGTTCACGGCTTAGAAGGAAAGAACACTTTGGCGAGTACTCGTACAACTCATGAGGAACTTTTTCCGCTAGCGCGGCAGTGAGTCCAACACCTTCGCCGTTTGTGTTGAAAACGCGGCGTGCATGAAGGTCGGTGTTCTGGAAGGTTCGCGAAACTTCGAACAGCTGACCGCGCTTTGTCCCGTAATTGATATTGTGCGCTACCTTGCGCAGCAAGCCACTCAAGAGAGTGCTCTGCATTAGGGGCTCATCTTTGATAATTGGATTTAGCAAAGCAACCGGTTCGCCGCATGCATTTATGCTCTTAAGATTGAGCTTCGACCAGTCATCTGCGCGCATGAAATGAAAGCCTGCGGTCTCGTGGTAGCCCAAGCTGACCAGGCGCTGCGCGCTGGCTTCAAACAAGGAAAGATGGACGTCGTCAGCCACGAGTTTTCCAGCCGCTGAAAGTGGATGAGCAGGAACGTGATCGATTCCCACCACCCGAACAATCTCCTCAACCAAATCAGCGCCACCCATAACATCCAAACGGCGCCAGCTCGGCACGACCACATTCACGGCAGTCGCATTCGAGCTCTTGCTGACTGCAAAACCCAACGACTCAAGTATTGAGAGTTGCTTTTCGAACGGCACAAGCGCATCACCCACACGAGTACGCACGTCCTCTGAAGTAAACGGAAGCGTAAATTCCCCGAGTGATTTGCTCAAAGCAGGCTCTTGGCCAGCGGCATCAATCGGGAAAAAGCTTTGAGCATCTTCCGAGCGAACCGCGTTTCCACGTGCATAAACACTGCCAACATATTTCAAGTTCCCGGCAGTCTTTTGCTGTAGGGCATTGAGCAACCCGATGAGTTTCTCAGCCGACTCAAACCGACGCCAGACGTCAATACCCTTCTCAAACGCAAAACTACTGTCAGTTTTGCGTCCGTGCCGACGCGAGGTACGGCGCACAAGAACCGGATGTGGATTGGCAAATTCGAGAACAAGACTTCCCGAACTCATTTCAACTTTTGAATGGTCGCCACCAATCACGCCGAGCAGAGCTTGAGAGGTGCCTGAATCGGCAACCACGCAATCGGTTGAAGCGAGCGTTCGTTCCTTGCTATCAAGACCAATAAAAGCTTCGCCGGCCTGAGCGAAACGCAAACGTAAACTCTTTTTGCCATCGCCCTGCGCAGACAGCTTCTTCAAGTCAAACGCATGGTTGGGTTGAGCAAAACACAAAAGAACAAGGTTGCAGGCATCCACAACCGAGTTAATGCTCTTCTGACCCAACGCTTCAAGGGTGTTTCTCAGCCAGGCTGGAGTTGTGCTGACCTGAACCCCATCGAGTCCAACGAAAAATGCAGGCACTCCAAGGTCGTTGTGGGCAACAAAAGTACCGCCGCGTGTTTCGATATGATTTTTCTCTGCCGCATCGCGCGCAAGGTCTGCCGCAGTTGCGGAACCGACCCACTCTTTTTGCCAAGGTTTCCAATCGAAACCTTTGAGGCCTGCCCAAGCCAATCCAGCACAAAGTTCACGCGCCGCGCCTTCGTGGCAAAGCATATCCGGACGGTTAGGTGTTACGTTAAGTTCGAGCAAAACATCATCTAGACCCAGGGCAAACATCACTGGGACGCCGATTCGGGATGCAAGTTCTGTTTCAGGAAGGCCGCATGCGGGCTCGGAATGAAGTTCCCAAATACCGTTGCCATCTCGTGATTCATCGACAGGAAGTCCAAGTTCTTCACGCGAACAAAGCATTCCGTGACTTTCAACATCACGAATCTTGGAGGATTTAATTTCAAGGCCATTGGGAAGAACAGCACCTGGCAATGCCACAGCGACATACAGCCCTGCTCGCGCATTCGCCGCGCCACAAACAATCTGCCGAACTTCGCCAGCTGCCGTCTGAACCAAACAAACCTGAAGTTTGTCGGCTTTTGGATGTTTCTCTGCGTTCTGAATGCGACCAACAACAACTTGCTTCAAGTCATTGCCGCGCAACTGCGTAGACTCAACCTCGAATCCTTGACGCGTGAAGATTTCTGAAAACAGTTTAACGTCCCACCGCTCCCAGCAAGGAGCGGCGATGCCCGCCGAAGCCTTTGTAGGGAGTTGCAAGAACAAAGAGTCGATCAGTTTGAGACTCACCAGCACGGGTTTTTCCCTTTCAACGCAAAGCCAAGTGACGCGACATGAGCACATCGCCTTCATAGAGTGAGCGCAAATCAGCGATCCCAAATTTGCTCATCGCGATGCGATCCACACCCATTCCGAACGCAAAACCGCTGTAAACTTTAGAGTCAATTCCGCAGCTCTCGAGAACTCGGACGTTGACCAGTCCACAACCGCCCATTTCCAACCAACCAGTGTGCTTGCAGCTGCGACAGCCTTCACCAAAGCACTGTTGGCATTGAACATCGATTTCAGCGCTTGGTTCTGTGAATGGAAAGTAACTCGAACGGAGGCGAAGCTTCACGGGACGACCGAAAACCTCAGCAAAAAAAGCATCCAGTGTGCTGCGCATGTGTGCGAGCGTGATTCCTTTATCCACCACGAGACACTCGATTTGGCGGAAAGTTGGAACGTGGGTCAGGTCGAGTTCATTGCGGTATGTAAACCCAGCACATGCCACCCGCAAAGGAACACCTCGTTCAAGCATTGCGTGTGCCTGAACACTACTTGTGTGTGTACGCAGTACCCATTGCGAAGCAACGAAGAATGTATCTTGCATTTCACGTGCGGGGTGTTCCGCCGGAATGTTGAGGGCTTCAAAATTGTAGAACTCACGCTCCAGTTCGGGTCCATCAATGACCGTAAAGCCAAGGCGGCGCAGCGGTTCGAGCAACTGTTGAGCAGCGACCGAAACGGGATGGCGCGAACCCATGGCGAGTTCGGGCAACGGCAGAGAGAGATCGACCTTTTCCCTTTCAAGCTTCGCTTTTTCTGCCGCGGCGCGGCATTCGAGCACAAATTTTTCAACCTCAACCTCAAGAAAAGCTTTGAGCTGGTTAATTTTCGCACCAGCCTCTTTGCGCTCCTCAGCAGGAAAGTTGCGCAGTGATCTAAGCCAATCCTGAAGCGGGGACTTTCGGCCTGTAAAACGCACGCGCACATCATCGGCCTGCGCTTCGCTCAATTGAGCTACGGGAATGGAAATCACACTCCCGCACCGAGCGCGTTCATCATCGATCAGTTTTTGCAACTCCGACAAAGAAGAAGCTGCCGCGGTGTGCGGCAGCTCCAACAGGTCGGAGAGTGAGTGTTCGGAAGGCAGGGTCATCGTCTCACCCCAAGTTCTGTTGGTTTATCCGTTCATGCTTCCAAGAAAATCGTCGTTGGTCTCTGTGCGTTCGAGGCGCTGGATAAGGAATTCCATCGACTCGATTGGACTCATCGGGTGAATCACTTTGCGCAAAACCCAGAGGCGATTGAGTGTCTCTTTCGGGAGAAGAAGATCTTCGCGACGGGTTCCCGATTTGTTCATATCGATTGCCGGGAACACACGACGCTCTGCCAGCCTGCGATCGAGAACAAGTTCCATGTTACCTGTACCCTTGAACTCTTCGAAAATCACTTCGTCCATGCGGCTTCCGGTTTCGATGAGTGCTGTCGCAATGATTGTCAGGCTGCCGCCCTCTTCAACGTTACGTGCTGCACCAAAGAAGCGCTTAGGTTTGTGCAGTGCGTTGGCATCCACACCACCGGTGAGGATTTTTCCACTCGGCGGAACAACCGAGTTGTAAGCACGCGCCAGACGCGTAATTGAGTCAAGCAGAATGACAACGTCTTTCTTGTGCTCAACCAGTCGTTTGGCTTTCTCAATAACCATTTCTGCGACCTGAACGTGACGCGATGCGGGCTCGTCGAATGTACTCGACACAACTTCGCCCTTCACGGTGCGTTCCATTTCGGTCACTTCCTCGGGACGCTCATCGATGAGCAGCACAATCAAAACCACTTCGGGGTGGTTGTGCGCAATGGCTGTTGCGATGTTCTGCAACAGCACTGTCTTACCCGTACGGGGAGGCGCAACAATGAGTGAACGCTGCCCCTTGCCGATAGGTGACATAAGGTCAATAGTTCGTGTGCTGAGAATTTCAGGATGATATTCAAGCTTGAGCCGCTCATTCGGGTGAATCGTGGTCAAGTTGTCGAACAGGATTTTCTCGCCGGTGAGATCTGGCGGTTCCATATTAACAGACTCAACTTTCAACAGCGCAAAGTAGCGCTCGTTGTCTTTCGGCGGACGAATCTGACCCGAGACGGTGTCACCCGTGCGCAGGTTGAAACGGCGAATCTGCGAAGGAGAAACATAAATGTCATCTGGACCTGGCAGATAGTTGTAGTCAGGTGCGCGCAAGAAACCAAAGCCATCGGGCAAAGTCTCGAGAACACCTTCCGAGTAAACAACTCCGTTGCGCGCAGCCTGTGCACCAAGAAGCGCAAAAACAAGATCCTGCTTACGCAGGTTTGCTGCGCCTTCAACGCCCATTTCACGCGCCATGTGTACGAGGTCGCTGATGTGTTTTTCTTTCAGCTCCTTGAGGTTCATCACCGGAACGTTGGCGTTGAACTCAGGCTCCTTTTCTTCGACCATCGCCATCTGCTGCTGCTGTTTGTCGCTGCGCTTGAAATTGGGGTTGAAATTCCCCCCACCCTGACGCTGCTGAAACCCACCTTGGCCTTGCGGGCGACCCATATGCCCACCGCCATGACCGTGGCCATGACCTGGTCGTCTAAATTGCTGCTGACCGCCTCCGCCTTGGCCATGCTGCTGCGGACCGCCGTGGTTTTGCCGAGGCTCACCCGCACCCTGTTGCGGGGTCGGTTGAGGTTGAGGCTGAGAGCCCGCTTGGGGAGCCTGAACTTGAGGTTGAGGCTGTGGTTGTGTTTGAGGTTGCGCCTGCGGTGCGGCAGCTGGCTGTGGAGCGAGGGCTCCAGGCTCACGGGCAGCGACCGGTGCAAATCCCGGCTCTTTCATCGGAGGCATACCGCCCAGACCCTGCCCCTGGCTCTCGCGCCGGGGCATGAACCCTCGACGATCGTCCCGCTTCTGGGGAACAAAGGTTGTTACACCAGGATCCGCATCAGCTTCGCCTGCCCCTGCGGATGAACCCGCGGAATCGCCCTCTGAACCCGTAGATTCCGAAGATGCCTCTTCTTTTCTTACAAACCGACGGGTGGAGCGCTTGCGTCCGGAAGTTGATTCATCAACGTTCGAGTCATCGAGAGGCTTGGTATCGTCAGCCATGTAGTATTCCGAAAAATTTTGGGGGGTTAATAGAAGCGGCCAAAGCACGAGCGTCTTTGGAGCGATTTTCTTGCGTTCGAGATGGCGAACACCTCAATAGTCCTAGAACACACCTCAGTAAGTTGCAACCGCGAAATTAAATCTGCCTCAAATTTATTCGGCAGACTCCGATCCCTCTCCGAACGGCGAAAACCGGACTCTGCCTCCTCTGAGCACCGTTTGAAGCCGTGTATGGGAGATAAAATGGCCAAGGCTGAAAAGCGCGGAAACGAACGCAGTATCTGGCGCAGCGCGGGACAGCTGGCCGTGTCCGTCGAAGACAGGTTTCGATTCACATTGGTGGTCGCATTTATTGTATTGGGGCTGCTAGGTTCGGGGCTTCTCTTCCAAATGACTAGCCGACAAGCATACCAATTTAGTCTTGAGGCAGCCGATGTAGCCGTCTCCCGATGGCATACAAATATCTCGGGTGGCTACGGACAAGTCTTCAATCCGAGCTTTAACTCATCTGCTGATGATGTTGCCCCCGCTCTTTTGGAGTCTAATCGGGTAGTGCCTCAACAAATGCTGCCAGAGCAGATGACTCGAGGAGAAATCGCATATGCAAAGCAGCTCAACGGCGAACCCCTTTGGATTATAAACCAACACCCGCTTATCGAAAATGGCACTTCGCTCGTACTCGGTGAGCGCGATTATCCAGAGCTCAGAATTGCTCGAGAAACCTTTCAGTTTCAGCGGTGGCTTGTCGGCGCTCTTCTGCTTGTTCTGCTCGGAGCCTGCACGGCTTTCTTTTTCTTTAATAAACATTTCGTTTTCCGACCATTGAAAATTCTGCGCGAAGCTCTTCTTAATCGAAGGATGACCGAAGTCGCGAGCATCAAACAACAGAAGTCAAAGATCCGAATCGAGCGTCTCGAGGAAAAATCTCGTTTCCCACTTGAACAATTCGACAGTGACGAGTTCGGCCAAATAGCCCTGATTCTCGAAGATCAAGACCGCAGACAAAAAGCTCTGAGACAACACTGGCTCAAAAGCTTTAACACAATCAACGAGCCCATCGCAGTTTTCAACAGCTCAGGACGACTCCGCCACATCAACGCATCCATGGAAGAGTTTCTCGATGAGCTTGGACTCTCAGCGGATCTCGTAGAAAGCATGACAGCGCACGGATTCGTGGTAGCATTCCTGCAGATGGACGAAGAAATTGCGCAAAAAATTGAGCAAGTCGTGAACCAGGCTTACCCGCGTATTTGTTCACAGCCCTGTTCAGTCGAAACACCCGAGGGTAACCGGGCATTCCGGTATTCGATTGCCACAATCGCAAATCATGGCGAGCGATTTGCAGTTTTCTCACTTGTTCGGGAACAGGCCTCTGCACGCGGAAACTCTATTGAAGATGTAATTCTAGAGCAATGCAACAACCAACTCAAAACCATCCATCGCATTCAGCACAGCTTGCGTCATCAAACACGAGGTCGTGATGAGAGCATCGCCCACTTTTGTGAATCATTGATCGACAACATTCACAACCTTCTCGAGTTTTCAAATTCAATTAATCCTTCACTTGCATCCCACAAGGTCGAATTCAATCTCAGACACTTCTTCCGGGAAGTTCAGAGCTCGATGGAAGGCCTGCTGAAAATTCAGCTCGATTATTCCCAGGGAATACCAAACTTCGTGGTGGGTGACCCAACTCATTTACGCCAGTTTTTAAAGGGAGTGTTCCAATCCTGCCAGGAATCAAACTCGTGCGAAAGCTTGATGCTGGACGTGAGCTACAGCAACTCCGACCGAAATCTTCTTATTTCAATCTGCTCAAGCGATGGCTCACCCATTTTGCGTGACCCTTCTTTAGCCCTATTTGTACAACATTACTTTCCATTCCTCGGGCTTCGGAATATTTCTGAGGAAGAACTTCAATCCTATGAATTTCTCCGCGTTTCGATTGCTGCTCCGGCGGGTGCCAACCGCGTTGAGAATCTCGCGCTTGACCTCTCAAACCGACAATTGCCTGCAACGCTCTACATGGTGAGCGATGAACTAATTCCCGAGAACGTACACAACGTCATTGCTGACCTAAATCAGGTGGAATGTGAATTGCTCACACCATCGGAATTTATTGAGCGCAATCCAGATGCACACAATTCTTGCTTGTTGCTGTTTATCACCAACAGCCAAAAACTTAAGGACAAGCAGATTCAGAAAGTGATTAACCACGGCAGGAGCTCTAAAATACCAGCAATACTTCTGAGCCAACAGCCTCGACGCGGAGAATCTATTACGGCATTGCGCCTCGGATTTGTGACCTATCTCACACTCCCGATGCAGCAAGAGGAGTTCCTCAAACTGCTGATTCTAACCATGAACAAATCCGTTCGTGAAAGTGTTGGCAAGCTTGGGCTGCTCACCAAACATACCGTAAGAGATATCATTCCCTCTCTTGGAAAGGTTCTACTGGGGAACATATCCAAAGATCATCTCAACACTGGTTCCATGTTACAGAAAACTCTGCAGACAATTGGCTTCACTATTTCCGAAGCCAGCACAGTTCACAGTTTCTTCGAGCTTCTTCACAAAGGCAATTACGAGTATGTGATTTGCCCCGAAGATCTAACTACTGGTCTGCAACGGCGTATTCAGGTCAGCCTAAAAGGCATTCCCTGTCTGGTTTTCGGCGAGCCTCAAAATGCATTCGAGACATCAGCAGCGGAGAGTCGCCAAGGTATTGCTGCGGTGCCCTGGCTTAAAATTGATGATCCAAGTTGCGAACAGGCGGTGCGCAAGACCCTCGATGCCGCAAACACATATGAAATCGAGCGAGCCGAATTCAAGCTGTCTGACGAAGAGAACATCGAGGAAAATACAGACCAAGAAAAAGATCCGTACGACCTCGCAATATAAGTTCAGTCTATTGTGGGTTTTCAGCGCCTGAATAAAACTCTTTAGCGAAATTCAGGCGCCGCGCACCACTGAAAAAACCTCAGTGATCTGCTCGAGCGCCCATTCCATTGCGTCGTCGCCAATAACAAGCGGTGGCGCGAAGCGGATTGTGGTTGAGCGGGTTTCTTTGGCCAAGACACCTCGCAAAGCAAGCTGCTCAGAATAATTACGCGCAGGCCCAGCAGAAGACTGGAGTTCAATTGCATTGAGAAGGCCTTTTCCGCGAACCTCTTTTACTACGGACTTTGGAAGTGCGGCTGTGAGGCGGCTTCTGAAGCGCTGGCCGAGAGTTTCGGCACGGCCAGCAAGATTTTCATCTTGAAGAATACGCAGTGCCGTGCGCGACAGCGCACAAGCAAGCGGGTTACCTCCGAATGTGGAACCGTGATCGCCGGGCTTCAACAAACCAAGGACGGCATCTGTGCCGACCACTGCAGAGATAGGATAGAAGCCACCACCCAGAGCTTTTCCGAGAATCAGAAGCTCCGGCGCGCAGTTTTCATGTTGAAAGCAGAAGGTCTTGCCCGTGCGGCAGAGCCCCGTTTGGATTTCATCGGCAATGAATAAAAAATTGTGCTCTTTGCAGATCCGGTCGCACTCTGCGAGGTAGCCCGCGGGAGGAACAATTACACCAGCTTCACCTTGGATAGGCTCAACAAGAAATCCAACCGTATTCGGCGTAATAGCCTGCCGCAATGCCTGCGCATCACCGTAAGGAACAATTTTAAAACCACCCGTGAATGGGCCAAAATCGGCGCGGTATTGAGGGTCAGAGGAGAAACCCACAATCATTGTCGTTCGACCGTGAAAGTTAGAATCACAGACAATGATTTCGGCCTGTTCGGGAGCCACTTTCTTTGTCCGGTAGCCCCACTTGCGGGCTAGCTTTACTGCTGTTTCAACCGCTTCAGCTCCAGAGTTCATGGGTAGCGCACGTTCCATCCCGCAGAACTCAGTCAACTCTTTCAACCAAGGGCCGATTTGATCGTTGTAGAAGGCTCGGGAAGTCAGGGTAATGCGTCCGGCCTGCTCCATGAGGGTTTCCACCATGCGCGGGTGAACATGCCCCTGATTGACTGCGCTATAGGCGCTCAACATGTCTAGGTATCTGCGACCATCCACATCCCAGACCCACTCGCCCTGCCCGCGAGCCAGAACCACCGGCAATGGATGATAGTTATGAGCTCCGTGCATGTCATTGAGCTTGATATGATTACGTCCCACGCTAGAAAGAGGGAGATTCATGTCTGCCATTGTGTTCTTCCTGTTTTGGCCTGTTCAACGTTTTGCTGTTGGATCTTGTCAACACATCAATACCGGAGCATATGGGTGAAGAAAAGTGTGTCCGACGTTTCTTTGCAAGGAACCAGAGCATGATCTCAAAAAATGGCAACTCCGATTATTGCTGGATTCATATCCGGGATGTTTACACGTTTCTGTATCTTGGGGCGAATCCGCACGAACAAAAGGTAGGGCAGAACCTGAAAGTGGATTTGAGTGTCCAGGTTCCCTACAGAGACACCCAAGACAATCTCGAGAACGTTATAGATTACAGCAAGATTATTGAACGCGTGCAGACCTCTATTGAAGGCTTCGGGCGGGTCAACCTTCTCGAGTATCTCGCAGAACAAGTACTCGACGTCATTCAGGCTGAATTCAAAGGTGTACGCGCAGCTCGCCTCACTCTTTACAAAGCATTTGTTCCATTGAGTCACTTCACCGGTTCAGTAGCCATTGAGGTAGAACGCAGCTTTCACTGATGGCCGAGCTGAGCCGGCGCCTACAGCATCACCAAAGCACAACACACAGAAAAAGCCCGGGCTCCATGATTGCTCAAGGAAACCCGGGCTTTTCAGCGACCGTAAAGCAAACCGAAATCAGCTCTCGATGAACGCCTTGAGCTTCTTCGAACGACAAGGGTGACGCAACTTGCGCAATGCCTTGGCTTCGATCTGACGAATACGCTCGCGCGTAACGTCGAAGCTTTGTCCAACTTCCTCAAGAGTATGATCCGTTTTCTCGCCGATTCCAAAGCGCATCCGCAAAACCTTCTCCTCACGCGGGGTGAGGGTCGCAAGCACCTTTTTGGTTTGATCGGAGAGGCTTTGGTTCGCAACGATGTCCACAGGCGCACCACGCGTTTTGTCCTCGAGGAAGTCACCATAATGGTTGTCTTCCTCTTCACCGATCGGAGCTTCAAGCGAGATAGGCTCACGCGCAATTTTCATGACCTTACGAACCTTCTCGAGGCTCATATCCATGCGCTGTGCAATTTCCTCAGGAGTGGGTTCACGACCCATTTCCTGAACGAGATAACGGCTTGTGCGCACCATTTTGTTGATGGTTTCGATCATGTGCACCGGAATACGAATTGTGCGCGCCTGGTCGGCAATCGCACGGGTTATGGCCTGGCGGATCCACCAGGTCGCATAGGTACTGAATTTATATCCACGCCGGTATTCGAACTTCTCAACCGCTTTCATGAGGCCAATGTTGCCCTCTTGAATGAGGTCGAGGAACTGCAGACCGCGGTTCATGTACTTCTTAGCGATCGAAACCACCAAACGGAGGTTGGCTTCAATCAGCTCGCGCTTGGCATCTTCAGCCTGGCGGTTAGCCGTGCTGACGACCTGATACATCCGCGGAATTTCCTTCCTTTGGAGGAAACAGGCGTCTTCGCTGCCACGAATGGTATTTTGTGTGTTGACGTAGGAGCGCTTACAGGTCTCCCACTCGCGCTCGGAGAGGAAATTCACTTCAAGCGGACGAGGCGCATCGGCATCGGCGTATGCTCTGAGTTTGGTTTCATCCATGCGGGTGCGGTAGCGAAGCTTGTTGAGCTCCTTCTCGACATCGGCAACAGCCTTCGCATGCATATCCAGCTCAGAAGTGATCTGTTGGATGATGCGGCGGTTGATATTGATTTCTTTCACGAGCTCAAACATCTGCACGCGCGCGTCAGAAAGCGACGCCTTGTCTGCGGGAGTTGCATTTTCGATGTGCTCGAATCCGTACTTATCTTCGATTGCTAGCGCGACCTTTGCCTGCTGCAAAAATCCCTCGACCAATGCACGCACACGCGCCGTTTGTCCTTCATCGGTTGCTTGATCTTGCTCGTCGTCAAAGCCCTTCACAAGGTTCTTCGCCTTAATGGCTCCGTCGAGGAATTTCTGACCGATATCAGTGATGTGTCGCACACCCAGACGAAGATTCACGAGGTGCTGCAAAAGCTTGTTTTCTTCGTTTTCAATTTTCTTAGCGATTTCAACTTCGCCATCGCGCGAGAGCAGCGCAACCTGACCCATCTTTCTCAGGTAGATACGCACAGGGTCGTTGCTGCGACCAAGTGAGGAATCAAGGTCTTCTTCTTCAGCTGGCTCAGCACCGAAATCGTCGTTGGAGAAGATGTCGTCATCGGAGAGAGCTGCGCCTTCTTCTGGCTCGGCATCGAGATCTGGGCCAATATCTTCAAGATCCGCATCGAAGTCTGCTGAAGGCTCGACGTCCTCCATATCACCTTCTTGTGAACCCTCTTCACCACCCAGGCCTGCGCCCTTTTTCTTCGCCTTTTGATTTTTATCAGATGCGCTGGCTCCATCCACGCTGCGACCAGCCGCAGCTCCCTTCTTCGGCGCAGATTTCTCCTTGCCGGCGGCAGCAGGAACAGCCTCGGCCTTGCCTGCACTCGACTGATTCTTTCCTGCTGCCGGCTTTGCTGCTGCAGATTTGGTTGTCTCAGTTTTCGTGGGAACAGCCTTGGGAGTGGTCTTTGCATTGACCTTCTCGCTGTCGGCAGACGTTTTTTTCTTATCCGCAACTGGTGGAACAGCCTTCAAATTTGCTTTGGTAGCTTTAGCTGGTGCTGCAGGTGCAGCCCGTGCCACAGTCGCTGTTTTAGAAGGCTGCGGTGCAGCAACGGGTTTCACAGCTTTGCTGATTGGCTTTTGCTCAGGTGCTGCTGCTGCTGCATTGGCAACCTTCTTCGGTTGAATGACCGCAGCCGTAGATGCCTTTGCTTTGGCTACGGGCATTGGCTTGGTCGCAACACGAGCCGGCGTCTTCTTCGCGGGCACCGCTGGCCTAGCCACAACTGGTTTAGCTTTGGATACAGGCACAAACTTCGCAGGCTGCTTTTTGAGGTTTGCAGAGGCAACTCTCTTGCTCAGCGGCTTGCTCACTGGCTTTTTGTGCGCAGGATGCGCCTGAACTTTCGGTTGCTGTTTGGCAGCCACTTTGCTCATAGGTTTTGCTGTTGCACGCGCAGCTGCCGAGCTTTTCGAGGGCGCTACGGCTTTCTTCGCAGCTGTCTGACGCACAGGCACCGATACTTTAGCGGCTGGCTTTTTTGGCATCGGTTTAGCATTACGCGCTTTTGCCGCGTTGACTTTCGATGCGGCAGCCTTGGCTTTTGCAGGCGTAAATTTATTGCCCGACTTCTTCGCAGAAGAGCCTAAACTTTTACCGGATTCACGGCCTTTCTTAGAGGATTTTGAAGACGACTTTCCCTTGTTTGAAGCCATGTATAACTCCCCCACACTCGACACAGAAGCCGAAGGGCTCAACTTGAGACCCGCGTTTTAGAAACCAGAAACAATGTCCGAAACACTTACACATATTCATGAGAAAGAAATAATGCAAGCCCCTAAAGACACTTACCCCGGGACTCTCTGAACGAACTTCTGATACCGACGCACCCGCTCGGCCGCCAGCTTGCGGAGCCTCTGTGAGAGACCGTCACGCTCCCGAACCTCGTCTTCAGAATCCTCAGTAAGTAACTTAATCTCACGGTTTGTTTGATCAATTTCTGAATCAAGATAAGCCAATTCGAGCTGTGCAAGGGTTCGGCTCATCAGCGCTCCCAAACCATTGCGGGCTCTAGACACCCCAACATCCCGCACAGTCATGCGCACAAAGGGCAAATTCACGGGATCAAACAGGTCGTCGGGGTTGCGCAGCTGCGGCTTCACAAAACCTCCCTGACCTGGCTCCAGCACCCCGCGCACCCATGCGTCGAGGCCCGCCTCAAGCAGCGCTTCCGGGTCGAGAGATGCAATCGCCTTTATAAGAGGCAGGGTGCCCCTCACACCGGGCGAAGCCTGGGTGCTATCGATCAAAGCCAGCTCACGCTCACTTTGCAATTGTACTTCGCTCCAGGCAAGACAGGCAGTTGCGACATCAGGACTCATTCCATGGGAGAGGAGCTGAGCAAGCACGACTTCATCCATCGGCTCATCGCTCTGCCGACCCTGCAGCACATTCTGTAGCCGCGCGGGCAACATGGAGAAGAAGGAATGCGCAAAAGCAATGAGAAAGCAGGCTTCATCAGCAGATCGCACTGCCAGAGCTTTCACACCTCCGTTCTCTCCAACAGTTTCTGTCTGCACTGAAGGGAACGACTGAGCAGAGCTTAAACTACCAGAGCCAGTTGCTGCGTTAGTTACACCAGTTGTCGTGCTGCGCGCCTCGGGTGCAGAGGGGGCAGACCCGCGCTGTGGCTGGAGCGACACACCCGAGGTCAATGTGGCCACCGATGACAAACCAAGCACCACCGCGACGGATTCCAAGGTAATTTCGCGCACTGCAGCATCTGGGTTTCGCATGACAATGGGAACAAACTCAGATTTTATCTTTCTCACCTGAGCTTCACGGCTATTGCCCTGTGCCAGATGAAAATCGCAAACCCACTGCGAGAGTGGCTGAGCCCGATCAAGAAGCTGTTTGAACGCCTCAACCCCTTTGTCGCGAATGAATTCGTCGGGGTCTTTTCCCGAGGGCACGTTCACATACTGCAGCTCGACCAAATTCAAAGGAAATCCGATCTCAAAAGTCCTGCGCGCCGCATCTCGGCCAGCGCTGTCGCTATCGAAGCAAATCACAACGCGCTTGGTTAGGCGTGCAAGCTTTTTTAGGTGATCGGGAGTCAGTGCGGTTCCGAGAACGGCAACGACATTCAAAAAACCAGCACGCGCAAGTGCCAAACAATCCATGTAGCCTTCGACGACAACAACGCAGCCAGCCTGCACGATTGCAGTGCGCGCCCGATGCAAATTGAACAATGTCTTTGACTTTTGAAACAACGGGGTTTCGGGAGAGTTCAAATATTTTGGGGGCGTGTTTCGACCTGGAGGAGGCGGCTTAAAAACTCGCCCCCCCAAGGCAATAGGGTTGCCCTTGTCATCACGAATAGGAATCATGATGCGATCGCGGAAAAAATCGTACCACTCCTCGGCGCTCTCTCGCTTTTTCAGAAGCCCGGCTAACTCCAATTGCTGGTTTGACCAACCGCGCTTTTCTGCCATTTTTAAAAGCACATTATTTGCTGGCGAAAGCCCAATTTCCCAATCCTTGATGTTTTCTTCGGTGAAGCCTCGTGCGTGAAGATAGTCAAGCGCAGAGGCGCCATCCTTCGTCCAGAGGTACTTGGCATAAGCCCGAGTGACTTCAGTCATCACATGCGAGAGGTTGCGTCGCTCTTCACTGGCAGCTTTGTCTTGCTCGCTCTCTTTGCTGTTGTTTTCGTAATCGAGATTAAAATTGAAGCGGTTTGCAAGGGTTTCGACGGCATCCAGAAAACCACTGCCGGTTCGGTTCATCTCAAAATCTATCGCGTTGCCGTGCGCTTTACAGCCGAAGCAATGGTAGTGCTTTTCATCGACAAGAAAAGAGGGTGAAGAATCCTCGTGGAAAGGGCATTTGCCCATTGCGCGGGCTCCGCTCCGCCGTAATTGCACAGTGAGCGAAACGACATCAATCAGATTGATTCGCTCGAGGAGGGCATCGATGGAGCTGCGGCGGATTCTGCGCGTCATAAGAATGGTCGTAGAAAAAGAAAGGGGAGGACGCAAGTTCCTCCCCAACTCTTCAGCCCTTCAAATGGGGGCTGTGCAGAATAAGCATTAGGCTCCGAGCTTCTTCAGCTTCTTGAGGGCGCGCTTACGAGCTGCCATGCGCTTACGCTTGATCTTCACGGAAGGCTTTTCGTAATGCTCACGCTTACGGACTTCAGAGAGGATGCCTGCTTTTTCGCACTGCTTTTTAAAGCGGCGCATTGCGCTTTCGAAGGCTTCGCCTTCTTTCAGTTTGACGACTGGCATTGTATTCACCCCCCTTCGTTCGCTTTTTTGTGCCCCAAGCCTCGGGCTCGGGTGCTTTCGCGAGGATGGGTGGCATAACAAGAGCTCGCACAGGATTCAAGCTAGGCGCCTCATAATTCTCAGGACGGGAGGCCGTAATTTGAAGTCACCCCGCCCAAGCGAATGTAAATAATTACAATCACAAGACAAATAACCATTTCTCAATTCGCAATGAGAATAATTCGCACTTGTTTCAGCAGTTTTAACTGGTTCGAGAAGCTCTACCAATGGATTGCTGTTCTCTAGCGGAGGTTTCAGTTGAAGCTCTTCAAGATGCTTATTTTGTTATCTTTCATTGGAGTCTGTGCGTCTGGGTGCCGAGCCGACAAAGGCGATTCGGCGGGCATCGAGGGCGAAGCCGAAATCCAGGCGAGCTTCACCCTGGGGAACACCGGGAATGGGTTCGGACGCTGCCGGCCGCTACCAATTCAAATCGACAAGCTGGGACGAAGCGCGCCAAAAACTAGGACTCAAAGATTTCTCACCTATCAGCCAAGACAGAGCAGCGGTGTATTTGATGCAGCGCAAGGGCACATACGCGTATGAAAATGTAAAGGATGCGCAGGATAGAACTCGTTTCAACGCTGCCACGTCATCACTGAGTTATGTGTGGGCTTCCTTGCCGCCCCAACGCTACAAAGGTCAAAAAGTGCGCACTTCCGATGAACTCTGTGTCGTATTTCAAAAAGCTCTTGAGAAAGACAAATAAGGCTTTTCTCAAGTAACGCCAATTTTACAATGCTGCTCGACCGCGCCACACATCGGCAAATGGTATCATCTGGTGGTCATTTTGATGTTCCAATTGATCACCACCGAAAGGCAGCGGCGCATGTTTCTCAAGAGCAAAAAGCAAAAGTCTGCAGCCGGAGAGGTCTCCGGTTCTGAAATTCAAAACCAAATAGGTCCGGCTAAGAAGCGAGAGATCTTTTCGTGGGCAATGTTTGACTTTGCAAACTCAAGCTACACAACTGTTGTCATAACAGCGGTTTTCTCGGCTTATTTTGTCGATTATATCGTTCCCAAAGACTCAACCATGAAAGACAGCTCGTGGTCGATAGCGATTGCCACCTCAACGATTTTGGCGCTCGTTCTGTCTCCCTTTGCCGGAGCTGTTTGCGATCTGAGCGGACGCAAAAAGCGTTACCTAACCTACAGTACCATTTTGTGTGCAATAACCACTGCACTGCTGTATTTTGTGGGTGCAGGAGACGTGTGGCAAACCATTCTGCTCATCACGATAAGTAATGCCGCGTTCATGCTCAGTGAGACTTTCTGTGGAAGTTTCCTCCCCGATTTGGCCAACAAAGAGAACATGGGACTCATTTCAGGCATTGGATGGGGGCTAGGCTACTTCGGAGGACTCGCGAGCCTCGCAGCTGTCATGGTCATTTTGGGAAAAACTGAGGGTGTGGAATCCGGAGAAATTGTTGCACGGCATCAGCTTGCTATGGTTGCCACCGGCGCGTTTTTCCTCTGTGCAGCTCTTCCAACTCTTTTGTTTGTGAAAAACAGAAGCCGACCTGCCGTCGGATTCGAAAGCGCATCATTCGCGCAGCTTGTTGCCGCAGGACTGGCTCGCTTCAAAGAAACAGCAAAAACTGCACGCGAACACAAAACTCTATTCCGGTTTCTGCTCGCCTTCATGGTTTACATGGCCGGGCTCGATGCCGTGGTCAAGTTCGTTGGTATTTACGCCAAAAAAGAGCTTGCCTTTGAGATGTCAGACATCACAAAAATGTTTCTCATCCTCCAGTTGAGCGCCGCCGCTGGCGCAGTGGGATTCGGATTTCTCGAATCAAAATTCGGTGCGAAAAAAACAGTTCTAGCAACACTCGTTTGGTGGATCTGCGGAATTCTTGGAATCTACTTCATTGATAGACTCTCAGGTGCAACCGGCTGGGGACGAAAAGAGCTCTTCTTTGGCATCTCGCTGATTGCCGGCTCAGGAATTGGTGCAACACAGAGCTCGAGCCGCGCCGTGGTCGGACTTCTGGCTCCTGCCAAGCACAGTGCAGAGATGTTCGGTTTCTGGGGATTCTTTTCGCGCTTGGGAACGCTTTTGGGCGTGATGTTCGGATTCCTCTCGGATGCAGTGGGACGCCAGGAAGCTCTGCTGCTTCTGGTCGCCTTCTTTGCAATTGGTGGAATCATGCTGTTGCCGCTTAAAATTGATGAAGCTGCGACGGAGATGAAAGACAAGTAAACAAGCAGGCCACCTCGATCACTGGTCTCCCAGTGCAACGCAGATAGCCTCAGAAGGATCTGAGGGCGTGCCGCCCGACAGAGCGACAATGTAGAAGCATTTCTGGTTACCGACGACCGCAGCGGCCTCAGCAGCACGAATCTGCTGAGGCGTCACGGTGTAGCTCTGCTTTGACTCTGTGCCTGCAGTTATCGACGCAACTTTTGCTGAACCTTTCAATTTGAGCTTGTCGGCAACGAAATAAATGTCGAAGGAATCCGCAGTTCCAATCGTCTGCTCCCAAACCAGGGTCAATTTACCAATTCCAACCGATGCGCCACCGCCACCTGAATCCGAACGCACCGGCTTTTCAGGCCACTGAAGAACATTTTTCTCCTGCGTGCTGCAAGAAAAAACCAGAGTGCAGATCATAAGCGTCCGCATTAAAGCAGACTGCATACACTCTCCTAAGGGCTAGGCTGAATCTTGAGATTCATGGGCTTGGGTGGTTTGGCGCCTACTTTGGGCTCAACACTAACGGCGTCACTCAACCTTATGTCACTGCAAGAATAGTACCGAGATGGAAAATCAGGATTCTCGGTCATGACCTGCACAAGTTGGAGTGAGCATTTCTCACAGTAAACATTCGGCAGGTTGATGTTGGCCGTGTACAAGTGATTCCGCCCTTCGACAATCGGATTATTCTGGGTGTCATTTACTGTCACCAAAGGGCTCGTAAACCCACTCAGAGGAGTTTCATTTTCACCCAGAAGATAGACTTCAAAATAACCTGGGTGATTGATTGTCTCCTCAAATTCGACAGCAATGGCTTGACCCGGTCGGTAGCTCTTGGGTGTTGTTGTGCGGGAAGCACCGCCACAAGGCGGAGTCTTAAGCCCCGAAGACAAATCTCGTGGCGGCGAAACTGCACTGCCCGCTTTCCAGCGGGCATGCCCCTGCGCGCTGGAAATGGCGAACAGTGAAACACAACCGAAGAACATCATCAAAACCAAACGCATCATGAGAAAAGCCTCTTGTTGGCTAAAATCAGCGACATGGACTCACTTCGCCACTGGGCAAAATCGTATTGCACAACACAGCCGTCTTCAGAACTGCAGAGAGAACGTTCGACTCACGCAAATCCGCATAACTCAAATCTGCTCCCTGTAGGCTGACAACTGTCGCGAGGTCGGCTCGACGCATTCTCGCGAAGCGAAGATTCGCATCCGCAAGATTGGCAGCATTAAGATCCGTACCGCTGAGTTCCGCGCCTTCAAGAATGGCACTGCGCAGATCGAGACCTGAAAGCTCCGAGCGTCTCAGCCAGCACATCCGGCACTCCTTCGTCGTCTTCAAATGCTGTTCAGCTGACTCCGTATTGAAGAAGCGCTCATCGCGCTTCCCGGCCGGATTCAAGAACACAACCAGCATCACCAAAATCAGTGCCCATAGATTCAAACAAACCTCCGCCCATTCAATAATTATATCGTCAAAGTTACTAAAAATATTAGACATTTTTACAAACAACAGCAGACATAACGGGAAATATTGAATTTTTTTAGGCTGTGGTGCATCTATCCGGCGAGGCAGGTGGCCGTCATGAACACACAGAACATCATATGGGGAGTTGGTCTGAGACCAGCACACTACTCCGACTGGCATACGCAGACAAAAATTCCTGCACTCGAAATCATGGCCGACAACCTTTTACACCACCGCGGCGGCCCCGCACTCTGGCACACCAAACGCATTGTGGATCGCGCTGCGCTCTGTGTCTTGCATGGGGTGGGAATAAACATTGGCGGTCTCTCGCCGCTTTCAACAAAATATCTCGGCGGTCTCAAAGACCTCATTCAAATTTTCAAGCCCAGAGTTGTTTCTGACCATCTCTGCTTCACACAGGCTCGAGGAATACAGAGTTATGAGCTCCTTCCGCTGATGCGTACGAAAAAAGCGATCGAACATGCCTCAGCTCGCATCGACCGCATACAACAAGCCCTTGGTGTCCGCTTTTCCATTGAGAACGTATCAGCCTACGTCAACTACAAAGATGATGCGTTCCCGGAGGGCGAATTCGTGAGTGAAATTGCCCAGCGCAGTGGCTGTGGAATTTTGCTCGATGTAAACAACGTTTACGTCAGCGCCATGAATTTTAATCTCAACCCTGAGGACGAAATCAAACGTTTCGACCTGAATGCGGTCACGCAGATTCACGTTGCTGGCCACAGCACGCGGGATGATTTTCTCTTTGACACACATGACAGTGCTGTGTGTGCCGAGGTTTGGGAGCTTTTGAAAAAGACCCTCGGTTCGTTGCGTTTCTCAGAAAACAAAATTTTGCCCATTATCCTCGAGAACGATGAACGCAACACGAGCCTGAAAACACTTCTGGATGAGCTCAAGAATGGCTCTCAATTCTGCGGTGAAGGTATTTCAATAGGTCAACCTCCGCACAGCTCCGGTGAATCGCATGTCTGAAAAGAACATAGAAACAACACTTCCCTTTATATATCAGTGGTCGTTTGTCGAGTGGATGACCTCGCTCGATGCACGCACGCCTTTAGAGTCTGAACTGTGCGACGTAGTCACATCGGAATCACTGTACAGGCTGGAAACCTACCAGAGTAGCTTCTTGAGCCGTATTTCGAGCAATCTCTCTGAGACCATCTTCGAAACATGCGAGAATCTCTTTGGCGCTGAAGTTGTGGCAAAAGTATTGGCTGGGTTCTTCAAATTTCATCCGCCCACAGCGGATTCTATCACCGATGCTCCGATACAACTTCCAGAACACCTTCGGGCAACTGCCGACACAAAAGAGGCTCTCCTTTTCGCCGACGTAGCCGATGTGTGCATGATGCGTTGGAGAATATTGACTGCCGAGGATCCGCATGGAGTTTCTCCGCGCGGAGATACCCCACTCGATGCAGTTCATCTCTTGAGCCCGAGCGAATACATTGCCCCAAGCGGGAAGCATGACCTCGCCGCTGCCTGGGAGGCTGGGTCAGAAAAGACTTCTGAGCACCTGCCCGACTCACTCTTTAATGACTCTGCTGGTCTTCTATTGGTGAAGTCCTCTCCCACAGATCTCACTTTCGTGAGAGTCCCCACCAAACTCAATGAATTTGTCCGGGCACTCGTCGCCGGACTTTCAATTGAATATGCTACTGACGCCTTCGAGCAAAGTGCTGCTGCTGACGCCGAAAATTGTCTGGCTCTCCTGACTGAATTCATGGCCAAGATGCAGGCTCAGGGGCTTCTGACTCAAAGGAGCCCATAAAGAATCAACGCGTTTTTAAAAATGAGACGAAGGCTGATTTACGGACGCTGAACTCCTTTTGAGCCACGACACCTATCAGAACAATACCGTACCTCATCCCAACACCGTTCCCACTTTTTGCGCCAGTTGAAGGGACGCCCACACGCAGCACAGGGCTTACTGGGCAGGTTTGACTTGGTGTAGCGCACCTGACTCTCTTCCTTGGAACCACCCTTGATACTGCTCTGCTTCATTCTCTATGCCCTACTCATTGTATTCCAGAGTTTTTGACCCAAAAATTCTCGAAGACTCTTAGCACAATACGCGCGCTGCTCAATCTTTGAAGCAAATATTCCGATTTCGATGCTGGACTTTATCAAAATTAGAACTTCACTTTTACGCCTTTGGAGGCTTCTATGAAAAGAATTTTTGCGCACAAGTCAATTCTCCCGCTCGTTGTACTCAGTGTTGTTGCTACGGCATGTTCAGACGGAAGTGCGCTCAATGCGCTCTCATTGGAGCAAAAAAAACTTGCTCAAAGCGAATCTAGCACGACAAAATCAGCTGATAGCGAAGGAAATTCTAGTTCAGCAGTCGGCACTCGAACTCAAGAAAAAAATCTGAAAGTTAGCCTAAGAACTATCGACATCGAAGGATTACAAACCGTAGGACTCGAGGCGGTTCAGGAAGCACGACGAGCTGGACATTCAACCGATGCGATTGTTGCACAAGCGCTGAGTTCCAGTTTTGCAATGAGCGAGGAAGCTCTCTCGTTTCTTGGCATTTCCAAATTCGTTTTGAAGCAATACGGAACATCTGCTGTTGAGGGTGTGAATGCCATGGGGCTAGCATCTGTTGAACGTGCGCGCGCTGCGGGAGTCAAAGATTCTGAGATCATCACTTACGCCAAACTTCAAGGAATCTTTTTTGGAGAAAATGCACTCAACTCTCTAGGGCTGAGCAAGTACGTTCTGAGCCGTTATGGCAGTGGTATCGTCGAAGGCGTTAAGGCGATGGGTTTGCCTGCAGTTGACAAAGCTCGCGCTGCAGGTCTCAAAGATTCTGAAATCATAACCTACGCTAAGCTTCAGGGAATCTTTTTTGGTGACCGCGCTCTGGTCTCTCTTGGGCTGAACAAATATGTACTCAGTAACTACGGCACAGCAGTGGTGGAAGGGGTGCTTGCAATGGGACTCGCAGCAGTCGATAGAGCTCGCGCTGCGGGACTCTCGGATGCTGAAATTAAGATCTATGCAAAACTTCAGGGTATTGCATTTGGAGAGAGAGCACTGAATTCCTTGGGTGTGTGAGAGAGCATTATTCAACTTAACAAATTTCCGGGGTACTCGTACCTCGGATTTTTTTCACTCTCGAAGCTTCTTTTTTTTGCTCTCCTTGAACTCGACGTGGTATTTTCCGCTCCAAGTTGCATCTTACTAAACCAGAGAAATACACAAGAAGGCTTAATACTGTGATTCAGTGTCATGTATTCGTCGCCATAAGTCTTGATGGCTACATTGCTCGTGAAGATGGGCAAATTGACTGGCTCGAGCAGTACAATGCTCTCCTACCAAAGGGAGAGGACTGTGGTTACGCAAGTTTTTATGAGTCGATGGACTGTGTTGTTCTGGGCCGAAAAAGCTTCGAGAAGGTTCTATCTTTCTCTCAATGGCCATACTCAGGCAAGCCGGTGATTGTCATGAGCCGAAGTGCCAAAGAGCAAATGTTAGCTCAGCCACAGGGCGTCACGTTTTCATCCAAAACTCCGGCTGAACTTCTCACACGGCTCGAGGATGACGGCTTCAAGAACGTGTATGTTGACGGTGGTGAACTCATCCAATCATTTCTGCAACTCAATTTGATTCAATCAATTACAATGACGCGTATTCCAATTTTGTTGGGACAAGGAAAAAGTGTCTTCGGCAAACTCGATTCTGACAAAAAACTTTTACTTAAAACATCCAGAAGCTGGTCGTTTGGATTCGTCCAGGATCGCTACGATTTGCCCTGAGCTGTGCCAAAAGTCAGTGCTAAATCAAGCATAGTAGCAGCAATGCCAACATCGGCCGCTGAAGTAGAGGCTAAACGAGGGGCACCGGCAGTTCCCAAGCGATTATGTCGGGTGGGGTCACGCGACCAGTCGGTTGGCCTGCCTCTCAGTCAGCTTGAGAGATAACCACGGTCATTTTCGGTTGAGAATTGCATCGGTTGAGAATTCTCTAAACTAGTCCGGTTTCGTGACCGTTATGCGAGCCAGTTTTGGCGGAAGCTATTCAATGAGTGATATAAGGAGAATTCATGAAACTGTGCTTATGGATCGCTTGTGTTGTTATTTTCCCTGCACTCAGTTTTGGCTGTAACAATCCTTCCGGTGAATCAGCAACTCCGCGCAAGTCGAGCTCCGACCAAAAAGATTCGAAGTCATCAGCGCAACCGTCTCAACCTGATTCAAAAGAGGCACATTTACTTTCTATTCCAGCGGGAAACTCTTTTGTCGTGAGTTGTTCAAAAACAATCAAAATACCAACCGTAGGAAATCCGATAAACGCGAGCAGTTCTTCCGGAATAGATGCTGCAATTCTGCTCGCTGAGCTCTCACAGAAAAATGGCGTTAAGATCTGCGCTGAGTATTATGCGAGTTCAGGGGACCAAGAGCGGGCTTTCCTCATCGATGATATGGGAGGCGGAAGTTGCAAAAACAATGATACGGTCGCTTCTGCCGAGTTAAGCTTGAAGAATGGCTGCCCAGCTCCGCAAACAGGCTCTCAGTCGCTGAGCAAAACAGGTGCAAAGGCGTACAGGAGAAGCACAGTGTACATCAGCGGCGCATCCGCTGAACAGTTGAAGAAGCTCAGTGAAGGATGGGCGAATCTAAACTTGGATCCAACGGCGGATGAAGTCAGACGCACGGATGACCTAAAATAAAATCCTAGAGTAGAATACTACGAGTGGGTTCAATTATCGAACATCATATTATCGCTCTTGCTTGAGCCAATCTATGTGTCATTTCAGACCCGAATTGATTTCCTGGAAACAGCGAACAAAAAAAATCCCCGAAGGATTTCTCCCTCGGGGATTCGGAATAAAAAGGCTGCACCGAGCTACTCTCCCACAGTTAAAACTGCAGTACCATTGCCGCAGGCGGGCTTGACTTCGGAGTTCGGAATGGGATCCGGTATTTCCCCGCCGCTATCAGCACAGCCAAAG
>VGHE01000010.1 GCA_016868315.1 Betaproteobacteria bacterium
ACCACATGAAGCTGGAATCGCTAGTAATCGCAGATCAGCAAGCTGCGGTGAATACGTTCCCGGGCCTTGTACACACCGCCCGTCAAACCACGAAAGTTGCTTGCACCAGAAGCAGATGAGCCAACCGCAAGGAGGCAGTCTGCCAAGGTTCAAGTGATGATTGGGGTTAAGTCGTAACAAGGTAGCCGTAGGGGAACCTGCGGCTGGATCACCTCCTTTCTAGGAAGATGAGTGGTTGGTAACAACTGCTCTAAGGTGGGCTCTTACATAGGCTCACCGACAAAGGATTCTCACATTGAGAATTCCTTCCAGGTCAACTCTTCACGCACTCTGTGACTTCAATCTCTCTCTTTGAAAAGAATTCGGGTCTGTAGCTCAGGTGGTTAGAGCGCGTGCCTGATAAGCACGAGGTCGGCTGTTCAACTCAGCCCAGACCCACCATCTTTCAAGAATCCTCTGGGGCAACCTAGAGGATTTTTTTTTGAGCTAACGAAATATAGATTGCACCAGTATCTTTTAATTTCTTTGAAGCGAGGCTTCGATGTTCTTCCGAAAAGTCCTTTCCGATGATCGTGTTTCTGGGCGCATCCAGAAGATGATGAGCGAGTTTCATCCCGAGGCAATCGAACGCGTCGAGCAGGCCATTTCTGCCAACAAGGTGGTTGTGGTTGGCATGCGTGGAAATTATTTTGTGAAGAAAGCTCTCAGGAATCTTGTGCGTTGGAATGTAGCTTTCGAGTACTGCGAGTTTGGGAGTTACTTTAGTCAATACAACGAACGCGTCACACTTAAGATGTGGAGTGGTTATTCAACCTTTCCAATGATCTTTGTCAATGGCGTATTGATTGGAGGTAATTCAGATATGGAAGCGGAGAAAGCCGAGGGAAGCTTCGATCGGCGTCTTGTCGGGTGAACTCGACTCAGCTTGGCATTTAAGGCAGATTTTTTACAGGCTCGTTTTCGGTTTATTATGGCACCCAGGTGATCTGAAGCCCACGCCATCCGACTCTGCTTTTTCCCATTCTTCAGCTGTAAGCGTGTGGAGCGAAAGGGCGCGAATACGGCTGACAACATCGGCGAGCGCGCTCTGTACCAGGCGGTGACGTGCAAGCAGTTTCAATCCGGTAAACTGTTCTGCCACAACAATCACTTTGTAATGGCTCTGGGCTTGTGCTCCACCGCCGTGTTGCCAACTTTCATCTTCTACCTGAAGATGTTTTGGATTCAATTTCTCGGTCAGAATCTCTTCGATTTGTGTTTTGATGAGCGTCATGTCGGTTATCCCCGTTCGCGTGCGACTGCTCACTTTCTTTACACTGTTCATGCGTTATTGCCGAGTGCGTCTCCATACCCAGTTCGTCCTCTGTAAAAAATTCTTGTTATTTCGAGGTCTTTAGTCCTGCCTGCGAGCTGGAGGTTTGTTGGCGCAGGTTTTGCTGTCCCTACGCCGGAGGGAGGGTGTTATGAGCTCAGAATTTCCTATGTCATTTCCTGAAGAGTCGCAGCTGGCCTCGCTACAGCCACAGCGCAAGTCTGAGAAGAAAAGGGTTCAGCATTCCGAACGGACTTCCTCTGCCGATAGGAAATCATCAAACCGGAAGAACGTCATCCCTCTTTCCCGCCATGCAGATTCGATGCTGGCACCGATGTCGGAGATGGCAGCTGCCCCTGCGAACAACGCTTCGGGCATGGGTGATTATCCGCTGAGTGAGTTTTCCTCCGAAGAAGGTACGACTCATTCGTCCAAGCCGCGCACTGGTCGTCGGGTTCTGCGTTCTGTGCTTGGTCTGACCTTAGTTGGTCTTTGGGTTGCCATTGCAACAGGCCATCTCCACTCAGAGCTCCCTTTGATGGAACAACTGCGGAGTCAACTCTCCCTCTCTGAACACTCTGCCGCCGAAACGTCGGCGGATCAAAACGCCACTTTACAAGCTCCATCTGTTCCCGAAGTTGTTGCAGGCGATTCGGCGGTAGTCACCAACGCTACCATGAGCTCCACGGAGCCAACGGCACAAACTGCTTTAGAGAAAAATAGCTCATCAGCGGATGCTGGAGCACCCGCGGCGAGCCAGCCGACGAGTGCTGCGTCCATTTTTGGTGAGGGAAATCTTCCCGCAACCCCTGCTGCACTAAACGCTCAGGGTGCTGCACAACCCATGCGTGTTCCACCTATTCCTGGTTCGGTGTCTTCTGCCGACGTCGAAAAGACGGCTAAACTTTTCTTAACTCAGGGTGCACAACTGAATGCCCTCGAAGAGCATCTCGCGCAGCTGTTGTTACAGCATGGTTCAGCCGAAAAACTTGATTCTCTACTTGATTCGATGGAGCGTCGTCACAAAGATGCTCTCGAGACGATTCAAGCTCTCCGAAGTCGGGGCAAAAATAGCAAACAATAAGCTCCTCATTCACTGTTCATGGCATTGCCCGACAGCGGTGACTCCGTTGTCGGCTTTTTTACATTGCAAGTCATGCTCTGAAAGGGTTACAATTTCGGTAATTTCCGGAGACCCTCAATATGTCAGACGTGCAGCACAGCCCCAACGTCTCTGCCTGCGAATTGCGTGCGGTGGTGATGTTTATAGATATCGAAGGGTTCTCTCGGATTGTCGGCAAAAAAGATCCGGAAACGATTTTCGCTGAATTGCGGAGTTGTCTGAGCCGAATTTCAGCGATCGTTGAGTCTCATGGTGGCCGGGTCAACAAAACCCTTGGCAACGGTCTGCTGTGTTACTTTGCCGCAAATGAAACTCAAACAGCACCTCAAACAGATGCTCAGTTGAGTCAGCTTGTGGAGTCTGCATTGCGCAGCGCAATTGCCATTCAGCATGACTGGGTTTCAGAGTTCTTGCGGAGTGTGCCAACGCAACAAGGAGAGACCCTCAAGAAGTGGCATGCCCTACCTCTTCGAATTGGTCTGAATGCCGGAAGAGTTTATTGGGGGAATGGTAGCATTGATCCTTCTCGGTCTGAGTACACGGTGGTCGGCGAGACTGTGAATTTGGCGAAGCGCTTGGAGGGGTCTGCAGATATCTTCAAAGTACTGGTGAGCCCTGCGGCTAAAGCCATCTTGGATGAGTCGTCCTTACCTCTCGATTTCGGACTTGGAGTTGTTTGGGGAAGACGCTTTCTGCAAATTAAACACCAGACGGGACTTTTTGAAGCTTGGGAGTGTAATCCCTTTGGTTCTGATCCTGAATTGCTGAAAGCTGCGCTGCGATTAATGCGGACGGGCAACAAGCGAGCCTCTTCACGTGTTCCCTGGTTGTGTGATGTTCCGCTTCAGGTCACGTTGAAGTCAGGAATTGTTGCGCGCGTTGTTGATTTCTCCGAAGCAGGTTTTTGTTTGGAATTTGAAAATCCATATACGCGCAAGGAGCAGTTTGAGGCAACGCTCAGCACGGGGCGTGCTGACTGGAACAAGGTTTTGGCGCTCAAGGGGTTGTCGCAGGTGGGCTGCGACGTTCGTTGGGTCGAGAAAGTCGGAGAGAAGCATTGGCACGGGATCGCATTCGTGGGCTTTCCACAAGAGCAGGCTCGTGCACTTTCAGATCTGTTGATTCAATTCAACAACCGTTCCCACGAGGAGATTTGAGCTCCCGTTTTGGCTTGCGAGCGTCACGCAATTCTTTCCTGCCTTTTTGGAAGCGTACATCGCAGTGTCGGCCTCTTGAACAAGTTCCTGCACTGTTTTGGCGGATTCGGGAAAGCTTGCCACCCCAATACTTGTGGTGACCTTCAGGTCAACGGCTTCGTCAACACCACTGGCATCGCGCAAATCAAATGAACGGCTTTCAAATGCGACGCGGATCCGCTCAGCCAGGATGTGGGCACCATCGAGCGCTGTGTTGGGAAGAATGACGCAGAACTCATCGCCGCCGTAGCGAAGCAGTTGGTCGGAGTCGCGGATAATTTCGCGCAGTGTGCGCGCGGCTGCTTTGATCATTTGACTGCCCACGATGTGTCCGTGGGTGTCATTCACTGCTTTAAAGCGGTCGAGGTCAAGGAACAGCAATGACACTGGACTTCCGTAACGCTGGCTGCGAGCCACTTCCTGTGCAAGTGATACATCCATGAAACGTTGATTATAGAGACCCGTGAGTTCGTCGACGAGCGAAAGAGAATTGGCGACGTCCAGATTTTGGAAGGTTCGCGCTGCCTGCATCGTAATGGGAGACACCTGGTTAATGATTTCGAGAAGCTCGGTGCCGGTCATTCCATCTTTCGTGAGTGCAATGAAGCCACTGTTTGCTGTTGGGCTTCTGAACTCAATCACAACGAATTGTCCACACGGTGAAACTTCGGTGCGTGGCGCGATTAAGGTGACCGAATCCATTTCTGCGACGTTCTCGGGAATGGTCGCTCGATTGCGTAGAAACGGCGCGAGCGAGCGGTGAATGAGTTGGCTGGGTTCGGTTCGTCCGATGCCAGCCTGGCGCAGATCGAGAAGCAACTCTGGGAAAGATCGGTGTGCATCGAAAAAGAAAGAGAATCCTTCGCTCACTTTGAGTTCGCGAGTGATGAGGCGCAAGTAGGTTTTGAGGAGTGCTTTTTTCTCGGAGAGGCTCGCAAGAGTTTGGGCGATGCTCAGAATGTGCACGGCGTTGGTGAGGGATTTGTTTTCGCGGAGGAGTTCGCCATGCTGCTGAGCTTTGCGCAGGGCAAGCACCAGGTCTTCCAACTGAATCGGTTTTCTGAGGAAATCGACAGCACCTGCTTTCATGGCAGATACGGCAGTGTCGACTGTGGCAAAGGCTGTGAGTGCTACGACCGGAATGTGTGGCCAATGTTTTTGCCAACGCTCAATCAGTTCGAGACCAGTGCCATCGGGAAGCACCAGGTCGACAAGCAAAAGCTGGGGGCGAAGAGTTTCGGAGGAGTTCCATTCGTCGGCAAGATTGAGACGTTCATTGAAAGCTTCTGCCGTCGCAAAATGCTCGACGACCGCGCCTGCATCCTGCATCCAGCGCTGATAGACCCGCGCGGTGGTGAGGTCGTCTTCGACAAGGTAAATGCGCACGTCTTGCAGAACGCGCAGAGATTTGGAGAGTTCTGTGCTTTCGTTTGGCATGCGTGGCTCAACTCCTGAAACGCTGAATGTTCCCTCAATTGAAACAGATTTCAGCTCAGAAGGCCAGTGAGCTCAACAGCGAGCCAGCTATGCGCATCGCGTTGTGTTCGGGTTTGTTTTTCCAACTCTGCGGCAACCAAAAAGAATCGAGCCCATTTTTCTGGTGGCAACAACTTCGCCAGGCGTTCGACACGTGCTTGCGAGGGATAAGGGGTTTTCGCCATGTCGTGTGCCTGGCGTGACTGACTCGTTTTGGCGAGTGCGGCTTGAAAGGCAAGAACCTGGCGACCCGTATAGGCGAGCGCGGAAATCACGCTGCCCGCTTCTTCTCCGGCCTGTTCAAGTTGCCCGAGGCGCAAATGGACGAGATTTGTATCGCCACTCGAGAGCGCTTCAATGACGTCGAATGCATCTAGGCCTGTCTTAGGAATAAAGGCAGCTTCGAATGCGAGCCCACCCTTTGCCATCTGTTCGAAATGTAGATCGCATGCCTCCAGATCACCGCTATAGTGGTCGAAACAATGGTGTGCCCATGCAAGAAGTTCTGGTTTGTTTGCCTGCGCGAGAATGCCGCCGTGACGAGGGATGAGTGTGGTCAGCAGGTTTATTGCTTCTGCTCGAGCGGGCTCATAAATCACCAGGACTTCAGCCTTCCAGGGCAGAGCTTTGGGGTCAGGAGCTCCGTGTCGGGTTGCAGCGGGTGCAAAAATATAAAGTTCCTGCCGCGCTGGGTCGCTCAAATGATTGAGCTGTGTTGTGAATTCGTTCCATTGTTTTGAGGTGATTTTTTCGGGCAACTCGATCCAGACCGGCGCAGGTGCACCAAAAAGGTCTTGGGTGGAGAGAGCCTCGACAGCCTCTTGGACAGGGTTTTTTCCTGAATGAAGCACAGCGCGTGTTCCGTGAAGGCGCAACAAGCGTTCGGCAGCCAAACGGCGGATGAGTGTGTTGTCGGTTAGAACGATCCGCAGTCTCGCCTTTTCAGGTGTAGTTGCTGTCAGCTCCATAATGAATTTTGAAGCATCTACGCGCTGTGTACTCATGCCTTATCCTTGGCTGTGGGCGTTGCTTGAGGCGACGCGAGTGTGTCTTTGCGATTGAGACGGGCGCGCAGAGCATGATCGGCGAGAACCAGCCAGGTCATTGCTTCAATCATCGGTACAGCGCGCGGCAAGACGCATGGGTCGTGTCGTCCTTGGGTGATTTGAAGGGTGACGGGATTCCCCTGAGCATCAACACTCTGCTGCTCTTTTTGAATCGTTGAAACGGGCTTGAATCCAACTGAAAAGACAATATCCATGCCGTTGCTGATTCCGCCCTGAATGCCGCCGCTGTTGTTGGTTGTTGTGATGATTTGCCCCGTCACCGGGTCGGCGTCGAAGGGGTCGTTGTGGGTTGAGCCGGTCATGTACGTGGATGCAAGCCCGGCACCGATCTCAAAACTACGCGAAGCGGGTAGGCTTAACATGGCCTTTGCCAAATCCGCTTCAAGCTTGTCGAAGACAGGCTCGCCCCATCCTGCAGGGGCGCCGCGCACGACACATCGAATTAATCCACCGGCCGTGTCGCCTGAGGCCATCAACTTTTCTAAATATTCATGCATGCGCGCAGCAGCTGCAGGCACAGGGACTCGCAGCGGGTGAGCATCGACCTCGGCACGGTTCAGGGGCAGGGTATCGGCAGGACATTCCAGGTGCGCGAGGCGCTGCACCCAAGCGAGCACCTCAATGGGCTCGGGGCAGATTTGTTTGAGCATCTGTTCGGCCACAGCTCCTGCGGCAACCCGTGCAACCGTTTCGCGCGCGCTCGCACGACCTCCACCGCTCTGGGCGCGGCGACCAAATTTGGCCTGGTAGGTGAAGTCGGCATGACCAGGGCGATAAGCTGCATTGCTCTGCGCGTAGTCCTGCGGGCGAACGTTGGTGTTCTCGACCATCAGCGCAATAGGTGTTCCTAGGGTGACTCCATCTTCGACTCCCGAAAGTACGCGGACAGTATCGGGCTCTGCACGGGGCGAGGTGACCGCGCTTTGACCGGGGCGACGCCGATTGAGGGCTGCCTGGAGCGCATCCACATCGAGCACTATGCCCGCAGGGCAGCCGTCGATACAGCATCCCACGGCCGCACCGTGTGACTCACCGAAACTGCTGACCCTGAAAATAATCCCAATATGACTTGCCATCTGTCGCTCCAAATCGAGAATGATGGGTTCTAGCCCGAGTTGCGGGCCGGCTCAACAGCGGCAGGTGGGAGAAGAGCAGCAGATGACCAGTCAATCGCAGCGTTTTTGTGGTGAACTTGCCGAACAAGGCCTTTATCTCGAGCGACTGCTCGTGCTCGAAGGGGCGAAAGGACGCGATCCTCAGCCGCTGACCTCGTTTAAATCGGCACCACCAGATGCCCTCAAGTGCGCTGCTGTGCTGGAGGCCGCTGCCCGGGGAGCCACTGTTTCTGGCCGTTACGTGCTTTACTTGATGACCGTGCAGCGTCGAGTCCAGGACAACGCTGGGCTCGCTGTGGCAAGCGCGTTCTCCAAAGCATTGCGCAAACCCTTGCTCGTGGTTGAGGCGATGTCGGGCAATGCTCCTTGGTCGAGTGCCCGAGTGCACACGTTCATTGGTGAATCCGCAGCTGCCACTGCGGTCCATTTTCCCGGTTATCTTTTTGTTCCCCAAGGCCACGACCCGTTGGTTGAACCTGAAAAAAACGTTTCTGCGCGAATAGCGTCGCATCTCAAGCCTGAAGAGGCCTTCACGACCGGTTTGCTCTCGTCCGCAGAGAAAGTCGCAAACGCATCTTTGGTACCCAGTCTTTTCGATGAGGCTTCCCTTGTGGTTTGCGATTGGGCTCCGTTTTATATTTTTCCAGATATTGCCTTGCGTGCGCAGCGTACCCTGGAAAAGCGAAATCCACAGGCTGCATTCGTGTGTGTGGATGATGTTGGCCTAGTGCCCTTGTTCAAGCATCCCAAAGCTGAAGCTGCTGCGCGTTTCATTCGCCCCAAATTGCAGGCCTACATTGGTGCAGCAGAGCGCGAGCGCGTGGGCCTTGAGAAGATGATTTCGGAGCGTCTGGTGTTCTCAGAGCGTCTGCCTCTGAGCGGAGAGTTGCTCCTCGGAGATGTGGTCGGCCAAACTCAGTTTGATGCACGTGAGTATGCACAGGCGATGTGTTCTTTTGCTCGCGTGAGTGATTCTGTTCCTGCGGTTAAGAATGTCCTTGGTGGTGCGTCGGCGGCTTTGCAGCAACTTGAAAGGTTTTTGCAGAGGGATTTAGGCCGATATGGCGAGGAGCGGAATCATCCAAATGAATCTTGTTCTTCAAAACTTTCGCCATGGCTACACTTTGGCATGATTCATCCGCGGACAGTACTGGCGCGCGTTTCTCACTCGATGGGAGTGCAACAGGCTCTCGAATTGCAGGTCGAATCATCTGCTGCAAAGTTTGTCGATGAGCTCGTGACTTGGCGCGAGCTTGGTCAAAATATGGCTCATTTTGCATATCGCAATGGAGTTTCACTTGGCTCTCCTGCGCTGATTCCCGGGTGGGCTTGGGAAACCTTGAAGAAGTTTGTGCCACCGCCAGCAAAGCAGGTTTCTTTGGAAAAACTCGAAGCAGCAGAAAGTCCTGATCCGGTTTGGAATGCCGCGCAGAAGGAACTTCTCAAGACCGGCGTGATTCACAACTACATGCGTATGTTGTGGGGTAAGGGAATTGTGCGTTGGTCAAATGGTCCGGAGGAAGCTTTGCAGCGTCTTGAATATTTGAATAATAAATATTCCCTCGATGGACGCGATCCAAATTCCTACACGGGTATCTATTGGTGTCTGGGTAAGTTCGACCGGCCTTGGCCGCCCGCGCGTGAGCCTTTTGGGATAGTGCGGAGTATGTCGACCGCTGCGGCTCAGAAGAAACTGAGAATGGATAAGTATTTAAAGACCTGGTGAGTGCTGTCCATTCTTTCGACACTCAAGCGGCTCGTTACGGCCGCATTTCTAGTCCGTTGGCGCCAAATTCGTTGGCACACGAGTTGCTTGTCGTTCCCCAGAAGCACCGGGGCTGTGCTCGGCGCATTGTATCTGAGGTTTTTGGGGAATCATGAACAGTAAGCAATTTCTTCTCGCCACGGCTATTTTCTTTGGATGTATCCCAAAAAACCAACCTCCAAGCACCAACCTCAGTTCGGCTTACGAGAGTATCGAAGGATTCGACGCAACGAGCTGCACCTTTGAAGCAAACGATCCCTTCGAAACCCGTGAACGTATCAGCAAAGGCCCAAACAAAGACTTATGCCTGGACACCCGAAAGTCTCGGCCTGTTGTTCGCCTTAATGAACTGCAGGCAAAAAACTATGGCGGCAGTGCCCCCGAGGTTTTGACTGTTGCCAATGTTTCCCACATGGGAAAATTCTATGTAGCGCATATTCCAAGCAACAAAATTAAGTCTGCCATCTTTCAGCTTGAATATTTTCCAGCGGTCGTTCCCGCAGGACACACGCAGCTCCGTCTTCAATTTGAGGAAGGCTCTCCTGTGACATTGGTTTCGCAAGCAAGAGGCGGTGAGACCGCAGTGCACCGTGTCCAGGATTTGGTGCTGAGCGTCGAGGCTCTTGGGCAGCCAGGCTTTAAATACGACATCTTCAAAGGCATGAAAGATCACTACGCTGCAGTGTATCGAATAACTTCGCTTGACGAGAAGTATGAGCACATGGTGACCAAGCAGAAGCACCGCGTGGAACAGTGGAAGCTGAATGTGAGTCCTGACGAGGCGAAAAAGATAATCGTCTCGTACGTTGAGACGAGCGAAAAAAATGGAATGCGCGCGATGTATCACACCATCGAACGTAACTGCACAAATGAGATTGTGGCCGCTATTGATGCCGGCATGAACTACAGCTTGTTCGAGAAAATTGGTCGATTCACAGCAAAAACTATCGACTTTTATCCGAATGTGATCCGTATATCGCTGCAAAAGCGCGGATTGTTGCCTCGCTTGGGTAGGGGAAATGACCTACCCGAACTCGACAAAGATCCAACCGCTCTGAGGAAATAAGCTTCAGATTTTCAACTTCAAGACGGCCAGGAGTTATTCTTGTTGCTGTCTTTTTAGTTTATGTGGCTTAAATAGTTGTATTTTTTTGAGGTGCTTTTCTATTGACCGTGTGCGTACATCCCAGTACGAATCGTGCGCGATTTGGTTATTTTTTCTTCCTATTTCAACGGAAACGGGATGAAAAAATTCAGAGTCAAACACAAACCGGAAGGTGTAGATTGAACGTGTTCGTGAAGAGCATCCTTCTCGCTTTTCTGTGCGGCTCGCTGACTGCGTTTTCGCAGTCGTTTTCCTTCAAAGATCCATCGCCATTTGTCTTTGGTTTGGCGACTGCTCCTGCGCACAGTGAGGATGCTCTCCCAGATGCATGGTTGAATTTTGCGCGTGAGGGCGGTGTCGCCGCTTGGAAAAATGTTGCGCGCGCAGATGAACGTTTGCGTTTTTGGTCTGACCCAGATGTTGAGCTCGCTTGGGCGGCCGCATCAGGTGCAAAATCGCTGCGTCTTGGGCTCGATTGGGGTCGTTTGGTTCCATATGCACCCGGAAGCTTAAAATGCGGCTCCGACACACCTTGCTCAGCTGGCGTGCAGGATAGGCAAGCGCTTGAACGCTACAAAGAAATTCTGCGATCCGTGCGTGCTTATGGTCTTGAACCGATGGTCACTCTTTTTCACCATTCGTTGCCAATTTGGGCTGTAGAAATGGGAGGGTGGTCGAATCGACTGGTCGTGGATGCCTTTGTGAGTTTTGTAAAAGATGTGGTGTCGGAGTGCGGCGGTCTGGTGGACGAGTGGATCACCTTCAACGAACCTACCGTGTTTTCTCTCCTTTCGGATGTTGCCCGAATTTGGCCTCCAGGTGGTAAACAAAGGATCAGCGGACTCGTCTCTGTTCCCTTGATCACACGTGGTGCTTATTGGTTGTCACTAGAGAACATGGCCGAAGCTCACAAGCGCGCTTACGACAGCATCCGCTCACTCGATCGCCAACTTGCTTCAACGCGCAACCCATTCGCGCATGGCCTGCCAGCTCGGGTCGGCTTGGCTCACAACATTAGCTATAACAACGGCGCTCGTTGGTTTGATTGGGCTTCTGCGCGTTATTTCGATGCAATCTCGAAATACACATTCACTGACCGTATTGTGGGTCAGCTGGATTTTCTCGGTATTAATTATTACGGCCAGGAAGTTGTCAAAGGGTTGGGGGTGGCGTTTGTCGACCGTGCTGAGTATAGCGAGTCTGGACGTGCGGTATACCCTGAAGGTCTTTCTCTACTTCTTCTGGATTACCATCAACGTTACAACAAAAAGAAAGTGGCGCGCACGAGGGCGAATACCGAATTGAAGTTTGTGATCACGGAAAACGGTGTTTCCGATAGTACAGATGCTTTGCGTGGCGTGTATTTTGTCGAGCACCTTGCGGCCGTTCGCCATGCCCAGGGTCTTGGGGTTCCCGTGGAAGGATATTATTTCTGGACGCTGTCGGACAATTGGGAATGGGCTGACGGATATTGTCCAAAATTTGGGCTGTTGGAGGTCGACCGGGAAAACAACCTCGAGCGTCGACCACGTCCGAGTTTCATTCTGTTCCGTGAAGTGGCGACTCACCGTTCTGTTTCAGCTCAGAGCCGTGACTTGCAGTGGAAGAGATACCTTGCTGCGCAGGGTACGCCTCGTCCACAATGCCGCGACGAAAATGGGCGCGATTCACTCGACGAGCCGCGCATGGATATGACTTTCCGTGGCATCGATTTTCGTTTCCGAGGCTCTTTTGGGCAGCCGGCGCGCTGAATCTTTTGCGAGGTCTGGACGAGGGGTTGTATTCAGACTCTTTGGCCCTACAATCCACCGCCTATCCGAAAACTGACTGAGGATTTTTTTATGACAAAAGCCAACTTTGAAGGCCCGCACTGGGACAACGGTGTGGAATACAAAGATCTCACAGCAGCTGAATTTGTGGTCGATCTCGAAAAGCTCAGGCGAAACGTTGAAAGGCTCAAAGAGCAAAGTACCCTGTTCGACGAGGAGTTGGCCAGAGTCACTCATCTTTCGGGAAGTGATTTGGAACTCATTGAGGCCGCTGTGCGGATGCGTCGGCTGGCCGATGAGACCTTCGTTCTGGGAGCCAACCTGGGAACATATGTGAGCTGTCTTTTGAGCCTCAATGGTGGGCACACTCAAGCCAGAAATATGCAGGCCATTTTGCGTCAGCTGATGACTCGGTTGGAGGAGTCGCTGACTTCGATTGAGCTCATCATGACCCAGGCTCCAGATGGTTTCGTCAGCAGTTGCTTGAGCCGCGCGGAATTCCAGCCGCATTTGTTCAGCATTCAAAAACAGCGTGAGTGGCGACCTTATCTGCTTTCACTCGAGGAAGAAAAAGTCCTCACTCGTTTCTCGGTCAATGGACCGGATGCCTGGGGTACGCTCTACGACAACATCGCCTCTTCTTTGAGATGCGAAGTTAAACTCGATGGACAAGATATCAGCATGGGGCTTGCGCGTGCTGCTGGTTGTGCGCAGAGCGCTCATCCGCTGGAGCGTTTGGCTGGATATCGCGCGGTAGAGGGTGCATGGAGTACGCAAAAAGAAGCTTGTGCTTCTATTCTGAATGCCCTCGCGGGGTGGCGTCTCGATGAATACAAGACACGCAGTAAAAACAATGCACTGCATTTTCTCGATCGACCTCTTCACGAAAGCCGGATTCGCCGTTCAACGCTTGATGCCATGATGCATGTGGTTGAAAAGAATCTTGAGGTCGGACGCTCAGCGTTACGGTTGAAGGCACGAGAATTGAACTGCGAAAAACTTGGGCCGTGGGATCTTTTTGCTCCTGTTCCCGAGCAAGAAACAGCAGGTGAAACGAAAAAAATATCTTTTGATGATGCTGTTGAACTGATTCGCGACGCCTTTGCTGATGTCGATCCGGAGATGGGGCAGTTTGTTGAGTTAATGGTGAAGAACCGTTGGATTGAAGGAACTGTTGGAGACAGCAAACGCCCGGGTGCGTACTGCACTCGGTTTGCAAAATCCCGCACTCCGCGCGTTTACATGACGTACAAGGGAACCATGGAAGATGTGGGCACACTTGCCCATGAACTCGGGCATGCGTTTCACAACTGGGTGATGCGTGATCTGCCGTTGCCGGAAACCTGGTATCCCATGACTTTGGCGGAGACGGCCAGTATTTTTGCAGAAACAGTGGTGAGCGATGTGATGCTCAAGCGTGCGCCAGATCCCGTTTCCCGGAGAAAAATTCTCTGGGGGGACTTAGGGAGTGCAGAGTCGTTTCTGTTGAACATCCCTGCGCGCTTCTGGTTTGAAAGCGATTTTTACGACAAACGCCAGGAGAGAACCCTCTCACCGGATGAGTTTTCTGAGCTCATGAGTCAGGCATGGAAGCGCGCTTACGGAAACGAGTTGAGTGAAATGAATTCAATGTTCTGGTGCAGTAAGCTGCATTTTCATATCAGCGGCACGTCGTTCTACAATTACCCATATACCTTTGGTTACCTGTTTTCATTGGGTGTTTACGCGCAGCGCGAACGGCAAGGCAAAGATTTTTACACAAACTATGTGCAGTTGTTACGTGATACGGGGCGCATGGGCGCTGAAGAGTTGGCACGCAAATATCTAAATGTTGATCTTGGCCAGGAGGAGTTCTGGCAGGCGTCAGTCAACATGGTGAAGCGTCAGATTGAAAACTACGTCGCGCTGGTGTGAATTGCCTGACTCTTGTGTGCTTATCTTTGATGCAGCAAGCTAGGGATATTGACTTGACCAGCATGTTGGAGGTGGAAGCATGGTTTTAAACGCGATGAAGTGGATGCTGGCTTTAGGGCTCTTGCAGGTCTCTGGCTGCAACGAACAATTACCGGGCGCTCAAGTGGGCAATCTTGCGATTGAAAACTCCTCGTCTGCAGATTCTTCTGTGAACGACCTTAACAAGGTTGTTGCCTGTAAGCGCGATGTTGATAACAGCGTTCTAAACATCGAACTCACCGATGCCAATGAGGTTGCCAACCTCAAGTTGCGCATTACTGGATTCCGACCCAATCCGCAGCCGTATACCTGCAGGCAGGCTCCTGACAACCGCTCTGCTGGAAGTTTAGGTTCCAAGTTTGAAACGTGTTTCGTGACTGGGCGTGTGCCTGCATCGAGTACAGGTTCGGAAGTCAACGGTTACAGCATGTATCGTGATGAAGCCGAGAAGTCTCAGTCTCTCGTGTATGAGGGCAGTTGTGTCATTGATGTTTTGGATGTGGCTTCTTATGTGAAAGGCACAGTGAAGTGTACCCGCATGATTCAGACCTATCTGAGTGGAGCACCCCGCAATCCGATTGATGCCAGCGTGACCGCTGACGTCAAAGCGACCTTCAATTGTCCACTCGAATGAGCGTTTAATTACCAGGCCGGCAGTGCATCGCTGGCCTGGGTGACTCGGTTTTTTTGCAGCGAGCGCAATTCGTTTGGAAGTGTGGCGCGAATGGCTTCAGCCAATGCCATGATTGCTTTCCGTTTGAGTTGGCTTCTACGCCACACAAGTGAAACTTGTCTTTGTGGCACTGGAGCTTTGAATGGTACGATTGTCGCTATTTTTGGGTGCGGTCGCTGCGCGGCCAGCCACGGCAGTAACGTGTAGCCCGAACCGGTTTCGACGAGTCTCTGCAGTGTTTCGAGATTTCCTGCAGCAAAGTGAACGTTGCGGAATACCGGCTGCGAGCTTTTCAGAGAGCAAAAACGCAGAATCTGTGAACGCAGGCAGTGCCCCTCACTCAGCAACCACATGTCAGAGCCATCTAAATCATCTTCTGAAACACTTTTTCTTTTTGCGAGCTGATGAGAGGTGTGCACGTAGAGCGAAAAAGGTTCGAGAAAGAGCTTCTCTTCTTCGAGTCCTTCGGCCTTGAGAGGGGTGGCCAGCAGTCCCACATCGAGCGTTTCATTTTCAAGCGAGGCGATGATTTGGTGCGTTTGTAGTTCATCGATATGAAGCAAAAGTTTGGGAAACATGGTTGCCATGTGTTCAACAAACAGAGGAACAACATAAGGAGCGATGGTTGGAATCACTCCCAAGCGCAGTTCACCTTTGAGTTCCTTGGAGTCCTCTTTGCTGAGTTGGTTGAGGCGTCTTGCCTCCGAAAGAACGATCCGAGCCTGCGCAATGAGCGCTGCACCTGCAGCGGTTGGCAGGAGAGGTTGATGACTCCGGTCGAAAAAAATCACTCCGAGTTCTGTCTCGAGCTTTTGGATCTGCATACTAAGTGTGGGTTGTGAAACATGGCAGGCCTTCGCTGCCTTGCCAAAGTGTCTGAGCTGGTCGAGCGCCACGAGATACTCGAGTTGTGTGAGGGTGAGAGTGAGGCGGCTCATCGGTTCTCCCGCTGTGTAACCTTGAGTCAAAAAACAACAATGTTCTGATTCTCAACATTGTGACACGATTGTTTCGAGAGACAACTGTGGAGTGTGCTCTTGATATTCGCTCTTGATATAAAAATGAACTGCCTACGCCTCGGTGTGGGTTTATTGTTTCCGACGCCCGCAGCGGCGAAAGTACTTTGGATTGATCAGGCACAGCGTCTTCAGCAGGTCAGTGCAGCACTTCTTGATACGGTACCTGTGCCGCAGCCGCTCAAAGCAGGTCTTTCCATTGGAATAAGAGCCGATTTGAGTTTTTTACCTTCCCCGAACCCCACTGTGGGTGCAAAAATCGAGAAGCTCCCCTCGGCACCGGTTCAGAGTATTCCCGTTGTGGCAGCCTCTTTTGGTGTTGAGCTGGGCGAGTCTGAGAGCGTTGCAACTGAAGTTTGGGTTGGAGTGTTGCCCGCAGGTGTCGAGAAGCTTTTGGGGATTAAAGCCTCATTGTCGCAGACCCACGTTGGGGCGCGAGCTCAACTCGCAAGCACGCGCTTGGGTCATGCGCGCCTCAGTGTGGGGGCTGGTCTTGCACGTACCCAGTCGAAGATGAGTGGACAAATCTCCAGTGCTACTGGAAGCGATTTGTTTACCTCAGCAAGCCTCGTGAGTTTTGCGGAAATAGCCTTGCAACACGAGCGCTCTGGGCTGTGGGCAGGAAGTGCGTTGGGCAAACGCAAAGCAGAGAGCCGTCTGAGTATTGAGGAAGATGAGACAGACCTTGAGCTCACCGATACTCTCGCCGATGCTAAACAACCCTATTGGAAGCAGTTTTCGCTCGGTCTTAAGACAGACTCTCATTGGAGTTTTGCGCTCTCGGAATTGATGGTTCCTGACCGTCTTGAAATGCCAAGACTCACTTTGGCATGGGAAATGCCGCTGCGCTGAACCAAAGGTTCTTTTCTTCTCTCGTGTGTTTACCCTGTCAGCCGCTCCACGTGGATAACACCGTCGAGTGCTTCCAGTCTTTCGTGGATGTCACGCAATTGCGAGATGCTATTGACGTGAACTCGCAGTGTGATGATGCCACGTTTCTCAGGTGTGGTCTGGACATCCGCACCGGTAATGTTGATTTGGGTGGAAGAGATCAGTTTGGTGATGTTGGCCAACATGCCTTGCTTGTCGTGTGCGGTAATCTTCAGGCGGACGTTGTGTTCCGCATTGCCTTGTTGGTTCCAACGGCATTCCACCTGCCGTGCGGGATCGTTCGAGAGAGCCCACGGGCAATTCGCCGAGTGGATGGTTACGCCTCGTCCGCGTGAAACAAATCCGGTGATGGGTTGTCCTGGCAAAGGTTCACAACATTTTGCAAGGCGCACAACGATATCTTCCATACCTTGAACGATAACGGCATCCTCAGCTTTTCTGTTGCTCCGGCTCTTCATCCGTGAGCGTGGCTGCGACTCTTGTTCGTTGACTTCGAGTGAGGCGAGTTCGGAGAGCAATGACACCTGTGTCATGCTTGAGCCCATCTCTGGTGCAATGGGCGTCGGGAGCTGGGCGATGATCTTCACAAGTGCCTGTGCAGCATCAATTTTACCGTAGCCAATCTGCAGAACAAAATCGTCGATACTTCCCACTGGCAGAATGCGGTTAAGGTCGCTGAGCAGTCCAGTTTTGATGGCTCTATCGTAAGTAAGATTATGACGTTCGAGCGCTGTCTCAAGCATTTCGAGACCAGCACGTTTTGCTTCCTCGCGCTCCTCGCTCCGCAGATATGCGCGGATTTTATTGCGTGCCTTGCTGGTGGTTACATAGGAGAGCCAATCTTTGGTGGCTCGGATTTTGTTGCCGGAGAGAATCTCCACAACGTCGCCACTGTGCAGGGTGGTGCGCAGTGGGCTCATGCGGCCATTGATTTTGGCTCCCGTGGTGCGCAAACCGAGATCCGAGTGCACCCCAAAGGCAAAGTCGAGACAGGTGGAGCTTCTGCGCAGTTCAAAAACGTCGCCCTTGGGCGAAAAAACATAGACCTCGTCGTCGAACAGGTCGACTTTGACGGCTTCAAGAAACTCGTTTGGGTCTTGAAGCTCTTTTTGATGTCGTACGATTTGCTTGAGCCAATTGAACTTGTCGAGATCTTCTTGGCTCAAAGGTTCGTCGCCCGAGCGAGCCTGGTCGCGTCCCCGCTTTTCTTTGTAGGCCCAGTGCGCAGCGATCCCGTTCTCGGCAATGTGGTGCATTTCGCTTGTGCGGATCTGCACTTCGAGAAGCTCACCGCGTGCTGCAACAACTGTTGTGTGCAAGCTCTGATACAAGTTAGCCTTGGGCATTGCGATATAATCTTTGAAACGTCCAGGGACTGGCCGGTACATGCTGTGCACAATTCCGAGTGTTTCATAGCATTCGCTGACACTGCTCACCAAAACACGAAGAGCGAAGAGATCATAGATATCTTCGAATTCCATCTGTTTTTCGGACATCTTCTTGTAGATGGAGTGAAAGTGCTTGGCGCGGCCCTCGACTTTTGCCTTAATATTATGCTCCTGCAGGGCCTTTTCGAGATGCTCTTTAGCTGCGTTGATGACCTTTTCTCGTTCACCGCGTTTCTGTGCGACTCGGGCAACAAGATTCGAATAAACTGATGGTTTGAGTTCTTTCAAGCAGAGATCTTCAAGCTCTGCTTTGATTTTATATATACCCAGTCGCCCCGCGAGCTGTGCATAGATTTCACTTGTTTCTTCAGCAATGCGCTGGCGTTTCTCGAGCGGCAAGGCCTTGAGGGTGCGCATATTGTGAAGGCGGTCAGCGAGCTTTACCACAATGACTCGAATGTCACGTGACATGGCCACAATCATTTTACGGAAATTCTCTGCGAGTTTTTCCTGGCTCGATCGAAATTCAACTTTTGCGAGTTTGGTGAGCCCATCGACAATTGAGGCAACATTGATTCCAAACTGTTTCTCGACTTCCTGAACACTGACATGAGTGTCCTCAACAACGTCGTGCAGCAGCGCTGCAATCAGCGAGGTTTCATCCATCCGGTATTCAGCGAGAATTTCGGCCACAGCGATGGGATGCACAATGTAGGGCTCGCCGCTTTTGCGCAATTGTCCTGCATGCAACGAGTGTGCGAACAGGTATGCCTTACGCAGCTTTTCGATTGCGGTTTGATCGAGGTAGGTTGAGGAGAGTGATGCCAGGCGTTGAAAAGCGTCATCTGCAACCTGGTCGACCGAAATTTCCGGATGCGCCGGTGCATGGTTTTTCTTGGGTTGTTCGGGCGGCGTCTGGTTCACAGTGGCAGTCTCCTCCGTCGGGAGTTCTACTCCGACTCGAAAAGCTGGTAAATTGGTCTTGTTGTGATTTTACCGCATTCGGGAACAAGAGAGTGGGCTAACCTCATGGAATTGACAAATCTCCTCTGGCACCTCGGTGCATTGGTCGCCGCGCTTTGGGCAGGATTTTCCTACCGAGCGCTACTTGCGCGGCAGCAGGAACTTGAGGCGGGCGTGGTTGTTTCGTTGCTTCTTTCGAAGGCAGAAGTGCCTTTGCCTGAAGCGCCCCGACCGTCGCCCCGACACTTGGCAGCCTTGCGCTCGTCGCGTGTGCGTGCGTTGGCCTGGTTCGCAGATGAGTTTGAGCGGCGTTATAGCTGTTCAGTGGTTTGGAAGAACAGAGAGTCGTTGTTGGAGTTGACCGATGAACACTGGCGCAATGCGCTAGCTGCTCTCTATGAGCTTTTGATGCATCCCGAGCCTATTGTTGTGAAGCGCGGCAAGCAGTCTGTGCTCGATTGGCAGCAGCAGGTTTCTGCGGGTGGTCATTGGACAGTGGTTTCGGAAAAGGGAGAGAATTGATGCTTTGCTCTGCTCTACTGCGGCGACTTGGATTGGTTCTTCTCAGTTGTGTTGTAGCGACTGATTTGTTGAACTCATTGATTGGAAATGGAGTTGCAGCAGCAGAGCTGTCAGCGCTCGCCAAAATCTGTTCCACGACTTCAGCTGTCGGCAAAGAGAGATTCCAGGATGTTTTGGCTCAGGCCTCGATGGCCTCATCTCAGGAGAGAAATCTTTTGCTGGAGACTCTCCGTGATAAAAACAACGGATGCAGGAAGGAACTTGAGATTCGCCTGCAGGAGCTCAAAGACAAGCCTTCTAATTTTAAGAACAACACAGGCCGGCATGCGGCTTTGAATCTTGGATTAATGCTGGACTTGCCGGTTGCCTTGCAGCTTGTCGAAGCAGAGGCGGCCACAAGCGGTGCGCCAGAGTGGCTCTCCATGCTGTCTCAGTGGGATGAACGCTCCTATTCAACTCTCTTGCGCAGTTGGGTGCTCTCATCAGCCGAGAAACTGCGCGGTCGCATGGGTCTGCCTAAAGCGACGAGCGAATTGTATGGAAAATCCCAGATTGAGGAGCGTGTTCAGCAGGGCGAGAAAAGTGTTCTGACACCGCTCGTTCTCGAGCTTTATCTCAAGGATGTGCTCACAAAGCCCAGTGTCACTGTCGATGAATTTGCAGCTCTCAATATTCATTATGCTGCGGGTAATGCCGGTTCGAGAAGGCTTTTTGGAGAAAACTATATCGTTCTTCTAAAGCGGAATGCAGCTCAATGGATTCCTGTTTTCCGAGAAGAGCGCCCTTGGACTCAATTTCAAATGATTGACCTCATGGGTCGGGTGGGTGGCTCAGAAATGATCCGTGAGTTGCTTTGGATCAGTCAGAACCATGCCGACACCCGAATGAAAAGCCGTGCCTCGCAGGCACTCGATGCAGCGCTTAAGATGCGCTAAACCGTGCGGCTGCGTTATGGTGCGTCGATATTAGCCTGCAGCGCTGCTTTGGCTGATGTGCATGTTGCGCTTGCAGAGTCTGCTCCGCGTGCAACACATGCGGATATGACCCCTTTTTGCAGATCGTGAATTGCCTTAACCCTGTCCTTTTGCTCTTGGGTTAAGCTCTCGAAGCTGGGCAGAACCGTTTTGAGCTGGGCGACGTATTTGTCTTGGATGACTTTAGCCTGTGCGACGAAGTCATCGCGGCTAGCGGCCACAGCACGCGCAGCTTCCAAGTCTGTGCGCATGTTTTTCAGAATTTCCTCAACTTTGACGCGTTCAATTCCCAGAACCGCATCTTTTTTGGCATCAGCCGCTTTCATGAGAGCTAAGATGTCGGCTGGCAAGGCGGGCGGAGGTCCCTTCATACCTTTCGCAGCTCCAGATCCGCCACGTGAACCGTGGCTACCTTTTGATCCGTGTCCGCCTCTGTGTCCTGGCTTGAACCCTTCAGGCTTTCCAGCTCCTGATTCAACTCCTTCCATGGCGTAGGGGCGGAGAAAATCTTCGCTTGAGCCGCTTGCGCTGTTGAGGGAGTCGCTGATGAGCTTGCTTGCTTCGTCTGCATCACTCACAACGGCGCTGGAATCGCTTTTGTCATTCAGCATTTTCCCGAGTTGGCCGCATCCAACACTCACGGTTCCGAGGCTGAGAAACGCAATGGCAAGGAGAGTTGTCTTCAGGTTTTTCATAGTACACGCCACAGGTTAGCGATGCGGCTGGGTCTCTTTCATCCCTTATGAAGTGCTTATCGGAAAACTATTCTGTCCCTCAAGTATTATCTTTAAATACTAAAATTATTGAATTAAAGTGGAGACAGGATATCATATCTAAGTTCAATTTTGTCTCCTGGATAGGATTACAGAAAAAGGTGTGCGGCAGCCCACTGTGCGTAATAAGTGACTATGAGGTCTGCACCTGCGCGCTTCATTGAGAGAAGCGTTTCGTAAACCGCAGGCTTTTCGTCGAGCCAGTCTTTCTCCACGGCGGCTTTGAGCATCGCGTACTCTCCGCTTACGTGATACATCACAAGTGGCTTGTGGCTTTGCTGCCGAATGCGACAAAGGATATCAAGGTAACATAAGCCAGGTTTGACCATCAGCATGTCCGCGCCTTCGTCTTCATCGTATTGAGCCTCCAACAAGGCTTCACGGACATTCGCATAATTTAACTGATAAGTTTTTTTGTCGAGCCCGCGTGCGCCGGAGCCAACAGCTTCACGAAAAGGGCCATAAAAGGCAGATGCGTACTTGGCGCTGTAAGCAAGAATCCCTACATTTTCAAAATGCGACTTGTCGAGTTGTTCACGAATGGCTGCAATGCGACCATCCATCATGTCGCTCGGGGCAACAAAGTGCACACCTGCCTCGGCCAAAGTGACAGACATCTTCATGAGTGCTGCAACCGTTGGGTCATTGAGGATTTGTCCGTCAGTAGAAAGCACACCATCGTGACCATGACTTGTGAAAGGGTCGAGAGCGACGTCTGCAAAAACGATGAGTTCTGGCGCTGCCGCGCGAACAGTTCGAATGGCCTGTTGGAGAATGCCGTTGGGGTTGAATGCTTCACGTCCGTCGGTGGTTTTCTTTGCTGCGTCAACCACAGGGAAGAGCAGAACTGACTTCAATCCTAGTTCCTGGATGCGTTTTGCTTCCGCTGCAAGCTCTGCAAGTGGAATGCGCTCGACCCCCGGAAGACTAGCGATGGGCGTGCGTTCAGTGTTGATTTCAGTAACGAAGACAGGGCAGATAAGGTCGGATTTGTTCAAAACGGTATCTGCAACCATGGAACGCAGTGCTTCACTCTGACGCAGACGACGCAAACGTTGCATAGGATGGCCGATGGGGGTGTTCTTTTCGCTCATGTTCCTCTCCGCAGGGGCACTTTGGTCGTGGTACCGCAATAAACTCAGTTAAAGTTGTGTGCAATTTTCAGTACAGGCGCAATTGTCCGGCATCTGCAAGAATCGTTTGGCCAGTGACTGCGCTGCTCAATTGAGAAAATAGAAACAGACACAGGGATGCAATCTCCGAAGGTTCGAGAATTCGATTGAGTGGCGATAGCTCTGCCCAGGATTCCTCAATCTTTTTAAGGTGGGCAGAGTTTGCATCGCCGAAGGTTTTCTCCGCTGTATAATTTTGCAGTTCTTTGAGTTTCTCGGTGCGCACGTAGCCCGGCGCGATGGTGTTCACGCGGATTCCATTTTTGCCAAGCTCTTCCGCAAATGCTTTGAGAAGAGCCATAAATCCCGCTCGGTATGCCCCCGATAGCGGCAGATTTGGGTTGAGCTCGCGTACGGTTGTGCTCGATAGAGCAACAACGCTTCCTTTGCGGGGTTCAATGCTCGGGGAAAGAGCTTGGAGAAGAAGTGCAGGGCCACGCAACAGGAGTGCGTGTGCCTCGTTGTAGTCGTCGACCGAGAAATCGAGTGAACCACCGCCATGCACTCCGCCACCGTTCAATAGCACGCCGCGGAATGTTACCTTGTTTGCTTGACGGCGCACGGAATCAAAGAGATGTGGATCAGTGAGATCGAGCTCAACGCAGGTCACACTTTTTGCACCAGCCTGGCGGAGTTGTTGCGCGGCTGCTTGCAGATTCTCCCTATGACGAGCCATGATCCACAACGAGGCACCGTGTGTCGCAAGTTGGTGCGCGATGGAATAGCCCATCCCGGAAGTTGCTCCGCTGATCCAGAAATTGCAGTTGTCAAATTCTGGACCCGAGGGCTGCGGGATTGGGTATGGCATCGGCGAACTCCTTCCGACAATATGCTAAGGTACCAAAACTGGTTTGAGTGTCTCGGCAAACGGTTCATCCTGCAAGTGGAGGTTGGGTCATTGCCGAGCGATTGTGAAAGAGGTTTGAAAACATGCCACTCGTTCCAATAGTCGTTGAGCAAACAAACAGAGGCGAACGCAGTTACGATATCTGGTCAAGATTGTTGAAAGACCGGATTATTTTTCTCGGAACGCCGATTTACGACGAAGTGGCGAACCTGATTGTGGCGCAGCTTCTTTTTCTTGAATCTCAGGATCCTGAAAAAGATATCAACTTCTACATTAATAGCCCAGGTGGAAGCGTGACCGCGGGACTGGCTATATACGACGCTATGCAAGTGATTCGCCCGCAGGTGCGCACTTATTGTGTTGGGCAGTGTGCAAGCGCTGCGGCGCTGCTGTTGGCGGCTGGCGCGAAGGGTAAGCGTTATGCTCTTCCCAACTCACGCGTCATGATCCACCAGCCTTCCGGCGGCGCAGGGGGGCAGGCCAGTGACATTGCCATCCAGGCGCGCGAGATTTTGACCCTGAAAAAAAGACTGAACGAAATTCTGGCGCTGCATACTGGCAAATCCGTTAAGGAAATCGAGACCGACGCGGAGCGCGATTTCTTCATGGGGGCAAAGGAGGCTAAGGAATATGGAATTGTGGACGATCTGTTGATGCCTCGTCCAGACCGCTCGGCATACACCGGCCTCTAGTCGGAACTGGGCGGGACGATTGGTTTTGATGAGTTGGTTTTGACTTTGCGAGCTATTTTGAGGGGTGCAACCCTATGACATCACAAGGTATTGATTTTTCAGCAAGTCGCGGCGGTGGGGGCAACCTTCACGGACTTCACTGCAGTTTTTGTGGCAAGAGCCAGCGCGAAGTTAAAAAACTGATCGCCGGTCCAAACGTCTATATCTGTGATGAGTGTATTGCACTCTGCAATGACATCATCGCTGAAGAAATGGAAAAAGACGATGTGGTCAGTGCCGTTGAAGGCGTGCCGAGTCCATCTGAAATTAAGAAGGTGCTCGACGACTATGTGATTGGCCAAGAGCGTGCCAAAAAGGTTCTCTCGGTGGCTGTGCACAACCACTACAAGCGTATTGAGCATTCGAATGCCCAGGGCAAAGACGAGGTCGAGCTCGCCAAGAGTAACATTCTCCTGATTGGTCCTACGGGTTCAGGTAAAACCCTCTTGGCACAAAGCATGGCACGCATTCTGCAGGTGCCTTTCACCATTGCCGATGCCACCAACCTGACCGAGGCGGGTTATGTGGGTGAGGACGTCGAAAACATTATTCTCAACCTGCTCCAGGCGGCTGATTTTGATGTTGAGCAGGCTCAGAAGGGCATTGCCTACATCGATGAAATCGACAAGATTGCGCGTAAGGGCGAGAACACATCCATAACCCGCGACGTGTCGGGCGAGGGCGTGCAGCAAGCACTCTTGAAGTTGCTTGAAGGCACCGTATCCAACGTGCCACCGCGTGGTGGACGTAAGCACCCTCAGCAGGAATTCCTGCAGGTGGATACCACCAACATTCTGTTTATCTGTGGTGGCGCATTTGCTGGGCTCGAAGAAATTATCCGCGCGCGTATGGATTCCAATTCCATGGGTTTTGGTGCGGATGTGAAGAGTCGCAACAAACTCAACGTGACCGAATTGTTCGCCAAGGTGCGCGTAGAAGACCTTCTGAAATTCGGGATGATTCCTGAATTCATGGGACGTCTGCCGGTCGTGGTGACGCTGGCAGAACTTGATGACGTCGCTTTGGTGAAAATCCTGTCGGAGCCCAAGAACGCGATCATCAAGCAGTACCAACGGCTCTTTGCATACGAGCGCGTGAACCTGGTGTTTGAGCCTGAGGCGCTTTCGGCTGTCGCGCATGAAGCACTCAAGCGTAAAACGGGAGCGCGCGGTTTGCGTGCGATTCTTGAAGACGTCATGCTTGAAACCATGTTCGAACTTCCGGGTATGAAGAACGTGAAGGATGTCATTGTCTCGGGTGAGTGCATCAGCGACGGCAAGACGCCACAGTTTATTTATTTCACGGAAGACGAAATTGCAGCACGAAACGAGCGAATGGCAGCAAAGGCAACGAGCCCCGCAACAAACGCCCCAGCAGTGAGCAAAACAACCGCGGCAAAATCGACAAGTTCAAAAAAATAACGCTGGATTTTGTCGGAAAAGCACCTCAGTCGAGCAAACCGACTGGGGTGCTTTTTTTTCCCCTGTTTATGACATTTTCGCGACTCACCGGCTGCTCGAGCGTTCCTCCACAATAAAAAAAGAGACCGTCCTTTGGACAACTCAAGGAGACCGCACGGCATGCTGGCTGTTCAAGACAAACTTCCAGAGCAACTCCCTCTTCTTCCCCTCAAAGATATCGTTGTCTTTCCGCAGATGATTCTTCCCGTCTTCATTGCGGAAGATGTTTGTCTGAAAGCGGTTGAAGCTGCCATGGCAAAAGACAAGTTGCTTTTGCTCTCGGCTTTTCAAGTGGACAGTCAGGCAGCACGTGCCCCCGAAACGATGGAAGCAACTGAGCTTAATGTTTCTTCGCCTGTTCCCTTCGACGTTTACGACGTTGGCACAGTGGCCATGGTGATGCGCACGCGTCGTTTGCCGGATGGACGCGTGAAGGTGTTGGTGCAGGGGATACGCAAAGCACGTATTCAGGAATTGTCTCAGCAAGAGCCTTATCCGCTTGTGCGTGTTGCCGTTGTGGCAGACCAACCAGTAGCACAGGAGCTCGCGCCTGAGGCCGAGGCGCTGATGCGCACGGTGCGTGAGCAACTCGAAAAGCTGGTCGCTCTGGGTAAGGCTCTGACACCAGATATTCTCTTATTGCTCGAGGACGTCACCGATGCCGGGCGTTTGGCAGACCTCGTTGCGAGCAATATGAATCTGCGGATTGCAGACGCTCAGTGGGTTCTTGGAACGGTTGGTGGAATTGAACGTCTGCGCCGAGTTCACAAGCTTCTCGTTCGTGAAGTAGAAGTTCATAGCGCCCAGCAACGAATTCAATCGGCAGCAAAAGAAGAAGTTGGCCGCGCAAGTCGTGAAAACTATTTGCGCGAACAACTGCGCGCCATTCGTGCTGAGCTCGGCGAACTCGACGGCAAAGACGATCTGGAAGAATTGCGAGAACGGGTGCAACGTGCGCAGATGAGCGCTGAAGCAATGAGTGAAGCCACGAAGCAACTCAAGCGCCTCGAGAGAATGAATCAAGATTCCAGTGAAGCGACAATCACGCGCACCTATATTGAGTGGTTGTGCGACCTCCCTTGGAGCAAGAATAGTGAGACCAATCTCGATATTCTCCAGTGCCGCAAGATTCTCGAGGAAGATCACTTTGGACTTGAGAAAGTCAAAGATCGCATTCTTGAATTTATTGCAGTGAAGAAACTCAATCCCGATGCTAAGGGTCCCATTCTCTGTTTCGTGGGGCCACCCGGTGTTGGTAAGACCAGCCTTGGTCGCTCTATTGCTAAATCGTTGGGACGCAAGTTTGTGCGTTTGAGCTTGGGTGGAATGCGCGATGAGGCAGAGATTCGTGGGCACCGCAGAACCTATGTGGGCGCGCAACCTGGTCGTTTGATGCAGTCGTTGAAGAACGTTCAGGTCAAGAATCCTATCATTATGCTCGATGAAATCGATAAGCTTGGCTCAGACTACAAGGGCGACCCTGCATCGGCTTTGTTGGAAGTCTTGGATCCTGAACAAAACCATAATTTCTCAGACCACTACATCAACGTTCCGTTCGATTTGAGCCAGGTGATGTTCATTGCCAATGCCAATCGTCTGGATACGATTCCTGCACCGCTACGCGACCGTCTCGAGGTCATTGAAGTGAGCGGCTACAGCGAAGATGAAAAACGTGAGATTGCGAAGCAGTACATTATTCCGAAGTCGATCGAGCAGACCGGTTTGACATCGGATTTGATTCAGATTCAAGATGCAGCGGTTGAACTTGTTATCAATAGCTACACACGTGAGTCGGGACTGCGCAATCTTGAGAAACACATTGCAGCTATCACCCGCAAGATTGCGCGCAACGTTGCCGAAGCAGATGCGGGCGGTAAAGATCGCAAAGTGTGGAAGGTGACTCCAAAGGTTGCGCGTGAATTGTTGGGTGAGGAGCGTTACACGTCCGAGGAGCATGACATCACTGCTCAGCGTATTGGCGTTGCGACTGGTCTGGCCTACACTTCGGTGGGCGGAGAGATTCTTTACATCGAAGTGAATCTTCTTCCAGGAAAAGGTCAATTGATTCTCACGGGTCAATTGGGAGATGTGATGAAAGAGTCTGCGCACGCGGCGTTGAGTCACATCAAGAGCCGCGCGGCGCAGTTGGGAATTGACTCAAAGAAGTTCACAGAATTCGACGTGCATTTGCACTTCCCAGCGGGAGCTATTCCTAAAGATGGCCCGAGTGCAGGTGTAACTATCGCGAGCGCCCTGCTCTCGGCCTTGCTTGACCGCCCTGTGCGTCAAGATGTGGCCATGACGGGCGAACTGACCTTGCATGGACGCGTGCTCCCCATTGGTGGTCTGCGTGAGAAAATTCTTGCAGCTCTGCGGGTAGGCATAAAGAACGTGTGTGTGCCTGAGAAGAACAGATCGTCATTCAGTGAGCTTCCTGCATCACTGCGCAAACGTGTTCAGGTTCGGTTTGTTTCCTCGATTGATGATCTCTGGAATGAGACCTTGGTCGGCGGATGGAGCCCCGCGAACGTCACTCCTGGAGTGGAAGGAGCGGCATCTGCCGGACAAGTTCGGTTGGTGGCAGAGTCAGCGCAGCAGGGTGGCAGCCACTGAAGTGCAAAGCTGTTTGTGACTGCATCAAGGCCGCCAAGAGGGCGGCCTTTTTGCTTTCCAGACCTAGAGCAGCCAGGCCGGCAATCAATCCTGCAAGCACGTCTCCATGTCCCGCATGCGCAAGCAAGGGCGAAGAGTCCATCAGGCTTACAACTTCGCCTGTGGGGTGAGCCACGTGGCTGCGTGCACCTTTGAGAAGAACGACTGCACCACTCAACCGTGCTGCCGATGCTGCAGCTTCAAGGCGGTTGATACGTTGTGATTGCGACTGGGACGATAAACGTGCTGCAGCCTCGGGGAACAGGCGAGCGAACTCGCCCAAGTGGGGCGTGAGAATGATGTTGTCGTCGAATAATTTTCCAGCTGCGAGCCATCTTTGTGCAAATGAAAATGCGCCTGCATCCAGTACGAGTTTGGATTGTCTGAGGTGCAAGATGTGCTCGACTATCTTTTCAAAAACCAATGCATCACCAGGAACCCAGCCGCAGCCGAGTAAAATTGCATCAAAGTTTGCAAGCGATGGTATACGTTTTTCGAAAATAATTTCTGGCATGAGGGTGAGCAGTGGATTGTGCATGCTTTCGGGCACACAGGCATGTATCATCCCTGCACCGGAAAGACCCGCCCCCAAACAGGCTAAGATTCCTGCACCAGGATAGCGCCTCGATCCTGCAATAATCAGAACACGTCCATTCGAGATTTTGTGTGAGCCTTTTTTGCGGTGTGCAACTTTCAGGAGTTGAGGAAGATCATCTTTTTCGGCAGCAAACCAGGCTGGAGCATTGAGACGATGCCTTTCTTTGCTGAAACTGAGCGGAATGCAGTAGACGTTTCCCAAAACTGCGAGCGAATTGTCGTCGATGTGAGCGGGTTTAAGAACACCCAGAGCAAGAGTTGTAGTGGCTTCGATGCATGCTCCGCCGAGAGTACCAAGATCACACGATAGACCCGAGGGCACGTCGATCGCTAAAACCTTCTTTTTTTGTTGATTAAGCCATTCGATGAGGCGCGCGGCAACACCTTGAACGGGGCGGTTAAGGCCAAAGCCCAGGAGCCCGTCAATCCATAAATCTGCGTCGAGAAGTGTGGGATTCGTTTCGGCCTGTTGTGCTTCGCTATCATTGCGAACATAGATGACCTGCCCACCGAGGAGAAGGAATTCTTTCAGCATGGAATCGGTCAGAGGCTTGAGGGAGCTCTTTTCATTGCAGATGAGCGCCGTAACGCTTCGACCTTCTCGCAGCAGCGCGCTGCCAAGACCTAAAGCATCGCCGCCATTGTGCCCCGTTCCAGCAAGAAGAGCTGCCTTGGGAAATTTGGATTTGGGGTAATGCTTTAGAACGAAGTGAAAACACCCTTGCACAGCCTCGTGCATAAGCTCTGCGATTGTTTTTCCATCGTTCAAGGTCACATTCTCGAGGGCGGCTGTGTCGCACGCCGAAAGAATGTTGAGGCTCATCAGAATAGCCTGTCACAGCGCGTTTTGAGAGCGCGCGAGCGCTTCAAAGAATCGCGATAGCGTTCCGCAACACTCCGAGGTTGTGCATCTGAAAAAATAAAGTTGAATTGGCCTTGGCTCAATGAAGCGAAGGTATCGTAGAGACCTTCCTTGTGGCATCCCAACAATTCAGCGTAAGCGCGCAGACTTTCACCATCACCACGTGCAGCATCGATACGTAGGGCGTTGAAATTTGAGTCGATGAAGATTTCCTGCTCTGCTTGCGACTGCTCTTCATCGACGTCAACGCAGTTGGATGTGCCCGTGCTGATAGAAAATGATTGTGGAAAAAGGCCGTCGTTAAAGATTGCAGCAAGCCACTGCTCGGAGCGCTGATTCCGCGTGAAAATCATCGAACCCAAGCCACAACCAGCCATGCCATATGTGGGCATCATATAGCGGTCACCGGAGAGCGAGCCCGGAGGTGAGGGAGGTAGAGTCGGCTGACCCTGCATGGGAACCGAAGGTGCGGGCGGCAGTGTCGGCTGGCCCTGAATTGGAAACGGTGATGCGGGAGGCTGTGTCTGCTGACCCTGCATTGGAACCGGTGGAGGAATCACCACGGGTGCCGGAGGAATGTAGGAATCCTGCGGCTGGGGATTTTGCTTTGTTTGAGTGCCCCGACCAGATGTGCTGGTTGGGCTTGCTGGTGCGGCAGATTCGCCTTGCATCGAGGGTTGAACTGCGCCAGCAGCATTCTCGGGTGCACCCATTTGACTTGGAATTTGTACAGGCATGGGGGGTGCAACGATAGAGGGAATTTGAGTTCCGGGTGGATACTGTTGCGGAAGTTGAACCGGAGTTTGGCTGGGCGCCTGTACGGGAACAGGTGAGCCTTGATTCATGTTCGGCACAGCGGGTTGTGGCTGAGCGGGTTGGGTGCGTGGGATAGGTTGTCCCGTGCCGCCAAGTGTGCGGCTGTGGCGCACGCCGCCAGCTAAAACGGGTGAGGCCGCAATGAGGGTCAAAAGAGAGAAATGATAGGTTTTCATGCGCATGTTTATTCTCCCTAGCGAACCAAATCTTGGGATTCTGGCACGGCTGCGAGAGTGCAGCTCTGCGCGAGTGCAGGGACTGTATTGAGTTCGAGCTTGAGTGCATGCAGCGCAGCGATGGCGCCTGGCCGTGAGAATATTTTTTGATGATTCCGCTGCGTGAACTCTGCGAAATCTTTTGTTCTGTTGTGTGGGCAGCCTAAGCTGTTCGCCAAGCCAGCCAAAGTCTCGCCGTCACCTTGTGCGGCCTCGCGCGCAATGGTTCCGAAGTTGTTTTTCATGAAATGTTCCTGCTCGGCTCCCACCTGCTGAAGCGTATCACTTTGGCAGTTGGATGTGCCGCTCGAGATAACGAACACCTGATTCCAAAACAAACCGTTGATGATCGAAGTCAGCGCCTGCGGGCCATTTGGGAGAAGCACCGAACCGAGTCCACAGCCGGCCATGCCATAGCGGCGTGCCGGAGTGGGCGGACTGACAATCGCGAAATTGCCGCTCTGCTGTGCAAGACTTTCGACAGGCAGTGCGCACAAGCTGATGAGACAAAAAACGAAACGACGCATGAGTGCTCTCCCTGCGTGGAGTTTTCTCGACTTTACCATTTCTGTGGATGAATTGTCGCAGGTGATAACGCTTATATGTCAAAGCCTTGGAGCTAAGTTCAATGCCAGCGGTGCGCCATGCTTTGTAGTGCTTCTTGCCAGTCTGCTTCGCTGTAGAAAACCCTTTGGAGAGTGAGCGCATGAGCCGGGGCGCATTGTCCGATGCGGGTTCGGTCGAGGTGCTGCAACGCATCAACGAGCGCTGAACTGCAAAGTTTGCCGGTGGCGACATCAACTGCTGTGCCCACAATATTACGCACCATGTTTTTCAAAAACCCTTCGCCCCAAACATCGACTGTCAGCGCCTCAGGGTACACAGGGTGTTTCCAGACATCGACCCGCTCTACTTTTCGGACAGTGGATTTTGCCGCGCAGTCAGAAGCGCGGAATGCAGCGAAGTCATGTTCTCCGATCACTTGGCTGAGGGCACTTATGAGATTCTCAGGTTCAAAGGAGCGGCTCCGCACAGACCAGGCGGCAGTTGTGAGGGCAGCGTGGTGAGCGCGGCCGTACCAGAGGCGGTAGCGGTATTGTTTTCCCTGAGTATCAAAGCGTGCATTGAAATCGGGTTCTACGTCGCGCGCCTGGTAGACGGAAATTGGAACATTCAGTTGTGTGCGCAGGATGCCATTCAGAGAGCGGTAGATTTCTTCGCACGAGCGTACACTTCGGGTGTAGAGGTTCAGAAAATACTGGTTTGCATGCACGCCTGCATCGAGCCGCGAACAGCCGTAAAGAACGGTGGTTTCCTGAGTCATGATATGCCAGGCTTTGTTGACCATGTCTTGAACCGTGACCCCGTGCGGTTGGCTTTGATATCCCATAAAAGCTTCGCCTCTGTAGGATATTTCAAGACAAAGATTACGCACACCAGGCAGTGCACGAAAGCGCACTCCACGGGGAGTCTCCTCACGGATGATGAACGTATTGTTGAACTCACTGGACATTTTGGTTCAGTTCTCCCGCAGCTGTACTCACCAAAAGTGCAACCTCTTTGAGAAGATTCATTTGGTCGCGTAATGCCGCAGCCTCCTCAAATTCAAGTTGCTGCGAAGCACGTTGGATTTGCTTGGTGATGCGCTTGATTTCCTTTTCGAGCTTTTTCGGATTGGTCAGAATGCTGCGGTCATTAATGCCTTCCAGGGCACGTTCGATTTTAAGTTCCAGATCATCTTCATTGGCCGAACTCTCAAGGTTGTAGATTTTTCGTAGCTGTTCGGGAATTTTCTTGATGATTGTTTGCGGAATGATGTTGTTTTCTTGATTGTACTTGATTTGTAGTTCGCGCCGCCGGTTGGTCTCGTTGAGAGTGGCTGTGATGCTGTCGGTGGTTTTGTCGGCATAGAGAATCACTCGTCCTTGGGCATTGCGGGCTGCGCGTCCAACGGTCTGAATAAGGCTTGTACGCGATCGCAGAAAGCCTTCCTTGTCTGCGTCTAGAATTCCTACAAGCTGCACTTCAGGCAAATCTAGACCCTCTCGCAAAAGGTTGATTCCAACCAGCACGTCGTACAAGCCGATACGCAGATCACGGAGTATTTCCACACGCTCGATGGAGTCGATGTCGGAGTGCAGGTAGCGAATACGTATGCCAAGCTCTTTGTAGTAGTTGGTCAGGTCTTCGGACATTTTCTTGGTGAGCGTTGTGATAAGCACACGCCCTTTGTTGTCGATGGTCTTTTTGATTTCGCCGAGAAGGTCATCGACCTGATGCTGTGCCGGCCGAACCTCGACAATCGGATCAACGAGGCCTGTTGGACGTATGATTTGTTGAATTGATTGGTAGTTGCAGCGCTCGAGTTCAAATCGACCTGGGGTTGCCGAGACGTAGATGGTTTGTCCCATGCGCGAAAGGAATTCATCGAAATTGAGTGGGCGGTTATCGAGCGCTGCCGGAAGACGGAATCCATGTTCAACGAGGGTTTCCTTGCGTGCACGGTCGCCACGGAACATGCCACCAATTTGTGGGATGGTGACATGGCTTTCGTCAATGATGAGCAAGTAGTTCTCGGGGAAGTAGTCGAGCAGCGTTGAGGGCGGCTCGCCCGGTTGCCGGTTGTCGAGGTAACGGCTGTAGTTTTCGATGCCTTGGCAGTATCCAACCTCGCGCATCATTTCGAGGTCATGCAAAACGCGTTGCTCAATGCGTTGAGCTTCAACATGCATCCCCTGCATGCGGAACCACTCCATGCGCTCAATCAAGTCGAGTGAAATGCGCTCGATGATGTCGTCGAGTTGTTCCTTGTCAGTGACGTGGTGTGAGCCAGGGTAAATGGCACAGCGTTTGACGCGTTCTATAATCGTACCACGAAGTGCATCAATCCAGTGAAGTTTCTCGATCTTATTTCCAAAAAAAGATATCCGCAAAGCCTTATCGCGTTCGTGGCTGGGAATGATTTCGACCACGTCCCCACGGACACGGAACTTACCGCGTTCCAGGCTAATGTCATTGCGTGAGTATTGAACGCTCACGAGAGCTGCAAGAAGCTCGTCACGTCCAATGCGTGCTCCTTCCTCGACCATGACCATGGCCTTGAGATAGGCCTCCGGGTCACCGAGGCCGTAGATACAACTCACACTCGATACAATGATGACGTCTTCGCGTTCAAGCAGTGCGCGTGTTGCGGAATGCCGCATTTTATCGATGTCTTCATTGATGGTTGCAACCTTGTCGATGAATGTATCGGTGCTCGGAACGTAGGCTTCGGGCTGATAATAGTCGTAGTAGCTGATGAAATATTCGACAGCGTTGTTGGGGAAAAGTGCTTTGAATTCTTGGAAAAGCTGCGCTGCGAGAGTTTTGTTGTGGGCTAGAATGAGAGCCGGGCGTTGGGTGTGTTCGATGACGTTCGCGATGGTGAATGTTTTTCCAGAGCCAGTCACCCCGAGAAGGATTTGCTCACTGACACCGGCCTCTACACCCTCAACCAGGCTTTCGATGGCTTGGGGTTGATCGCCCATGGGCTCGAGCTCCCAGGACTTCTCGAAACGATCGGGGCGTTGGTTGGAGTCAGAATGCATCGGTTGAACTCTGTCGGGGGGTGTGCCAATGTATCGTTTTCTACGTAGCATAACTTGGACTTCAGACAAAGGATTTTGAAGCATGTCGACAGCTCGAGAGGCACTGACAACAATTGCAGATATCCATGCGGAGCGTGTGGCGTTGGGCAAAGTGACCATTGCTGGTTGGGTACGCACGCGGCGTGGCTCAAAGAAGTTCTCTTTTTTGGAAGTGAACGATGGAACCTCGGGGCGCTCGCTTCAGGTCGTGATTGATGGCTCTTTGCCTAATTATGAGGCTGAAATTTTAGCTCTCACCACCGGAGCCTCGGTTCGTGTCGAAGGTCAGCTGGTGTCGAGTCCTGGGCAAGGGCAGAAGTTTGAGCTCCAGGCCTCTTCCGTGAAGGTATACGGCTTGGCAGACCCCGAAAAATATCCACTCCAGAAGAAGGATATGACGTACGAGTACCTCCGCGATGTTGCACATCTACGCGGGCGTACAGCGACTTTTGCGGGTATCTTCCGGATTCGCGCGCGGGTGAGCCAGGCTATCCACCGGTTTTTTTCAGACAACGGTTTTTACTACATTCACTCGCCATTGCTGACCACCTCCGATGCAGAAGGAGCGGGGGAGACATTCCAGGTCACCACGCTGCCGCTGGCTCAGCCGCCGCGCACGGCCACGGGTGGCATCGATTACTCGAAAGATTTTTTCGGCGCCCAAGCCATGTTGTGTGTCACGGGGCAACTTGAGGCCGAGGCGCTCGCGCTGGGGCTCGGCAAGGTCTACACCTTTGGACCCACTTTCCGCGCTGAGAATTCAAATACGAGCAGACACCTTTCCGAGTTTTGGATGATTGAGCCAGAAATGGCTTTCTACGAGCTCGAAGACAACATGACTTTGGCTCAGGACATGATTCGTTACGTTGTCAAAGATGTTCTCGACCACTGTGCTGATGACCTGGAAAATATCGTGTCGCGCAATGGTGTTGAAACTCGCGAATATCTGCGTATGGCGCTCGAGCGTCCATTTGTGCGTGTCACGTATACGGAGGCTGTTGATATTCTCAAGGCTTCAGGCCGGACGTTTGAATATCCCGTTGAGTGGGGCGAAGATCTCAAGAGCGAGCATGAGCGTTATCTGTGTGAAGAGCACTTCAAAGCACCAACGATTGTTTACAACTATCCATCGGTTTTGAAGGCATTCTACATGTACCAGAATGACGATGGCAAAACCGTGCGTGCAATGGATCTTCTCATGCCCGGTATCGGTGAAGTTATTGGTGGCAGCCAACGTGAAGACCGTGAGCATGTGCTGCTCGAAAAAATGAAGACTAAAGGCATTCCATCAGAACACCTCGAGTGGTACATCGACCTGCGCCGCTTCGGTGGTGTTCCACACAGTGGATTTGGGCTTGGACTTGAGCGTTTGCTTGTGTGGATTACAGGCATGGGCAACGTGCGCGACGTTATTCCATTCCCGCGCGTGCCAGGTGTTTGCAAATTCTGATTCAAAGTTCGAAGGCTCGGTTCTAGCGGATATAGCGCAACATTCCGCTTGCCGGGCTTTTTCTTCCCTTCAGCAGCAGCGCCATTGTGCCCGGCGAGAGTCCTTCCTCAACCTTGAACTGGCACGGTGCCAGCTCTGGTGGAGCTTTCTTGAAAAGTTTGTTGATTCGCAATCCATCGCTGGTGACGTGAATATTGACGTCGTTAAGAGTTGTGAACGGAAGTTCAGCGCACTCACCAGGTTCAATGTTTGGGCGAGTGGTTTCGCCGTTGAGTTGGTGGCGCAAAAGTGCCTGGAGAACATCTCCCTCTTTACGTTTCTTCAGCAAAGCCAACAAGGCTGCGGGAGAGGTTGTGAAATCGGAGATCTTGAGTGCCCGAGCGCTCCGCAGATCGAAAGTCTGAATCATTTCATTTGCAGCCAGGGGATTGCATGTGTCTCCTTGGCGGGTGCGCATGGTGACAAATCCACCGCGCAAATACTCGACCATGGTTTTTTCAGAGACAAGCTCACAGGGCTCTGAATTGCGGAGTGATTTGGTCACATGAGTTTCAAATGTGTGTCCCTTGGCCACCCACTCGCCGAGCAGGGTGATGACAATCGGTTCAGCATTTGCGGGTACACCCTCGACGCCCATGTAAACAGTCTCACAAACCATTTCGGTGTTGGTTGCACCAGGTTCGAGGCATGCTGCGTTATCATAGCAGAGGTCTAATGTTTTAGGCTTGTTTTCCTTAAGGGTCAAAACTGCCTTTTCGAGAGAGTCCATGCGCTGAAATAGCAATGCGCGTGGCGAAGAGCAGCGAGGAGCAGCAGCCGATGATTTCGGATCTGCTGGGGAGTTGGCTGCCAACCAAGCATCTGCAAACAGCTCCCATCGACTTTGGTGACTCCGCAGTGCAATGCGCGCGCCTGCGGGGGCAGCCTTCTCGAGAGCCTTTTGAGCTTTAGCAAGCCTGTTTAAAAAACGCGCTGCCGTGGGGTCGGCACAGGCAATTTTGTCGAGAGCCTTGCCGCTGAAGGACGAGCAGTCGTCTGCCCAGGCTTTCAGCGGAAAGACCGAGAGTGCGAGCAGAGCGAATCGTGGCACGAGATGTGTCACTGGTGAATCTCCTTGAACGGGTTTGGGCAGTGCAGATTCTTCATGTGTAGTATAAATCAACGCTGGCGCAGATCAAAGATTCCGTCCCAATCCTCTCCAGGGGGAGCCTGTTTGTAGCGCACGGCACGGTCGAGGTACAGCGCAGCGACTTTGTCGGCAGGGTGCTCATCGAGTATCTTCTTCCACCCATCAATTGCACTGTCCCATTGACTTGCTTGGAACGCACGGAGTGCAGTCTCGTGACGTTCGAGAGTTTTGAGTTTCATCTCACGTGTGTGGACGCCATCGGCATTAAAAATCTCTACAATGCTTAGACTGCGCGAAAACCCCGGCGGGCGGACGCGCCCCAACGAGCGGAACGAGAATTGTTTGGGATTCTGAGCTGTTAGTAACGCATCGTGGCTGGTGATCATTCCCACTGAGAAGATCTTGGTCATGGACTCAAGCCGGGAAGCGAGGTTTACGCTATCGGCTATCACAGTTCCCTCCATGCGATCTTCGTTTCCGAGGGTTCCGAGCATCAGCGAACCAAAGTGAACTCCAATTCCGATGCTGATTGGATTACGGAAGGTCGTTTTTCTTTTGTTGTTGTAGTTTTCGAGCTCTCTGAGAAGATCGATGCCAGCGAGTAGTGCATCGTCTGGATAGTTTGCAAAAAGAGCCATGACAGCATCGCCAATGTACTTGTCGATAAAGCCACAGTGCTTTCGGATGACCGGATTGACGGTTGAAAAGTATTCGTTGAGGAAATCGAAATTTTCCTTTGGGGACATGCTTTCAGAGATCTTCGAGAATTGCCTGATGTCGAGAAACATAACTGCCATTTCTCGCATAACTTGATCGCCAAGTCGCACATCAATGATGTTTTCGCGTCCCAACAGTTGCAGGAAGTCTTGCGGGATGAAACGAGTGTAGGCTCCGTGGACTTTGGCAATCTGGAGATGGTTGCGCATGCGCGCAAGCAATTCGGATTGGGAGAAAGGCTTCATGAGGAAGTCATTTGCACCCGCCTGAAAACAGGAAACGAGGTCATTGATTTGATTTTTTGCAGTCAAAATAATGATTGGCAGGTCGGCTGATGAATGGCTTTTGCGGATTTCATTAAGAACCTCGAGTCCTGACATGCGGGGCATCATCAAGTCGAGGAGAATGATGTCGGGGCGTGTTTCATTGAACATACGCAACCCGGTCATACCGTCCTCTGCCAGTATGATCTGGTAATCCTCCGAGCGCAGTTGGTTTTCGAGAACCTTCCGGTTAACGGTGTCGTCGTCGATGACAAGCACTCGAAACCCGCCACCCATTGTTTGCATCCGTTTCTCTGCCGAGGCATCAGCAAACTCTGGCTGTGCAGCTTCCCACCAGGCAGAGTCATTTTGCAGCATCACTGGACGCGAGCTTCGTGCGCTGCCTCCTGAGTCACGCGGAACTTGCGAGACAAGGGAGGTGTCTGGTTGCGCAGCAGGCAGGGTGAAGGAAAACTCGGAGCCTCTATCGGGTTCTGATTGAACCTGGATGTTCCCTCCGTGCATCTCTACCAGCTGTTTTGTAATAGTGAGTCCGAGACCAGTACCACCATAGACACGATTTATTTGCCCGTCGGCCTGTTCGAACGAATTGAAGATGCGTTGGAGTTTGGAAGGATGAATTCCAATGCCGGTGTCGGTAACTAAAACACGCACAAGGCGCCCCTCGTGTCTCGCGCTGATTGTGATTTGCCCTGAATGAGTGAACTTAATTGCATTTCCAATCAGATTTTGCAGAATTTGTTGCAGTCGGCCTTCATCGCATGAGACCGCCGTCAATCCCGGTTCGACGTTGTTGATGAGCTCAACAGGTTTATTTCCCAACAGCGGCTTACTGAGAGCCATCACCAACTGAACCATCGGGCGCATTTCAACAGTTGCGATCCGCAGTTTGAGCTCGCGTTGTTTGATTTGTGAAAAGTCGAGCAGATCATTGACCAGGTTGGTCAGACGTCGCCCTGAAATGGCGATGAGATTAAGATTTTCCCTCAGTCGGGTTGAAAGCGCGCCTTCCGAGCCAGTCAGAACACTTTCGGCAATCCCGACGATTCCGTGCAATGGAGTGCGAAGTTCATGTGAGGTGTTTGCAAGGAAGTCGTCTTTGAGTTTGTCGGCTCGCCTTAGCTCACGAATCGCATTGAGATTATCAAGCGTCAAACAGAGGGTTTGCTGTGTGACCTTAATGAAATTGCGTTCCTCGTGAGTGAGGAAAAGGCTTGAATGACATTCAAGCGACAATGTTCCCAGCCACCGTGAATCTTGAAAAAGTTGAAGTGTCAGAAATTGTCCTGAAACCTGAATGGGATCGCCATCGGGAAGAGGGTGTGTACCTTCGCGCTCCAGAGGCATGGGTAGATTTTCTGGATTGATTTCATCGCCAAGCGCAATGCTAAAGAATTTATTGATACGCTGCTTATCGGAGGGGAAAATAAGTTCGACGCGTGCTTGCGAAAGCGCTGGAATCTCTTTTGCCATAATGCGTAGTGCTGCAAGAATTGCGGCTTCGTGTTGTGATGAACTGGCCAAAGTACGGCTGCCAACCATCAATTGTTCAACCCGTCTGCGCATGATGAGGGCATACTCATTCATTTTTTGAGTTACACTTCCGACTCCGAGCACTGCACACAGCAGTAGAACTGGAACGAGAATAATTTGTCTCCAGTCGAGCGGGTCATAAAGCATGATTCCCGACGTGCCTGTGCGCAGATCACGGAGTGATGCGAAGGCCATGAGCAGGGCTGTTGTTGTGACTAGGATGCTTCTGAAGCGGAAAAAGTAGACAGGATTGAAAAGGTTTTGGTCGGAATCGAGGTTAAGCGCAAGACTGTTTTGGTCATGAAGTGATCGATTTCTAAAGTGCGTCGAGAGGGAGTAGGCTGTCAGTATGAAAGTGGATGCACCAATAATTAGGTCAGCAAGCCTTTCGAGCTGAGGAGTTGGCGTTTTAAATGAAGTCATTGAGATAATAAAAATTATATAGGTTGACGCACAGCTCGCAGCAAAAACGAGTTTGTTTCTCTGATTAGACTGCTTTGAGTGTGGATTGACCACCAGTTCAGCAATCACATAAGCCAGCCAGAACAGTGCAGCAGTGATGACAGCTATTAGTGTCACGCGCAGGCTTGTCCACGAGATGGGTATTCCCAGAAGGTTGAATCCACGCCCGTCGAGGGCATTTTGGGTTTGTGTGAGCAAGGCCTGAAAACCACGCAAAAATGCATACCCGCTGATGTGAAACATGATGCGACTGCCGTCGAGAATTACAGCCATCGCCGCTGCAAGCACTGGAAGCATGAGCGCAAGTAGCGTCGCTGGCAAACTGGAAGCCTGCATTTGCTGAAGAAGTTGCAGATAGGGGGTCGTTCGGCTTGGAGTCATGAGTGCCACTGGAAGTGTCTGCGGTCCAAACTGTCTTTCGAAAGAAGGAGCGATGATATCGATATTGATTTCTGCGGCTTGGATAAGCTCTTCGCGGCCGAAGGTGGTCACGGCATTCACCAGACGGCCACCGTGTTGGGTTGCTCCTGCGGGATCGGTGTAAACAAACATCAGATTTTGCGAGGTGCGCGGAATCACCAAGCTTAACAGCTGTGCATCTGCGGGTTTTCCACTTTTGATCCAGTCGAGCTCATTTATTTTGAATCTGTATTTGAGTCGTGCCGAGTTGGGAAGTTTTTTTTTGCCTGGCTTCCTTTCGATTTCGTTTAACAGGTTCGGAAAAAAGTGTTGCGTGCGCGGAAAGGTAATGTTGTTTTCATTCGACGATATAAGTTCGCAGTGGGAAAGGGTTGTGGAGAGGTGCGGGCAGTAGTAGGGCAGGCCTTGCCATTCATCGAGTGAGATGATCTCCTTGCCTTCCTTCAAACGGGCAAGAATATTCTCAACGTTGTTGTTGCGTTGAAGATTGAGAATGAAAACCATGAAAAGTGTGACTGCAGCAATGAGCAGCACCCAAGGAAGTGCCTGCGCTGTTCTGCGCGACGACATGTGGTGTAGGATGCTCTCAAAGACTCCGTTCACTCGTATGCTCCTGCGCAACTCAATGTGCTTCACCGTTGCTTCGGCAGGTCAGTAGAGTTCAACGCTGGCTTCAACATCACCGTTCCGGAGAGTGTCGTCGGCGGTGACCGGAATAGTCAGAGAGGTTCGTTGTTGTGATAGAATCTCGGAGGTTGCAATAAGACAGATTTGCTCTCCCGACTGGGCACCCGTGCGGCAAGTATAGCGTCCAGCGAGGGTTAGTTTTTGTCGGGTGCGGATGGTGATCCGTGCATCTCGCGATTGAGCACAGCGTGTGTCCACAGGGCTTGTGAGCACGGTTTGCGTGAGCCCTGGCCTGCGGGGATCTACGGTTGTGCCGAGATCTAGAGGATATCTGCAGTAGTTGAGCGTTCCTCCAAGAGATGAGCCACCTGTGAGCCGTGAGCGAGGATCACCGCCCGAATCTTTGGAGTTTGAATCTTCCTCGACGACCGAGTCTTTTGGACCGCAGCCGATGGTTGTGTTCAGGAGCACGAAACAGGCGACGGTGAGCTTGACAATGGATGCGTTGAGGATGCTTTTTTTCATGTTCGGATTCCTCCTCGGCGCAGTGTGAGACGTTCGAATTCTGCGTTCCGCTGTGGTGGATTTTCTTCAACAAGACTTCTCTGAACGATGGCTGAACAAAAAATAGTTTGCAGAGCGGATATTCTGTGTGTGCGCTGGTATCGTTCCCGCGGTGGCAGTTCCTGACCTGTGCTTGCAATTTCGCGCATAAGACTCTCACAGATCTTCTGCCCATGGGTCGAGATCCCCATTTTTTCAAGCACTGATTCTACCTCGAATTGCTTTTGCAGCGATTCAAAATCAATGAAAGGTGCGTTGAACTGTTTTTTGGGAGTCAGTGCAAATTCCCGTGGAAACACTTGAGTATAAGCCTTGCGCAGAATTGCTTTGTCGGTGAAACCTTGCACAAGTGCAATGTCGGGTAGCCTCTCGACCAAGCGGCGCAGGCTCCCTGAAAGAAAGGGAGTCCGACCCTCTAAGGTGTTTGCCATTTCCATTCGGTCGCCGACCCAATTGAGAATCTGAACAGGGAGGTGACTGTGACAGAAGTAGTTTTGCCATAACAACAGCGCGTTTTCAGGCGCAATTAAATATTCCGCATCATCCCTGTTGCTGTTTTCAAGACCCAATAGATACCAACTGCGCACCGATGGTCCTTGAGATGCGAGCCAGAGCTGAGCATCAGCCTCGCCCAGAATAGCAGTTGTGATGGTTTCGATTTGTTCGAACAGGGGATGGGGCACGCCCCAGAGCGCAATACTTTTTTCGAAATCATCACCACGCCCTTCGGCACTCGAGCCAGCAAGCCATGGATTCTCGCTCTGCTTGAGAAATCTTTTAACGTAGACACCATCGCGCCAGCGTTGTCCGAGTGGTGTGCGAGCGGAACGCCCACGTTGGGCAAAAGCCCACCAGGAGCAATAGCGAAAGCTTGGATAGCCACACAGCAGTTCATCGGCGCCGTCCCCCGTGAGTACGCCTTGAACATGCTGGCGCGCGAACAAACTAAGCCACCACTTTGCAGCACCGTTTGTGAAGGGTTGGAGGTTTTCTGAATTGAATACGGCATGCGGATAGCTGTAATTCAGTGCCGCATCGGAGAGGGGCAGGACATGGGGTTCGAAACCGAGATGCTTTGCGAATGCTATGGCTTCAGTGCTCTCATCGTATCCGGCTGATTCAAAGCCGACCGTGAATGATTTAAGAGCGCCCGGCTTCCACTGCGCTGAATGTTCCTTTAGAGCACTTGAAAGTTCAAAAGCCACCGCTTTAGAGTCGATGCCACCACTGAGGTAAACTCCAAGTTCAACATCTGAAAGGAGGCGCTCGCTCACCGATTGTTTCAATGCGATGCGAAAATCCATGAGACTCTCAGATGTATTATCGTTGCTCCAGAAACTTGAACGATTTGAGCGACGCACAGACTGAGTACGGGTGCTGACAACGATTTTGTAGCGAGTTGTTGCAGCAGAAGTGTTTTGTAGCGTTGCTAAAACACGTCCTCCCGGTGGGCAATGTACGATGTTCTCGAAGGGGGTACAAATGGGTTCAAAAAGTCCAACGAATTGTCTGAGAGCTCCATCGCGGTTCCAGACCTTTTTTCCTGGCAGTGCTTTCATTTCGCTCGCAAAAGCAATGACAGGCGAGTTGATTGCGTAGTGTGCTCGAGCGTCGGAGAACATCCGGGTGTTGATCTCAGCAAGTGCAAAAAAAAGTGGCTTCACACCAAAATAATCCCGGGCGGCAAAGCATTCGCTTCCGTCTACGCGGCAGATAACAAGAGCGAATTCACCCTCAAGTTTATCGATGAAAGCCGCACCCTCGCGCAACCATCCTTCGAGGATAGTTTCTGTGTCACTCTGCGTTTGCCATTCGATAGCACCATGACGGCTCTGAAGATCGCTCCGTAATTTGAGATGATTGTAGATCTCACCGTTGAAGGTGATGGCGTGCGCTCCGTCGCGCGAAAGCATGGGCTGGCTACCGGATTCGAGATCCTGAAAGGCCAGTCGGAAATGGTTCAGGAGCAAAGAGTTGAACTTGATGAGGCGATTGTCATCGGTGCCACGGTGCGCGATTGTTCGAGCCGTCTCCGCAAAGCGGGTTTCCCATTCCGCAGCGAGCGGATGGGAGCGATTGCCGACAAGGAGACCCGAGAATCCACACATGCTGCCAGGACTCCTTAGGTGGTGGAAGATTGACCCTGGCCTGAGCGTGCGTTTACAGCTTGCGTCGCTGGTTGGGGGATTCGAGCATGTGCAGGTTGGCGAGAACTGTCACGAGCCGCTCTCATCATCAGATTCAGGGTTCTTGAGATTGGGTTCTGTCCGTAGTGCTCGCTTTGTGCGCCTTGACTTGCAAGCTCAATCAAGAACTCATGCTCACGTGCTCCATCTGCGCCGCTGCGAACGTTGATTTTGGCGCGCGTCAATGCCAACTGCAACAGCTGCTCTTCGTGAGGGCTCGAAACACCCAGTGCCTTGAGAGCAGCGAGAGTTTCAGGACGGCTCGCGAAGAAGGGTGACTTCTTGCGCAGCGCTCGCACAAGGAATTCCACATATTCGACGTGATGTTTTGAGACCTGGAATTGTGGGGTCAGGCTTTCCACATAAAGCTTTTCGAGGAGCTGAATTGCATAGTCGTGCAACCAGAAGTTCGGAGCCATCAGGAAAATATGTGCTGCGAAGCGACTGGAGTTGCTGACAATCCAGTTCGGCGGATCGCGCAGATCCTCTTCCCACTTCTGCGATGTGAGTGTGCGCAGCCACTGCCATTGTGCGCGCGTAACAATACGTGTCTCTGGTGGATGCACTGGAAGCTGCAATGCCCACGGTGTGAATTGGCGCGCATAAACCTGTTGGTTCTGTTCAATTGCAGGGAGCAGATTGATAAAAAACTGATTGACCAAGATGGTCGCCTTGTTAGCAACCGATGGTGCTGCAGTTTGATTCTGAAATTCAACTTGAACTTGGCTGTAATCACGTTGCAACGAGCGCACGAGACCTTTGATGATCGACATGTCGGAAGCCTTTTGGCTCAGCACGCGCCGCATCAATTGCACAACTCCCTGCTCCGCTGCAGGATTCAGAACGGCCTCGCGGAAAAGTCCATCGAAGAACCATTCTGTAAAAAAGCTAAGTTGGAAAGACGACATCGCACCATCATCGAGAAAAGCTAGACAAGCATCTGCGTTGTGAAGTTTCCAAAGGTGTCCACCGAACTGCGAAGAAAGTTTGTAGGCCGCAACACCCTTTAAAGCGAGGGTGTGATCGGCTGTGCTGGAGATCTCCTGGATGATTTGATCTGGTGACGTGCCCTTGCTCCCAAGCGTTGCTGCATTGCCCAAGGCTGTGGTGATGCGGCTGACCGGAGCAAGCAAATAATCTTTCAGTTTGCTCAGTTGATCTGAGGCCGAGAACAAGCGCGCTAAGGCAGGGTCGTTTGTCTTCAAGACATTAATAAGACGGAGGCGGTCAGCGTGATTGATATCCGCACTGTCTTGTTCAAGCAGTTTGTAAACTTGCTGTGCAAAGCCCTCGGTCGAATTCAGGAACTGTCTGCGCAGGAGTGCATCGGAGTGATTTAGATAGACCTGAACTCGGCGCAAAAGGTAGGCCAGGCCACCGAGTGAGGCCTTGGGAGAAAGCCCTCCGGGAAACTGCGGATGATTTGAGAGAAAGAACAGAAGGTCTGCGCAGTCACCAACGCTGGAGGCCGTGGTGACGACCTCGATGATTCCGTTGCAGGTTGCGCAATTTAGGGAATCCGCGCTGATTCCGTTTTCCGTGACCTGGGCGCGCACCACATCCGCAATTGTTTGCGGGCTGACTTTGCGTTCGACAAAACTCATCAAGAGCGTCGAAACGACTTGTTCCGTGGTGGGCGTGGCAAAATTGGGTGCTGCGAACTTATGCAGTTCAATTCCGTCTCGGCTCATCGTGGGCACCTCGCATGGACGTTCACTCCGATTTTAACAGTCCTGGCTACAGGCACACGGGCAAGAATTTCCCTTGGAAGCAGATTTAAGATAAGTAGGGCTCCCGACAAACAATCTATCTTTCCTGGGGGCTTCCATGCAGTTTCAGCAAAAGAGTGGGGCGCGGCGCGGTGGGCAACATCCGACCAAGTACATTTTCGTGACGGGTGGTGTTGTTTCGAGCATCGGTAAAGGACTCGCTGCTGCAAGTTTAGGCGCCCTGTTGGAAACCCGTGGATTGCGCGTCTCCATGACCAAAATGGATCCCTACATTAACGTCGACCCCGGAACCATGTCTCCCTTTCAACACGGCGAAGTCTTCGTGACCGACGACGGAGCTGAAACTGACCTCGACCTTGGGCACTACCAGCGTTTTACTCGCGCCAATCTGAGCAGACGCAACAGCTTTACCACCGGACAGGTTTACGACACGGTGATTAACCGTGAGCGGCGTGGCGATTATCTTGGTGGGACTGTGCAGGTTATTCCTCATATCACCGACCAAATCAAAAGCAATATTGTAAATTCATCGGAAGGTGTTGATGTTGCGATTGTTGAGGTGGGTGGCACAATTGGTGACATCGAGAGTCTCCCCTTTCTCGAAGCCATTCGTCAGTTCCGCAATGATGTTGGCAAGGAAAACTCCTTGTTCATTCACGTCACTCTTGTTCCTTACATTCGTGCTGCCGGCGAACTCAAAACCAAGCCTACCCAGCACTCGGTTAAGGAACTGCGCTCTATTGGTATTCAGCCTGATATTCTCATTTGCCGTGCAGATCAGCCTATGTCGCAAGATGTGCGTGAGAAAATTTCGCTCTTCTGTAACTTAGATCGCGAATGTGTTTTTGAAGCCCTAGATGTTGATAACATCTACAAAATGCCAATTATTTATCATGAGCAAGGGCTCGATGCGCGGATTGCTGAGCAGCTTGGAATCTGGACCGCGCAGCCCAATCTTGAAGATTGGAACCGCATCATTGAGCGTCTCGAGAAGCCGCGCCATACCCTGCGGGTTGCGGTGGTTGGCAAGTATCTTGGCTTGCGTGACAGTTATAAATCTCTTTACGAAGCATTGACTCATGGCGGTATTGCTAACGAAGCCGCTATCGAAATTGTTGGCCTCGATTCTGAACAAATCTCATCTGCGAATGCACATGAGCTGCTCAGTGATTTCGATGCCATCATTGTTCCGGGCGGATTTGGTGACCGTGGCGTGCTCGGTAAAATGTCGGCCATTCAATATGCACGCGAAAAGAAAGTTCCTTTCCTCGGAATTTGTTTGGGAATGCAGTTGTCATGTCTTGAATATGCGCGAAATGTTCTCAAGATTGCCGATGCGAATTCGGAGGAATTCGATCCTCAATCACGCAACAAGGTTATCCATCTCATGGAAAGCCAACAAAAGGTCGAGCGCAAGGGGGGTAGCATGCGCCTCGGTGCGTACGACTGCATCGTACGTCGTTCAACCAATGCGTATGCAGCCTACGGTGCGGATCGCATCAGTGAACGGCATAGGCACCGCTACGAGTTCAACCCAGAGTTCCGCGCACGTTTCGAAGACTCTGGTTTTCTTGTTTCCGGAGAAAGTCCAGATGGTACGCTCGCAGAAATGATGGAGCTGAGCGATCATCCCTGGTTTGTGTGCTGCCAATTCCATCCCGAGCTGAAAAGCCGCCCCACTCAGCCGCATCCTCTGTTCAGAGAATTGCTTGCTGCGGCCGTTCAGGGCAAAGCTCAGCATAATTAAATTTCAGGCTGAAGAGATTAAGGCGCCTGAGCCGCGAGGGCAAGGCTGTCCTCGATTTGTGCTTCATACCCAAAGTAGCTGAGCGAGAGAGCCTTCCAAACCTGATTGCCGCCGCTTGAGACCCGCTGAACTTTCAATGAAAGTCCCCGGCCGAGCTCCGGATTTCCGGAATTGAAGACAAACACTTCGCTTGCTGCGGGGGTCGCAGTCGACACTGACTTCAAGACCAGGTTTTTGTCGGGTTTTAGGGTTTTGGTTTCATTGATGGCTGTAACGAGTCCGCCGTCGCTATCGATGCTAGAATTCCAGGTTCCTTCCTTCTTGTCTTCGTTAAAAAGTACGTCGGCACTCATGTAAATTGGATATTTCGAGCCCGCACTACCCACAAAGCTGAAAGAGTATTTGAGCTTCATTTGTTTCAGGGTTCCGCTCACGCTGCCGTCACCTCCCGCAAGATCCCTCACGCCCGACTTTTTGTCTTTGTTCAGTGTGCAGGCTGAACTGGTTAGGACGAGCACTCCTGAAAGCAGCAGACGGAGCAGAGTCAGGCTGTGTTTGTTGGCATTTCTGGTGTATGGATAGCTCACTTCGCTTGCCTCCGGGAGCCCGAGCTGCCTAAGGTGGCCGGGTCGCTTTAGAGAATGGCATAGAGTTTTTCGTCTTTGGAGTTTGGAGTCAAAAATGAGCATGGAACGGCGTCGATCAGTAGAACTGATGCAGCGGAGCCGGAAAATTTTTCCGGGTGGCGTGAACTCTCCGGTGCGCTCTTTTCGAAGTGTCGGGGGAGAGCCTGTGGTTTTCGCACAGGGTCAAGGCAAGCATTTGACCGACGTGGATGGCAACTCTTACGTCGACTTTTGTGGTTCTTGGGGACCCTTGATTTTGGGTTACTCGCATCCTGCAGTGCTTGCTGCGGTGCAGAAGCAAGCACTGCGCGCTCTGACCTTTGGGGCACCGAGCGAGGAGGAGGTGCTGCTGGCCGAGAAAATCCAGGAATGGATGCCAGGCATCGAAATGATGCGATTTGTGAGCAGCGGAACTGAGGCCACAATGAGCGCTATCCGTGCGGCGCGCGCTGCAACAGGTCGCGACAAGTTCGTTAAGTTTGAGGGCTGCTACCATGGTCATTCGGATTGCCTTTTGGTGAAGGCCGGCAGCGGTTTGGCAACACTTGGGCAGGCGAGCTCTGCGGGTGTTCCGGAAGGCTGCGTTGCTGACACAATTACTGGAGTGTTCAATTCCATTGCAGGTATCAAAGATATTTTTTCGCGCTGGGGACAAGAGATTGCAGCGGTCATTGTGGAACCGATGGCTGCAAATATGGGGCTTGTGCTCCCTGAAAAAGGCTTTCTCGAGGCACTGCGTGCGCTGTGCAGTCAGCATGGCAGTGTTCTGATATTCGATGAGGTCATGACAGGATTCCGGGTCGCGAAGGGCGGAGCAGCTGAAGCTTTTGCAGTTGAGCCCGACCTGTGGACATTTGGAAAAATTGTTGGTGGTGGACTTCCGGCAGCTGCTTATGGTGGCAAGAAAAGTGTCATGGAACACGTTGCGCCTCTCGGACGTGCTTACCAAGCAGGAACCCTCAGTGGTAATCCGCTGGCCATGGCCGCAGGTCTGGCAACGCTTCGTGAAATGGAAGCATGTGGCGCATTTGAGCGCTTGGAGGCAACGGGGCAGGGGCTTGACCGTTGTGTAGAGAGACATCTTGCATCGCACATAAAGGCAGGCCGTTTGGCATATGTGCGCAAGGCTTCTTTTTTCTGCTTTTTCTTCGGTGCCGCGCGTTTGCCAACTCACTTCAACGAGGTCACGGCGTGCGACATGAATTTGTTTAACAAGGTGTATCACCGTTGGCTTGAACACGGAATTTACATGGGACCGAGTGGCTACGAGGTCGGCTTTTTAAGCACCCAGCATGGTTCAGATGACCTAGAGAGGCTTGTTTGTGTCGTTGCAGAGTCGCTCTGAAGCAATTCTTTTTTCCGGTCTACGAATGCGTACCGTGCTGCAGCGCTGTCGCAATGCAGAGGTGTGCGTCGAGGGAAAATCTTGTGGAGTTATGTCGGCTGGAGTGTTGGCTCTGGTAGGCTTTGCGGCTCTTCCTGACTCATCGCCAATCAAGCCCGAGGCGGCTCTCGCGTTTCCACCTGATGAGCTGCGCAGAGCACTTGAGCCCCTGTATCAGCGCTGGTGGGATAAGGTCTCGCAGCTTCGGGTCTTCAGTGATACCCAAGGCAAAATGAATGACTCGATTCTGCAACAATCAAGTGAATATGGCTTTTATTTGGTGAGCCAGTTCACACTCTTTGCTGACATGCGCAAAGGCAACCGACCGAGTTACACCAATGCACTCGCCTCATCAATTGCGAAGATCTGTTTCGAGTTTCTGGTGATTTTCGTTCGCAGCAAGGCTGGCGAGAGGCCGGTATACTCGGGGATTTTCGGCACTGACATGAATGTTTCTTTTATCAACGATGGCCCTGTGACGCTGCTCTTCGACTGCTCGCTCGATGAGGGGATCGTTGCACTATGAAGAGTCTTGCGCGCAATTGGGAGAGAATGCTGGACGTTCTCCGAAATTCGTCTTCCTCAGCCCAGCGGTTTTTGCACAACACTGGAATTCTACTGCGTGCCGTATTGCCCCTTTCCGTTCACATGCGGATTTGGGTGTTGTTTGTTCTCGTGCTGCTCCTTGAAGAAACACTCATCAATTACATGCCTTCATTTCTTGTTTTTTTTCTGTGTGCCGCGCTCTCCTACATCATTCTTGCTCGACTTGTAGATCTGCCGCTCCGGTCGTTGCAACAACTCACACGCCAGGGTGGATTCGACCTCGGTGGAACCGTCGCAGCGGTTGAAGGTTACGATGAGTATTCTCGCCTCGCCCGTGCCATCCAAGGGATGGGTCGGCGTATGAATATGTCTATTCAGGAAGCGCGCGAACAGAACAGCCGTATCGATGAACTTTTCAATGCGATCGGCGAGGGAGTGATTCTGTGCACACTCGATGGCAAGGTGCTCAAAATCAATCACACGGTGCGGCGTTGGCTCGAATATTATGGTGATCCTCTTGGTCGTGATTTAATTGAAGTTGTGCGCAGTGTTGAATTGAATAACCGTTTTGTTGCGTTCTTGAACCGATGTCGGCAGCAATATGCATCTGCGGATGTGGAACCAGAGGTTGTCGAATCTATTCATCTCGATGGTACCGAAGCAAAGCGCGTGCGAGCTAAAATGGTTTTGGTGCAGTCCGGGACGCAGCATCCGGTGTGCTTTGTTTTTTTGTTTGACATGAGTGACTTGCACAGGCTCGAGCAGTTTCGGCGAGAATTCTTTGCCAATGTGAGCCATGAACTTAAAACTCCGATCGCTTCCATTCGAGGCTATGCTGAGATCCTGCAAGATCAATTCTCCACGCTGGAGCCTGAAGTAATTCAGCAGTTTCTGGGTGTGATTGTGAAGAATTCGGATCAGGTTTCTACCTTGCTTCAGGATATGATTCTACTTTCCAACCTCGAGAACAGTCAGATACCACTGACACTGCGTCCCTATGACATTCGCAATGCGCTCGAGCGGGTCAAGGAGACCTTGAGTCTGAAAGCGAAAGAGGCAGGTGTCAGTGTCATTATTGATGTTGATTCGCGTGTCGATGTTGTTTTGGTCGACGGACAGCGCTTTGATTCTGTGTTGTTAAATTTGGTTGACAACGGAATCAAGTACAACCGCCGCGGAGGGTACGTAAAAGTTTGCGCACGTGTCGGTGACGATGAATGGCTGATTTACGTTGAGGACTCCGGTCTTGGGATTCCACACGCTGCGCAGCTGCGCGCATTCGAACGTTTCTATCGCGTCGACAAAAGCCACACACGCCTGGGTGGGGGCTCAGGTCTAGGTCTTGCAATTGTAAAACACGTCGTGCAGGCGCACGGGGGAGCCATCCAGCTGCGCAGCGAGCCCGGAGTGGGTACGGTGTTCACCGTATCCATTCCCCGCAACCGAACTCAAGGTCGAATTGCTGCTCTCACACCATTCTGAGGGTTGCTCAGAGGTGAATGCGAGGCGGAGTTATTTCTGTGCGGTTGCACGATTTGTCACCGCACCAAAGAAGATATCGTATACGCGGCAGACTCCCTTCGTGCATCCCTGAGCTGCGAATTCTGCGCTGAGGCGAACATCGTTGGGCACAAGAGAGTCAGTGTGTTGGAGTGCTTCAGTCCGGGCAATTGGTTTGACATTTAGTCCAATCCAGCTCACCTTTTTAGCTTTGAGTGACACAAGTTCGTTGCTTTCGCTGCGGCCGTTGCCGTTCCTGTCGAACCACAGCTTGAGTTTTGCGTACGCGGGGTCACGCGCGTCGATTCGACCATCAGCATTGGAATCGTATTGAGCAAGAGCCTCGAATCCGTCGCTTGCTTTTGCTGGGCTACGCATCTGTGTTGCATCACCAAAAAGCTCTCGTCCGTCATCGACTCGGCCATTGCCATTGAGGTCAAGAGTGAGAAAAGCTGTTGTTTTTCCATCAATCCAGCCGACCTGTTCTGGAGTTCCGTCGGCGTCCAAATCAAATTCAACTCCAGACTGAACGAGTGGAACAGTGCGAACCATTGATGCTCCGGAAAAATCGAGCACCAATGGGCTCAGCAGGTTCAGCTTTTGTGAACAGCTCTGTGAACCTTCGGCACCCTGAGAATCAATTGCAGTGATTTTGACTTCGATGCTCGCGCCAACCCAGCTATTTGGGTTTTTGACAAACTTCTTCAACGGGAGCGCGATCTCACCAGAGTTGCGCTTCTTCAGAGAGCTGTTCTCGATTGTCACTGCTTCCATTTTGGTCTTGTCAGATTTGTTGAAAGCCTGCACCTTCCATTTGCTCGCACTGCCCTTGACGAGGAGCAAAAAGTTGTCCCCTCCGGCACGCCATAATTCGCCTGGAATTGCGTTTGGTTTGTTTGACTGCCGGGCGAGTGTGATGAGCGGATTCTGACCTGCCTCACCCTTTGGATAGTTGGCAAACTTGACCGAGTCGCACTGTGCCGTCATGGTCGGCATTTGGGTGGGAACCGGTGTTGGAGTGATTGTTGCTGATGGATTTGGGGAGGCCAAGGGTGTCACGACGGTCTGAGCCGGAGTTGGTGCGGGTGTTTGACCACCCGCATCTGAGTCTGCGACGGCAACAAGTTCCAAAACGCTCTGCTCAATATATCCTTCAACAAAATCTGCTGAGCCTGAATTTTCACAATCTCGCGTGAGAGAACTGCGCTGTGCTTGCACCAGGAATTGCGAACCTGATTCTGCAATCGCATCGATGATTTCGCCGGCTTTAACTTCGCAGGACATAGTCTTTCCTGCTTTGATGTTTGAGTTCACTTTAACGCGGTACTGCGGCATGTCGCCGTTGGCCTGCACCAACGAGATGACCTTCGAAGAGTCAGCGCCGTCGGGGGATTCGGGAAGTTTACCGAGCGTTTCTTTCCCATAGTAACCCTTCGCCGCTTGGGGCAGCGAAGCTGCTGTATCGCAACCGGCGACCGTACAACCGAATGCTACGAGCAAAATGTTCCGCGCAACTGGCTTGAGGATGTTAAACTCCTCGTCCCCATCAGCAAATTTTGCTCCTTATCGGTATCGAGAGACCGACTCTTGATTATTGATCTTTCCAGGCGGCTGCTGTTGCGCCCATACTGGCAGGATTACAGGCAAGTTTGAGTGCTGCGCGGGCGGTGTTGAGTTCTGCGATTCGCTTATTCATCTCATCTTCGATGGGCTTAATTTCATCCTCAATCCTTTTGATATCGCCGTCAAGCGTGTTGACTTGCTCCTGCAGGCTCGTGAGCAGAGCCTGAGCATCAGCAATCAATCCGCTTTGCCCCGTTGTTGCTTGGAGGAACTGCAGGAGCTGGCGCTGTTGAGTGAGCTGGCGGTTGAGGGAAAGGAGGATTGCGTTCTTGGAGCTCAACAAAGCTGTCTTTCCATCGAGCGAAGTTTTAACATTCGCTGCTTGTGCGAGAGTCGGAATGTCCTTCCAAAACAGGCGCTGTTCGGTTGCGAATGAAACGAGCCCGGTTGCGGTTTGCTTCTGAACCGTTAGGGCACAGTGTCCTGCGTTCAAGAGTTCGGGCACACGCGCACAGGCCTGATTTTTCACACTGAGAGCAAGGCTCTGAACTGTGAAAGGATTGAGCATCCCCGCCGGAATTCCTGCCTGAGCACCTGCGAGGGCGTTGATGGTTGATTCCACATCGCTCAGCTGTAACTTCGATGCCGTGGAGAAAGTTTGGCAGAAGATCACGTCTCCCGCGAGTGACTGCAGCGCAAATCTGGTCAAGACTGCTTCAACCCCGCCAGAATTTGGCGCGGAAGGTGTTGTCCCGTTGTTCGGTTGACCCGGCGTTTGAGCCGTTGAGGGTGCAGGCGCATTTGAGGTGCCTGCTTTTTTGGTGCAGGCCGATACCATCGCTAATACCAACACAGCCCCTGTGACTGCAGCTCTCGGTTGGGAAAACCACTTCAACATCAACCACCCCTCCTTCCATTTATTCTCCCAAGGTCTTTCGGCCGCCTTTTCGCAAAATTGAGTAAATTTTTTCTGAAACATTCCGATAGGTAACAATTCGGAGGTTTTGAATGAAAATAGTCTCTTCTTTCCTCGGGATTTTTGGCCTGTTCTTGCTGCAGACGTCTTGCGCAGGCAAGACTTCGACCGGCCTCAAAGGTACGGCCACCGGTGAAAGGGCAGGTGCTGCGGGGCAGAAGGGCGCCGAAGCCACGAAGAATGATCCGGAAGCGGTGGCAAAGGAGGCCGAAAAGCCTATCTTCGTTCGTTCGATGGCTCCGATGCAGCTTAAGTGCGACGCGGGCTTTGACCTTCCCTTCATGCTTTCAGAGGGTTTGAGTCCGAAAAATACTTTTCTGCTCGCTCGCTTCGGTACAGTCGGTTCAACAACATTGCCTTTCGATGCGGTCTCTCTCACCAAGTGGCTCAATGGTGTTGGTTTCGCAAAGGTGAAGTTGCTGGAAAGCAAGGCGCAGGGGGTGCAGGGGTTTGTTGCCACATCTGCACGAATGAACCTGGTTGTTTTTCGGGGGACACACAGCCTCGAAGGTGTCATGACAGATTCTAAATTTTTGGTTCAATCGGCTTTGACTGATGGTCTTCCTGGGGGTGTGCATCAGGGATTTGCGCTTGCTTACCGCAGCGTGGCAGCGAATCTTGCACAGGAACTCGAACCTGAGAGCAGCAAATCTGTGCCAACATTTTTTGTGGGACACAGTTTAGGTGGCGCGCTTGCAACTTTGGCTGCACTCGACATGCACAGAAAGGGCGTTAACATCGCAGGGATGGTGACGCTGGGGCAACCACGCGTTGGCAATGCTAGCTTTGCTGCAGAGACTGAGAAAATTCTCGCTGGCAAACAGAAGCGGTTTGTAAATGCGAACGATCCTGTTCCACATCTTCCACCCAGCGGCGCGAGCGCTGATGTTGCATTGAACTCGGTTCTTGAACCCTCGACGCGGGGAACAACACTCGCTCTCCTGAATGGAATTGGTGCTCTCACAGGGATGACTTTCGCCAAAGCAAACTTCACCCACGCCGGAGTTCCAGACATGCTCGGTCAGGCTGATTACGCAAAGGGTCGATTTGAGTCGGACGCTGTTTGGGATGGGAAATATTGGAATAGCAATGGTCAGAAAGTTCAACAGGTCGTCGCAAATCTCGCTGCAGCGATGCAGAATCCACTCGTAAATGAGCACTTTGTGCCAAGTTATTTATGTGAGTTGGCGAAGACGCTAGCGCAGTAAGTGCGATAGATATTCAGGATTCAGCTACGCACGCCTTTTTGGTTGTCGATGAGCTGGTAGCCAAACCCGTGTACGGTTTCGATCAGAGCCCCCGCATGCCCTAGTTTTTGCCGCAAGCGTTTGATGTGCGTGTCGACCGTGCGCGTGTTCATTTGACCTTCGTATCCCCACACCCGTTGCAATAACGCGTCGCGGCTTTGAAGTCGCCCGGCGCGTTCAGCAAGGTAGAGAAGAAGTTGGTATTCGGTTGCTGTGAGCGAAACGCTTTCACCATGGACGAGCACCTTAAATTGCTCGGGTAAAATGGTCAGACAGTCGATAGTAATTTGTTTTTCTGTTGAGGTTTCGCCTGAAGGTTGCGAAGTCGGCAATGTTTGAGGCGGCCTTTTTGCAACGCTCTGCGCTGGAGCCGAAAGCCCGGAGCGGCGCAATAATGCCTGAACACGTAGCAGGAGTTCCCGGGGAGAAAAAGGTTTGGTGATGTAGTCGTCGGCGCCTGCCTCGAAACCGTCGATTTTGTCGGATTCCTGTGATTTCGCAGTCAGGAGAATGACCGGCACATGCGCAAGTTGTTCGTGCTGGCGCATGATGCGAAGAACTTCGGTGCCTTCAATGTGCGGGAGCATAACGTCGAGCAGCACCAACTGCGGCTTGCATTTTGTCATGAATTCGACGGCATCTTTGCCATCAAAAAGCGACGTGACTTCGTACTCACGAGTCGACTCAAGCGTGAATTTAAGAAGATTATTCAAATCCCGGTCGTCTTCGACAATCAGAACCCGCGAGCGGTTGTGGGTTTGTGTTTGCGCTAAATGCAATTCAGACACGAACAAGCCTCCAAAGTGTTCCCGGAATCGGCATACCAAAGAGAGCGCGTGCCTGTGAAGAGCGTCACAATTTTTCTACAAAAAAGCCAGAAATCTGAAGCATGCTTCGGGTTCAGGCTTCTTTGCGTTGCTGTTTGATTTTCTCTTGCAGCTGCATGATGCCGTCGATAACGGCCTCAGGCGTGGGTGGGCAACCCGGAATGTAAACATCGACTGGAACAATGCGGTCGATGCCCTGAACAACATGGTACGCGCGGTAAAAACCGCCGGAAGACGCACATGCACCCATTGAGAGCACCCACTTGGGTTCGGACATCTGGTCGTAGATGCGACGCAAAACCGGTGCCATTTTCTCAGTTATTGTTCCCGCAACAACCAGCAGGTCGGCCTGGCGTGGGCTGAAGCGAACAACTTCTGCACCGAAGCGTGACAAGTCGTATTTAGGACCCATGACGGACATCAGTTCGATTCCGCAGCAGGCCGTTCCAAATGGATATGGCCAAAGAGAGTTGCGGCGTGCCCAGTTCACGAACTGGTCAACCTGTGTGGTGATGAAAAACTCTTGTCCGTAGCTGTGGTGTTTCATGTTGGACTCCCTTGGAGCGCTCAGCGAATCGTTCGAGTGTTCAGATAATCATAAATGCACCGGGCTTGTCGATGCCCTGATGGGGCTCAGTTTACAGGAAAAGTTTAAGCATTCCCTCCCGACCTAGGCCGATTTCCAGAGATTCCCCAAAGCCTAAAATACAGGCAGTCATGGGGCCATCCATGCAGACCATGCCGTGGCGCATACGCGAAAAGAGGGTGATGTGCTCATTGTCGCCGTCTAAGGTCATGCGCGTCAGGTTGAGATGATGCCCTGGAGGGCTGTAGGGCTCCCTGACAGCGAGCAGAAATTGGTTTGATGTGGGCTGGAGCAGGCCGAGCCCGTAGGAGCGGATAGCCGCAGTGCTCCCTGACGGTGAAGCTATCCAGACACCACTCGAGAGCTGTTTTTCGGAGCACGCGTGTGGGCCTTCAATGTTGAGCGAATAACGACTTGCCGAGGCAGGGTGCTGATGACCGAAATAGATGTCGTTGAGCGCGTAGGGCAGAATTGTTCCGGTTGAGGTGCGGGAGATGAGCCGCCGCACCCATTTTGGTTTTCTCTTATTTTCGAGGATTTCCGCTAACCCAGAGAGCAGGGTGTCTGGAGAAAGTTGGCAGAGGTGCCCGACCGAGTGCATCGGAACGGAATTCAGGCCAACCAGAGCAACATCGCCACCCACATAGTGGCTTGCGCGGAGCAGAGTGCCATCACCCCCGACGCAAATCACCAGGCTGCGCTTTGGTGTGAGACCTGAGGGTTTGCCAGACTGATAAAAGCTGAAGGAGGTATGCGTATCTGAGGCAAGATCATCGAGTGTATAAAGCCCGAAGGAAATGTTTTTGTGGGTGAGCTCTGTGAGAAGACGATCGAGGGTTTCGCAGTGTTGATCGTGCGCCCGCTGGAGGATTTGGTCGCTCTGGCCATCACGCAGGAAATAAGAACGCCCTGAGTCCGAATTGAACTCGGCAGCATAGCGCTCCAGCGCAGTCCGTTTTTGAATGACGATGACGTCAGGTTGCTGTGTCTGCGCGGAGAGCTGCGAAGCTGTGGTGGCAGGCGGCTGCTTCACCGCAGCAGCTCCTTGTTGCGCTTGATGTCTTTGTTGCTCGTGTAGATATCAAATAGCTTGCGTTGCATGGTTGAGTAGTAAGTTTGCGCTGCAATGCGTTGTTCAGCGGATTGCAGGCGACGCAGTTTTTCAGCATCGGGAGCTGTACCGTCTTTACGACTGGCGAGACGCACAATGGATTTGCGGCCGCCAAAGTCGAGCACCGACTTGGTGGTGTCGCCCGTGTTTTTGAGGGTAAAGAGAGTGCTCATCAGAGGATCCGATGCGCCGAGATCTTCAATGAAGCGTGTTCTCGGGGTAACGGGTTTCTTAACTACCTTCCAAGAAATCGTGTGGGTCTGAAGCAGCGCTTCGATTTCAGCTGTCTTGCTTTCCGTCAAGAGTGTGTTGATTTGCTTTTCGAGATCGGCGGTCAATTCGTTTCTGATTTTCTCGCTTAAGGCGCGCCGAGCCAATTCCTGCTTGACGTCCTCATATTTCTTTTCGACGCGTTCGCGAGACTCTTGCCATTGCAACAGACGGAATCCAAACGGCGTGTCGATGATCTCAGAGACAGCATTTTCTTTGGTGAGCGCAAACGCTGCCGTTGCTGTTGCAGGGTCGATGTTTGTCGAGTCAATCCAGCCGATATCACCCTTTGCTTGTTTCGCACTTGCATCATCGTTGGTTGAGCCTGCAACACTCGCGAACGACTCACCAGCGGAAATTTTGGCCTTGAGGCTCTCAACAAGTTTGCGAGCATCGTCTTTAGTGCGATTTTTCGCTTCGCCTTCGGCGCGTTGGGCATCCTTGTAGGCAATCAAAATGGCGAGTGCCCGAACCTGTGCAGGGCGAGTAAATTCACCTTTGCTGCTCTCCCAAGCATCTTTTAAGCTCTTTTCGTTGCCGGCGTCAGCGACATACTTTTGCACTTCAGCTGAGATTTTTTCATTGAGTTTAGCTTCGCTGGGCTGCACTTGAGCAAATTCAAGGTTGAACTCTGTGCTGTCACGCATGGCGCGGTCGCTGAGGATAGATTTTGGCAGTGCCTCTGGTAGCGAAATGAGCGTTCCCATTTTTTCGAAGGAGATAGAGTCGCGGCCTTGCTTGTGGAAGTCGAGTTCGCTGACATAACCGCTCTTAAGAAATTTCTTGTACTTGGCGATGTCGAATTGTTGGGTCTTTTCATTTTGAAATTCGGGACGCTTGCGGATCCACTGTGCTACTTCCTGGTCGTAAGGCACCCAGCCGAGCCGAGTGGCTTCTTCGAGCATAACCTTCTCTTGGATGAGCTGGTTGAGGGCAGACTGTATATTTGCTTCCCGCCGACCGGGTTCATTTCCGGTTTGCCGGTCGAGATTCTCGAAAGAACGCTGAAGTTCGAACATGGTGACTGTTTGTGAGCCGACTTGCGCTGCCATGTTGCGGTCTAGGGACGAGCCCCCGGGAGAAATTCCGGTGACGGCAAAGGCGATGGCCGCAACAGCAATAACCGAAAAAACAGCCATTGACTTAACGCTAGGGGACAAAAGCTTTTTCGTCGACAAACGCATGCATGCCTCTCTGTTGGGCTGATTCGCACGGAAGGCTCCCATCTGGGCGCCCTCTGTGTGTGATGATGGTCTATGACATGAACCTCCCAATTCTTTTAGCATGCAAGCTTCCTTTTTCAACCAATTGGCTATAAAATAAATGCGTTTTCAATAACGCTCATCCGTTAGGACTTCGCCATGCTCGTGTTTCGTAGATATGGTTTTGCCTTGCTTGTTTTGAGTGCACTCATTTTTCCGTTTGCATTCTATTCCTCTGACGTTGCGACCCGGCGTGACCTGTCGTTCGTGGAGAAGCTCGTCTACACGGTCAGCCGGCCCATTGAGCTGGTCTTTAATCTTGTCACTCACCAGTCACGCGATATGGTGCGCTCATATGTTGACCTCCGCGGTGCGCGCGGCGAGGCGGATCACCTCAAGGATGAGAATGCGAAGCTGGCTGTAAAAATTCAGATGCTTCAAGAGGTCGAAAAGGAAAACGAACGTCTTCAAAAACTGCTCAATTTTGTCCGTCAGGTGAATTTGAAGTTCGTTTCTGGCCAAGTTCAGAGCGGAGACCCGAGCTTTCTGTACAAGAGTATTCGTCTTAATCGGGGGGAATCCGAAGGAGTCCTTCCTGGGATGGCGGTTGTGGCTGCCGAAGGTGCCGTCGGTGTTGTTATGCGAACCGTTTCCAAAGCATCCGATGTTCTTCTTCTAAACGACCCCAACTCGAACTTGGACGTTATCGTTGCGCGTAACCGTCGTCGTGGAATGTTGGAGGGTAGCGCAGGTCAGACCATGCTCTTTAAATACGCCGATCGTGGCAGCCGCGTGCTGGTTGGCGATGAAATTGTGACCAGTGGTCTCACGGGACCTTTTCCGCGTGGCATTGCTGTGGGCAAGGTGTCTCGCATTCGCGTTGAAAAGGATGGTGTCACTCAAGTTATTGAGGTCGAGCCCGCTGTGAACTTCGCGGAGGTCTCGGAAGCTCTCATTCTTTTGCGCAACAGCCGAGAGGTCGACGTTATTCGCCGCGTGGGTGGTGGTGAGTGGATGAAGAAGCTGGTTGAGTCTGTGCCTGGCCGCTCGGGGGGCTAATCATGATCCGCTTACGCGCATGGCAGGCACATGCAACCCTCATGATCGTTCTGGCCATGGCTATCGTATACTTCCAGGCCTATGTTTTGGGGCGCCTCGGTTCCCCTTGGTTGCAGGTTGACCTTGCAACAGTTTTCGTTGTCTACGTTTCCATCGAGCATCTGCTTCTTGGTGCGTTGGTTCGGATTTTTATCGTCGCTGCCTTGATGCATATGTTTTCTGGTGCACCGGATGGCTTCTATTTGATGTTCTATTTGCTTGCCCTGGTGATTGCGAATGTCCTTGCGAAGTTTTTTGCGTTGCACAAACTGAGCAGTCAGTTTCTCATTTTTGCAGGTATTTTCTGTTTGAAATTTGTTTTGGTGTACGGAAGTCTATCGAAATTTCAGCGTGTAGCTGATTTCGGTTCGTTTTTTCGAGAGGTGGCACCCTCTGTTCTCGTGACAACTTTGTGCTCCGTGCCACTGTTCGCATTCTTTTCTGCAATTGACGGATTGTTTGATGCTAGCTCCCGGCGCGATCATCGCCAAGAACTTGCGGAAAACTGAGGAGTATATAACCCGTGGCTGAAAGTCGATTCCGATCAGAGTTGCTGGTTGACGCAAAACGAATTTATTTCGCTATTGCGGTTTTCGTTTTTCTGGTGCTGTGTCTCACCGGTCGGCTTTGGTATCTTCAAATTCTCAAAGGCAAAGACTTTTCGATTGCCTCGGAGCGCAACCGTGTGCGCGAAGTGACTCGTCCTGCTCCTCGTGGGCAAATCTACGATCGCAACGGCAGTCTGATGCTTTCCAATCGGCCCTTTTTTGATTTGGTTGTGATCCCCCAGTATCTCCAGAACCGCGAGCAGACGCTCAAAATCGTTTCTGAGCTGTTTAGTATTCCGTTGGAGCAAATTGAAAAGAGATTGAATGAGTCTGCGGGTGTACCCCACTTCGTGCCCGTGCGTATCAAGCGCAACTTGACCCTGCACGAAGTCGCAGTGATGGAATCAAATAAGTTCTTTCTGCCCGGGGTGGATGTCGATACTGCGCCGCGGCGAGATTATCAGCGCACCTATTCCGCGCATCTTTTTGGTTACTTGGGTGAGGTTACCAACCGCGAGCTCAACAACTTGAACAGCCTTACGCGTGATTATCAATATCGTGTTGGCTCAATCATTGGAAAAATGGGTGTCGAGAAAAAGTACGAGAATAGTTTGCGGGGACTGGAAGGTAAGGATTCCCTCCAGGTGGATGCTTTTGGACGTCTGCAGACAAGTGCCAATATGGATTTAGGTCTTAACTCGCGAAAGAATGGTCAGCGTGGAAACGATCTTTTCCTCACCATTGATGATGACATCCAGCGCGCGGCCGTTGATGCCTTCAAAAACAAGAACGGTGCAGTCATTGCAATCAATGCTCAGAATGGTGAAGTCCTGGCCTACGTTAGTCATCCAAACTTTAGCCTGTCCATGTATCAAGATGGTTTGACCGGTGAAGACTGGCAGTTGCTCCAAACCAACCCTTTCAAGCCGCTTCTCGATAAAGTCACAGGTGGTGCTTACCCGCCCGGCTCGGTCTTCAAAATCATCACCGCACTGGCTGCCCTCGAGGAGGGTGTCACCAACCCAAACCGCACTTATTCTTGCAACGGCGTTTTCACTTTGGGTAACGGTAAATGGCGATGCTGGAAAAAGACGGGGCATGGGGTTGTGAATTTGCGCAGTTCTCTCGAGCAGAGTTGCGACATTTACTACTACCAGGTGGGAAACCTTCTGGGTGTAGATAGAATTGCAAAATGGTCGCGCGCGTTTGGTCTCGGTGACAAAACTGGTCTGGACCTCAATATGGAAGTCACAGGCATTGTTCCCTCGACCGAGTGGAAACTGCAAACACGCGGAGCACCCTGGCAAAGTGGTGACACAATCAACGTGTCTATTGGGCAGGGCTATAATCTGATGACTCCCATTCAAATTGCCGTGATGATGGCTGCCATTGGTAACGGTGGAAAAGTCTATCGACCATTTTTGCTCAAAAGGATTGTCGACGCTGCAGGTAAAGTCGTGAGCGAGGAAAGGCCTCAGTTGCGGCAGCGTGTGACGTTCAAACCGGAAAACATGGCGGTTGTGCGCGGCGGACTTGAAGACGTGGTCATGGCACCGACTGGAACAGGACGGAAATCGCAGGTTCCTGGATTCGTGATTGCCGGCAAAACAGGTACTGCTCAGACTGCTGCGCTAAAAAGAACAAAAGATATGGACGAAGTTTCATTTCAACAGCGTGACCATGCTTGGTTTGCTGCATATGCCCCTGCCGATAACCCTGAAATAGCTGTTGTCGCTCTGAGTGAATTCGATGGTGGAGGCGGCGGTTCTCAGGCGGCGCCGATTGTGCAGCGGGTGCTCGATGCCTACTTGCGCAAGGCTCATCCGGAGAAATTCCCCATAGGCAAAAATTCCGAGAAACTTGCTGAGCGCAAAACCAAGTTGCAGGGCGCACAGAGTTCTGGTGCTGCAGAATCAGATGAAACTGTTGAGCAGGATGAGGCAGACAGTGATGATTCTGCGAGTGAAACTGTCGAAGGCGATTGACGAAGGAGAGTGCGGTGCTTTTGTTCTGGCAGCTTTTCAAAGAGCGTTTTCGTGGAACCCCGTGGTCGTTGCTGATTACGGTTTACCTCCTCGTCGCCATCGGACTGTTTAATATGTACAGCGCTAGCGGGGGGGAAATGGCTCCCGGTCGCTTCAATGACCAAGCACAGTGGGCACTGCTCGGTACCGTGGCCATGATCTTCTGGGGAGTTTTGCTCGACACCCGCTCTATCGAGCGGTTATCCATTTTTGCATACATCGTCGTGTGTGCCATGTTGTTGGCCGTGGATATTACCGGTCATATTGCGAAAGGTTCGCAGCGCTGGTTGGCACTTGGACCTGTGCGAATTCAGCCGAGTGAATTGACTAAGTTTGTTATTATTCTCATTGTTGCGCGCAGTTTTGCTTTTGTGAAAGGTGTTCATGAATTCACACTGCTCACTCTGTGGCGCCAGATTCTTATTATTTTGGTTCCATTTCTTCTCGTCCTCGTTCAACCCGACCTTGGTACATCGGGTTTGGTTCTTCTTATTGGCTGTTTCCAGATTGCATTTGTGCGCGTGAATTGGACGAGTATTGCGATTGTTGCCTTTTCTGGTTTGAGCCTCTCGGTCATTGCTTGGAACTTTGTTCTTTATGATTATCAAAAGTTGCGTGTTTTGAATTTTTTGAATCCTATGCGCGACCCAAAGGGAGCAGGGTATCACTCCATTCAGAGCATGATTGCTGTTGGGAGTGGTGGTGTTTGGGGGCGAGGGTTTCAGCAAGGAACCCAGAGCCAGTTGAGCTTCCTCCCTGAACGCCACACCGACTTTGCCTTCTCGGTTTGGGCTGAGGAGCAGGGTTTCGTTGGCTGTCTTGTGGTCTTTGGTCTTTATATTCTCTTGTTGTTGCAAATCTTTCAGATCGCTGAAAAGGCTCGCGATTCGTTCTCGGCTCTTGTGGCACTCGGAGTGGCTGGTTTCTTTCTGTTTCATTTCTTCATCAACGTTGCCATGGTTCTGGGCTTCTTTCCTGTGGTGGGCGTCCCACTTTCACTTGTGAGTTACGGTGGCAGTCATATGCTGACTGTGTTGAGTTGTGTCGGTCTGCTCATTGCAGTTGAGCGGCGCCGGGCAGCATCTGCGACTTGAGTTAACGTTCCTCGTCAATAAAGAGGCGACAATGAATTCTCCTGAAGTCAAAGCCCCAATGACCCTCTCGCGTTCGCGCGTTTTTATTTTGGGCAGTGTTGCCACGATTTTTATGTCGGGTTTGGTGGTGCTGTGTGCGCCGAAGAAGCCCGACCTGATTGCAGATTCCGCTGCGCCACAAAATGCTTATCCAGACCTCGCTTCTAACGCTTCGGGCGATGCTCCTACACCGGTTGGACCCTCATCAATGCGTGGCGGAAGTCCTGCTGAGAAACTCTACGGCCGCTTCTGTGCAAGTTGTCATGGCGCAGATGGTCGAGCGCAGACCACGATGGCGCGGATGATGAGTCCGTCACCCACAAATTTTCAGGTCGGTCCTTGGAAAGGTGAGCAGAGCGTCGCTGCTATTGTGGAGGTTATCAAGAATGGCAAAGGTGCAATGCCTGGTTTTGCCAAGGAGATAACCTCGGAGGTAGAGTTGAACGCTGTTGCAGAGCACGTTCTATCTCTCCGTAAGGAATCTGCGCCATGAGAATTCTTGGCATTGACCCAGGCACTCGCATTGCCGGTTACGGGGTTGTCGATCTCTCCGACGACGGGCGTGTGTTTGGTGTTGCTGCTGGAGTTTGGCGTTTTGATCCTGAGCTGCCTTTGGCTGCGCGGTTGGGTTCTTTGGCAGTTGAATTGGCGCGTGTGGTTTCTCTCTATCAGCCACAAAAGGTCTGTGTTGAGCAGGCTTTTGTGGCTCAAAATATTCGCTCTGCACTGTTTTTGGGTCATGCACGCGGAGTTGTTTTGGCAAACTGCCATCAGGCGGGTCTCGGCGTATTTGAGCTTTCCCCAACGGCTGTTAAGAAGGCTGTTCTAGCACATGGGCGTTCGAGCAAAGAAGAGATTGCGCGGGCATTGTCGTCGATTTTGGGAATCTCGTTTGAAAATCTGCCACACGACGCAAGCGATGCTCTCGGGATCGCTTATGCGCATGCCTTGCGTGAAAAAATCGCACGTGCGCAGGGAACAACAGTCGATGCTATGACAGATGCGGAAAAGAAAGCCGCACAGGCGCAGCGGCGTCGTGGCGGTTCGCGTTGGGCAACTTCCGATCTCCCGCTGCGCTCAGGGCGAAAGTCGAAACAAGGCTTCGAACAGTTCCTTGCGACTTCTTCGCATAAAAAACCGTTTTGATTTATCGAATTATATAGCTGACGCCAAATGGAAAAAACCAGGCTCCGGTTTTTATATTCCCTGAATAACCCATTCCGAAATTCAGAAACACATCTTTCGATATTTCAGCGCCCATTCTTGAGAGCAGAAACGGGGGAGCATAGCTGCTGATGCGTTTGCTAAGAGGAAGCGCAAGCCCCGCTGCAGCGCTGATACGGAAGCAAGAGCTCTCAGTGAGCGGTTTGCTGGTGTGCAGATCGGTTTCTAAACCTACCATTGCCAGTTTTGGGTAGTAGTATTTGAAATTCTCCGCATTCTTAATGAACACTTCTTCTTCTCGTATGGGCAGGGTCAGTGCTGTGAGCCAGCGCTTCTCTTTGGTGAACTCACGCGAGAGAAAGAGAGACATACCAGAGGCAGGTAGGGGTTGAACATCGGAGTCATCATCCGCAAAGAAATACTTCATGTACTCTTGGGAATAGATGATCATGTTGGCAAGCGCAATTTCCGAATTGAGTGAACCTTCGTTCTCTGATTTGCAGAGAGCGCGAGCCACGTGCGCGTGAATCGAGACCAGCAGGCAAAGTGCCCAGAGTAAGGCCTGTTTGTGAGCGAGTGATTTCATCAGGCGTGCGCTCCTGTTTTCATTGCTCCACCTGCTAAGCTACCAGGAGCGAAGCTCGCGGGTTTACTTTTTAAGTTTCTCGACCAAAGCTCCCACATTTTCCAGTGGGATGATCTCCTGCTGTCCGGTTGCGAGCCACTTGCAAGCGAACGTGTTGTTTTTCAGTTCATCTTCGCCTCGGAACAAAACAGCTTGCGCGCCCGTGCGCTCTGCCCACTGAATTTGTTTTCCGAATTTACCTGCAGAGAGGGTTGTTTCCACGTTGATGCCGGCATTGCGAAGAATTTGTGAGAGATGCAGTGCAGTGCCCCGGTCGTTCTCAGAAAAGCGGATCACCGCAACATCGGTCTTCCTTTTGAGGGCAGGAGTCAGGCCGTGCACCTCAAGAAAATTGAGCAACGAAACATCGCTGACGCCGTATCCAATACCCGGCAGAGGGTCTACCCCGAAGGCTCCAACGAGGTTGTCGTAGCGTCCTCCACCGAAGAGGGCGCGGCGGTTCTCTGGGTGAGTGTCATAGATTTCAAAAACCAGGCCGGTGTAGTAGTCGAACCCGCGCATGATTGATGCATCGAAGCGGATGCATTGTGGTGGAATAAGCGCCTCGAGGCATGTGAGACGCTCCTGCAGTGCATCGAGATGCGCTGTTTGATTCCCAAGAAGCGAGCGCACCTCGGACAAGGGACGGGTCATAAAGCTTTCCAGGGTCTCAATGTCACTTGCGCTGAGCCAGAGTTTTTTAGCTTCCGCGCGAAAAGTTTCCGGCGGAAGCTTGTCTTTTTTGTCGAGAAGGCGAAGCACTGGATTTTTCTGGGTGGGGTTGATTTTCAAAACCCCAAACAACAGGTCATCCACCAAACCGCGGTGATTGATGCGGATTTCAAAGTCGCCTGGGCGCGCTCCGAGTCGGACAAGGAGGTCGTGGCAGGTGAGCAAGACCTCAACGTCTTCGTCAACTGGGGTTCCACCGAAGACGTCGACATTGAGCTGATCGAATTCGCGCAGCCGCCCTCTCTGTGGGCGTTCATATCGCATGCAGGTGGGTATCGAATACCAACGAATAGGACGCAGAAGCTCTTTCGAGCGCGCCGCAACCATCCGCGCCAGGGTGGGGGTCATTTCCGGACGAATACCAACTTTGCGCCCACCCCTGTCTTCAAACGAGTAGAGCTGTTCACTGACAATTTCTTCACTTGATTTGCTCGCATAGAGCTCAAGCGGCTCGAGCAGCGGGCCCGCGTACTCTTCGTACCCATAGCTTTCGAGCACCTTCTTGATGTTCTCGTACATCCAACTGCGCAAGCGCTGTAGTTCCGGGTGGAAGTCCCGTGTACCCCGGTAGCCCTGGGTCGAGAGGGTGGGCGATTCCTTAGCTTTTGCGGATTCTTGGCTCATGACGACACTCCGGAGGCGGGCAGACTTTAGAACCGGCCGAAAGTAGTCAAAAGGTGCGGGATGTGTCAATTATTGAGGCCGTCTAGACCACATCCGACAGCTGCGATATAGCCCGTGCCGGGAGCCCCGGAACCAGAGTGCTTCCGCAGAGTCACTGAGGCCTTTGAATGAACGAATTTTTTCAAAATTGGAATCTTGACCCGCTCAAATTGCCTCGCCATGTGGGCATCATCATGGATGGCAATGGCCGTTGGGCTACAAGCCGTCGCCTGCCGCGGGTGGCTGGTCACAAGAAGGGTGTCGAGCGTGTAAATGAGGTCACGGAGTTTGCAACCAAATGCAGTTTGCAGGCACTGACTTTGTATGCCTTCTCCGACGAAAACTGGCGCCGACCCGAAGAAGAGGTCAGCGCTCTCATGAGCTTGTTGCGTTGGTACCTCAAGGCTGAACGCAACAAAATTCTCGACAACAACATCCGCTTTCGGCTCATCGGTGACCGCGGCAAACTTTCGAGCGATATTCTCGCTCTCGCCTCGGCTTTGGAGCAGGAGAGTGCCGGCAATACAGGATTGAATCTTTGTGTTGCGCTGAGCTATGGAAGCAGGGGCGAAATTCTCAGGGCGGTGCGCCGCGTACTCGAAAAAATAGAATCTCACGAACTATATCCTGCAGACCTGGATGAGCAGACCTTTGAAGATCACCTCGATACTTCCGGTCTTCCAAGTGTCGATATGGTGATTCGTACGAGCGGTGAGCAGCGCATCAGTAACTTTCTGCTGTGGCAGTGCGCTTATGCCGAGTATTTCTTCGAGTCAGCACCGTGGCCTGATTTTACCTCCGAAATTTTTGCTGGCCTGCTGCGCCGTTTTTCGGATCGTGAACGTCGCTTCGGACGCACCCCGGAGCAGGTGCAACAGCGCGTTCAAACTGATGCTCCTCGCGCGGCTACACCTATACGTCTGACTAGCGTCAAGGGCTCCTGAGAATGAGCGATATACTCTCTTGGTTCCTCACCAATCCCTTTGTGGCGTTTATTGCTCTCGTTGGGGTTGTGGTCTTTGTGCATGAACTTGGTCATTATTTGGCCGGCGTTTGGATGAACATAGCCATCGAAGAGTTCAGCCTTGGTTTTGGACCAACGGCATGGTCGTTCAAACGTGGCCGCACCGAATACAAACTCTGCTGGCTTCCGCTCGGTGGTTATGTCCGTTTTTTCGGACAAGAAAGCGGCGAAGCTATTCCTCCTGAGCTTGAGGGGCGGGCTCTGAATACAGCTCCCGTCTACAAGCGTTCCATCATTTCGGCAGCAGGGCCATTTGCAAACTTCGTTCTGAGTTTGGTTGTCATGGTCGTCCTCTCGAAGGTGGGTTTGCCAAAGCCAGCACCGGTTGTCAGCGTCATGCCCGAGGGCGTTGCACGCAAGGCTGGGCTGCTGACAGGCGATAAAATTGTTTCGATAGCGGGTGAAAAGGTTGAATCTTGGGCGGACATCAATCGGCTGGTCTCGTCTCGCCCGGAAAAAAGCACTGTCTTTGAAATTGAGCGTGGAGCGAGTCGGCTCACTCTTGAAATGACTCCTGCCCGAGACATGAGCGAGTCTCTTTTCGGTGAACCCATTCCGGTGGGGCGTATTGGTGTCTCGCAGTTTTTTGAAACCCCGCGGATTATTCTGGCGCCACAAGACTCCACCTTGAGTCGGGCTGGACTTCTCACGGGTGACAAAATCCTTGAGGTCAATGGCAAGAAAGTGAGCGCACTGCATGATGTTGAACAGGCTGTTGCTGCAGGTTCAGTCTCGCTTTTGGTCGAGCGCATGGAAAAGCCGGAAGAGCATCTTTTGCTTCCAAGCGGCAAAGAGAAATTGATTGTCCCAACCCAGACACTGACCTTGTCAACTGCTTCAGCTGTCTTGACGGATGAGTGGGCTCAAACCGTTCGCTCGAGCGACATGACTGTTAAAAGTTTTGATAATCTGAACAAAGGCGACAGAAAAATTCCAGTTCAAGAGGCATGGAAAGCCTGTGGCTTGAAGCCGGGTGATACTGTGTTTTCTTGGAGTGGATACCCCAAGCTTCAAGGTCCAATTGACCTCTCGTACAATTTTCAAAAGCTCATTCGCCCTGAAGACAGTGGTGCTGTGACCGTTGTATGGCAAGTGCTCAATCTCAGCGACAATCAAATGCGTACTCTTGAGTGCAAAATTCCTCGTCGCTCGGTTCTCGATGCTTTGGGACGCAACCAGTGGACGCTCGAGTTGCCAGTGAGTTTTGTATCGCGCGGTGTTGCCGTTGCTCCGGTAACGATCCGCAGTGAGAGCCTCATTGATGCGGTCAAAGATGGTGCTGCTGCAACCTGGCAACAGGCGACCACGCTTCTCACTGCGTTGAAAAAACTTTTTTCTGGAGACGTTCCTCTCTCGAATCTTGGTGGCCCAATCGCGATTGCACGGGTTGCCGGCGATGCTGCAGAGGGTGGTTTTTTGTTGTTCGTGTTGACTATCTCCTGGATGAGTCTCAACATCGGATTGTTTAATCTTCTTCCTTTGCCTGCTCTCGATGGAGGACATTTGCTTCTCCAGGGAGTGGAAGCAGCCTACGGTAAACCGCTGCCTCTAGGTGTGCAGCTTGCGGTTCAACGCTTAGGTGTTGCCTTACTTCTGGGACTCATCGTCCTGGTATTCTTCAATGACATCCTCCGTCTTTTCCGCTCCTGAGGTTCACATGTACGCGGCGCTTGTGTGTACTCACAAAAGGGGAGTTGGTTTGGCAATCGTTCCCGCACTCAAGGCCGCCGAGGATATTCAAAAGTGTGCGGAGAGCTTGCTGAGCTGTGCGTCGCTAGAACCACAACTCGCTCAGCTACCAAACACCCAAGCACGCTCTAAAATCTTTGTTTGCGGCTCATCCTGCTTTGCGACCTGCGAGGGGTTAACGGCTGAGAATCTCGCTCAGCTTTATGCTCATCTGCTCGGGATTCTTGGAGTGGACGACTCCCGAGTTGAGATGCTTGCAGTCAATGTGGGGCCAGGCTCATTTACAGGCTTACGCTTGGGGTGTGCATTTGCAAACGGCCTTCATTTTGGTCGTCGGCGTATGTTGTTTGCTGTGTCCGAACCGCATCCTGCAATGCCTACAGCTGCTCAAAATCAGCACGATTGCGCATCGAACGCCTTTTGGGGGAGTCCGTCGCCCGATGCGGATGACCCGTATGCAACTCAGATGAGCTTCGGTGACTTGTATGCTTTGCTCCGGCTGTGGCAAGGCGGCTCGGCTCACCTTGTGGATGTGCTCGAGCCACACTATGGTCGGGAACCGACACCCGTATTGAAACTCAAACGGCAGGAAGGAAACTCATTGTGACTGGAGGAGTGACACCCGTGGCGAATGTTCACGAACTCTCACCGCGCCGGCGCGGCATGAAGGCGAGCATTTATTTGCTTCCCAACATGATTACGGCAGCGTCCTTGTTTTTTGGCTTCTTGAGCATGAAATTTGCATTGGAAGGCCGACTTCCCAACGCCAATCCAGAGTCGTTTCTCTATGCAGCCTACGCCATTCTTGCAGCTGCTGTCTGCGATGGTCTGGATGGTAGCATTGCGCGTCTGACACGCACTCAAAGCGCATTTGGGGTTCAGCTTGATTCGCTCTGTGATGTGGTTTCATTCGGTATTGTGCCTGCATTCGTCATGTACAACTATGCGCTTCATACATCCTCACGGATTGGTTTTGCAGCCTGTTTTATTTATGCGCTGTGCGGTGCGCTGCGCTTGGCTCGTTTCAACGTTCAAAGCTCTGTTGGCAAAGCAGGCGGAAACTTTACTGGTATTCCTATTCCAATGGCAGCCATGCCCCTGTGCGCGTTCATCATGTCGCAATACGAGTTTGCCAGTTGGACTCTCGAGAACAACTACAGCCCGTGGGCCGTGAGCCTGGCGCAGACCTTTTCGCAACCAGATTTTAGAAGTCTATTTCTTATCTGTCTTATGTTCGCCCTGGCCTTCGGCATGATCAGCACTTTCGAGTACATCAGTACTAAAAATCTTAAGCTACCACGCAAGCGTCCATTTCGCTTTCTCTCGATTCTGCTCATGTTCACTGTGCTGCTCTTCACTCTTGAGTTCACCGTCACACTCTCTCTGTTGCTTATTCTTTACTGCTTGCACGGTCCGGTGATGTGGTTGTTCTTTAAACGCGATCGCACTGCCGACGAGGAAGATCTTTTTGTTGCTGGCGACGATGAAGATGATGAAGAGGAGACGCACATATGAAGCCTTTGACTCTGGGTATTGTCGGCGCCACGGGTGTGGTCGGACAAACCGCGCTCGATATTCTGGGTGATGGCAGTCTTGCACTGCAGATTAAGGAAGTCAGGGCATTCGCCTCAGTTGCATCGGTGGGAAAGAGGCTGAGTTGGGGAACCCGTGCGGTCATCGTTGAGCCCACTGAGCTCGATGCATTGGCACAGTGTGATGCGGTTTTGTTTGCGTCGGAAGCGGAAATTTCTAAACGGTTTATACCCGAACTCACTGCGCGCGGGATCTTGTGCGTCGATAAGTCGTCCGCATTTCGTGAAGACGGAGATGTTCCGTTGGTTGTTCCTGAGGTCAACGGTAAACTTTTAAATTCGGCGCAGCTGAAAAAGCGTCCACTGGTTGCGAATCCCAATTGCTGCACAACGCCACTCGTTATGGTGCTCGATGTTCTGCGCCGCGAATTTGGTCTCAAGCGTGTCATTGTTTCGACCTACCAGAGCGTCTCAGGGGCGGGCAAACCTGGTCTTGAAGTTCTTGAGGAGGAAGCCAGGCAATTCTTTACGGCGCAGGATCTGTCGGTTAAGCCCTCACGCGCCTTCCCCAAGTCCATCGCATTTAACGTGATGCCCTTTGTGGCCAAGATTCTTCCCAATGGCGATACCGACGAAGAGCAAAAGATAATCTTTGAAACCCGCAAGATTCTTGATCTGCCTGACCTCCCGGTCGAGGCGACGAGTGTGCGTGTACCGACCTTTGTTGGTCACGCAGAGTCAGTGACCATTGAGACTGAGAAGCCTGTTGATTTGGCAAAACTCGAGACGCTGATTGCTTCATCGAAAGGCATGATGTGTGTCCCCAACCTGAATCCGGAGACAGCTGCAGCCGCGTCTGATGCCGATGATGCTCCCGATGTTGCATTCTTTCCTACACCTCGCGAATGCCAGGGGCGTGACGAGGTTTTGGTCGGGCGGCTTCGAACAGCCAAGGTTTTTGCGCATGGCGTGTCACTTTGGCTTGTCTCTGATAACCTCCGTAAGGGAGCTGCATTGAACGCACTGCAGGTTGTCGAAGCTTGTGCTCAGGACGGTTTCTTCAACTGAGTGCTTGAGCAGAAGCATCACAGCTCCCACCAGAACCGCGAAGTTTTGTCTGAGGAGATGTGTGAATGGCATCCTATCGACGCCGATTGTTCTCTACCGGATGTGTTCTTGCTGCAGTTGCTGTTGCCTGCGGGCGCAGCGATGATACGCCTGCGCAGCTTGCCTCTGTTATTGGTTCCGACACCTATGAACTGGCCTCGGATCCGAGTGTTCTGACCGACGTGAGCCTGACCGACAAAACCGGCCAGACGACCATTGTTACTCCGTCGTATCTCCCCAAGCCTGGTCAAATTGCCCGCGACCTACAAATTATTTTCTATCCACGCCTGACGGTTAAAAATCCGAGATTTGTTTACGATCGTTCGAAGTGGACTGTGGCTGTTGGTAACAATGTGCAGTTCCTGACTGCAGCGGACATTATTGAAATCAAGGAAGACGGGAATTTTAGCAGCGGCGAAGTGCGTGAGGGTCAAATCAAAATGACCGTGCGTCTGACCGCGCAGGGGCAATGGCCCGATAAAATCACCAACGATGCAGCTCTGACAACCATCGATGGCCGCAAGGCGCTCAAGCTACAGCCTTATTACAGTCTGGATGGTGCGGTTGCACCAGGGAATTCGGGCACAGTGCAGGGGCTTTCTGCGGCCTACATGAAAGATGATGTGGGTGCTATTGTTGCGCCTGCCCGTATCAATTCTTCCGCCATCACCGACGGCGCATTTTCGATTGAGTTTTCTGCTCCAGACGACACGACGGCCGCCGACACAAGCTCGGGTTCTGTGACCTTCGTGGGTAAATCAAATGTTTCGGGTTTTGTGGTTGTTTATTGGAAGGACTCCGAATGCAGAGGTTCGGGTTGGACGTTCAAACCCAACAAGGTCTTCGATCGCACTGCAGCAAACTCAGACCTCAACTGCACATATCCTGGGCTTGATACGGCTATCAGTGGATCAAATTCCTGTAACCTGGGTTGTTCAACTGATGTCGGAGATTCCTTCTTCGGCAAGGCTGCAAACGACATCGCGGTTCCTCCCGAGTTTCCAACTGAGACCGGCGCAGACAACGCCATCAAGAGAGGTTGTTTGAATATTGTCCGTGTTGCCTCAGACGGAAGAACTAGTTTTGCAGTGAACAACGCCACGAACGGCGGGACATATGGTGCGATGGTTTATCCGCTCGACTCGTCGGGTGGGCTCGGCATGACTCGCTCTCGCTGCTCTAAGCTTGAACCTTTCAATGTTGAGTTCGCAAGCACACGCAAATCGCCCGGACTGGGCAAGTCGAAGAGCGACTGTTTCGTGGCCACCGCCGCTTCAGGCAGCAGCCAGAGCAAGTCTGTTCATTACTGGCGAATTTTGCGCGACACATGGCTCGACCGGCTCGGTTTGTCTTCTGTGTATTACCGTTACGCACCCTCCTGGGCTGCCTGGCTTGAAGATAACCCGGCTTACAAACCTACAGTGAACGCAGCATTGGAATGGAGTGGGCGCAATCTCGTGAAACTCTCGCAGTGGATGCACCGCTTCGGTGAGAGCATGGATTCTTCGATGCAAAATATTTCTTTGTTTCTGAGTAAACTTGTAGGTTCCGAGGCACGCGCCGACACCTCTGTTCCGCAGACGGACAACAGTGGGTTGAAGCATCCCCGGGGCTCGGCGTTCACCACTCTGACCATCGGTGGTGGCCAGATTCGTCCATCCGCTGATAAAGATCTTTATGACCTGTCATACAAAGACAAGAAGCCAGCTTTTCTTTTCGTTGGGCAAACCTTTCGACTCGTGGATTTGTCTGGGGAGTTGGGACTTGGGTATGAGTTCACCGGATTGAGCATGAAGGGAACGAGTTCCGATACACCAAAGACTCCTGTTTCTTTGGGTGGCTACGGCGGTGGGATTACGGGTGAGTATCGTTTGCGCATCGGTGCTTATCCTTGGGTGGCACCACGTATTTCAGGTGTGTATGGGATGATGCGCATGCGCGAGGAGGCTGAAGCAGTTTCGAGTGATACATCCTCATCGTCGGGAACGTCGGATATCTCTCCGAGCGGTACCACTCCCGTTTGGCAACGCTACACCACGTTCCGGTTTTTTCTCGATGTCTCGATTCCCCGGCTCTACGGTGACGATGAAAACCTGATTCGTTATGGATACCAGGTTGAAGACATGACGCTGTCGTTTTTCGGTGGCCTGAATACCAACGACGGCAAAATCATCAGCACGTCGGGGCTTCAGCTCGGGGGCGCCATTTCGTTCATGTTTCATTGAGCTTCAAGCGGCACTCGAGCCTTTGCCGAGAACGAGTCTGTCGCGCTCATTGACTACATAGGGCCTCAAAAGGTGCGTGAGCTTCGCAGAAAGGCGACTGGTTGAGAAACCAGACGCCTTTAAATATTTCAGTTCCTTGATAATTTCTTCGGCCTTCCAAAGCACGTCCACGGGAATCAGGATTTCGATGTCGGCTATCCCAGCCTCGGGATTCCCAGGTTCAGTCCGTAATTCGGGTATTTGCGTAAGTGTCAGAAAGCGATGCAGCATGCCCGTGCCCCCACCTGTGTTACTTTTATGGTCGGCACTTTGCGCACGAATTTAAGTTGATGAATATGGCGTTTTGATAATGACAGGGAGATTTTTTATGAACTTCAAGCGCTTTGCGGAACGCGGAGGATTCAAGCTCCTGGCAGTCGCACGGTTTTCTGGTCCAGCCTACGCTCTCGTGTCGTATTTGCTCAATTGCCTCACCGCCAAGGTCGAAGAGGTTGTGACAAGTGCAGGTGAATTGGCTCTGATTCTCGGGGCAACCGAGCGTCAGGTCAAAGCGGCTCTGCATGAATTAAGTGATTCCGGTGTTGTGAATGTCACTGAGCGCAACGGCTCAACCTGTCTTTTGAAACTAAATCTCGATCCCACGCAATGGAAGAATCTAGGAAAGCCAAGCGAGAAGAAATCTCGCTCGGCGTTGGGTGATGCGAAGAACGTGAGAACCCTCCATCCGCAGCCACCCGTGCCCAATGGCTCTCAGCCCGTTGGACTTTCAGCAGATGAGGCACTTGTTTTCCCTGCGCGGCGTTCGGGAAAGAGATCGACGGAGGGGCGGGGCGTAGGACTTGTTTCGATTGAAGGTGGTCTGCGAGAGAATGGTAAATCAGGCTCGGTGCAAAAGAATGCTGCAGCACAGGGGGCGGATGTTCCGAGTAGTATTGAGCATGAGAGCAAAAGGATTCTCGAGGTTTTTTTGAAGGCCTCGGGGCATGTTCATGAGCTCGACGAGCAGCGAGAGTTTGAATACGCACGCCTGCTTGCTGAAGCGCATCCCACAGAACATGTGCTTCAGCTCATCACACATTTTGGGCGAGATTTACCTTCCCTGGCAATGCTTGCCGGAGCGTGGATGCATTATTCGGAAACGTTCCATCGGCATCAACACGAACAAGTGGATCTGGAAAGCTATCGCCAACGCCATCAATCAGCAGAGAAGAAAATTCGAACTTTGGCCAACACAGAACTTAAGCGCTCTCAAGCCCAGAAAACCCTGTTGAGTGCAGATGAGCAATTGTTACTGCGTATTTTTCTGCGGCATGAGCATCCGCGCCGACAGCTCTACTGGGCACTCAAGGTCAGGGAACGTTATCCCCATCTTCACGATTTCTTTGCCGTGACTGCAGAGCTCGCGCTACCGCCAAACCACAATGAAGCACCAAACCGCAAAGGCTGAGAGTGCTTTGTTCTTTTCTTTTTTGATTTTTTAGGGCTCACACACTTCAGCATTAGGATCGCGTTCGACCAAGTACTTGGCCTGAATCCAGCGAATTTTGTCTTGGGCAGCACCTGTTTGTATGCGCACGTACATCATCTGGTCGCCATCGACCCCGATTTGCGTGAGGTAGCGGTAAATCAACTGGTCGTTGCCCACATATTCGATAATCGGCCCCTTGCTTGCAGATGCGTAGGTGGGGGCTCCACCCTGCGGTGTGCCGGCGACTTTCATGTACTCACACAATTTCGTTTTTGCTGGTTTTGGTGTTGCATCCTTCTCTTTTGAAGAAGGTTGGGTGTCCGGCTGAGTCTCGGGTGGTGGCAGTACGGGTGCAGGCGGTGGCAAGACAGGCGCTGGCGGTGGAGCCATTTGCGGGTCGCTGCCTCCCAAATCCATGCGCTTTGGGGTTCCGAGCGCTGCGGCAATAAGACTCACGTGCGTGTTGTTGTAGGCACCTTGATCTTTGAGAAGTGTGTTTAGGTCGAAGAGCGCAGGTTCCATTCCTACACTTTTGGCCATTTTCACGGTGCGCCCCAAACCTTCCAGACTCCATTTGCCTGTGTTTGGTCCTGAATAAAGCGCCAGGCCTACAGCACCTGATCCGCGTTCGCTGCGCGCCTCACTCATAAACTGATCGGTTTTTCCCTCTGCGACGTGATAGAGTTGAGGATAAACCCACTTTACGATTCCGCGTTTGAGCCAGGTATTCCAGTCGATGCTGAAGTTTTGCAACGATAGAACTTGGCGCTGTGAACTGAGTGAGAATCGGACTCCGGCGGTGCGCGCAGGCGCAGTGACTCTCGACATAAACGCCGTAAAAGTTTGCGGCCCTTTCAGGGTAGCTGCTGCGGCACCTGAAGAAAGGTGCGGAGCAAAGTTGTCACAAATATGGATTTCTCGGCTACCGTATTTCGTTGCAACCTCTTTTAACAGGTTGCTCATGAACGCTTCAAAAGATCCCTTGTAGGGGTTAATGCGGATCGAGGGTACGGTGTGGAAATTTTCTTCGAATCCAAACCAATTTCCGTTTTTATTTTTTTGCCAGAGAGCAGAGCGCGCTGGAACAATGTTCCCCCATTCAAACCAGGGTACGATCTCAACATTGAAAGCCTTGCCATAACGCACAAAGTCTTCGAGCGGGTCGCCCTCCGCCTCTGCGCAACGCTCAGGACCGCCATATTGCTTCATCACGTTCGACTTGAACAATGTACATCCACGTGACCACATGTTGACATAAAGGCGCTTTATTCCAATGCGGGCTGCCATTGAGACCAAGTGCTTACGTCCGATTGCTGTATCAATGTAACCGTGTTCTCGGGTCACAAAAGCAGAAACGGCAACCCCTGAGGTGGTGCTCTCGGTTTCAGCTGTTAATCCCTTTTTACATGCAGAAATACCGAGGAGAGCGAGCACTGCGCTGCAAATGAGCAGGTGAATCTGTTTTTTGTGCCGCATTCCGAAAATATCTCCTTTTCAGGCACCCAGATCTCGGAATGTTGCGTCTAAAACTTTACCGTTTTCTGATCAATGTAAATAAAGGTTCAATATTCAAGATGGTTAAAAAGTGATTTTCAGATTTATCTGATTTCAACCGATACAGCCACCAGTGAGGGTGATAATGATAAATTCAATCTATTTGTCCATTCTCGTTACATTGGTGGCTTGTACTGATGGGAGTGATTACGGCAGCGGTAATCCTTCGGGTTCCTCTTCGAAAAAGGCTGCTGGTGGAGAACCTGCCGTCCGTGCGGATCCTGGCAAAAACTCGGACGACGGTTCGGGTAATAATACAGCTCGCGGAGAGCCTGTTGCGGCAGGCGAGAAAAGAGCTTCGTTTTCATTCGGTCCAAAAGCTGCGATGGCAGACTTCCTTTTTGTTTTTGATAACTCGGTCTCAATGCGCACATCATTAGATCAGCTGCGCGCAGGTTTTGCGAGTTTGAATACCGCAGCGTGGCCTTCTGATTCGCGCATTGCTGTTATGACAACTCTGCCCGGTGATCCCAGCAACCTCAGCACAGTCCATCCGACCGTGAAACGCTATGCGAACATTGATCTCGACCCAGGGTTTTTGAATCTTGTGAACGAAGCTGGGCGGAGACGATTCATCGATGCTGCGGGAACGGCTGCGGACGACAAGGCTGGCTTTGCAGAACAGATGTGTGCGGCCGATTGGTTCAAACCGAGCGACGTGAACTCCGCTGGTAAACCTTGTTTGTCGGTTGCAATTCAAAGTCCGTTTCGCGGTGTTGGAGTTGAGGCTGGCTTGGTTGCCTTGAGCCAAATTGTGAAAAAAAGAGCGCAGCTGTTTCGCAGAGGTTCGAACGTCAATGTGGTATTTGTGAGCGACACACAAGATCCTGGTAAAAATGAACCGAGCGTGCAGCAATTGCGGCCGACCTTCGCTCAACTCAAACCGCTGATCGAGCAAAATACGACTGTTGCCAGTGTGAAACTTCACGGAGTGACTCCGAGCGTCGGGTGCACCACCAACGAAGGAACACCCTCACTTACGGACGGGCGCGGCCTGCCGTACCAAACCGCGATTGCTGACAGTGGTGGTGTGTGGCTCGACTACTGTGATGGTGCTGCGATTCGTTCCGATTACAAACCCGTGGCACAGCAGATTTTAGCGGCTGCATTGCCTGAGCCTGTTTTCGTTCTTCCTCAAACTGCGTCTAAAATTGTGAGAGTTTCTGTTGGTGGTCTTGTTTTTCCGGTCGACCGAATTGCTCTTTCTGTCGACAAAAAATCAGTGCGCCTCAACGGCTTGTCGCCGACCAAAGATGTGACGATTGAGGTGATTTATCAGCCGTGAGTAAACGGAAGCACACCCTTGCTGTGTGCTTTTTTATACACGCACGTAGTCACCCAGCTTCTTGTTGACTTTGTCCACTACGCCCAGTGAAAATGCTTTCGGAAGTTCTCCCACAAGGGGTTCGACGTATTCAAAAAACGCATTGGTGACACCGTTGCCGGCGGTATTAATCATGTGTGATGGGACAAGTTTAGTTTTTTGTGCCACCTTTTCCAAGTCAACGAGTGCAGTGGTGCTTGCGTAGGGGCAGTCAGAGACTCTTTTGATAATTACAGTTTTGTCGGTCTCTCCTGCCATCATCGCGCTCACTGCGGCAGCGCCGACGGCGAAGGCTTCCTCGCTGTCAACCGACGAGACCATGCCAGGTAGGGAGCGTTGCAGATAACCCCATGTGTCCGCGCGAACGCGCAGTTTGCCGAGGTGGCTCTTCACCAGGATGTTTTTATCGATGCTATGAGCAAGGTAGTCGCCCAACTTGCCCGAGCCAGAAAGTTGCGCGTTACCAAATTCATCTTTTTCTCCTGCAAAACGTGAATTGCGGAGTTGATCGGCAATTCCCTCGGCAACAACAACCGTGGCTCGTCCGAGTCGGTCATAGGTTTTCTGAACGTCGTCGAGAAATTGCTCCTCAGTGAACTTGCGCTCGGGCATATAAATAAGGTGCGGTCCGCAGTTTTCGTAATCTTCGTTTTCGACACATCTGCGTGCTAGAGCGGAAGCCGCGGCAATCCAGCCAGCATGGCGTCCCATGCAAATGTTGATTTTAATTCCATTGTAAAAGCTGCGGTTGTCGAGATCGTCGCCAAGCAACAGATGTGCTGCGACACGAGCAACGCTGCCATAACCAGGACAGTGGTCTGTTTCCATTAAATCGTTGTCGATGGTTTTGGGCACATGAAGAATATGCAGGTCGTGTTTGCGTTGGTTGGCTTCGCTGCGGATAAGTTGAGCGGCTTCGGCAGAGTCGTTTCCACCGATATAGAAGACGTAGCGGATGTGATGTTCTCGAAACACCTGAAAGAGGCGGTCGAGATCTTCGCGCTTGGGTTTCAGACGTGCCGAACCAAGCGCTGCACCGGGTGTATGTGCGAGCCCCGAGAGGACGCGTTCGGGCAGGTCACTGAGGTCGAGCAGATTCTCATAAAGGAGGCCATGCAGCCCGTGAAACGCTCCATAGACCGTGTGGATTTTTTTGGAGTGGAAGCGTGCTGTAGCCAGGATTCCGGCCAGGGTTTGGTTGATGACAGCCGTGGGACCACCGGATTGCAGAACGAGAGCATTCGCGCGGGTATGAGACACCATTCGAGCCTCCGGATATGCTTAAAAATACTCCAGTGTCGAGTCCTTCCGACAACTGTATTTTAAACACCTATCACGAGCAGTGCTCGGATTTCAAATTCTCCGCTCTGCTGTTTTTGCTCTTTTGGTGCGCAGATTAATAATTGTTGCGCCAGATTCCTTCCAGGCGCTCAGCACCGGTCGAGACGTAGCTGACTGGAATACCAATCCAGCTTTCAATGCGTTCGACAAAATCTTCCATTGCAGGATCCAGGCCGTTCTTTTCGTCTGCAACCCGCGTCCACCCCTGTGCGAATTCCAAAACGGGCTCAACATTCTCCCAGGCTACGGCGGTCATTGGCCAGCCTTGCATGAGCGCTCCCGTTCGTTTGTCTTTGTATGCTGTCACAAGCCCGACGTGTTCAAGACCACTCAACACATCGGATTTCATGAGTGCGAGGCTCTGGTAACCGTTCACACACGCCATGTAGCGCAGCGCAACCAAATCAAGCCACCCAATACGACGCGAGCGTCCTGTGGTGGAGCCGAATTCGTTGCCGCGCTCGCGGAGCGCAGTTTCAAGTGTGCCCGAGAGTTCGCCCGGGAATGGACCATGACCCACGCGCGTTGCGTAGGCTTTTGCGACACCAATGATGTTTCCGATTTTGGTGGGCGGCATACCAATACCGCCAGGACATGCTCCTGCCACAAGGCTGCTTGAGGTTACATAAGGGTAAGTTCCGTAGGCGACGTCGAGCAGGCCACCCTGAGCTCCTTCGATCATCACCCGCGCACCATCGTTGAGTCGGTTGTGCACCAGCATGGCCACATCCTTCAAATAAGGGCGCAGAAAGCGGCAGGCTTCCATCAACTCAGTCAGGGTTTCAGGACTTAAGCCTTCGGCGAGTGGATGACCGCTCTGTGCAAAGTGCTCAATAAATCCAGGCGAAACACATTCTCCGAGTCGCGGAGCATCGCGCTGTGCACGGCTGGCATAGGCCGGACCAATGCCGCGTCCGGTTGTGCCAATGGCAGAGCCACTTTGGCTGCGTTCAAATTCACGTTTGAGATCTTGAGCTTTGTGTGCTGGCAAAATGGCAGTGGCACGAAAGTCGATATGCACTCGCTCTGGTGCAAGGTCGAATCCCTGTTCTTTGAGGCGGAGGATTTCATCGCGCAGCACCATTGGGTCGACCACAACGCCAGCTCCAATGGCGACCTCGCATTGGGGATGTAAAACCCCAGAGGGGAGAAGATGAGTGACGACCTTGCGGCCGCTCACCCAAATCGTGTGCCCTGCATTGTTGCCGCCTTGAACACGGCACACAAGGTCTGCATCTTGGGCAAGCAAATCGACGAATTTACCTTTGCCTTCATCTCCGAATTGAGCACCAAGAATACACGTGGCTTTGCCGGGGGCGAGCAGGGAACGCATGGGCAGAACTCCTCTGGAAAAAATGCAAACGCCGCACGGTACTCCACCCGGGCAGGGTGGGCAACAGTGGGGCGCCTGTAGGAGCACCACTCAGAAGCACACGGCCGCTGCCTCAAAAAGATGCGGTGGCTTCGAGTGCTTATTCAAAGTCACATTTTGCGACAACGCAGGTGGGGCAGTCGACAGCAGCCTCTGTGCCCAGCGCGATGCTGATGCCGCTTGGGAATGTATTCGTGTCAACACCATAGTTGATTTCGTAGGCTTTGACTTCCTGTTCCGATTTGAAGGTTTTGCCTTTGATCTTGCCTTCGGTCGGAGTGCAGGGGTTGTCGTTGTTCAAAAAGTTATAGGTCAGGTTTTCGAATTCGGTGGCGACCTTGGTGTTGTCAGCTGCGACCACCAATTGAATCACGCCCGCGCTCACAACTTTCTTCTCAAGCTCGCCGGTTGCGGCATTGCGCTTGACCTTCACGAGCAGCTTGGTGGGAGTTGTGACGGCCTTGATACGTTCAAGTGTTGAACCATCGGGCTTCTTCAGCGTGATAGTGCGTTGCATCACATTGTTGATTTCTTTCTCGTACGAGAAATTGGCCGTGTCGGTGGTTGCTTTGAAGGTTACATCGCGTGTACCGGACGTGGCCATGGTGCGGCCTGTGAGAGTTTTTCCGGCTTTGGAGACGTTCATCTCACGCGAGCGCGCTTCTGTTTCTCTCAGTTTTGTGCCTGCGATATCTGCTCCAGTTTTGCCTTCGCCTTTAAACTTGAAGTGAGCGCCGTTGGTGCACACAGCATCCGCAGCATTGGTTGGCGTCCAAATCCGCGTCAGGGTTCCCGTTCCGGCCACCTCTGATCTTACAGCAGTAGCGGCTGCGGGAATTCGCCCGCGCTTTTCTGAGATTTCTTTTTGTCCGGCAGTGTAGGTGATAACTACAGTCACTTCGCCGTTGGCGGCCGTGCATGTTCGGTTGCCGTTGCTGAAACTCTTGCTCTTAGGCGTTGCGGGAGTAAGCGCAAGTGCACTCGCCGCAGAACCACCCGAACCCGATTCGTTCAGTGAACTTGCTATTTCGTCCATGGTGTCGCTCTGGTTTTCTGCGAGCGCCCAAACGTTGTTGGTGATGTCACCGGTTGGGTCGTTGAGAAAGCCATTGAGTGCATCCACGGTGTCCGAAGCCTTTTTTCCGCATCCAAAGAAAATTCCAGCCAATGCAAAAGTCGAGATCAAGGCAGTTAGTTTCATGTCTTCCTTACGTGTCTCTTTGGGCAAAAGTGCCAACAGAATTCTATCAAAGTTTTTTTGTCTGTTGGCTGGCCGTGTGCAGCTATGTGCGCTAAAATGCTGACATGTAAAAAAGAGAGGTTCCCGCATGGATATGCGTCAGCAAGAGTTCGACGTGGCTTATGCTTCCGGTGATTTCGAGAACGCGGAGCAGTTTGTTGTCGAGGCTTTGGCCGATCGGCCGGATAACCCACACTGGTTGAACCAACTGGGACTTTTGTATTTTGCACAAGGGCAATATTCCGATGCACTCGCAGCGTTCGATAGAGCGGTGTGCGCCGATCCTCATTTTCTTGAACCGCTTCTCAATGGAGCGATTTTGCTGTCTGACCTTGGTTATTACGATGAAGCGGCGCAGCGTTTCGATGCCGCAAAACTCATCGATTCTTCGGTGCCTTCGCAGGCAGGTGCTCTCGGCCTGGGTTCGACACTTCCTCTGCCGCTTGGACATTTGCCGGCCTCTTTGGGTGTGGCAATAGGCCGGGCAGCAGCCGAGAAATATTTGCAGCTCTCCGACGCTCTGCTGGAATTGAATTTATTCGTCCGTGCCCAGGAGGCGGCGGAAGAAGCCTGCCGTCATTACGACCACGCGCGGGCTCGATTGCAGTTGGCACGCACATATCTTGCGCAGCTTCAGCCTGACCGGGCTCTGCTCGAGGTTGAAAACGCTCGCCGGCATGACCCGCGCTTTGTTGAGCTGCACGTCTTTTCTGCGCTTTTGCATTTTGTCCGCAACGAACGTTCCGAAGCCCTCGATGCTCTCACCCGAGCCGAGATGCTTGCAGACACAACCGCGTTGGGGCAGGTTCTCCGTCAGGCCTATGCGGGCTCTGGCGCTGCGCTGAACTGAGGGAGATTGCTTCGTGTCTTCATTGCCGTCCAATTCATGGCTTGACCTGTTGCCGAAATACTCACTGTTGCGCAACGACGATCGCAAGGCGCGCTTGCGTTCAGCTGGGCGAGAAGTCTTTGACTTTGGCATCGGCGATCCCCAAGAGGAAACGCCCGAGTTCATCCGCAAAGCGCTTGCCGAGAATATCCCGAACGTGAGCCAATATCCGCTCTCGCAAGGCTCTCTCGATTTCCGCAAAGCCTGTGCGCGCTGGTGTGAAACACGGTTGAATGTTCAAATCGATGCAGCAACGCAAATCATTTCGAGCAATGGCAGCAAAGAGGCAATCTTTCACATTCCGCATGTTCTTTTGAACAGTGCGAGTGCACGTCGGATGGTGCTTTTTCCCGATCCCGGCTTCCCGGTTTACAAAAGCTCAACGTTGCTTTCGGGGGGGGTGCCATATCAGTACACATTGAAGCCAGAGAAGGCCTACGTCTTCGATCCAGCCAGTATCCCGGTAGATCTTCTCCCGCAGGTTGCGGCGGTTTGGATTTCCTATCCGCACAATCCGACCGGTGCGTTACTGCCACGTGCGGATGCAGAGGCGATCTATGCTTGGGCAATCAAACACGACCTCGTACTTTTGTCCGATGAATGTTACGTAGACATGTATTTCCCAGGAAGTGAAAAGCCCGTCTCGCTTCTTGAAATCGCGGCGCAAAACTCATTCAAAAACGTAATGGCGTTCTTTAGTTTGAGTAAGCGCTCCGGCATGACTGGATACCGTTCCGGATTCGTTGCTGGAGATGCACGCCTCGTGGGTGCGTTTGCAAAATACCGCCCCAACGTGGGAGTTGGTACGCCTGAGTTTGTTCAGCGTGCCGCTATGGCAGCATGGGCTGATGACGTGCATGTGCATGAGCGGAACACCATCTTTGCGCACAAGCGGCAAATTGTGGATGCATTCCTCAAAAAGAACGGCTTCAAAGTTTTGCCCTCTTCGGCCACTTTTTATGTGTGGATCGATGCTCCTCAGAGTTACCAAAGCGGAGAGGATTATTGCGAGGCTCTGGCGCAGGCGACAGGCATCGTCGCCACGCCAGGAGATGCATTGGGTGATTCTTCAACAAGATGTTTTCGACTTGCCCTCGTTCCGACTGCTGAAAAAATTCAGCAGTGTGTTGCGCTGTGGCAGCAAGCAATTGATTCTGGCGTTTTGCGAAAAGGATAAAAATTCATGCCCAACTCTCTGACTCCCGAAAAACTCAACGAATGGAAGCAGACCATCGCAGCCGCATGGACTGACCCCGAGCAAATCAAAAACCCCAAAACACAGCAGACTTTAGTTGCCATCCTGCGTGCGCTCGAACATGGCACGCTGCGTGTTGTGAGCCCTCTGGGCACTGAGGCAACCCACACACATACGCCCTTGACTGGCGATTTGCGCAGTTGGGATGTGCATGCTTGGGTGAAGCAGGCAGTGTTGCTGACCTTGCGTTGGCGTACGCCGCGCATGTCGACGGGCGTTACTGCGTTTGCCGGAGAGCAGTCAGTTGCGCAGGGGCGAATTCATGGTGACGCGCTGGTTTTCCATGACAAGCTCGACACGCGTTCCGATCACGCAGAAATGCGCGTTCGTGTTGTGCCTCCCGGTGTTGTGCGCGAAGGTGCCTACATGGCTCCAGGGGCAATTCTCATGCCTGGATATGTAAATATTGGTGCGTATGTGGGGCAGGGCACAATGGTTGACACCTGGGCAACGGTTGGCTCCTGTGCGCAGATTGGTGCCAACGTTCATCTCGCGGGTGGTGTAGGTATCGGTGGAGTACTTGAACCTGCAAATGCGCGGCCTGTGATTGTCGGTGACAACGCTTTCGTGGGCAGTCGAGCGATTGTGGTTGAGGGTGCGGTTATCAGTGCGGGAGCGGTTCTTGGAGCCAACGTCTGCATTACTGCCACCACACCGATTTACGATGTGACCTCTCCCGATCGCATTGAATACCGCGGCTATGTTCCGCCAAATGCTGTTGTAGCGCCGGGGACTCGCAGCAAATCTTTTCCGGGTGGGGATGTGCAGCTGCAGTGTTCCTACATTATTGCATGGCGCAACGATCGCACCGATTCAAAGGTCAGTCTGAACGAAGTTCTGCGCGAAACCGGGATCGCGGTGTAAAACACTGCCCCATGCTTGCTTCCCTGAGGCGCGTTGCCTGATTCAAGTTTTCTGCACGCGCTTGAGGATGACTTCGCGGGCCCGCACGGTTGGCCCGAGGTTTTCGAGGAGCATTTGGGTTCCAACAATCCGACGATTGAGGAACATGAGCTCCGCGGGGGGTGGCCTCAACAGTGTGGACTTCGCAAAGCTTAAGATTTTGTCTTTCAATCGCCGGGTCAGGTGACATTCTTTCCACGAAAAATAGTTGTGAACGAACGGCTCGCAGGTGATGGCCATCATCTGCACAAATGCGTCGCGGGCTTCCTCGGAGTCGGTTGTAAAGAGAAGCTGCATTTTTTCGGCCACAGCGATGACATCTTTTTTGCTGCCGAACATGCATGCAAGGCAAAGCGCTTTGTAGTTCTCACGCAGGCTCAAGCTGAGTTCTTCTGTTGCACCAAAGTCGAGCACACACAGTTTACCGTCCGGGGTAACCAGAAAGTTGGCTGGGTTGGGATCGGATTGAATGAATCCGTTGTCGAAGATTTCAAAAAAGAGCAACTCAAGCATGGCGCGACCCAGGCGGTCACGCAGGCTTTCGTCGGCCTGACCAACATGCGGCGCACCCGTGTGAGTCATCCAATCCTTAAGATTCATTCCATCGACCCAGCGCGTCACCAGCATTTTTTCGTTGCTCAGTGATGCAAAAACCTCGGGCACGATGATGTTCTCGAAACTCTCAAGTTTCTTGCGGTAGAAGAGGTAAAAGTCGCGCTCTTTCGCGAAATCAAGTTCCTGTAGAAAAAGAGACTCTACGCGTGCAAAGAGATCGTCATAATCAGCTTTTACAGGCAACACGTTTGCGACAATCAGTACCCGTTTGATGTTCTCGAGGTCGGAACGTACGCTCCGTTCAAGACCAGGATAACGTACCTTTACAGCGACAGGTGTGCCGTCGTGCAATCGAGCCTTGTGAACCTGGCCAATGCTGGCCGCATGAATTGCCGTTTCCTCGATGTGCGCAAACGGCCAGGAGCCTTCGAGTGCAGATTCAATGAGGGGTTGAATTTCATTCCAGGGACGCGCTGTTGCATCCGATTGAAGACGCGATAGAGCATCTCGCCAAGGCTTGGGGATGACGGTTTCGTCGGCGAGACTCAGCATCTGCCCCATCTTCATGGCCGCGCCCTTGAGTTCGTCAAGACCGCGAACCAAGCGCAACGCAGCACCGCTCTGAAGCAAATCCTCTGCAGCAGTGCCAGTCAGTTTTCGTTTGATTTTTTCGGAGCCTGCGCGAACGGCAGTACTTCCCAGAGTGCGCAGAAGCGATAGCGCTCGTTTACGCGCATCTGTGTCAGTGCTCAAAATATTCACCCATATCAAGCAATTTTAAAAAGCTTTTCAAAGCGCAGAGCCTTCATTCCCGTTTGTTCCTTGGGAAGGGCATTCTGAATGATAACTTGTTTAAGCAAAACCTGTGGTGCAAGTCGAAAAGCGACAAGAGCACCGTAACCAAGGACGCCCTCGATTTGGCAGGCAGCCAAGTCAAGGACAATGTGAGTTTGTTTTTTTCCGAGGCAAAGATGCGTGAGCTTTTCGGGAAGAGCACTCGCAGCTGTTTCATCCAGTTGACCATCGAGGGTTAAGACGAGTTTGTCATTCGTTTCAAGACAGCTCAAGTTCATACGCGCGCGCTCCGTGTGCTGAGGTTCAGCCCATTTCCCATTCAACAGTGCATGCAACAGACCGTCAAGCTCAGCCTGATGATCAATTGCAACAGGTTGTTGAGGTGTGTCACCATGAAGCGGTGCAGATTATGCCCATGCTCTGAAACAGGAGTTGCCTCTATGGATGCGTTTCCAGCGCGTTTAAACGCTGTTGTTCGTCTTGCTTTCGTTGCTACTGCTGTGCCGTTGTTCACTGCCTGTCTTTCAACCGGCGTGCGTTCGTCCGGCTCTGAATTGCCTCAGGCAGCCACGGCGTTTGGTGATGGCCAATTGCGAGTTTCGGTCGATCACAACTGCAAAGAACGCTGTGAAACCATGAGCGTCGATTTCGAAAACCTGACGACCTCTCCCATGGAGATTCTGGTAAACCAGGCGCGCTTGCAACGGGGCGCCGAGAAATTTGCGCTCAAGCGTCAGGGCGAACAGACAGGCAATTTGAAGATTCCCCCGAAGAAAAAAGCGTCCGCCGATTTCGCTCCTTATTCAGCAGCTAACGGTCGACGTCTCAGTTACGTTGCGCCCGAGGCGGTCTGGTGTTCGCTTAAAGTGAGTCCTGAGTGCAAGAACACAGCCGAGGCTGATGCGTTATGCGCTGGTTACGCCCGCTCCTACTTCGACGTTTATACCGAAGCAGGAGGATGGATCCTTTTGAATTTTGCCTACAACATGGGTGGCAGAACTGAGATGATTCAAAGCCCGGCTCCGGAGACACTCGGACGCGGTCCCGATGTTCTTCCAAAGCAGGATGATCGTGCTCCTGCTTTTTTTCGTGAACCCAACAACGTTGTTTTTTACAAAATGGAATGCAACGAAAAGTGCCGCTGCACGGATCTCACAAAGCCACGGCGTTTCTCGGATGACAAACTGAAGCCTGTGATTGAGCCTATTCCTTAAATTGAGAAATAGTGGAATGACCGCGGGCGAGCGTCGAAATCCTTGAGCCGGCGTTCGAACCGAAGCAGGCAGACGACTTCGGTCATAAGGTCTGTATGCACATTCACAACAAACTGATGCAGCCTCTCAAACACAAACTTTATTCCTAAACCGCCGCTTTTGCGCCGCTCCACGTCTCCGAGGTCGAGTGTCGTATCAAGGTAGCGGAGAATTGTGTCTTTCTTGAGTCGGCCAAAGCGGTCTGTGACTGAGAGACCAAATTGTTCGCCGTCGAAAGCCCATTTGACAGTCACAAGGTCAGTGTTGTCGAGTTTGAACTCCGTACGGTGCGGTTGGCCTTTGTAACGGTGGTTTGCATCAAATACTGCGTTGAGCACCAATTCGTCGAGCATGTCGGAAATACGGCGTGAGTATTCTTGGAAACGGTTGTTCTCGATGTTGCCACCGAGAAAACGGACAAAGTCACCGACGCGTTCAATGGCGAGGTTTTTGTCGGAGTGAGTGAGAATATCATGGCGATAGATTTCGCATGATCCCTTGATGTACTTCTCCACACCGAAAATGTCTGAAGTTTGAAATTTGCGAATGATGGTCTGCATGTCTCGGGGTTCGAATTCATTGTTGTTCGAAGCAACGAAACACTGCACAGGAAGGCAGTCGCGGATGTTGTTCGGGAGCTCTCCGATGGGGGAGCGGATGGTTAGAATGATAAGGCAGTTGGGGTACTGTTGGCTAAACTTGTCCACCAGGTCATGGTGGTTTTCGTCCGAGATGAGCAAATTCCGACGGTGCGAAAAATGGGATTCGTTCATGTGCTGAAAAACTTCTTCTTCCGAAGCACATTCAATCAGTGCTATCCCTGCAGAGCGGATGATGACACTCAGGTCATTGATGTTTGCCTTGCTGAATTCCGGAAGAAAAAGAAGAGCGCGCATGTTGATTTACTCCATACGAAAACCGCCGCCCCGAGAAAACCAGGGGCGGCGGTCTCTACTCTCTGATTTTCACAAAGGCGGATCAGTTTTTCAATGTCAAACGTGAACGGAACCAGCACGTCGGACGCAGTCCGAAGGACTTGGCGTCAAGCTCGGTGCAGGAATATTTTGCCGATTCCTCTTCCGATTGAATGCTGTTTTGGCCGCGTGGGTTTTTCTTTCCAGGAATGAGCATGAAGTCATATGGCTTGCCGCACAGAGCTCCTTGGAAATACGTATCGAGGCGGCACTGCGCTGCTGGATGGCTGTCTGCAGTGCGTGAAACTTTCTTTGTATCTGGGGTATCGAAGCGGGGCTCAGCAGAGCTTCCAAGTTTCGAAAGCAGGTTGGCAAGCGAGAAGCCCGCTGCTGCAGTTCGGTAGCACAGGTCGCGGTCATCCTGACCGACGTATGCCTCGTCGCACTTGCTTCTTTCGAAATCGCCCACCTGCGAGCGGAATTGTGCGTTGACGTCTTTTTGCTCTCCCCAAATACGACGCGCGCAGGTGTGGGTTGCGAAATAATCGGATTGACCCTCATTTGCAGCCCAACTTGTACCCTTTAAAGGGAATCCAGCGAAGTGGTGACCCAACTCATGGCACACGACCATGGCAAAGCCGTCTGCTGTGACTTCAGAACGACGCGCCAAGCCGCCGTACATGTTGATGATCCAAGTGTTGCCCATCTGCTGCGCAGACGCGTTCACTGTGGAGTTCGACCACAAAGCGTTTACTTTGATGTTCGCTTTGTATTTTGCAGCTAGTTCTTGGTAGTGCTTCACAACACCGTCGATAATCTCTTTGAACTCTTCCTCTGTCATGTTGGCAATCATGCCTAGGTTGTCTTCAAGATGGAGGTCGTTTGGTGGTAAAATCGATGCCTGCGCCCATGAGGAGACTCCAACGAGAAGGCTGGCGGACAGAAGACGGGTCTTGACGTTCATGCTTGTTCCTCTGGGCATGGTTTTTCGGTTGGCTCGTCGACCAAGATGCTCCCCTGGCGACAGGAGGCAAACTCAGCCGAGTCGAGAATTTGACTCCTGCGTAGGGGTGTTTATTTCTTGGTCATTTTTATTCTTTGGTGCCTCTAAATTTGTCAGTAGAGGCTTAGGTTTTAATTTTTCTAAGTAATTGTGACGCCTTAGATTTGGCCTTGGAGTTGCTTAGCCGATGCGTGTCAGGCGCATTCGGTCGCGTCGAGGAGGGTCTATGTTCGCCAAAGCTGCTCAAGTGAGATTGTCGCTCGGATTGGTTGCTGCTGCTTCCGTACTGTTACCTCAGGTGGCTTTTGCGCGCGGAGAGCGGGTCATGGGTGCTGCAAGTGAAGGCGCCACCTTGCGTGTCCAATACATAGAGAAAATGGAGCGGCTTGATCGCGAGCGCAAACAGTGTCGCACCGACATTGAATCAATTGTAAATCCTCAGCTGGGTTTGATGGATGAACTCGGAATCGCTGGGCGTCACGGGCCAACACGTTCTGTTCAGGATGAGGCGAAGCTTCAGGCTGATGCGCAACGTTTACAGCAGCTGCAGGTCGATTTGCTGCGACTCGGTAAACTGGTGAATCAACCTCAAAACGGCAAAGACGATGCAGCGCTGCTGCGCAATATGCATGCCTTCGAGCAACGCATGCGTGAATATATGTCGACTCAGAAACGTTTTGATAACCGTGCGCAGACTCTCGTTAGCCGCTCTGAAAGCGCCGTGACCAATTTTGTTCCGTTCGCGAAAGCACTTCTCCAGATGAAACGCTCTGAGGCCTGCCAGGGAATATGGCAAGATTTGCGCCCGAATTTGCCCTTGAATATGGAGCAGGCGGTACTTAAAAACAGGAACCGCATCAAAACTCAGGTCGCGAGCCTGAAGCAGAACCACAAGAATTTCGAAGTCGCAGCGACCCGGCTGATGGAGAGGTTTAAACCTGCACGCGCCGTTGCTGTGGAGGATATCTCCGACCTCTAATTAAGCTGAAGTTTCGGCAAGAAAAGAAGCATGCCAATGCATTGCGGCACACTGGTGAAACGGTGTGCCGCAATGCATTGACATGCAAATGTGAGTGTCTAGGAAAATGAATTAAACGAGCATGCAAACCAAAACCGCACCCAGCAGAAGTGGATATCCGGCAAGCCGAACCGCCGTCCAAGTCCAGGTGCTTTTTTTTAAAGCAGCCCACCCGACCCACACCGCATGCAGTAGCAGCACGTAAATGAGGATGTGTGAAATCAATGACAACTTCTCGAGAATCGGTGGGCTGACGAGGAAACCCTGCTGTTCGGGGGACATGAGTTTATCCATGGCCGGCGCCCACCTCACCAGGAAGGGGACGCTCCAGATTTGGAATCCGGCCAACAAAAGTGCACTCAGAACGTTCACAACCACCGGCTGAAACTTGAACCAAATGCCATTATTTAGGTGGAGCGAGATGAGGCCTAAGATTACGAAAAACACAGGTTCAATCAATGAAATGGGGTCGAATTTACCAAGCAAAATCCAATGGGCAACAAACACCCCCAGCGACAGCGCTATAGCTACAATCACACCCGTCCTGAGACCCGCCATGGCATCAGCGATTGCAAAAGCAAATATGGGGATGAGAGCCAGCAGCAAGAGAGTCAGCGACATGGGAGCAATTCATCCTTTGTTCAAAAGCTTCCTCTGAGTTCGAAAAACAGACGCCTTTGACTTGATCATTCACGGAACCTACCAGACATTGAAAGTAAACACCCGCCCTGCGGGGGGATATTTCTGAATGCATTACTTAAGAGCAAGACAATGAATACACCCACAGCTGATTCGACCAAACCCAGCAACTTCATCCGCCAGATTATCGACGAAGATCGCGCCTCCGGTAAAAACCAGGGTCGCGTTGTGACCCGTTTTCCGCCCGAGCCGAACGGATATTTGCACCTCGGACACGCGAAATCGATTTGTCTGAATTTTGGTCTTGCGCGCGATTACCAGGGGATTTGTCACTTGCGGATGGACGACACGAATCCCACTAAAGAGGAGCAGGAGTACGTCGACGCCATCAAGGCGGATGTGCGTTGGCTTGGCTTTGATTGGCAGGATAAGTTCTTTCACGCCTCAGACTACTTCGAAAAACTCCATGACTTTGCAGTTGAACTTATTAAGTTGGGGCGAGCCTATGTGTGTGAGCTGAGCGCAGAGCAAATGCGTGAATACCGTGGCACGCTCACTCAGCCTGGCAAGGAAAGCCCGTTCCGCGCCCGCACTGTGGAGGAGAACCTCGCTTTGTTTGCAGCAATGCGTAAAGGTGAGTTTCCTGACAACAGCAGAACCTTGCGCCTCAAAATCGACATGAACTCATCGAATATCAACATGCGCGATCCTGTGATCTATCGTATCCGTCGTGCTCATCATCAGCGCACGGGCGATACTTGGTGTATCTATCCGATGTACGACTATGCGCATTGTCTCTCAGATATGCTTGAGGGCATCACCCATTCTATTTGTACGCTTGAATTCGAGGATCATCGTCCTCTGTACGATTGGATTCTCGATACCTTGAAAACCGCATGTCATCCTCAACAAATTGAGTTTGCACGCTTGAATTGCGAATTCACCATGATGAGCAAGCGCCGCTTGCTGGAGTTGGTGGAAGGCAAACACGTGGAAGGCTGGGATGACCCGCGCATGCCTACTATTTCAGGTATCCGCCGCCGAGGTATTACCCCACAGGCTATCCGCAACTTTGCCGAACGCGTGGGAGTGACAAAGAAGAACACGACCATCGAAATTGAACTTTTTGAAACCACCGTGCGCGAAGATCTCGATGAAAATTGTGCGCGAGCTATGGCCGTTCTCAAGCCAGTCAAGGTGGTCTTGACCAACCTCCCCGAGAACCACGAAGAGTGGCTCGATTGTTCTTGGCATCCCAAGAAGCCCGAGATGGGTTCCCGCAAAGTTGGTTTTTCGCGCGTTGTTTATGTGGAACAGGACGACTTTATGGAGAATCCGCCAAAGGGTTTTCATCGCCTCGTTCCTGGGGGAGAGGTGCGTTTGAGGCACGTGGGCATCATCAAATGCGAAGAAGTTATTAAAGACTCCTCTGGGCAAGTGATTGCGCTGCACTGTACTTTGGATCCGGATTCACGCACCGGCATGCCCGGCTCGAATCGGAAGGTGAAAGGCACCATTCACTGGGTGAGTGATAAACATTCTTTCGCAGCAACTGCGCGCCTCTACGACCGACTCTTCACAGTTCCCAATCCAGCCGACATCGATGACTGGAAAGCGAAGCTCAATCCTCAGAGCCTCGAGCTCGTGGGCACTTGTTTGGTGGAGTCGAGCCTCAAGGGCGCTGAAGCAATGAGCCGCTATCAGTTTGAACGGGTCGGTTATTTCTGCGTGGACAACGCATCCGCGCAGCAAGCGCGGCCTGTGTTCAACCGCATTATCACACTCCGAGATACGTGGGCCAAAGCTCAAGGAACGGCCGTGTGATCTGCGCTCGTTTGATTTTCTTTAGGGCAGTGAGCGTTGCGTTGCTGCTGCTGTGTGAGTCTGGCAGTCATTGCGCGTTGGCTCAATCGGCACAGCCGGCTCAATCGGCACAGCCGGCTCAATCGGCACAGCTGGCGAATGATTGGCGTGAAACTCTCAATGACGATGGTATCCAGGTCTACAAGAGAACGCGCCTCGGAAGTGCGTACGAGGAGGTTCGTGCGCTCGCGCGCTTATCAGCCCGAGTCGACGACTTTATCCCGTTTTTTACCGAGCCTGCTCAATACAAGCGCTGGGTTTACGGCACGGTTGAAAGCGGTCTTGTGAGTCGAACCCAACCCTTCGACTTCACTTTTAAGGGTGTCTTCAAAATCCCGTGGCCCTTTGAAAACCGTGAACTCATCAGCCGTGTTGAAATTGAGCGCAAACCTGATGGAAGTGCTCTGACGGCGAAACTGAATCATGCCGACTCCCGTGCAGCCGTCACTTCGGGCTGCGTTCGTGTTTCTCATTTTGAGAGTCTGTGGCAGGTCAAGCAAGAGGATGCCAAAACAGTCAATTTCAGGATTGAGATGTACGTTGAGCCTGGAGGTCAATTGCCGCCGTTCATTGTGAACCTTGTGCTCTCGCGGATTCAGCTCTGGTCTATTAAAAACCTCAAGCGCGAGATTGCTCTGCGTTAACCAGCAAGCGGCAGCCCATGGTACTCTGCCTTGTTCTGGTTGCGCTCAGCTTGCCAGCGGAACATGTACACCGTGACGTCGTCTTCAAGTGCCTGTTGCTGAGCTGCAGTTCTAACAAGGTGCGCGAGATCTTCCACACAAATGGATGGCTCTTGGCTTGCTTGTATAGATTTGCGGAGGTTTCTTGAGCTGAGAATCGGTTTTCCATCGCATATGTTTTCAACCAGCCCGTCTGTGTAAAGAAAAATGCTGTCACCCGGGGAAAGTGTATGCTTTGCAAATCCAAAGGCAGGTGTCTCCGAGAATCCAAGCAGAGAACCACTACAAGGCAGGGCGCTAACTCGACCCTCATGAGCGCTGTAAACGTAGGGAGGTGGGTGTCCAGCATTCACCATACCCAACTCACCTGTTTTTAAATCCAAGCATACAAAGCTCATCGTCATGAAGCGCTGACTTCGTGCTCCAGCACTGAATACTGCAAAATTTGCGATCTCTGCTAACTCTTTTAAGCTTTCCTCGAGACCGAGAAGGTCACCGCGTGCGCGCTCAAAATCCCTCTTGAGATGCGACTGTATGGCTCCACTGACCACGGCTGTCAGCATCGCCGAGGGTAGACCATGTCCTGTGACGTCGCCAACGAAAGCATACAGACGGTCGTGTGCGGCATCGAAGTGATGGTGAAACCAATCGCCTCCCGTTTGCGATGCTGGCTCGTAAAAATAGGAAATTTCGAGCGAAGGAACTTCGATACTGTTTGGCAAAAGCGCGTTCTGCATGAGTCGAGCGGCATTGAGCTCTGCATCGAGACGAGCCTTTTCTTCTTTGGCGTTCAGGAGGATGAAGTTCTGATAGGTGATCGCAGCCTGCGAGGCGAGGGGAGAAACCACTCGCTGTGACCGTGCATCAAAGTACTCGTTGACCTCGACGTTAGCGAGGTAGCAGTATCCGTAAATCTTTTCCTTAAAGGGCAGGGGCACAACCATCGCCGAACCATCGCAGGCCGGGTGCGGAGTGCGCCAAGCCGTAGGCCGAATACGTGGTTCGCGCTTGACCTCCTGTGCACACTTTTCAAGAAACCATTTATCGATTCCTGATGCAGGATTGACTGATTCGCCGACCTCCTCGAGCAGACAGCCACGCGTGCGCACAGGCTTCAGGTTTTCACCTTCGTAAAGAAACAAAGCTCCCACTCGCGCGCCGGTGCTGTGGCACATTGCATCCAGAACGGCATCGAGGAACGGCTCTTTTTCATTGAGCGCACTCAGGTTCAAGAAAATCTGGAGCAGCGACTCAATCTCGACACGGTGCCGCATGACCTCTGTCTTCGAGCTGCGGTTGCTGCTTTGGCTGCTAAAAGTAGGACCGACTGCGGGCGAGCGGGTCGAACGTCCCGAGTTGCTTGAGTGCTTTTGTGTCGTGAAAGATTCAGCAAGCATTTGCGAGCGCAAAATCCCACGGTCACACCTGTCGACGTAAAATAGATATTGCCGTTCGGAGAAATACTCACGGCACATGCGGTAAACTATTCCGGCATATTCCGGATCATCGTCGACAATCATGCTGGCAAAGTTCATGCGGAGTTCATGGGTGATGGCAGGTAAGCGATGATAGTGTGCTTTTTCAATACCTTTTTGCGCGAACCAGCGCCCCAAAATGCGAGCACCAGAACGATACAGTAGCTCACCTGTCACAAAACACGTCTTGGGAAGAAGGAGCCGCGCCGAGAAAATTTGATTGACCCAAGCCAGCGCAAGCGGTGGTAGGGCCGCCCACGGGCGATTGAGTCGCACATAACACAGTGCAAGAATCACAGGTACAAAGATGCAATACGACACCCTGTGTGCATGCCGCACGACAATGCGGAATGCCTCCTGGAGATAGGGAAGAGCAGATTGTGGATCCTCGCGCAGAATGTTCAGTTCACCCAGCGAGAGATGTGCATAACATGAGTCGATGGTGTCGAAGCCATCGGCGCGAATCGCCTGTCCAGCTTCCGCAACAATTTTTTCATATTTTTCGAGTTCTTCCTGGTTCTTTGTGAGCAAATGATGCCGCAAAACTGCATCTAGGATGGTTGGGGTTTGTTTGATTCTGAAGATGAGATTGGTATAGCGCGATAGAAGTGCGTAAGTCTCACCGTTGCCGAGCCCGTATTCGTCCATGTGGATCAGACCTTGCATGGTCAGAACCCGCCAGAATGACTCGCCGGCTGTTTCCAATGTTTCCAGCGCTTGGACGTGTTTGCTGTGTGATTCGCGCAGTCGTGCGCGTGGAAACTCATTCAAGTAGCCCCAGGTGAAAAGCAGGAACGAGCGCGCAATCGGGTCTGGATGTTGCTCGAAATACTGAAGCGAGCTTCTATAAATTCGGTTTGATATTTTTGCGATTCCAAAAACGCCCGCAACAACACCCCAATATCCTATGATCATAGCGCGGTGCTTGCAGGGTTCGTGCCGCAGTAAGGTTAGGGTATAGCGCATCTGATTGCTTACGGCACAAACTGGCCGTGAGAAGAACAAAGCGACTTGTATATTCACGAGCAGTTTGAAGAAGATTTCGTCTTGTTGTGTTTGGAATTTCTTTTCGGCCTTTCCAAAAAGTCGCCACCATGCCAAGCCCACTGCAAAGGGAATGAGCAGGGCAAAAATCATCAAGAGTGATTTGCCTTCGCTTGTGTCGATTTTCCGCTTGAGAAGTTGAACCCCTTGTATGCCAGCTTCAAGGCTGTCGCGGTAGCGAAACAAAGTCAGGTTACACTCACAAAGTTTGCCCAAAATTTCCGTTTTATGAAGATCAATCTTTATATAATCAAGCAGACTGGTGTACAGATCGACTGCACCAACAGGATCTTCATTGAGCACACGTGCGTCTGCAAGAAGTTCGCTGATGAGTATGAATTCGTTGAGCACCTGTGGATTTGCTCTGACATCGTCTGGAAGCAATTGGTGGGCTGTTTGCGCGTATTCGAGTGCTTTCTGGAATGCAAAGACTTTGAGTGCCAGTCGACCCGCATTCAGTAGAATACCTCGCGCCCATCCTGGATCACGCTGTGGGCGTCCGTTTTTAAGATGATAAGCCAGTTCGAAAGGTTCAATTGCAACACGGCGACCGCCCGGGGTTTTGTCATTTTCCTCTTGAACCATTTTGCGGTGAAGCCAGACGGCATAACCGTGGTGGCAATCCGTTCTAAGCTCGTGCCCCGCCATCTGATAGGCAGCCTCACGAACCTTGTCGTGCACAAAACTCAAGGTGTCTCGCCCGAAGTAAACGAGGTGTTTTTCCGAAAGTTCACTGAGGCAACGCAGTAGCGGTGCTTTGATTTCCTTTTCCCGCAGGAGATACTCAAGAGCTCCGAGTTGAACTTCGTTCCCAACCACACTGGCAACCAGCAGCAGTTGCTTGCTCTCGGGGTTGAGCTCAGCGATCCGTTCGGAGACAAGCGAGGCGATTCCATGCGACAAAGATGCACTCTGTGCCTTTGCGGAATCGAAGAACCATTCATCGCCGCTTTCATCAGGATGATAGATTTCTTTGGTCAAGCAAAAGTTGAGATATTCTCTGATATAGAAAGGATTTCCCTGAGTCAGTAAAAAGGTCATGCGCTGCAGTTTGGTGATTTGGGCGCCTGCTTCGTCAAGCAGATTTTCGACTAAAGCATTCGACTCTTCTTCGCTGAGTGGCCCAAGCATTACGTGCGATTGTGGGCCTTCGTGTTGCAGGATGCGCTGATAAAATGGATGCTCTTGGGTAACTTCATTGCTTCGATAGGAACCAAGAAGAAGAAGCTTACCGAGTTCACCTTTTCGAGCCCGTGCAGATACGATTTCAATGACCGACAGGCTCTCCGTGTCAGCCCACTGCAGGTCATCGAGAACAAGGATCAAAGCAGCATCTCGAAGCCCGAACATGACCAATAAATCAACGAGTGTTTCAAGGAAGGTTCGAGATTCATCCTCAAATTCTTCGTGTGGCAATTCTTTGGTGAAGGAGAAAATATCGCGCAGCGAGGTGAAGCGTTGTGTGAGAAGTCTGAGGCGCGCACCGAGAACGTTGCCCACGTCTTTTGCCCAGCTCTTTGTTTCGGCTTCCGGTTCGAGCGCCATTTCACGAAGGTAGCCATGTATAATGGAAAGAATGCCAGACAGCGGCACATTTCGTTCGAACTCGGAAAACTTTCCAATGAGTGTGCGCACTCCGAGGCTCGAGGCCTTCCACCCGACCTCGTAGCACAGGCGCGATTTTCCTCCGCCGGAGGGTGCTCCGATAAAGGCGCATCCACCGCGTCCACTGATGGCCTCGTCGAGTTGGTTTCCGAGCTTGTTGAGCTCGCTCTTTCTTCCCACAAAGGCGATTTTTGTCTTCAATTCACGGATGCGATCTTTTTTCCCGAGCGCAAAAATAGAGACGTGCCGAGATTCTGTTAATTCGGCAAGACAAAGGCGCAGGTCGTATGCCAGACCGCGCGCACTTGCATAGCGATCGTCGGGGTTCTTGCGCAGGAGTTTCTGCACGATTTCGCTGAGTGGTTCAGGGAATGAGGGAATTTCTTCGCTGAGTGGCTGAGGCACTCCATTGAGGATTTTCTCGAGAAGCAACTTTGGTGTTGCTTCCCGAAAGGGCGGGTGTCCCGTTGCCACTTCATAGAGAGTCGCTCCGAGTGAATAAAGGTCGGCCTGTTCTTCTCGCTTTGCTTTGATAAAGCCGCTTCTCTCGGGTGCAAGATAGGGCAGGGTTGCCAGGGCATGTGCGGGTCGACTCAAAAAATCGCTGCTGTTGATGAGTGCCGCTTGTCCGAAGTCTACGAATACAGGTTGATTGT
>VGHE01000011.1 GCA_016868315.1 Betaproteobacteria bacterium
ATCGAATTGCTCAAAGAAGCTTTATCAATTTGACCCGAGTCTCGCTGCGTCTGAAGCGCGGTTGAAAGCAAAATTCCGTTGTTGAACGCAGAAAACGCAAACTCAGTTTGCTTCAATCCAGCATCAGCGGAGGCATCGACTTTATTCGCAACAAAAAGCGCATCTGCCAAGAACGGCTGGAGAGAGAGAAAGGTTTCGGTTTTGAGTTTGACCAAACGCGCTTCGAGCTCCTTCACCTGATTTTTTGTCTCAGGACGAACGTCAGGAAGCACTCCGTTTTGCGGTTCAAGACCAGCTCGATTCACGACAGCGGCAAGAGTAAACAGCCCCCGCGCCAAAGAGTTGTTGATGCCAAAGAGCTCAGGACGCAGCGCAAAAGCCTGGGGCACAGGCAGGCGACCAACGTCCTGCAGGTAGCGCAGCGTTTGAATGTCAAACACAATAATTGCACGCCGCAACGCAAGAATAGCCTCACTGAAGGTCGCAGTATCGATTTTCGTGGCCTTAAGGTCGACAAGGATTTCAAGTCCAGTCTTCACCAAATCAGCTTGTTCTTTGCGATCGGTTTTTTTTGCGGCTGCCTCGATAACGAAGTACTCCAAAGACTCCAAAACAGACGCATCAAGTCCGCGTGAGACCGAGGTGTAGAGAACATCGAGAGTGGAGTTGACAGCGCTCAGGGTGGTCAGAATATTTTGCGCCGCTTTTGGTTTTTCGTCGACCGTTCCGCTAAGCTCTTTCTTAGGAAAAAGGGAACAGGAGACGCAAGTCAACGCAATGAACGTGACCAGCATCATCCGCAATCGGGACAAGACTGTCCTAGAGTCAGACACGGCCTGTTTCCAAGGCCGCGATACGACACGGCGCACTTTCTCTACCTCCCTGAAATCACTATCGGCGGCTTCGGATCAAACTTATGGGTCAGGGCGGGTTCGTGGATGGTTTTTTCCAAGCATCGCCCCCACGGCAGGGCTGCTAGCCTTCCTCGCATGCTGTTTTTCCCAATCAGTACGGGCACAAACATCTCAGGGGATTGACCTGAGAATTGAAATCGAGCCGTCTTTGTACTCGAGCACGCTGTGTCAAAAACTTGTCGCTCTGCACAAAGACCGTAAGCTCGCACCCTGGGGGATGACCTTCGCAAGACCCTCGCACCTGTGCACCTATCCTGGAGTGGTTTCGAAGGCCTACAGTATGAACATGTGGCGTCTTGTGGTGAGCGAATCATTCAATGGCTTGCTCTTCAGCATGTGCCGTTCCGTGCGTCGGTCAGGCGTCTTGCGAGAGGATTGCCCCTGGAATGTTAATATAGAAAAGCCGCGCAACTGGCGTGAGAAACTCGTCTCAGACAACTTTCTTTTTCTCGTTATGGCCGGGCTTCAAGAACAACTTCCGATCCGCGATTTCCATCGACGTGGCGTGAATCTCTCACGCCCTGAGCCGCGCTTGAAGTCGGAGAGGCTCGAGAATCCTCCGCAAATGGTGCGGGGCAGATTGAATTTCGATGCGGGCACAGGACGTATGCTGTTCTTTCCGTTGACTCGTCCTGCAGAGCAGAGTGTCTACTCCGATGTTGCGCACTGGTGGTTTCAGACCGAAGCGCGCACCCAACGCTTCGCCGCATTCGAGGAACTGTTAAGAGAAGAAGGGTATACACCTCTGAAGGAGCTCCCTCTTCCACCGGCCGTGCCAGCGAAGCCCGAGCCGCCTCCTCCGCTCGCAGCGCCGCGGCATACTCCACCCAAACCACTCGTCAGTGCACCTCTCGACGATCCGCCGCAATCCAAAAAAGCGGAGCCCGCACAAACGACACTCATTCCAGACTCATTCTGGCCGGGTCTGTGGAGCTCGCGCGCAACTCTCGCAGGTCTGCCCGTCTCCGAGGAAATGAGCGCGCGCCTTTCATCGAATCTGACCGTCCAATTCGATGCGCGCCATCCACTGTGGGAGTTCCTTTCAACAGGTCTTGCAGTGGCGTACCAACAAGAGAGCGAACGCGCTGACCTGCGCGTAAACACATCACTGACCGGACAAACACAATCGGCGCTGGGAACACGCAAAACTCTTCGAGTTGCCGGACAACTGAACACGTTCTTTGCTTGTGGTGCATCTATTTGTCGGCTGGGCGCAAACGCTGGACTTATGCAGTTGAAGTCAACCTGGGAATTTGATCGCGAGCGCACAACTTTGAAGGTCTGGACGCCAGAGGGTTCGGGCGACTTTGTTGAGCCTTGGTTCGAAATAGAACCCTCAGAAGGGCAGGGAGGCGGTCCGGCTGGGATGCTCTCATTTGTCAGTCATCGTCTTGGAGACGCGCAACTCACGAGTCTTTCGGCAGAGGGCGGTTGGATTTGGAGGCCTGAATCGAGCCTCTGGGATTTGGGTCTCGTTAAGGTGACTGGCTGGCAAACACTTCTTGGGTACAAAGGCGGAATCATCAAAAAATCGGGCGAGCCCCAAGCCGACGAACTGGGAACAGAGCTGCTTGTGAACACATTTTGGTTCGGTATCAGAGCACATCTAGACGAAGTGCTGGACTGAAGGGCGAGTGGTGACAGGAGGCGGAATTGAACCGCCGACCTGAGGATTATGAGACCTCCGCTCTAACCATCTGAGCTACCCTGCCACACGCAGAATGCGGCAATAGCCCGAGGCTGAGGGGTTCGTCAAGCAGGATGAGCCTCCGCCCCTCAGTGCGCAGCGGAACAGCTCAAATCACTGAAATCACTCAGCCGCCGCAGACTCCGACTTGGCTGTCTTCTTGACGACCTTGGCCTTTGTGGTTGGCTTTTTAGCTCGGGTCTTTGGTTTTTCGTCTTCTCCGAGCAATTTCTTGCGCGATTCGAACTTGAATTCAAAGTTACCGTTGGACTTCAGGTGGAGGCTAGCCGCAAATGGCCGACCCTTTTTCGATTTGAAATCGGTGATAGGAGGGGTCATGCCCGTGATTACGAAAGACTTGAATTCGTCCCGCGAAACCACATGCCCGCACAGGGTTTTGGGCATACGTGCCATCAATTTCTTTGGCTTTTTGGCAGCGGTTTTGCGCGCTGTTGTTGGAGTCTTTGTCGATTTTTTGCGTGTGGGCTTTTTATTGGCTTGAGCTTCCTCGCTGCCTACCGCGGGCTCACCTTGCACACCAAATTCACACATATAAGCATTTTCAGTTTCAATCAGGCGGCCAGGCAGAGCCAAGAAGGTTTCCGGGAGACTTTCCTCATGCAGCACTTTAACTTCCGCACCCGGCAGCGCCTCCATGGGCTGACCATTTTCATCAGAAAACACCACACCCTTTTCCGTGACCGTGAGAAAACTCGAATAGGAAGTTCCACTCAAGGTTGAGAATTCTACTGGCCCCACTGTTTTATGGCTAAGAATGTCATGAATCAGGCTACGATCCATATACCGCTGATTCTTTTCCTTCCAGATAATAAAATTGCAATCATCCTTCTGGTTGCATTTATAGCCCCAGAAAGACTCATAGACAGTGCCTTTCTTACATGCCGGACAAGAGCCCAAAGCCGGTTCCGTAGCGTAGAGCGCTTCGTAATCGAAGCTCCGAGTCTTCTCGACAATTTCTCGGGTGTAATCGGCCATCTCTTTCATGAAGTCACGGCGGCTCTTTGCGCCACGCTCCATTTGCTTCAAAGAGAATTCCATTTCACCAGTGAGTTCAACACTCGCAAGACCATCTACAGGCACACGATTCAGCACGTCGAGCAGACGCATACCTTTCGAGGTGGCGCGCAGAGCCTTGCCACTGCGAGCAACGTACTCTTTACCGATCAGGTTTTCGATGATGTCGGCGCGTGTCGCAGGCGTACCAATGCCCTTATCTTGGAGCGCATCAGCGAGATTCTCATCTTCCACCGTGCGGCCACAGTGCTCCATGAGGCTGAGCAATTTCGCTTCACTCAACCGTGGCGGCGGCTTTGTTGCGGCCTCTTGGGATTGAAGTTCTTCGGTCTTGACCGCAACAGTCGCTTGAGGATTCTTAGCATCGAGTTTCGGCAAGCTCGATTCGTCTTCAGTGTCTTTGCCATAAACTTCACGCCAACCCTGCTCTTGGAGGTCAGATACGCGAGTTCTGAAGTGCTGGCTGGAAATTTTTGTGATGCGCTCAACTTTTGCCCAAACAGCCGGTGGCATGAATGCGGCAAGAAAACGCTTAGAGACGAGATCGAAAATACGCTGATCATCGCCTTCAAGGGCAGACGCCGGAACCTCGCCCGTAGGAATGATAGCAAAGTGGTCAGAGATTCCTTTGTTGTTGAAGACGCGATCTTTGTTTAAAAGTCCACGACTCAAAATCCGCCGACTCACGCCCGCGACGTCGAGCTTTGAATCGCCATATTTTTTTAGAATACCGAGCACATTTTCAACATAATCTTCGGGAAGATTTTTGGAATCCGTACGCGGATAGGTCAGGATCTTGTGTTTTTCATAGAGACGCTGAGCCGCTTGCAGCGTGCGACTCGCGGGCATGCCAAAGCGACGGTTGGCCTCACGTTGCAACGTTGTAAGGTCGAACATTTGCGGTGCAATTTCCTTGGATTCCTTGCGTATTTCAGAGGCTGTTGCCACTGACTTGTTCGCATTCAATTCTGCGAGAATTTTTTCGAGCTGCTGCTTCGAGAAAATACGATCTTCTTTTTCACGAATGGCTGCATCTTCTTCATCGGCCACGGCCTTCTTGAAATTAGGATCGAACCACTGCCCCGAGTACTCGTGCGTGTCGGTTGAAAAGCGACCTTCAATTGTCCAAAAGGGCTCTGGGCGATGCTTCAATATTTCATTTTCGCGCCTCACAATGAGCGCAAGGGTAGGGGTTTGGACTCGACCCACACTCCAGCTCACGCCCTTTTGTGCTTTGGGCTTGAGGCGACGCGTGACCGCTCGGGTCGCATTCATACCAATCAACCAATCGCTTTCGGCGCGGCAACGTGCGGCGTCGCCAAGGTGGTCGAAATCTTTGCCTTCACGCAGCGACTTAAACTCTTTGCGGATGGCATCGTGGGTCATGCTCTGGAGCCACAACCGTCGCATGGGCTTCTTCACACCGGAGTAGTCGTAGAGCTCACGGAAAATGAGTTCACCTTCACGCCCGGCATCGCATGCATTAATGAGGCCAACAACAGCCGCTTTGTTCGCCAGAGTTTTGATGACGTCGAGACGCTCCTTCTGGCCGTCCTTGGGTTTGTATTCAAAGCGATCGGGGAGAATTGGAAGATCCTGCAGAAGCCATCTTTTGTACTTGGGGTCGAGATCCTCTGGAGAAAGCAATTCAACCAGGTGGCCGACGGCCCAGGTCATATAGTATGAGTCACTCTCGTAGTAATCGGACTTCTTCTCAAAGCCGCCGATAGCCTTGGCAATATCACCAGCAACGCTGGGTTTCTCTGTGATGACAAGCCACTTACCGCTTCCGCTCATTCGTTCGTTCCTTTTTGAGAGCTGTTGCTCATGCGTGCCCGGAGAATCTCGGCCACGGGCTGAACCTCGGCCTGACCGCTGAGTTTAAGAGAGTCCACCACCAAGGCAAGGACGTCGTCAAAACCGTCTAGATTGAGCCGCAGCAAGACGTATACGCTATAGCTTGTGCGAGAGCCATTGGGTGATGGCTTGCGCAACAGCTCCCAATAGACATCCTTGAGCTCCAGCTCAGGACATGAATCACTTTTGCCGAGCTGCTCGAGAGCGGCATCTATGGCCTTCTGACCTTCCGGGCTCAATGGATTCTTTTTCCGCTCTTCCGACTTTTTGGCAGTTTCATTTTTTTTGTTGGCCTCCACCCACTCACCCACCGCAGAATCGACTTCTGTGCGCATGCGCGCTGCCAGAATCGGGCAGTGTGCGGCCAGTGCTGAGGATTGGGTTTGGCGTATTCCGAGATCAAGCCTTTGAATTTCGCTCTTCTCATAGGTGAACCATTTTTCGGAGCGCGGCTCAACTTCATTCAGTTGAGTCACCCACTTGGGTCGCCCACGTTCACTGCGCTCGAGAACAACTGCCTCGGGCGGCGCCTCGGTGGTCACACAACCTAGACTCGCTACGAGCAGGAGGATGGAACACACTCCTGTGAGAGACTTCAACCACATCAAACACCACTTCCTTTCAGAATCTCGAGCACATCCTCGACCGCCTGAGGTCTGCCTTTTAGATCCAATGCATAGGCAACACTGCTTCCGCGTTCGAGCTTCGCCGTTGTGGGGGAGCGATTCCATGCGTGAATAGCAAACCCAGCCTCGGGAAGAATCACATGGAACGGTGCCACATCCCAAATTTCAACCTTTGGATCGACGAACGCACGCACCGAACCATTGAGCAGCATGTAATAACCCAATGCATCGGGGTATGTCCTCGCCTTGATGGACTCTGTATAGAATTTGGGCACGAGCTGCCCAACATTCTCCATTGCGAAGCGATAGGGATCGGCTGTCGCCACAAGCTCGATGGCATCTTGTCCGATGCGTTCCGAACGTACGTAAGGAATGTTGTTGATCCAAACCCCACACCCACGCTCGGCGCTCATCACAATTCCCATTTCAGGCAGTGCGGCGAACCCGATATGGGGAACACCGTTCTTCAAAACAGCAATCAAAGACGAATAGAACGGCACGCCGTGCACAAAACTAAACGTGCCGTCGATGGGATCGAGTATCCAGGTCCATTGGTTCTCTCCACCTGCGTGCGCTGCGGGCTGCTCTCCCCCTTCCTCCTCACCCACGATGTGGTGATCGGGAAACGCTGCTTGGATCATTGAGCGCAGTTCTTTTTCGATGGCGAGATCGGCCTCTGTGACCCAGGTTTTGTCGCCCTTGCGCAGCCGACCGACGGGTTTTCGGCTGAACTCCAGGCACAGGGCAACGGAACGCTGCATACACTGGCGAGCAAATTCATACACTTGTGTGTGGCTGGACATCACCGACTTCCCCTATTAGGTTCCCGAACCAACTTGCATGAACTTACAGACTGTCTGCAACCCCGGGAAGTCCAACATGGATCTGACACTGCCCCTAGAGAGCCTCCGGTACCTGCAAACAAATCAGGCATTTCTTGGAAGAGAGTTTCTCACCTGGATTTGGTACTACACAGAATCTGGCAAACACGAAATCAACCTAGGTGAACTTGGCATCTACAAGCTCTACGTCGACGACAGGCTTGTCCTGAGCTCCAGCTCAGGTTCGGCTCACGAACAGGCTCTGCGCGGCGGTACGCCTGCCTACGCTGCCGAAGCGCTGGTCGCACTTCAGTCCGGCAAGCTTGTGCAAGAGGCAAAATTCATTTTGCAAGACAACGAACGCCAATGGATGTGGTCGATGCGTGCCGACGATCTTTCGCTGCGTGGTGTGCGCCTTCCGAGCATGCAAGCCCCCGACGCATCCACACACATGCAGGCAAGAATTGCGAATACGCAATTGCTGGTCGATGTCGTCGAGACACTCTTCAAACAGTACCTCGAACTCAGGCTGTCAGAAAAATTCACCCAGGAATTGCAACGCATTCAAGATTGGATGCAAAGTAAGCATGCCAATTTGGGCTGACACCCTTATTACTCCCGCATCAGGAGTGTGCATGAAACTGGGCATCTCTCTGTTCACTCGTCTCTTCGTAACGCTGTTGTTTTTGGCCAGCGTAGCTGTCACTTTCACCTCCGAAGCAACTGCATATCCGGTTGTGCTCAACTCAAATCAGGTGTCCAGGTTGCACGGCATTGCGCGCAATCAGCTCATCGCTTTGCGCGCCCACGAACAATCCGGAAAAAGAGTTGCACTGCAGATAGACGAGGTCGAAGACGACGCAGCGCTGGTTTTGCGCGAACCTTATGAAACACGCAAACTCCGCAGCAGCCTGCCGCACCCCAAGCGCTCAGATCCCTTTTCAGGCCGACTCCAGTCCGTGCATCGACTTGTGCTTGACGATCGCGACTTCGCAACCTGCAACGATGAATGCGTAAAACGGCTTCCAGAGACCGTGAAAACTGTATGCGGCACACCCGACTCAGCCATTCTTTTAAAGATCACACTGGCCGACACCCAAAAACATGCATTCATCGCTGATTGTGGCATGCAAATGAGCGTGTTCCCAACACGCGAAATAAAATTCGATACAGCCACTCAGAAAATCAGCACACCGTATTATGAGTACAGTTATCAGTCCGAAAAAAACGTGTTCTTCAACTCAATCAAGAGCACAAAAGGAACCGCGCCAATTCTCTCAAGCAGTGAGCTGAAGGCATATCTGAAGCCTAAATACCTCTTCAACATGAAGTTCAAAGACGACGATCTCGTTTCTCAGATAACAAGTTTGTCAAAAGGTTCACAAAGCCTCAGTCTTGAGGTTGCAGTGGCTCTCAACATTCTAGCCATGAAAATCAACAATCAGATCTGTTGTGATGTTTCGTTTTTTGAGGACTCACTTTATTTCCCCGTTGTTCTTGATCTTCCCTTCAACGGCGATTCTTTTGCCAAAGGCAGCGGCGTGTTTTTTGGGTTTCAATCCGATCCTGGGTCTAAGACTCAACCCGAGTTTGTACCCGCAACCTCGCCCGAAGCGAGTGATGCAATCGTAATTCAACAACAAAAAGAACTTGTGGTCATTGGAATGAGAAATCCCAACCGCAAATCAGCCGAACTCGTCCGGCCACAGGTTGTTACTGTTAAAGACATGGAAAAATTAAAGTTCATGCCTGTTCGCAGTGGCACAGGCATCTTCTACGACATTCAGAATGCAAAACAGGGATTCCAGCATTTCAACGTCTGGATGTATTTTGGTGCGGAACAAGACAAAGCCAAACTCATTGACTATGCCCAGCACGGCCCAAGGGTGAGCGTGGAAAGCGTAACAATCCGCTGAGAATTGGCATACACATTGAACAACGCTACCAATCGAGTCGAACCGCAATTCCTGCGCGTGTGCACTCCTCTTTGAGCTTCTGCACGGAAGTCTCGCCCGAGTGCACGATGCTTGCCACAAGTGCCGCATCAGCTCCTTCCACGAAGGCCTCGACCAGATGCTTTGCCTCTCCCGCACCACCCGACATTATAACCGGCACACGCACCTGAGCTTTAACTAACCTCAAAAGATTAAGATCGTAGCCACTGCGCTTGCCATCTTGATCGATGCTGTTAATGCACAGCTCGCCCACGCCGAGCGGCAATGCAAATTCGAGCCAACGCAACATATCCCACTCCGTTGCTAATCGGCCACCGTTGATAAAAAGGCGGTAGCCGCTCGGACAGCTCGCATCACTTTGAACATCAAGACTCAGCACTACAGCCTGCACACCAAAATGAGAGGAAATCTCGGTTATCAGTTCTGGCTTACGCGGTGCAATGGAGTTAAGGGACACCTTCTCTGCGCCGCTCCCGATACAATGTGAGGCATCTGAGAAATCACGAATTCCGCCTCCAATACAGATAGGCACAAAACTCTTGGCAGCAATTTTCTCGATGACTGCAAAGTCCGGAGCCCGTTTCTCTACGCTCGCTGTTATGTCATAAATAACAATCTCATCAGCTCCATTCTGGCTATAAAACTCGGAAAGATGTACCGGACAACCAACGTCGATGTTGTTCTTAAACTCAACGCCTTTGGTGACTCTGCCATCACGGATATCGAGGCATGGTATGATTCTCTTCTTGAGCATCAGACGTCCTCCCAACACAGAAAATTTTCAATCAACCGCAAACCAATTCGCCCACTCTTCTCAATGTGGCACTGCGCACCCCAAATATTTTTAGATGCAACAAGAGCACAGAAATCCTGTCCGCCGTAACTTGATACACCCAAAATATGGCTTGATTTTTTTTCGTCTTTTTCCACAAAAGCTGCGTAGGAATGAACAAAATAAAAGTTTGCATCCGCAGCAATTGAAACCGTTGCAGCCTCTTGTGAAGGATGCTCTCGAGACCACGCAACAGAGTTCCAACCCATATGGGGGATGGGGTCGTCACATTGAAATTTCTCAACCTTGAAAGGCAGCAAACCGAGGCACACAGTGTCGCCTTCTTCCGACCACTCACCAAGAACCTGCATGCCCACACAGATTCCAAGCAACGGACGACCACTGTGCGCAAAACCCTGAAGGGCTTCGACCAAATCACGCCTCTTCAATTCAGCCATGGCCTGCTGTGCAGAACCCACACCCGGAAAAATGAGCCGCTCCACGTGCTTCAGGGCATTTGCATCTGAAACCTCAATGGGATCAATTTTCAGAGCCTCGATTGCCCTTCTTACAGAACCAAAATTACCAGCACCGTAATTGAGGATGCCCACTTTCATTTCCGTATTTTTCACTGGTCACACTCCGTCTCATAAGCGATGCGCAGCCTTCAACCGTGAGGACCGATGTACACGGTAATTTCCTCACGGTCATGATAGAGATGCTTCATGAGCAAGCGATATGAGCGTCCTGAGTTCTTCAGATGCTCATCGAGCACGGTGCGGATTTCAGAAACCTCGTTCCAGCGTTTCTTCATAGGCAATTTCAGGTTGAAAATGAGTCTCCGTGCCGACTGTGCTTGCCACCAATTCAACGCAAGCTCTGCAACGCGTTTGGGCTGTTCAACCATGTCGCAGACCATCCAATCGACCGGACGCGGCGGGGAAAATTTAAAGCCATCGACCTTGAGATGTTCGACCAGTCCGGTCTCCATCAGGCGCTCATCCATTGCTCCATTGTCCACCGCCATGGTGCGGATACCCCGGCGAACAAACTGATACGTCCAACCACCCGGGCACGCTCCAAGATCCACTGCGCGACGCGACGGTGACAATGCAGCGGCTCGCTCGTCTTCATTCAAGAAGGTGAGGAAAGCCTCTTCGAGCTTCAGGGTAGAACGACTTGGCGCATCGGCTGGAAATTTTAACCGCACAATTCCACGTGGCCAGGGGCTTCCCAAACGCATTATTGAGACGCCGAGATAGACCCGCTGATAGTTCAAAAAAAAGACGTGCAAACACTGGGCGTCCGTGTCTGGACTGACAAATTCATCGTCCCAAAAGCGAGTGTTGATGCCCAATTTAACGAGTGCAGCGTGCAAGGGCTTGCTGAATGATCGACAAAATGCAGAAAGCTCACGACCCGCATCTGAGTCAGGCGATTCCACCAACAATGCAATTGGTTTGAGCTTGCCAGGAGCTTCCTTTACAAACTTCACCAAAGGAGTCACGCGATCGTCCTCGGGCACTTCAATCTGGCGGCCGAGCAGACAGAAAACACTCCGTGCGAAGATCAAACTCTTCCACTCAAATGCTTCAAAGCAACGCGCATTTACAGGTTCATGAAAATGAAAAACACAAAAACCTGAATCGGGTTGTGTTTGGGGGTAGCCTGAGAATCCGAACTGAGCAGCACGCTCGCTGAGTTCGGCAGCACATTCTTTTTCAAATCCGGGACGACAGGTCGCCAACACGCCGCTGAACATTCAGGTTCCTTCCACACATGTCAAAAGATTGACGCTCCGGGGGCAAAAGTCACAAAATTCTCGTCGGTTGCACACTCAAAAGGGGGCAAAATCTGCCGTTCTGGGGCACACTAGCAATGCGATTGTATTCGCATTTCAAGCACCCTGTTGAAGGAGTCTGCCATGGCAAAAGCCTCCAAACCCTCTCGCTCAGGCGCAAGCACCCGAAAGCCGGCGGCAAGCGCTAAATCCGCAACCACGGGAATCAAGCTGAAACCCGTAGAAGCCCCCAAACCATCACGAATTATTGCGATTTGCAATCAAAAAGGTGGGTGCGGCAAAACAACCTCAGTCATCAACATCGCTGCCAGCTTGGCTGCTATGGGACAAAGGGTGCTTATCATCGACCTCGATTCCCAGTGCAATGCAACCCAAGGTCTCGGTTTGCAGATGAACGACGTTGAAGAAAGCATTAGCGATGTGCTGCTCGACCCTAAGTCTTTCACACTGGCCGACGTGATTCTCGAGAGCCCCTACGCCAACCTGCACGTGGCACCCGGCTCCATCGAACTTTCAGAGTACGAGAGTCGTGCAGCCAGCGAGATTGGTCGGGAGAACCGGCTGAAGAAGGCCATTGCGCAGGTGCGCGAGCACTATGACTACGTTCTTATCGACACACCACCTTCGCTGGGCTTGCTTTCTGTTAATGCACTCAACGCAGCAACAGAAGTACAGATCGCGATGCAGTCTCATCCTTTTGCTCTCGATGGGCTGCACCTGTTGCTTGAAACCATTGAGCTCGTGCAGCAGGAGCTCAATCCGGAATTGAAGATCTCCGGAGTGCTAGTCACCATGTTTGACCCACGCACAAAGATCTCCCGCGAAATTGTCGATGCCGTTTGCGCCATTCCAACGCTGAAAGGCCGGGTTCACAAGACTGTGGTGCGTCAGAATGTAAAGCTCACTGAAGCTTCAAAGCTGCGTAAGCCAGTGATGTACTACGACTACGAATGCACAGGTGCAGAGGACTACCTGCAGCTCAGCAAAGAAATCGCAGCACAGGTGAAGACATCGACCAAAGTTACCGCACCGGCCAAAAAGGCTGCCGCTAAAGCACCAACAAGCAACAAATCCAGTTCGAAATCTTCTGCCCGTTCAACTCGCGCCTAAGGAGACCACTGCTCATGAATAAACCCAAGAAACCTTTGCGTGGACTTTTTGCCAGCACCGAGGCTCCACTCAGTACTCCAAGCAAGACACCTATTCCGATTCCCATGCCCAAGAAGGATGCCCCCAAAGCGCCAGGCAAGAGCAAACTTCCTCCCGAGCGCATGATTCCACCACCACGCATCAAGCCTCAGCCACCGACCTTGATGATGGATGCTCCGCAGACCCCATCCGTGGAAGAAAAAGTGACTGCTCTTCCGGTCGATGAAATTGCAGTGGCTCCGGTAGAGATCGAGGTGATGCCAGCACCTGTTGCACTCGAAAACCCAACCATGGTTCGAGCTCCTTCTGGCGAAGGCAACCGCATCATGGCTATCCAATACAACTTCGAGGCCATGAAGAGCATCCGTGAGGGTTGGCAAGAGTCGGACTACGTCCAGTTCCTCAAACGACTCGACACCCTTCAAACCGAAGCCTTCCTTTTGCGCGGCAAACTCCTGGCTGAAGCCAAAATGCGCTTTTTCGAGACCAACAAACTCGGCTGGGCAGCCTTCTGCGATACTGAACTAGGAATGAACTACACGACTGCCAACCAGTACATTCGGGTGGCGGCGGAGTTTGATGTGACGTCACATCAACGCCCCGACTTCGGATTTGAACACTTCAAAGCTCTGCTCCCGCTCACTCAAGAAGAGCGCACAGTCCTTCTTGAACAATCGGAGAGCTGGAGTGTGAAGGCCATTCGCAACAAGGTGCGCGAGATTGTTGTTGCAAAAGCGCCGCTCAGCTCAAATCAAAGCGCCAAAGAGACCTCCCGCCGAGCCATGCGGTTCATCCGCGCCCTGCAATCGACCAAAACCGATGCAGCCGACTTCAACGAGGCATTCCAGTCTCTCAACCCGGCACTGCGTATGCAGGTCGCTGCAACCTGCCACAGCGCGTCGGCGCATTTGCTCAAGCTCGCACGCTTGCTGAACGACGAGCCTGAAATCGAAATTACGGGGCGCTTGCCGCACACCCGTGCCGGAGCAGTTGCCACGGCCGAAGGATTTGCAACAATGCAGGAGATTCTTCCTGTGACAGGAAATGCCGATCACTCCAACTAACGACAAGGAATAGAAATATGCCGGGCTCCCTTTCGCCACTCCGTGTGAAGAGAACCGGCACTGCACTCTCTCCCTGGCTCCGTGCAGCACTCCTCATCTCAGCGACCTGCGCGGTCAGCCCCATCTCCGGTGCAACAGAACTCAAATCGACAGCCGGAAACAAAACGCAGTGCCGAAGTCTTGGACTTTTCAACTCATCTGCCAAGTCTGCACAATCTCAAGAAGCAATCATCACAGCCGTTCTCGACAAGTTCGAGCGTGCATTTTCGCAAAATGATGCTGATCTGTTCGCAGATGTCGCGAGTGATTCACTTCAAAAAAAGAAAGATGATTACAAAGCTATCTTCAATGGCACTGTCCTCGAATACGGCCTCAAGAAAGTGAAGCTACAAAGAAGCAGTCTCTGGGAAATAAAAATCGAAGGGGAGCCGCAACCCGGACAGACGGCCACTTGCGGTGACGTGGGAATTCAACCCGTCTTCGGTCCAACAGAACAATTCGCTGCGTTGTACTCGGTGTTTGCGGCAGATCAACAGACAAGAATCTTGGTGATTTTTGCTCGCACTCCGCAGGATGCCAAAAAGGTAGGTGGCCTAGGACTCGTTCTATTGCAGGTTCAGCGTTGGACCTATAATGGCCGCTCTCCTGAAGCAATTCTCTCAGAAGGGCTGCGGAGCGACGGAGCCGGTGAAAGTTTAATCGGATATCTGTTGTCGGAGGCATCTGCTCGAATTCTCGAGAGCAATCCTTACATGATTCTTCCTCTCCAACAGCGCGCGCGTGAGCAAACACAACGTCTGAGTGAGAAGGCGCTCGCACTCCAGGCCATCGCACTTCGCCAGGTGCAATCCGAGCCAATTTGGAAACCAGAACGCTTTGCGACCATTTTTAAAGATGGTGAGTTGGCTGTTGGGGTCAAAGTGAGGATGACTCAGGAGATCGCACTGAACGACCAATTGAAGAAGTGCAAGGCTCTCGGGAAGCAACTTTTCTCAACCAACTCTGCCTGGCGCAAGTCTTTCTCGGGCTTTGAATGCCTTCCTTATGGCGCAAACGAAGAAATCGCGTCATTCCCCAAGGGAGGAAGCCAGTACTTCCCCTGGACTCTCCTCGACAGCAACAAATGAGATTCTAAAGAATCTGGGCTTGCGATTCAGCGTTCACTTTTCACGTCAGCAGTCGCAAGTCCATAAGCACTCTCTTCCTCACGCCGCACATTCACAAATGCAGCATCGGCAAATGCTCTGAGCTCTTGGGAAGCCTTGGGGTGATCCATCACAATCCTGAAGTGACGCTTTGCGTCTTTGAAACTGCGGTTTCCATAGAGATAGACGAGACCGAGATTATAATGAGCAAGCATATCGTTTTTGTCGCGCGCGATTATTTTTTTATACGCATCGATTGCAGCAGAGTATTTTCTTGCATTATAAGCGGTTTCAGCAGCCATATGACCTATGCGCGAGTTGCCCGGATCGAGCTGTTCAGCTTGCCGGAATAATTCCAGAGCCTCGAGATGCGCACCGCGTCTGAGAGCGAGGAGGCCAAGGTTACAACGCGCTGTGACTGAAGTTCCCGGAAATTGAGCCGCCTCACTCAAAAGTGACCGAGCCTTACTTTCATCACCCAGCATGAGCGAAGCGAGCCCGAGCAACAACTGCACTTCGGCAGCCATCGAAGTCCGCTTGCGTGCACTCTTGGAGTAGCGCAGGTACCCCTCCACCATTTCGGGCTGACCGGTGGTAAGAGCTTCGACCGACAAAATACGCAACGACTCCGCATCGGCCGTCGCCATGTTTTTCACATTGGCACGCGCCTGATCCGCCTTCTTTCGAAGCGATCGGGTCATGGTCAGAGGCAAGTAGATTTCCTTATCGAGAGCATTCTTTAGCGATGACTCGTCCGAGTTTTCATCGAGCGAGCGCATGATAACATCGGTTTGGTCGAGCTCGCGGTCGTAGGTCATCCGAGAGAAAGCAACATCCTGCAGACCAACAGGTTCGGTCTGCGTAGTGGTGCACGCCGCTGCTGCTCCGAGAACCGAGACGATAAGGGCTTTGCGCAGGGAAGCATCCACCCGGCGGAAAAGTCCTCTGTTCGTGTTTGAACTGCATTGGGTTTTCATAAAGTCTCCAATCGCGACGCAGCGAGCGACATCCCAAAGGATGGCTCGGACACCCCACAGCAATTCAAATGCCAGGATAAAGCCTCAGAAATAATTGAAGAAAAATCAAAGACAGACAAGCAAGTTGTCGAAACACAGCACAACTGCAGAATCTTTGTTCAGTCGGAAATCGTTGAGTCAACCCGAGGAATCAGCTATGCGCGACCCATGAAGTCCACCGTGGAGGGTTGTCATGGCATTCAAGAATCATCGCTTCAGCCGACTTGAGCTGTTGGTCGGCCGCGAAGGTCTCGGACGTTTTAGAAGCAAACACGTGGCCGTCTTCGGTGTGGGTGGTGTAGGGAGCTTTGCTGCTGAGGGAATGGCGCGCGCTGCTGTCGGTAAAATCTCGCTCATCGACCACGATGAAGTCTGTGTCACAAACGTAAACCGACAACTGCATGCGTTCACGGACACTGTGGGCGAGAAAAAAGTTGCCCTCATGGCAGAACGCATTCGACGCATCAATCCTTTGCTCGAGGTCTTTGCCTTCCCCGAGCATCATCACCCAGACAAGGGTAACCAAATGCTTGAGGCGGCTGAGAGCGCGGCCGGTGCACCTGTTGACCTGGTTCTCGACTGCATCGATACGCTGGCACCCAAGGTCGATTTGATTGAGCGCTGTGTGAGGGCAGGAATTCCAGTCATCAGCAGCATGGGAGCAGCGAGTCGCCTTGATCCCTCTCTTATTACAGTTGCCGATATCTCTGAAACCAAGGTGGATCCGTTCGCCAAGCAGGTGCGCACGAAGCTGCGCGAACGTGGCATCAATACCGGTGTCACGGCTATTTTCAGCACAGAAATGCCACTTGACCCAGAGCAAGCTGTTCCGGGCACAGAGTGGCACTGCATTTGTCCGACAATTGAGAAGCAGTTTGGCGCCTGCCAGCACAAGCGGGTCATGCTTGGAACCATCTCATACATGCCCGCGATGTTCGGGCTCTGGATGGTGAGTGCTGCGACACGGCACTGGCTCGAAGGTATCGACCTGAGCAAGCGCGACACATTCGAGCACACGCCTACCTTCGAGGAACTCCAACGCGCTATGTCGCTCGCTCAGAGTCCTGCTGGTTCTTAAAAGTCCAGCGTCGCTCCTCGGGAAAAACGAAAACCATAAAAATGAGGTCAGAACTTCAGACCAGCCTCAGCCCGTGAATAGCGAGGACGATTGCCGTCGAATTCGCGCGGGCGAGCCTCATTCACAGTCAGTGGTCGCCCCATGAACTGTTTGCCATTGAGAATCTGCGCAGCTCGCACAGCCTCATCATCCGAACCCATCTCCACAAAGGCGAACCCCTTGCTCCGACCCGTTTCACGATCGATCACGACCCGTGCTCTGGTCACGGTGCCGTGCTCGCTGAAGAAATTGAACAGATCGTTTTCTGTGCTGCTGAACGGCAAATTACCGACGTACAACTTGCGACCCATGAATCGACCTCCTCGAATCCGCCTGTGACAGTTCTGCCAAACCACGTAAGCTCCAAATGCCCACGCCGACAGGTGCCGCGGATAGTCGCACAGAACTTTTTTTGAGTAATTCGGATATTGGTATGATGAAGGCAGGATTGGAGGAAACTCTTACCAATCAATCAACGATGTCTTCGCTGAGCTTCTTGCGAATATCCGTGACGAGACTGCGTACCATTTCCGCCAAATCACCTTCAGGAGCGTTCCTCACCGTTTCTCCGATCGGAGCCTTCGCCGGAAGGGTGTCAGATAATTGACGCATGCTCTTAGAAATCGCAATGGAGCGACGAATTGCGATGTGGAAGGCATCAAGCTCAAACGGCTTACGCACAACATCCACAACCACAACGTGGGGGAATTGATCGACTGTGGCAGCACCATCAGCGTTGTCGCCTTCAGTGAGCACAACCGGAACTTGTCGATGATTTGCTGCAACTTTCTTCAAGAAGTCTGCGTTGCTCTTCTTGGCAGGAGCAGCGTCGGCGATGATGACTTGAAATTGTCTTTGCTTCAGATGAGCGAGAGCCTCGGCCACACTCCGTGCTGCGTGAACATGGGAAAAATAGCGGTTCAAATGGATCTTAACGAAACGCAGAACCTCATCTGACTCGTCCACGACAAGAACGTTGCTGTCACGGTCATAGACCTTCGTTGGTGGTCGACTCATCGGCGGAATGGATTGAAACCCGCCCCCCCGAGAACCTGGATCCATGTGTTGACGAACAGAAAACATCACTTCTCTCCACCCATTGCTCGCGTCAGCCGCTCTGCCTGCAACCTCAACGGATCACGCAAGTCTGAACCCGACAAATAGTCGAACCCAAATTGCCGAGCCTGTTCCTGGCGCCCAGAAAGCAATGCCAACTCTCCGAAAAGAATCAGCCACGCTCGTTCCAGAGGCCAATCTTGGCGTCCAGCAGAAATCACTTTGGTCGCCTCATCAGCATCACGCCGACGAATCAGACACTGAGCCCAGTTATACGATACAGCAACTTGCCGCGATTTCTTCAAATACAATTGCTCTAGAATCTCACAGCCTTGCGTCAAATTATTTTCACCGAACGAAACGAAGGCAGACTCCAACAGCAAAGCACTGTCGTTGGGAAATTCATTGAGTCCCATGCGCACAGCCGCGCGCGCCTCTTCAACACGCTCGGATATGCGTAAACACTTCGAGCGCAAAGCCCACAATGCCCGTCTGGTCTCAACCGGCTCCCATTGCGACGCGGCAGTGCTCAGCTGAGCGCAGAGAGCTGTTGCACCGACATCAAGATAGAGGCCAGAGAAGACGAGTGCATCTTCACTGTTGCTCCCCTTCTCCGAGAGACTCTCTTGAATTTTCCAAGCGGACTCCGGATGTCCAAGGCGCACAAACGCAACTGCGCGTGCACGGCCGATCTCTCTGCAACGTGGAGATGGGCTCGAGGTGCTGTTTGCGCATTCATTCCACTCTGCTTGCGTTTCCAAGAGCAGATCATTCCATCGCTCCGAACGCACCAAAAACTCAAATGCAGGAAGCTCCTGTGCGGCCGGCTTCAAAGAAGCACCCTCTGCAACACCGGTGCTCTGCGCTGCACCCAAACCCAAGGCTTGAGGTGCACTCACGATTTCCTTGAAACGTTCTGCATGCACCACAGCAGGAAATGAGTAGGATTTTTTGACCTGAGCTGCCCGCTCTGCGGAACTCAGCGCTGTGCCTGACTCTAAAACAACTCCCGAATCGGTCGGTTTTCTCGGAGACGAAACACATCCGACAAAGCAAGAGATACCCATGGTAACGAAAGAATTGCGAAGTAGTTTGGAACAGCCGTACATCTGCATTGACCCGCGTGAACTCATCACCGCGATACCTCCCGCTTGACCGAGAGAACATTGGGGCTCTCGAGAACAGCAAAGCCAGCCTCGGGCGACACCGCCGGCAAGCGCGGTGCGCTCAGTGCCCCACGCCTGAATTCATCTCCCTGCAATTGTACCAGCCGATAAACCGAGCTGAGCTCCGCAGACGATGCAGCACTCACACGTGCCAGTCCAGACAAAACCCGCGCGTTGAGATCAACAAAGCGCGCTGAGATGTCCCGAGAGCAACTCTTGTTTTCTGAACCTGAGAGATTGGGTTGCTTTGCGAGCACCGCACAGCCCTTCATTAGGCTCCCGAACAGCTGACCGAGGCGAACTGCGTTCTCCCTAAATTCCGTAACAGATTGACCAGCAACTAAGCGCTCTGCATCTCTCTCAATTTCACCGCGCCAGAAACTGAACGCCGACCGCGCCACTGAGATCGCATGCAAAGGCAAAACACCACGCATGGCTGACTCGGTTAACGGCGCTGTGCGACCCGAAATAAAGCCAAGTAAGCGCGCTTCAATTCCGGACGCTGAGAGCTTCCTTGCACGGGTTCGTGCATAGAGTTCAACCATCGGAGCAAAGCTCAGAACAGAATTGCTGATGGTCGAGAGTTCCTTGCGTTGCTCAACAGCAAGCGCGGTCAAGCCATCACTCAAGAGTTCTGCCTTGTCGAAAGCCTCTTCGTGCAGGGCGGCAACGCTCCAATCAAGAACGCTGCGGTATGCAATCGCGCTCTGGCCAGTGCTCTCACCAACCTTTAAGAGCAAAGCCTTGACCTGCAAAGTCTCCTGCCAAAGCTTCAGTTCTGCAAAAATATTACCAGCACGAACGAGATCTGATGCGGAGAGCAACAATAGCTCCGGCCGAGCAGATGCGATGGCCAACTCAGACGAGCTCACCCACACGCTGCCGGCAGCAACGAACCGGCCCTGTGCTGCATAGACAATTCCTAACCAACGCAGCGTATGAAATTTATCTTGTTCCGAATGTGCAGCGCTCAGCACAATAGACCTAGAGGTCTCGAGGCATTGTTTTTCAAAACCGGAAGAGCAGAATGCCTTAGCAGACAAGTAAACAAGGTCGCGGCCAAATTCCGAATCACGACCCATCCTTTCACCCGCATCGCGAAGTCGCTCAGCAGCAACAAGCAAACGACCTTCTTGCTTAAGGCGAGCAGCATCACCGAGCACGTATGCAGCCAAAGAAGCTTCCAAATGCCGCCGAGAGGAATCACTTACTCCAAGAATACTGGCAGCGTCGCGATGCATCAGCCACGACAATTTTTCCAGCCCACTGCGGTCAGACTGAAGCGAAAGAAGCCTCACTGCAGCCGAAAAGAAGGCTAAGCGCTCCATCTGGGACGACTCACCGCGATCGCTGTATGATGCATACAACCGCGTGAGCAATTCCTCGCTGTTTGCGAGAAAACTGAACTCGATTGAGTCGTTGAGTGCATCGAGTGCGATGCGGCGAACTTCAGGTGCACCAGCTGAAAATGCAAGTGTATCGAGCACCTCGGCTAAATATCTTTTCCACGCCTGTAAGTCCTTCGTGTTCTCTTTCCAAACGAGCTGATACATTTCCAGCCGAGCTGTGCGGATCTCTTCCATGTCAGTCTTCGACAGTCGACACTCGCTCAGAAGCGCAAAAATCTTTTCACTAAAAACGACGTGCTGGGCAGTAGAAAGAACCCGATGCGCAACTTTAAGGGTCGCTGTAGACTTGCAAAATTCAACATTCTCGCGCGCAATTGCATCAGAAACTCTGAAAAACTGAAGTGCCTTGGTCGAGGACATCTTCCCTGATGACTGTGCGGCGCGGAAGGAAATGACATCCTTCGCCCATGCGACCACCCTGTCGCTGCGGCGCTGATCGCGTTTGGGATCCCTAGACAGTGTGCGTGCAAATTGACCATTCACTTGAAGCGCAAGCACTCCGCGCTCCTTGAAATCAATCTGGCGCTCGATCAACCCTTGCTTTTCGGCTGCATCGGCCGCTGCAGAATAGAAATCGTCGGCAGCAGATGTTCCTGCAAGCGATGGCTCAAGGACGTCACTCCAGCGCATCGCCAAGTTATCGTTGTCCCGCTGAAGTAAATATCGAATAGATTTGGAGAGCCCCGCGGCAACCCAAGGAGTCTGTGCCGCCAAGCGCTGCCAGTGGGAAGCAGGAAGGGGCGCATCAACCTCGCTCAGGGCAACGCCCAACATTGTTGCGAGATCAGCTGCAAGCAATGGATTGACGGAAAGTGTGTCTGAGCCTGGATCGCGTGTGAACTGGGTCAGATGCGCCAGGACATCGGCATAGCGTGTCAACCGAAAAGCAACCCAGGCAGACCGAAGGTCGAGGTACACACCTTGTGGAGCCTTTCCCTTTGATTTGCTTCCATAGCATTCACGTGCAAGTCCATAAAGTTCGGCTGCATTCGAGAACTCTCGCTGCTGAAATGAAACATCTGCAGCAACAACCTTTGCCAGACATGCCGCTGTGGTCGACGCCAAGCGCGCTTGACCCGACATGGCCACGATCTTCGCGCTCATCCGAATGGCCTGATCGAATGCGCCGGAGACGAGCAAATCGGCAGTGAACATCACAGCAACTTCCAATGCCTGCTCTGATGCTGGTGATATCTGTTGAGCCAAAAGGGTAGCGCGCTGCAACGCATTGCGGCGCTCTTGCCCAGCGGAACGAGCCGAAATAAACAGGGCAGCCTTCAATGCGGAATCATCCGCAGGTCCCGAATATGCAAGAGCAGACAATTTCTTTCTCAGATCTGAACTCATCTCAGATTCGCGGCGGGATAACTCGTCGAGAAGGGAATCCTGTGCTGACAAGCGACGCGATAGCTCACTTGCATTCTTCTTTGCCATCTCCTCTGCCCAAACATCGTAGTTATCTCGGAGCAGGGATAAGGACAGATCGCGTGCCGATTGCGACTCAAGCTCAACAACTTTGCGCGCGCTGCCCTGTGCGAAGGCAGCTCCTCCAGCCAACGTCGATCCGACTGCAACAAAGACTGGTACGAGATAGGCAATGCGTAAAAGAGCTCGCGGGAGGGCAAATCTCAAGCAGTTCACTGCGCAACCCTCCAATCTAGATTCTCACTCCGCAACCTGCGCAGCAGCTCAAGACGTGCTCTGGTTGCACGCGCAGACTCACGCTCTTGTGCGACATCGTCTCTGAGCGAAGCCTCGGCGAGACTCACTTTCAATTCAATTTCCCTGGATTTCGCAATGAGATTCGAATCAATCGCAACTATCGTCCGCATCAGAGCAGGCCTCAATTCAGTGGCCGAAGAACGCATGATGCTCGAAATTTCTGAGCTCAGCTTCCCAAGCTCGGTCTGCAGCGGATTGAGCTCTTTAACAATCCGCTCACCAACTGCCTTGCGTGCAGCCATACTGCGGTAGCTCTCCGATTCAATTCTATTCACAAGTGCATCCGCGTCATCGAGGAAAAGAATCATGGCGTTCAAAAACGCTGCATCAGTCGGTTTGTTGCTCTCGCCCATGAGTGTCCGGAAGTCTTTTAGCGACTTCTTTACCTGTGCATTTAGCCGAATGAGCGCTCTGAAGTCCTTCTGCACATTTGGCTGAAGGACAACTGTCATCTTAAAGAATTCAAGCAATAGCTCGCGCTTCTGATTTTCGAGTTCCTTCATCTCGGCTCGTACATTACTAATATTGCGGGAATCCGAGGCATCTAATGAGCTCACTAAATAGTAACTTGCAAGCAGTGCATGTGCCCTTCTCATTCGCTTCTCAATATCGGTCATGCGACTCTGGACTGTTTGCACAGCTTGAAGGTCGCGCTCGAAAAGGCTGTCATTAAAAGCTGCAGCTAATGGCGAGGGCAGCAAGACCATGCGTTGCTCGAGAGCCTCAAGATTTTCCCAAGCCCACTCAAACCGCTTGTCTTCTCTGAGCTGCGAAAAAGCTCGCGCAAGAACGGCTGTCACTTCATAGAGCACGAGTCGCGAACGAACAAAAGCAAGCTCTTGGTCTGCCTCAACCTGCATGGTTTGGGGTGATGAGTTTGCTATCCAGTGCTCCATCAGCATCTGCAGGGCTCCTTGCCGCATCAGCAGCTCAACCCCAGAAGTCATTCCAGAAATTAGATTTATGATTGCCTTCCACTCTTTATTACCGGAATCGTAACGTCGCACGAGTTGATCAAGGCGATAGAAGTCGAAAATTTCCGGCTCTCGTCGTTCAAATATTTTTGCAACGCTTGAGAGCTCTTCTCGTTCCTGTTCAAGCTGCCAACTGCGATACTTTAACTCTCGAAGCACTGCCTCAGGGGTAGCTTTCATCGCTTCGCTTCCATCCTGACGCTTTCGTCCAAGAGCCTGCTCGAGTCTTTGCCCGACCTCGGCAAAAATCTCTTCGCCTCGATGCATTTCAGCTGCGTTCGCGAACAAATATTGCCTTTTTTGTGAATCCTTCTCTGCCAGGAGATCAACGACAGATTCAAAGATTGCGAGGCGCCTCATGACCCATTCGAGCCCATTTCGATTCGCATCGTCTCGCGCATCTTTCAGAATTCGCTTTGCAATCGAGGCATCTCCCAAACTTGCGGCAGAGCCAGCAAGAACAAGGGCATCCTGCCAAGACAGAGGCTGAGGCTGCGCCTTCAGATTCTCTATAGCAATCAGAAGTCGAGTGGTCTCAAGTGGTGATAACTTCTCCTGCAGTATCACTGCCAGGTATTCCAAACATTTCTTTTTTTCACCCAGCTGAAATTTTTGGCGCAGCGCACATTCCACAGCGCCAATAGAAGTCGAATTGAATTTGCTCGCGCCTAACGACGACTTTATTCCAACGGGTGATTGCTGCATTGACATAAAATGCTGAATGCGTGATCGTGACTCGACCCAGAGTGAAGGATCAGCAGAAAAGGCAGTCGATGCAAAAGCAAGGCTCGTAAAAATCAGGGAGGAGCAGACAACCGGCCTGTGAGCAGACGCCGCTGTCACTGCGATGATGTGCCAGATTTTCCCTACGGCCGCGAAGATCACAGTTTCTCCAAAACTTTCCTGTTTTGTTGGGATGTCTCAGCTGAGACTTCCTTTCCAAATTTTAGTCTCAAACCATCGGCGCCATTCTCTAATTCAACTCGTTGCAGCTGCCGCGCACCCGCCTCGGCATTCACCTCAATGGCAAGCGTTTTCTCCAGGGTCTGCCATGCTGCAGTTGCAGAATTGGAAATGCGTTCGTCCATAGGGGCAGCCAGGAATTGAACACGCATTAGATATGTGCCCTCTGGCAAACGCCCCAGAAAAAGCGGCAGAGGACTTTTTGGCGCAACAATCAGGGCGCTCTGTGTGTAGGAAAATGGTCTACCATCGATCGAAAGACGAACGTGGCTGACAGCCACACTCCGTGTTGCGGACGCTTGTTCAATAGCGTCTGCAAGTTTCATCTCGAGCTTATATTCAACCGACTTCTCATTAATCTTTCCGAGAAGCTGTGCTTGTGATTCTGCAATACGCTGTTCAATTTCCCGGATGCGACTCTCGAGTGCTGCAGCACGACTCGACAATTTCTTTATTTCAGCTGGTGTTTCATCAACACTGCCTTCGACGACAAGATCATTAGCCAATGCCGACGCACTGAGCATCAACCCGATAAAGCACAGCAATAAGCGAACGGATTTACGTGTAACATCAACCGCACGCCCCAGGGGGAATTGTGTCCGTTTCATTGTTCTCTGCCCAATTTGAAAGATTGGCTGTTCCTGACAGGATCGTTACATGCACTGACAGAACTGCAACGAGCAGAGATTGCCCAACGCTAGAGGAATTTGACCCGCTGGTAGGATGGATTTTCGAAGCGACGCCCAAAGTCCTCAATGGAATCGCGCAGCTCCGCACAGCTCTTGGCCTTTGTGCACATCTTCCAAAAAGAGTGTCCGAACTGATACCACCGCGAGCCCGTTGCTGCAAAAAATCTAAACTTTTCAAGCACATATTCCTCCTTGGGGAAGAACTGCTGCATCAGGACCAGGAGCTTGAGGCAAGCGTTGATATACTCGCGCCCTTCTTCCTCAGGCGTCCACGGACACTTTTCATGCTCTCGTCCGAAGGGTGCCACTGTGTTCCCCGTGAGCTCAGCAATCTGCCACATGATCCAGGGGCGAGCTGTCGCGGCGCGTGCGATCATAGCACCATCAGCTGAAAATTCCGTGAGCATACGCAAAGCGTCATGCGCCGTTTGGATGTCTCCGTTGGCTACAACTGGTATTTTTCGCACACGGGCGACTTCTCTTACCAAATCCCAATTCGCTACACCTTTGTGTTGCTGAGCGCGCGGACGCGGGTGAATAGTGAGCCAGTCAGCTCCGGCCGACTCCAAAGCGGCAGTGAATTGCAGAAGGTAGTCGAGCTGCTCACTTTCGCCCGCACTACCGCGTAGCTTAACACTCACAGGTTTATCGGAACTGCGCTTCGTCCACTCCACAACCTGCGCTGCATAGCCGGGATCACCCATGAGCCGAACGCCCCAGTTGTGCTTCAGCGTATGTGAAACCGGACATCCCATATTGATGTCAAACCCCCAGGGGTTGGTCTGCGCGAGCTTCTTCACGCTGGGGGCAATGTATTGCTCCTCATTGCCAAGCAACTGTGGAACAAAGAAAGCCTCCTCGGGAGCGGTTTTGAGTTCATTGGTTGTTTCGAGTTTTTCATCGGGTATGCGACGTGTAGAAAGCATCTCGGTGAAGCGCAGTGGATTTAGACCAACGGGCGTGTACGAACGCACAAGTTCGCGAAAAGCAACGTTGCTCAGACCCACCATGGGTGCCACCATGAAGGGAAATTCAAGTCCTAGAATTGACAAGCGTGTGCGCGGCAGAGGAATGACCTTGCCCGATTCAGCGTGTGAACCTGACTGTACGTCAGTGGGAGACGGAATACTCATGTGTTGCGCCCGCTTAAAAATTGGCACCAATTCCGATATGGTATGCGCCGGGCAGGGGGAATAACCCAAAAAGCCTGGAAGCGGAATACCTTCTCACACATGTGGGTGCCTGCTGAAAGGCATCTGCAACGGAGGGATCAACACACTGACCTCCCTTGATATTTTCGCTCGGCTCGGAGAGCGGAAAACCAACATCAAAATTGAGAGACGCAAAGGTTGAAATGATGTAACGGACGCCCAAGCCAGTCGAAACATAGGCATTCTCAGCATATTGCTTAAAGAACGAGAGCCCATCCACGCTCACTGGCGTATCACCAAGAACCTTTGCTGACTTAAGTGCGCAGGTATCCTGCGAACCCGGGTCAAGATCGGTTCCACTGTCACTCAGGCTGGCCTGCAGAGAATTCAGCTCAGAGCCTGTGAAGAAGGCGGCTCCTGAATCCAGAAACGCTGCAAATCCCAGGTTGTTCGCCAGCCATGGGGAACGCACACGCAGCTCACTCTTTGCATAGAGAACGTTTGTTGCCCCGATTGGACGCAACGTGGGCTCACATTTCAGACTCGGATTCTGCTGCGGGGGCTGAAAATTTAACCACAGCAGTGGCCCTGGAGTCACAGCACTGCTTGCCTCGGGAAATCCTCGAACCAGAGAACGTCCGGCGAGGGTTGCTCGCCTCGAGCTTGGCGCAGTGAGTGCCTTTTGCTGATTGTTAACAACATCAGAGATTCGAACGCCACCCGCATTTACCGCACCAGAAACCCGCTTCCAGAGCGGAAAGAAATATCCCAAATCTGCCGTATAGCGATCGTATTGTACATCTGAATAAAGTCCGAATCGTGCGTGGCTTGAGGTCAAATCGACTGTCCCACCACGGGTCGGCCATTCGACGTTGTTGCGAGAATCGACCGACAAACCAAGCACAAACTCACGAATTTTAATTGTTGGTCGCTCCAACGCCTCAAGGGGCTGCAACGATGAACCCAATGCCTTTGACCATTCATGAGCAATCTTGAATTGAAAAGCCCACGTCCGTTTGAAAATTGAGGGACGCCATGCAAGACCAGTTTCGGACGTTTCAAAATACCTGTCTGCGAGCGATTGAGCAGAGACCTCAACACCTGTCAAAAGGTTCCAATCGAAAGGAAAGACAACTCCTCCCAGTCTTAGCATAGGCTCTGCCAACCCGAGGGTGAGTTTCCGGCCTAAAATTCTTTGATTTGAAAGCACAGAGCTCTGCAACTTTTCCTGACTCACCGAGAACGTTGACGTGAATCGCAGACCGTCTTTGGTCAAATTGTTCTTCGCATAGTCGACGCTAAAACGATAACCATTACGCGTCCCGTAAGACGGACTAAGCCCGAGTGTATAGCTCTTTTTCGCCTGGGTGCGGATAACGACATCAAGGACTGAGTTTCTTCGCTCGAGGCTTTCCGATGAGAGCGGTTCAATCAAAATACTCTCGAAAAGATCATGCTTCAGCAAACGCAATCGCGCTGCTTCAAGATTTTCGGGCGTGAACAGGTCACCAGGGCGCAACCCGCTCTCAGAAACAATTCTCTCTTGTTTTCCAAAAACATCACCGTCTGCAAAGATGTTTCCGATTCGAACCAATGGGCCAGGTTCAATATCGAGGACGACCTTGATCGACTTCACATCTGAAGCAACAGACAGACTCTTCGATTCAACCCGCGAAGTCGCATAGGCATAGCCGGCATTCATGAGCTCAAGCTGCGCCTCGTCTTCAATCAGCTTGAGTTGTCCCGCATTGACGGGTTGTCCTGGCTGAATAATTTTTTCTTCAAACTCGCTCGACAACACGAATCCACGCGGCTTTCCAAGAATGGTCAGCTCCCGCAAGATGGATCGTGGACCAAGGTTGGTTTCAAAAACAAGCTTCACCGAGCGCGAATCAGCAGAGTAGACAACCACAGGGTCTGCAACTCTTGCGTCTGCATAGCCCTCGTCGAGAAGCAGAGTCACAAGTCGTTCCTTGTATCGCGGAAGAGCATCCTCGACGAAGGGGACTGCACCTTGAAAAATTCCGGGCTGTAATTCGAGGCGTTCCAGGGCATCCTTCTTCGTAACGGGTAGCTCACCAATGAATTGGGTTTCACTGATAACAACGACCGGTCCACTTTGAATATAAAACCGAACAACCGAGTCGCCATTGGGATCGGTCACCCGAGTCGGCCCGGTGACAAGTGCTGACGCATAACCCATGCGTACAAAAATTTTCCGCACTTCTCCCTTGAGCTCATCCTCGGACACAGAGAGAACGTCATAGGGGGAAATGCTCTCCCGAAACTCTGAGAGAACGTCGGAGACAACCCCTGACTGTCGATTCACAACTTCGACCCGAGTCTTTGGGCCTCTCTCGTAGAGGATCCTCACAACTGCAGTCTCTTTGTCGGAAGAATAAATGATCTGGTTCAGAAAAAGCTCAGAGCTCAAGAAACCATCCACCAACAACCGTGCCTTCTGCCTGTCCAGAATTTCGTTGATAACGGCACGGTCACACAGAGAACCGAGCTCAATGGGTGTTGAAAAGTAGTCGAATAAACCTTCATCAGGCTCAACTCGAACTTCTGCAACGCGACACGGTCTGTCTAACGAAACAGGGAATACAACCTTTAACTCATTGGACAGCGTGCTCATGACCTCAGGTCGGCCAACAGTTGCTTTCAAATATCCACGCTCAACCATCTTGAGACGAATACTCTCGCGGTCGCGTTCGCTCTCCTCAACAACGAAGGGCGACCCTACACGAAGCCGCATATTAGACCGTGCCTGCTGAGTTTGTGCAGCCGTGAGTCCTCGAAAGGCAATCTCACCGATACGAGGCAGCTTGCGTGCAGTCACTTTATATACGGTTCGATTCTCTCTAAGATGCCTATCCACTGTGATGTGATTGAGGTTTGCTCGCTGGTAGAGAATCTGAATAAGAGCATGGCTCAATTCATCACTATCCCTGGACTTCAGCTCACTCAAAAGCTCATTTCCAGGATCCCAAGCCTTGCCGTCAACCTCGAAAGAAAACTCAACCTCAGCTTTCGATGATGCATTCCGCGCTGGCTCAGCAAGAGCAGACATCGAGGACAACGACACAGAAAGCCATATGAGAGCAAGAATTCGAGCTAGATATGACATGAACAACAAGCCAGCGGATCTCGAAAGTCTCAAGTTTACTTTCCTCCGAACTGGAATCTGAAACCACCCTTCAGCTCGGAGTAGGTTCCAATCTGCGACGAACGGCGGTCGAAACCACCGAGAACATTCACGCTCTCGTTGATAATGAGTTCGCCCGTCAGGGATTGGCTATTGGGCTCGAAATCAAGACCAAGATTAAACTTTTCACCTAGGTCGCGGCTGACGCGTGCACGTAAGCTGCTCTGGCCTGATTCAACAATGGGTTGAAGCTCGAACCGATCCACAAAACCGCGGGTGATTCGCGAAACAGCTTGGCTCAAAGGATCATCAAAGAAACCAACCACACCGTTGGCCAGCGCTTGAGTCACCGCTGTTTGTGTTGTCTCTCCAGGTCCGCGGTTTGTAGAGATCATGCGAATCAAGGTCGGTCGAGACAGGGGCATACCATCGGGTCCAGTTGAGGGGTCACTCCAGATATTGAGCCTCGGTCTCGACAAGGGTCCCTCGGCACCAACAAAAACACTGTAGCGTTCTATTTTTGCAACCATTTGCGCATCAAGTCTGGGCTCAATGCGCGTGAGGTTGTCGAAGCTTGCATCGGCGCGTGTCACTTCGAAGCGTGTCTTGAGTAGACTCAGTTGCCCGTTGTCGAGTCGGATTTGTCCTGAAACGAGTGGATCGACATCGGTTCCGGCGACCCTCAGCGCCGCCGAAACGCGACCACGTATGCAAGATGTTTGCAGAGTAAAACTATTATCAGCCTCAATACCGATGTTCATTGCCGTCAAAGGCTTAGTTGGTGAGGAAATTGAGGCATCTGCAGTCCCGGCTGAGCCCGTGCGCCACAATTCCTGACAGGTCGCATCGCGGTAGGCACGACCCTTTGTCAGTCGGAGATCGCCGCTCAGAAGATAAGGACGATCCTGTCCCGAGAGCTCAAGTTGACCATCCAGGTTTGTTTCGACTGTTTCAAAAAAGTTCTGAGGCCATCTGAACTGAGCGCCTTTCATATTTGCACGCAGCGCCACAGATGGCATCTGGTCGCCCATGGGACGTTCGGCGTTTGGCTGCAAGTCGATTGTACCCACGAGATCCAACTGACCGTTGCCTTTAGATGCTGTGAGTGCAGGTATCTCGACGGTTGACCCGCGCAAAATCATCCTGCCATTCATGGCGTTGAGTGGGGGACTAAAGTACTTTCCTGCAAGAAAGACGTTGTCCAAACGAGCTTCACCACTCAACTGCGTTTCCTCTGAGTCAACGCTCAATTGGCCGCGAAGGTTCACACTTCCGCTCGACTGCGACACCAAATTCGAGAAATTAGTGGCCAAGGCCGCATCGAGTTGACCGTCGAAAGAGGCAGCTACAGCGGTATCGACAAGCGAGTATGAACCGCTCAAACGCATCTGCCCGGTGGAACCTTTCACAAACAAAGGTGCCATCGAAACCGTGCCTCGACTGAGCTGGAGCAAGGTCGGGTCGTTCATCAGAAAACCTTCACTGCCAAACTGAACCCGCATTTTGCTCACTTGCCCACGACCGGAAAGATTTCCTAGCGCAGATCGCCAATTCTTGAGGAAAGTTTTAAGTCCTCCCCCCTCTGCTGTGAGCTCGGCGCTGACCGCACCCGTTGTACGCAGGTCTCCTTTATTGAGCCCCGGTATATACTTGAACAATTCGAAAGAACGCAGGCCAAGATAAATCTGCGACGACTTCTCGAGTGCATGATCAAATACAACGCGTGCCTGAATCTGATCGAATAGGCCAGACAACACCAGATTGAGAGATCCTCCGGCATACGAAGAGGCGGCGGCAAAAATGCCTCCGAGCGGACGATCGCCAAAAGTGAGTCCGTCAACACGTCCAGTCAACGACATTTCCCAATCGCGCCAGCCACCCTGCAAATGTCCTCGCAAATCGAATTTGCCAACAATTGGCATTCCATTTTCAGACGTCCATGCAAACGGAATCGACTGTAGATCTGTCCTCATTGCAATCGACTTGTTCGAAACAGAATCAATCTCCAGAATCAACTTCGAGCGCGCCAAACCCGCCGAACTTAAATCTGCTGATTTCGCCTTATTGTTGAGATAATCCCCGAGGAACACCTCTTGGCCGTAAATTCGACTTCCGGAACACCAGCCCTGCTGACAGGTTACAGCCGCCTGGAGATCGCGCGCGTTCAGCGTCGATGAACGTAGGTTCCGGAATCGCATCCGCACATCGATTGCTGAATTGAGGAAATCACTAATATTCCCTCTAATTCTTAAGCGTGTCATTTGAACATCGCCGCTCACATTTTTGTCGAATCGGTCTGCATCTTGATCGAGTATCGAGAACATCTGCGCAACAGAACCGTCGAATTTGCCATCCAGCTCGAGCACTTTGCTTTTGAAACCAATGTTTATCTGACTGGCAGTCATATTTGGAGATTCACGCTCATCTTCGAGCCAAGCCTCGAGTCCAAATCCTCTGAATCCCTTTTTATCAATTTCGATTATTCCCGAGACACGAGGCACAATGAGACTGTAAATCTCTCCGGCGTTTGCCTGTACCTCAGATCTGAAAAGAACAGGTTTATCTCGCGATGAGGTAATTGATGCACGCAGATTGAGGCTACCCGACATCTCATGACCGACGAAGTATGAAATAACTTCGGCAGGCAAATTCAGGCCAGTGAAGCGAAAGTCGTTGGTGGATTTCTTATAATCAATCAGCCCTTTTTGTAGGTCAAATGTAATTGAGGGCTGATTGTATTCATCCAAGCAGAACATATCAGAGCCTGCGAAGGTCATTGCGTGCGAATCAGTCTCAAGCTGCAAAGCGATCTGACAGTCCGGAAGTTCATACTGGCTTTGCTCGAAGCCGGGCACAGAGAATTTCGTTGTGCGGATGTCACCCTGAGCGACAAGAACGAATCCACGACCCTTTTCTGGTTGAATTTCTCCGCTCACCTTGAGCAGATTCGAATTCATTGTAAAGTTGACAGCCTCTGTTGGGACGGTTAGCCCGCCCATCAATTCCGCAAACGGCATATTTACCATGCGCGCAAAATTGGTATAGGGCATGTTTCCCGTGAGCGAGTACTCGCCCCACGCTTCGAGTTTTGCACCGGTTGGTGTGATGATGTTTGCATTCTGATAGCTAATTTTTTGATCCGAAAAACTCACGTCCGCTGTCGCCGAGTAAATATCGTAACCACTCAACTTCAATGCGTTCCAGCTGACCTGACCGTCAACGCGTGGGTAAAAGTGCTTTGAAGTATCGCTATTTTTTCTGTCTGGCTGAATTCGAACGTTTGCACTGTATCGTCCACCACCCTCAGTTTGGCTCAACTTGAACCAGGGAGCAGCTTCCGATTCACCTGCAACATTGATGCGGTAATCAGTGAACCGAAGATCAGAGGTCAGGTTTAGAGCTCCCGAAATCTTCCACGAGCCCAAAAGCCCACGGAGTTCGGTGCGCTCAATCACAATATTCTGTCCTGGAAAAAAGCTCGCGCTGAGTGAAACCCCATCAAGAGGAATGAGATGCTGACACGGGGGCTGAAGAGGGAGACAAAATCTCGATCCTCCGAACTCGGACAAAAGTGTCAGGCCATCTCGATTGCTGTCTGAATTGAATTTCAAAAACAGCGATTCGATTTTAACAGAAGTTTCGGACTGCAGATCTTCCGAGTTTTTTATCTTTGCATTTTTCAATTCAAATTGGTTGCCAACCACAAGTCGGAGAGTGTCGAGAATTTCAAAAACATCCGCGAGAGGCTTTGATGGCTCTGCCTGATCTGATTTGACGTAGGTCTGTAAATGCAGGTCGACTTCAACACCATCGACATGCAAAAAACGTGCGCGAGGAACCCAAGAAAGAACTGGATTCCAAGGGTCAAAGCCAAGAGTCAGGGTGTCGACATCGAACATATGTTTTGTCGATGACTGTGCGTCGACAATATGGATGTCCTGCACAACAATTTTGGTCTCCAGAAAATTTACCGAAATTGTTCCTACATCAAAAACAAGCCCGTACTTGCTAAAAAACCGCGAGTTCACTTCACTGCGCATCCAGGCATGGACGTAGGGATTGTTTAATATCACGAAGGCAATTGTATTTGAAGCCACAACGAGTGTGACAAAGAGGAAGAGCAGACGTCTAACAATACGCCAAGTTCGCTCCATGCCTACTTTCCTTCGCGGTTCGAATGAACCAATTCCGGAAAAAGTCGCTCGAGAATCTCATGTGCACCAGAGCCATCCGGCTTTTCATTGATCATTTTAAGCAACATGATTCCAGCAAGGGTTCTTTCGTCGGCTTTGATCATATTCATGCCCACCAGCATGCCAACAAAGGAAACCAGACCAGCGTTGTTCTTGCTGAAGCCAGTCGAAAGATTGCTCCAGTTCCCATCAAATCCGCAGCGCTCTAGATACTCATTCACCCTGTGCTGCTGCGAGTCATCTGTAGTTTGGGGGATTGCAGCAGGCTTCGGCTCTGGCAATGCAGCGGACTCCTGCTCTTGCGTTGGAGCTTGCTTTGGCTCTGGCAGTGGGACTCGTTTGAAGAGTGAGAGCTCCAGATCGTCCGGCACCTTTTCCATTTCCGGCTGTTGAGCTGGAACTTTGGTTGCTGTGTCCACAACGGATGCTTTGAGGTCATCCGGTAGAGGGGTGAGAGCCGAAGCAAGAGTTTGAGTACTCATGAGTTCAGCAATGCGCTGCTCTGAGGACCAACGTCCTCGCCTTCTAAAAATCTCCTTGGCCATAGCAAGCGCAGGTGGATGTTTGGGCGCAATTGCAAGCGCCACTTCAAGGAGTTTCAACGACAGAAGCGGTTGCGCGGTCAGAACCGCTTTCGCACAATTGACGAGGGAGTCAGCCTGTCTTAGCTCGTTTTTATCGGTTCGACATAAAGCAATGAAACCGGCAAGCAAGTCAATCCGTTGTGGGTTGCTGCTGATTCCAGCGACAATGTGTTCTAGACTTTCCGGCACCCGAATTTCCCCCCGAAAACATTTTACCATTTGCTCTCTGAACAGAGCTGCCCAGTGCCAAATTTTGACCTCATGCCGGGGGTTTGTTAGAAGACGCTGTCCAAAGCGGAGGAAAGTGTCATGGGATGGCTCTCAAGGGAACCTGCTCGCCTTCAGGAATCATCAGAAAAGAAGGCCATCCCGAGTGGTGTCTGGGAGAAATGCCCCTCTTGCAATGAAATTGTGCTCACCACCGACTTCGAAGAGAACCATCGGGTTTGTCCTAGCTGTGGCTTTCATTCTCGCCTTCCCGGGGAAGAGCGCGTTGAACTTCTGATTGACCGTGAAACCTTCTACGAATGGGATCACGACCTCTCCAGCACCGATCCCCTCGAATTCAACGATGGCCGCTCGTATAGCGACCGGCTCAAGGCTCTTTGGAAGAAAACAAAACGATACGACGCCATCATTACAGGTGCGGGGCTGCTTGAAGGTCGCCCTGTTGGACTGGGTGTACTCGACTTCACATGGATGGGTGGCAGCATGGGAACTGTCGTGGGCGAACGCATTCGGCGCCTGTTCGAACGCGCGCGCAATCATCGGATGCCGGTCATCATGGTCAGCAGTAGCGGTGGTGCACGCATGCATGAAGGGCTGCTGTCTCTCATGCAAATGGCTAAAACATGCGCAGTCGTGGCGAAACACCGCGATGCTGGCTTGCCCTTTATTTCGGTGATGTGTGATCCAACAACCGGTGGTGTAGCGGCCAGCTATGCGATGTTGGGCGACATCAACCTCGCCGAACCAAAGGCGACCATTGGTTTTGCGGGTCGTCGCGTTATAGAAACCACTATCCGTCAGAAGCTTCCCGACGACTTTCAAACGGCCGAATTTCTTCTCAACCACGGTATGGTTGACCGCATTGTGAAGCGGTCTGAAATGAAGGAAGAGATCAATCGAATCCTTGCAGTCTTGTGCGAGCCACGCGATCTCACCCATCCGCAATGAATCTCGATTTGCCCGACCTCTCTTCATTTGAGGCAACTCTCTCGGCGCTTTTCTCGAGGGTGAGAGGCCACATAGAACCGGGCGCGCACCGCATGCAGAAACTCGTCGCCAACACCACACTCGAGCGTTTGGCCTGCGTGCCCACCATTCTCGTAGCCGGCACTAATGGTAAAGGCACGGTTTGTGCGATTCTGGAGCAATATCTGCGTGAGTGTGGCCTCCGGACGGCGCTTTACACCTCTCCGCACCTCGTATCGCCAACGGAGCGAATTCGCATGTGTGGTAATCCCATCACCAAAGCTGAATTCCTTGCATCTGCAAGGACGGTCTTTGAAGCTGCGAAAGTCCGGCTGCCCGATGCAACGTTCTTTGAACTTATGACTGCCTTGGCCTTTGAAGTCATTGATGCCGCACAGCCCGGGGTTTTTGTGTGTGAAGTGGGTCTAGGGGGCAAACTCGACTCAACCAACGTCCTCAGCCCGCGAGTCTCTGTGCTGACCAGTGTGGGGCTTGATCACACCGAATGGCTTGGATCCACCGAAACTGAAATTGCATTCGAAAAGAGCTTTGTATCGAGAAGAAACAGAGCTTTCGTGATCGGGGAAGTGAACGAAAAAGCGAGGCAAGGTCTTGAGAAAGCATTAGCCATCACGGGAGCGCGGAGTGTCTTTGTAGCTCCTGCATCCGACCCAACGAAGGTTTCAGAAAATCTTGCACGAACAGTTCTCGAAGAATTTGCAAAGGACGGTGGAACCAAATTCGATGAATCCAGATTTGAGCAGAGTTGCCACAATGCTTTTTGGCCAGGACGCATGGATATTCGGGTTGTCTCGGGCGTGAGAGTCATGCTGGATGCAGCTCACAACACCCACGGAGTCAGATACCTCGTTGAGCAACTCAAGAGCCGCCCTGCGCTGCGAGAACTGCCTCGCCCTTGGACTCTCGTCTACGCGACCCTGGCAGACAAAGACTGGCGAGATGCGTTGAAACTGCTGCTGCCTGAAATCAACGCAGTCCACTTCACTCAAACACAAAGCCCGCGTGCCGTTCCCGTTGAAGAGCTGATACACTGCACTTCAAGTGCACAGCAGCCTACCAACATCCAAGCGCACCATTCCTCTGCCGAGGCACTGTCCGAGGGATTGAAATTTGCGCAAAGGAGCAATGGTAGCCTTTTAGTTTTGGGTTCGATCACTCTTTTGGGCGAGGCCATGGAATTTTTTGAACTACCCGTGTTTCCGGGACAAGGTGTTTCTGCGCCATGAGAACCAAGCACCGCGTGAAAACACGACTGTTAAAAAATATTCTGGCGTTCTCGGCTCTTACGCCGTTTTTTGCCGCAAGTCTGTTGGCTCAAGCCCAAGCGCTAAACATCGGAAGCTCAACAGTCTACTACGATGCAGATGAAATAAATCTCGACAAAGAGACCGGTTATTTAAAGGCCAAAGGCAATGCCTTTTTTCTGCTCGGCAATATTTTTATCAGCGCTGACCATGTCGAGTACAATCAAAAGCAACGCATCGTCATTGCCGAAGGCGGAGTTCGAATCGTACGCAGCAAGGAACGCATCACGGCCTCACGTGTCCTCATCAACGAGGAAACCAATGAGGCACGCATGGATGATGTCGAAATCTACGCGGATCCTGCAGACACAGAAGCTCAGGTCAACGAAGAGGTTCTTGGCTTCTCACGCGCGGAATTAGCATTTGAACTGGCACGCCAACAGAGAGCCAATGAAATAAAACAGGAAATGATGCAGCTGCGTACTGCATTTGCAAATGCTCGTTTCGCAGATCAAAAATCGGGAGCAACTGAGCGTGCTAAAATGACCCGGCGCTATGCCACATTGCTCGAGCGCCTGGTCAGAACTCAATTTCAACCCAGCGATGTCCTCAGGGAACTCCCCGAGGACGTACGAGCACGACTCGAGAACCGCCGAGAAGCTGTCCGCACCTTTTCCACACGCGATCCTGAATTGGCAAAAAAACTTGCTGGGCTTCAGAAGGTCCCCGGATATTTATCGATGCGCGCGCGAAGAGTATTTCAAAATTCAAACCAAAATCTGGATGTTGAATCTGCCTCTCTGACCACATGCCGCTGCGATCCGGGCGAGAATCCTGTCTGGGGTCTGAGTGCTGCGCGCGCTCTTGTTGAGCCAAATGAATATATCACTCTCTATGGCAGCACTCTCGAGGTGGATAGCTTTCCAATCGTCTACAGCCCCTGGTTCAAAATGCCCATCAAAACCAAGCGGCAATCAGGATTCCTATTACCGTCTTTCTATTTGAGCCGCGCGGGAGACGCTGCATCCATTCCCTACTATTTAACACTTGGTGATTCTGCAGACTCAACGCTTACACTCACCTATTTCAGCAAAAGGGGTCCACGCGCTGAACTAGAGGTTCGAGCCGCGCTTTCCGAACAAAGCCAGACCAATCTGCGAGGTGAGATCCTCAACCAAAAGGCGGGAGAGGGTCAACCTGCGCAAAAGCGGTGGGCTTGGTCGGCGCAAAGCAATTTGCCTATCGAGGAACGAACGACCTTCAAGTTCGATCTGGAAAGGGCAAGCGATCAGCGCTATTTCTCGGACATCACCAAAGAGCCCGGCGCCGCGCAGGATCTCTTCACACCTCAGCTGGTTGTGAAAAGATTCCTTTGGCAAGAGGCAGCACTCGATCACACGGGTGAGCACTTTGCATTGACTGCGCGCGTGCAGAAGCCTCAAGATGTATTTCTCACGCGCTCTGAAAACACGACAACACGTATCCCACGCGTTGACTTTACGCTTTATCCGCAGAACCTCGGGGAAACAGCCTTATCCCTTGAGGGAAAGGGAAACTACGAGAAAATTGAAGAGCGGGTTGCAACACAGGAGAGTGCAACCAAAGGTCCACGATCCGGAGAACGCACCCAATCGCAAGCGCGGCTCGCCTATCCGTTCACGCAGAATCGCTTCCTGAATCTGCGTCTGGGGGGAGATTTCGGTCAAATCAAATACCGCACTCGCGACTTCAATGGTGAACTCAATCATCCGGCATTTGATCTTACTTCTGATGTGCCTCTGTTTACCGAGTTTCTCAGTCAACAAAATTCATCGAATGAAAGTCGATATAGACACGTCATTACTCCATTTGCATCGATCCGCTGGATTCCAGTCGTCAACAAATCTTCGAACTATCCAGACATCTACTCGACTTTTTATACCGCGGACAACGTTGCGCGGAGTCAGACACTCGAATTTGGTTTTCATACCCACCTCAGCTTCCTAAAGGATGAATTCCAAACACAAGACCGCAATGACACGCAGACCACCCGCAGCGGCGGTGAGCTGTCTCCTCCTGGTCGAGTGGCGGTCATTCTTCGGCAACTCGGAGTTCAACCAACTCCCAACAGCACAGAGCCGAACCAATACCTCTATGAATTGACTTTTCAGAGCCGAAACGGTCAGTCGGCGTTTTTGAACTGGGCAAAAGAAGAACTGGATGTCTATGAATTCGAACTCACCGAGCGCCGCAAAGACCAGAGCACAGAAATCCTGATGCCAAGGCCGTCCTCGTGGCGTCGGGTCAATACTATCTCTGCTCAGCCGATCGGATTCACAGCCAGAACAAGCTACAACTTTGAGGCCGAGCGCACTGCACGGGAACAAAACCAGAATCTCCAACCCGGGCAAAACCCTGTCAGTGCTGATCCGTGGGGCGACGTCAGTGGCACTGTATCTCTGTCGAGTTATCCATGGCTGCCTTTGAACCTAAACCTCACACGCATATGGAAGCCTTCCTGGAAGCTTTTTCGTGAACAGATCGCGACCCTCGATTACAGCAGTTCAACAGGTGTAAGCATCAATCTCATCCGCTCACAGGTGCTTTCAGAATTGGTCGATGCACAGGGCAACAAAACCTTTCCCGCAGAAGATTTGTGGGGAGTCGATGCGGCTTATCAGCCAAGAGCCTGGGTCAAAATGCAGGCTCAATACAAAAGGAACATCAAGCCACAACCTGCATTGTCAGAAGAGCTCGAATACAGCGCATTGCAAAAGATTACATTTTTGGGAATTCAAGACTGCCTCGACATAACCCTGCAGCGCTTCAAAGACCGAGACGTTGCAGAGCGCATGGCAACCTGGACAATCGGACTCAACCTGAACTTCCTCGGACAACAACGACCGATCGAATCGCTTGGAAAGGTTGTCGACAGAGCTATAAAAAGTCAGCTCAATAAGGGGCGAAATCTCAACTCACAATGAGTTCAACGTCGGCTCCCATAGCTTTCAGCTTTGGAACGAGATGGTCGTACTTGCGCTGTAGCTCTTGGATGTTTGAGAGACGTGTTTCTCCCTCGGCAACCAGCCCAGCAACAACAAGGCACATGCCTGCACGGATATCTGTTGGGAGTCGGAATTCACCTCCCCGCAATGCCGTTGGTCCCTGAATGATTGCTGAGTGAACGAAATTTCTATTCTTGAATCGACAGGGAGCTTCACCGAGGCAACATGAGAAAAGAGAGATATTTGCACCCATCTGATTGAGGAATGCTGTGTAACCAAGGCGATCCTCAAAAATTGTTTCATGCAGCACGCTGGTGCCTTCGGCTTGTGTAAACAAAACCATGAACGGCTGCTGCCAGTCGGTCATGAATCCTGGATGCACTTCAACTTCAATATGTGATGCTTTCAGCCGCCCATTTTTGGGAGCAGACACACAGACACCTTCGGAATTAACCCGAAACTCAGCACCCATACGTTGGATGTAGTTCAAAAAGCTGTAAACCGGATCGTGAGGCATTTTTTCAATCAAAACATCGCCACCGGTAGCGAGTGCAGCGACTGCGAACGACACCGCCTGATTGCGGTCTGGCATGACGCGCAACTCACACCCGCGTAGCTTTTCAACACCTTGAATGACGAACGTCCGGTTGGCATTCACCACGATGTCCGCACCCATCTTCTGCAACATTTTGACAAGTTCGAGGATTTCAGGCTCGATGGCAGCATTCTCAATAATCGTTCTGCCTTTCGCACGTACCGCGCTGATGATGAGATTCTCTGTGGTCATCACACTCGGAAAAGGCATCACGATGTGCGCGCCGTGGAGACCATCCTCGGCACTCATGTGATACTCGCCGCCGTCTATAACAACCGTGGCACCCATGTCTTGCAGACCCTTGATGTGGAAATCCACCGGGCGCTTGCCGATTTTGTCACCACCCAGCGCTGCAGCGAGAGTGACCTTTTTAAAACGGTGCAGCAGCGGACCCGCAGCCAAAATCGCAATGCGGTTGCGTTCGCAAAGTTGGCGCGAAAGATGATTCTTGTCGATGGTGCGCGCAGTTAGACGCACGGTCTTTTCATCGAGATATTCAACCTGGCCGCCCAATGCAGCGAAAAGATCTTCAACCATGCGGCGCTCGTTGACCTCGGGGGCTCCTTTAATCAGCACAGGCTCATCTGTGAGCATGGCTGCCATGATACACTTGGTGACCTGGTTCGAGCTTCCTGCGATCGCAACGCGTCCACCGGAGAGTTTGGTGCCGCCTTTGATTCGAATGATTGGTTCTTTTTGCACGATTTGACTCCTCGCTGCGCCGTATCAGCATAGTGCGAAGGACTGAAAATGAAAAAGGAAATATTTGACACAAAAAAATGGTGGGTGCTTAGGGACTCGAACCCCAGACCCTCGCCTTGTAAGGGCGACGCTCTAACCAACTGAGCTAAGCACCCTGGGGATAGACTCGACAACTATCCGCAATCGACCTCTCGAGTCAAGCCCGAAATCAGACTTCTGCATGGGCATGTGGATTACGCACGAATATCCAGAATAAGGCAAAAAAAGTGAGCAAGATCCCAAGCCCCTCCCAGCCTTGGAGTTCCAAAAACGTCTGGCTGACCACAAGAGCGAGTGCAAAAGCCAAAATCGATATGAACCAGGTACCCAACAAAACCCAAACGCAACTGAGAAAACGGCTCAAATCCATCAGAAAAAAACGGGCTGAGGGCGACTCTTTGTAGCGCATCCGGAAGACCCTAAATTTGGCATGCCAAAAGCGAGCGAAGAGAATGGTTGAGAGTATTTTTCCTGTGGCCAGAAACAACAAAGGCTGAATCAGCTGTTGCTTGGGGATAACTGCATACGAGACCGCCAGAATAAGCAGTACCATGGTCTCTGCCAGCCCCGCAGCTCGGGCAGCCTCGGTGAGTTGAAGACATAAAACAGCGAGAATCAGATTCACGAGAAGAAGTAGAACAACAGCCGAAAAGAGCAAGAGCGCAAACTTCGCAGGATACGCAAAGGCATCTAACAGGTAGCCCAAATACCAGGTCTCGAGCAGACACATAGCTGCCAAACTACACAGCAGCAGAGGAACCACGATGAAAATCAAAACCCATGCACGCCGGATCGGATTCACAAAACGAGCCAAGAATTCCATACAGAAAAGACTCCCGTCGCGGATCCCTCATTCAATGGAGAACACGGGTGTAAATTCAATATTACGATTGAACACGAGCTCTCAAAAGGTGATCGCCCCGCGCCAAAGCCTCTAACAAACGATCCCATGAGCCCCTCCGCAGAACGCGCTCCAGAGATTGCGAACGCTCCGCAGAATGTCTACGAACCCTCCACCGATAGTCCCTGCTCATATCTTGGCTAAAGGAATCCTCCGAAGAGACATCGTCAAGCAGCGGCTGAGCAGCAATTAAGCACAATCCAGCGCGCGAATCATCCATGCAAGACAGAAATGACTCGAACCAAGCCAGAGCCTGCGAGTGCTGACCGGTGGGTTTAAGTGCATCCCCCGTGAGACAGAGAACAACAAGAGACGTGTCGCATATGCTGAGTTGCTCGAAAGTATGAGCAATTGCAATCATCTGCCCACGTTTGTAAAGCTCTTGCAAACTCCGCCTCGTGAGTAACGTGAACACCTCGTTGTTGATCAATTGGTTCAACTCCACGAGCCTTATCCACCAACGCAGTGCCTGCCGTTGCTGTGTTTCGAGAGGAAGCTCGACAAACTCCTCAACCCAAGCGGTTTCCTGCCGTGGAGGAAAACCCATCTTTGCGGCCCAATGCATCCAGCCCAGAATCTGAAGCAGAACTTCGGCACGTTCCGCGGCCAGTGTGAAGGTGCGCTTCTTTGGACGAGCACTCTGAGCTGGCAAATTGAATTCACCGGAAAATTCCTCCGCCAATTCGAGCAGTGGCAGCAGAGCTGCCGATTGACCCCGCGCGCAAGGACAAAGCATTGCGCCCTGAGCCCCAAGGCCGGTCTTCGTGGAAGCAAATGTCCACCCCTGGCATGGTTTGTCGACAGATTTCTGACACGGGAAAAATTGAGGAAGAAGCCGCCCTGGGGCTGCGCTCACGGCACTGTTCAGTACCTCACCCACCGGGAAATAAGCCGTCAAGGCACGTAATGCTGCCGCAGTGGCAACCATCCAGCGCTCGGTGTTTGTGTTTTGATCTGACATTACAACCTGCCTACCTCGGCATTGAATTGACGCAGAAGTGCAATCCGTCTTTTGTCTGCCTTGCCAGCCCTTGTTACAGTCTCCCTGTGGGTCTTCCAAGTGGAGTCGTTTGCTCGCCCGGGTCACGGTAGGGTAATAACACGGCACTGTGGGAGCCAGGCGCACCAAAGTATTTTGTGCCAAGCGCCGATAGTTGCCGTAGATGGTGGTGGAGCATTGGGATGAATGACCTGAAAAACAACTCAAAAAACCCTCGGGTGCATGAGCGGTGGTCTATTTGTACCAACAGATTCTGGTACTTAGTGGCTGCAGGCGGGCTTTTTATAATGAGCCCTGCCTACACTCAACCCCAGAATGCTGAAGCCGGGCTTCCCAGGTCCGCTGAAAAGCCAGTGGAAGAGAGCGGAGTTAAGGCTGGCGTTCGTGCCGAAAAGGGCGACGCAGCCGCTGCCAGCCCGACCGAAACACAAGAGACCTCCGATATCCCGCAGAAAAATAAACTCGATACAGCGACTGTTAACGAACACTCCCCGACGGCAAACGGCATTTCGGCGAGTGAAAAGACACAAACATCCGCCACGCGCTCACCCACGCCCGTCGTGCCGATTGTAGCGGGTCCGGAAAAGCCTATTGGCCACAGCTTGAAAACACCCGAGGCGCAGCGCCGCATTGAAATGATGATGGCGAATGCGCAACAAAAGGTGGGTCCACTGGTTGCAGCACCCGCAGCTGCGAAAGGGACAGCACCACTCATCGGCGGGCGCTACGGCTTCTCGGCAAACGGTGAATTCGTTGGCGTTCCCAAAGCACTGGTGAGCCTTGGAAGCTCATCACCGGCCTACGGAATTGTTGTGGAGAAACTTCATCACCGCATGACCCTTTTCCGCCTCACAGAAACGGGTTCATACGAAAAAGTGAAAAGCTACCGCGCCATCACCGGCCGCGATCCGGGTGACAAACTGTCTCGCGGAGACCTCAGAACACCTGAAGGTATTTACTTCGTGACTGGACGCTTGTCGGATGAGGAGCTTCCACCGAAGTACGGACGCATGGCCTATACTCTCGATTATCCAAACATCTACGACAAGCGCCAGCGCAAATCGGGCTACGGAATTTGGATTCACGCGACCGATGACGCCAATCGCCTCCAGAAACCTTTCGACACTGAAGGCTGTGTTGTCATCAGCAACGAGGACATCTCTGACTTGCAGCAGTACATCGCTGCGTTCGAAGTCCCTGTGGTCATCACAAAAGAAATGACCTCGGTCGATGAAACGGAATTGGTTCCAACTCGTAAGAAAGCGTTGGAAATGGTGGAAGCTTGGCGCAAGGCGTGGGAATCGTCTAGCTTCGAATCCTACATGAGCTACTACTCGAAGAACTTCAGATCACTCGGCAAGAACAAAGACCAGTGGCAGTCCTTTAAGTCACGTCTCAGCGATGAGCGTGGCACCGACATCCGTGTCAAAATCAGCGAACCGAAAATCGTTGCTTTCGAAGACCAACTGCTGGTTGTTTTCCTTCAAGATTACAGTTCGAAACAGCACGCTGATTTTGGAAGAAAGTTCCTTTATCTCCAATGGGAGGGAGATAGGTACAGAATCATTGCAGAGAAGTGGTATCGGACCCCGCGTTCGGAAACCGCTTTGAGAGCATTGAAAGTTCCTGCGAAGCAATTGTGAGACGTAGCGCCGATCAAGGATGGGAGGTGCGCTGAGAATGCCAACCACATCTCCAAAAAACTCACGTGACAAACGCCTCCATGTGGTGTTTTTTACGGATGCATCCAAGACAAAATCAACTTCAATTAGCGTGCGTAATTTAGCACTGCTCGTTGTTGCATTCGTCTTTTTCTTCTCGGCTGCGGGAGCATCCCTTTACCTATTCAACACAAATCGCAACCTGCTGACCCAGAAAAATGAGTACATCCGCGAACTCAAGTCTGCGATTGCCGCTTTTGCTGTGACCAACGAAAGAACTCAGGCATCACTGACAAGCGAGACGGATCCGCAAGCAGAGTTGACACGCAAAGTGGCCAAAGAAATCGAGGTTCCATCGGATCAAGAAGGCAAACCTTCGGTCGCAGGCGGAGCCAACACCCTGGCGAGTCTGCAGTCGAGCCTTTCGAGCCTGAGCACGGTGAGTGCGAGCCTGGGTCGCAACGATAAACCCGCCCAACCGCAAGTGAATTTCGCAGACAAGAAGGCGAATTCGGAGAGCGGCACGAACAGCGGCTCGGCAAACTCGGAAAAAGCACTTCAAGCAAAAAGCCCTGGGGTGGTTCCTGTTCCAGAACAGACACCCAAAAATCCGTTGACAGGTGTGCAGGTCGAGCAGCGCCACACGACCGAGTTCAATGGACAGACAACTCTTCACTTTCAGCTCGTGAACACCTCTCGCAACCGCAGCCAGTCTTGGACGGGTCGAGTTTGTGGGGTGGTGGAACTCAATGGGGCTGCGCCCCAGCAAAAGCCATCGGCGGCTGGCCTGATTGCTGTTCCAAGTGGTCAACCCGTTCAAAACGCAGAAAACCCTGCTAACTCGTGTGCCGACGGTGAGTTGGTTCGGTTTTCTCGCCTCAGACCAACCGAACTCGTGGTACCCGCACGTCAAGAAGCCATAAAACGTGTCACCATCTTTTTCGTGGAGTCCGGAAGCAATCGAATCCTTTCCCAACAGATTGAATTGTAAGAAAAAATCCAAATCCCCGAAGAATTTCCCCAAGACACTCATATTAAAATCACTTCCTACCGATTCTTTTCCTAGACGAGGCGGGAGGTCTGCTCATGAAACAGAGAAACCTGATCTTGGCTTACGTGGCGGGAACGTCGGCGGTTTCCACCCTGATGGGCGGATTTGTCGCCTGCGGCGCTCAGTCCTACCGCATCTCGGTTCACGGCGAGGCCGGCGAGAAGGTGGATCGTCCAAACACGGGCGCCAGTGGAGCGAACGTCCCCTCTGGAAGACTCCCTGGGGTGCACAGTGCGAGTGGATGGAAGCGCAGCCTACCCGTGCGTTTCCTCACGAGCGAAGACATCGACCCAACCGTCGTTAAGCAACTTCAGACAGCTATGAAGAGTTGGGAACTGGCTGTGGGCAAACCGTTGTTTCAATACGATGGTGGAGAGAAACGCTCCGGTGGCGACTTCCGGCAACTCTATGAGCCCCTCAACGATGGCGTCAACGGCAATTACTTTGACAAAAGCTGGTTCAAATCTACAGGCAAATCAAACAGTGTCTTAGCAACGACAATTTGGGAAAACAGTCCAAGAGATGCGAGCTCGATTGTCAAGGCCGACATTCGCTACAATTCAGAATTCTACATCTTTGGAAACTCGCTCGAGGAATTTAGCGAAGGCAAAAGAACTATCGTTGACATGGAAAGTCTTGCGCTCCACGAACTTGGTCATCTTCTTGGTCTAACGCACGTCAATGAAACCGAAGACCGTTTCAGCGTGATGAATCCTTCACTCTTCATAGGTGAAGGCATGATCACACGCAGGTTAAGCAAAGGCGACATCACACGAATTCGATCCGTTTATGGTATTGGTGATCCAACCCTCGTGCAGACACTCGAAACGGCAGATGAAGCCGACAGCGGCGACAATAAACTTTAATAGCAGTGCCTCACATGTTCCTTCCGATTATCCAGGCATGATGTATCAACTCATTCCTGAAATCAGGGGGAATAGTTTTACGAGAAAAATCTGTGATTGAGTATTTTTCGCGCAGGCTCTCAGCAAGCTTGAAGGTACGCAAGTTGTTTGAGAAGAAAAGCACGCCACTCGTTGAGAGCATCTCGATGCAGCGCTCCACCATCCATACATGGTCTTGCTGAACATCAAACACATCCTGCATCTTTTTCGAGTTCGAGAAAGATGGCGGATCAAGAAAAATCAAATCAAACTTTTCGTCACTCCCAGGCCTCTTCAACCACTCACATACATCGGCACGAATGAATCGATGCTCCGACCGCAAAAGGTTGTTTAGGCGAAAGTTATCCTCTGCCCAATCGAGATAGGTCGCACTCATGTCAATCGACGTTACGCTTTTCGCACCCCCACCGGCTGCATGGACACTCACTGCTCCGGTATAACAGAAGAGGTTTAAAACTCTCTTGCCTTGTGCATTTTCATGAACCCACCGACGCGAGATCCGATGGTCTAAAAACAAGCCGGTATCGAGATAATCAGAGAGATTCACAATGAACTTGAACTGCCCTTCACTCACATGGTGAAGAACAGTCTCCTGAGCCACCTTCTCATATTGAGCTAGACCCTTTTTCCGCTGTCGTTCTTTTACAAAGACATCGGTATCTTCAACCTCAAAAAAGGCCTTCACTGCCGTGATGACCTCAGCAAAGTGGAGTTCATCTCTCTCAGCGAAGCGCTCGCTAAAGTAGCGGCAGACGACAATTTTACCGTTATAATAATCAACAGTGACCGCGTACTCAGGTATATCCCGGTCGTAAACACGAAAAGCAGTGCACGGGAATTTCTGCGCCCAGAGACGCAGATGCTTGAAGTTCTTGGTCAGACGATTTGCAAATGCTGTCATAGAAGAAAAACGATCTTCCGGAATGAATTAGAAACGATTTCCAGTCGAGTACTCCTCGAACAACGACCAGCAGCGGTTGTCTCGACTGTAAAACGCGAGCATCACCCGCTCCCGTTCCCAGACCTTATAGACTGCCGAAGAAAATGTGTAGTAGCGCAAATACAGACCCGAGCTCTTGCCCGAGACCATGCTATCGGGTGTCGGCATAAAATCGTCAAGATAATAACACTCACCTGGCTCCATGCGCATGAACGGCAGCGTCACCGGATGACTCAACTCCTTGCGACGCTCAGGCATGCTTGCACAGCCGCCCAGAAGCACAAGCAGCAGAGCGACGAGAACATTCCTCGCCACTGTACATGGGCTCGAAACCTGCTGACCCAAATGGGCGACAAATCGAGTTGAGTTGTTTACGATGGCTGCCATAATATCCAGTGTCACGGCATACTCCCTTCGGCGCTCTCCTGCGCTCTTCGGAGGATCCGCGTGGTGCATGAGGCTTATCGGGGAATCTTTTTCAAAGCAGGACAGCGCAATGACGGCAGATAGGAAATTTGTACCGCAAATTGGGCGATTCTCCGCGAAGGCATTACGTGCTTTCAGCGTCTTTCTGGTGTCTGGATTGCTCCTGCCGGGATGCAAATCGACGTCTCAGCCCGCCCTGGTTCAGCGCACTGCCGAGCAGAAGAATGAACTCAAGGCGATTCTCGGAGTCAAACGACTGGTCGACTGCAAGCTGGTCAACCAAGAGTGGTTTATTCCCGGGGATGTCCAACAGGCAGAGATTGTGCGCAGCAAATCGTCACTTGCGCTTGTTTATCAAGCCCTCCTGAGAACAGGCCCACGCACCGTTTACCAAAGCCTCACCCCGGGACTTGCCTTCGACGGGGATGGCGTCAGTGTGGGTCAAAAGAATGCACCCAACGTCAGTGACTTCAAAACAGTCGATGACTCAGCAGGGAACATGTGGACGATCAGCAGATTCAAAGCTGCAGACACCGAGATTTACAAAGGACTCGTAGAGGTCATTGTCAAGAACAAAAGCTGGCGCACTGTGCTGCCTACCGATGGCAATACCTCAGTTCAGCAAATCTGGATTACCTTGCCAGCAGGTAATGGTGCTGCAAACATTGTCGTGCGCACCACTCCGGTCGAGGAATCGGAGAACAGCAGCGGAGGCGACGAGAGCACCTTCCTTTGGTTCCAGGTCGGGAGCGCCGACAACTCTGCTCGACTCATGGGAAGCGTGAAGCTAACAAATACAATCGTTCAGCCCAGTGGGTTTGTCGCGTTGGAGAAGACAGCCGAGCCTATTGCGGTTGCCATCACACAATCCCGCGGCGACGACGACTCCATCGACAGCCCAACACTGAGCTCCGGTGTGCGTGTTTCTCTGCACCGCATGTTTTCACAGCAACGTCAGGAAAGAACAATCTTCGAGGGCAAGGGACTAATCTCCAACCTGCATGTTTCAGCGCCGAATGCCTCAGGCATTCACTTGGCTTGGCTTTTTTCGCCACAGCAGCGCTCTGGTCGGTATTTGCAAACAACCACCCTGAATGTCCGGGTCATTCCGGAGCGCTTCTTTTCCAAAGCGCATGACCTCGAACGCGAACAGCTCCTCGTAACTGAGTTGAGCTACGAAGGAAACGAGCCAGAAATTCTTTTTACCTTCAATCAGAATCAGACCATCCCTGTGCTGAGCTGGTGGGCGAAGCTTGAAAATGAAGTCGCTTTGCTCATCCAGCCACTTTTTTCACAATTCAGAACGGGTTCAACAGGCTCCTTGAAATCCTCAGATGGGACACATCTTGGATTATCTTTCGCGCCGACCCTTGGAATTCTTCCTCCAAAGAACTTTAACCGTGTGATGGCAGTCAAATCAGCACCCACAGCGTCGGAAAAGAATATCGCGGTGTTTTCTAATCGAAGTGAATCAGCTGAACTTCAGACTGAGTCGATGCTTTATCCATGCACTTTCTGAGGGCGCATTGTTTCAGGTTCAAAAAATAATGCCTTACAGACGCTACCTCAGAGCAGATTTCGATCCTGAGAACGCAACGCATGTGAGCGAGGCTCTTTTGCAGTTGCGCTCGGCTCCTCCCTTTGACTTTGAGAGTGCCAAAGCCTGGTATGGAACATTCTGCGAAATTTCTGATGCAACGAATGAAATTCAAACCCGACTCGACCTCGAAATGTCTCTCAACACGGACAGCAAAGATCTCCCCGAGCGCATCAAACAATTTGAGAGCCACGTGCTTGTGCAACTCATGAATGCGCGAGCACAGCTTATGGACATCTATCTCCAATCACCCTGGCGTGCCTCAATGCATGCTGATGACCGAGACAAAATCGCAAAAGAACTTTTGCAAAGACGCAAGTACACATCACCAAAATTGGCACAGCTTCAGATCGAAGAGAACGCCCTTATCCGTGACTTTAAATCTTTCTCTGCCCATGCAACCTGTTCTTTCTTTGGCCGAAATACTTCACTGGGCGTTGTCATAGGTAAGCTCAATGATCCTCGGCCTGAGATTCGCAAAGAAGCCTTTCTTGCCCATTGGAGTAAGATTCGCTCATCACGCGAATGGCTCGAAAATCTATTCACAAATCTACTCAAGAACAGAATCAAGCAGGCCGCGGTGGCCGGAGCCGACTCCTACACCACGCTCTGCTTTTCTGACTTAGGTCGATTCGACTATTCTCCACAGGATTGCAAAACCCTCAGAGACAGCGTTCTCGAAGCTATTGTGCCGCTTGTTTCAGAACTCCACGCCAGGCAACTTAAGAGTCTCAACTGCAGCGTCCTTCGCCCCTGGGACACCAACGTCTGGCCTAAATTCCTTCCGTCAGAAAATCCTTGCCAGGGTGACCTCGATGCTCTGCTCGATGCGGGTGGTCGTATCTTTACAAAAATCCATCCGGGATTCGGTCGTTTGTTTGATACTCTGCGTGCAAACAAATTCATTGATATTCACCCACGCAGCATGAAGGCGCCCGGAGCTTTCTGCGTTGTCCTACCGGAATCACGGACTCCTTTTGTGTTCGGCAATTTCGCCGGAAACTTCCGCGACGCATTCACCCTTCTGCACGAATTTGGACATGCTCTGCATGGCTCTGCCGCTCTGCAAATTGAAAATCCGCTTGTGCGCCATCCTGGGTTGGAGTTCTGTGAGGTCGCATCGATGGGACTCGAATTCCTCGCTCAACCTTTTCTCAACGAATTCTGGCCACGCACAGGTGACGCAAAGAAAGCCTGGGCGCTCCACTGTTTCAACGCTTTACAGTTCTGGCCCTTCATGGCTCTTTTGGATGAATGGCAACACACCGTTTACGACGAGCGGCTTCTCGATGCGAACGACCGTGCCGCTTTGTGGCGGCAACTCTCGAGGAAATACAGACCCAATATCGATTGGTCGGAGATAGAAGATTTCGAGGAATTGGGCTGGCTGAGTCGACCCCATCCCATCACTTCGCCCTTCTATTACATTGACTACGGCATCGCGCAGATGGGAGGCGTACAGCTGTGGCTCAACAGCAAGGCAAATTACTTACGTGCAGTGGAAGGGCACATCAGAGGTTTGAGCCTTGGCTCTCAGCGAACCCTGCCGGAGCTTTTTGCCGCGAGTTCGCTGAACTTTGATTTTTCAAAGGCCTGGCTGGAAAAGCTTGGACGTGTCTTGTTCGATGAAATCTCCGCTGCCGAGGCATAAAAAAAGGGAGCCGTAAGGCTCCCTTTTTGGTCACATCCAGCAGAATTACTTGCGGATGTTGAGCGCTGTAATGAGCTTTGTGTAACGGCCTTCATCAGAGCCACGGAGGTAGTCCAACAGGCAGCGGCGTTGGCTAACGAGCTTCAAAAGACCACGACGACCAGCGAAGTCCTTCTTGTGGACTTTGAAGTGCTCGGTGAGTGTGTTGATGCGCTCAGTCAGGAGTGCAACTTGCACTTCTGTTGAACCGGTGTCGGTGCCGTGAAGACGAAATTTAGAAATGATGGCTTCGCGTTGCTGAGCGGTCTGTTGCATGTTACTTCTCCTGCCATGCTTATTTGCGGATTCATCCGCGATTTTTTTATGGTCAAAACCAGACTGGGGACGGCCGACCAAAGCCAGATCCACCATACCAGTCATGACCTCTCCGAAAGGTTGGGCTAGCACCCCATCTAGAGAAAGGCAAGCCAAATGGAATCCTTGCTGCCACCCGGCTTCGGGCTCGGGGGTCACATCGAAACGACCCTGCGGGGCATATCCCCAGGACAGCTCCATGCAGCGGATTTTCAGGGTATCGTTCCAAATTCTGACAATGATTTTATTTTGCGGACACTTATCCTCTCAATGAACGGAGTGGGGGAGACCATTCCCAATCCAGCCGTGGGCTGCATCGCGCTTAAAAATGATGAAATTATAGGCTTTGGCGCCACGGAAGCCTATGGTGGTCGGCATGCCGAACGGGTCGCGTTTGGCAATCTTAAGGACAACGGCCACTCCACTGAAAACTCGGCCGTTTATGTCACTCTCGAGCCCTGCTCGCACCATGGCAAGCAGCCACCGTGCTGCGAACTCTTTCAAAATGCGGGAGTCTCTCGAGTCGTCGTAGCGCTCGGTGACCCCAACCCTCTGGTGAATGGCCGGGGGCTGCGCTACCTCGAAGCTGCAGGCGCTCGAGTGCTCCTCTCTCACGGACAGTCAGCTGCAGCTGCATCCGCATGGCACTTGCCGTTTCTTGTGCAACAGACGCAGAATCGACCGCTCATTGTGGGAAAGTGGGCTCAAACCCTGGACGGCGTGGTTGCGGATTCGCACCACAACTCAAAATGGATCACGGGTCCTGAGGCGCGGGCACATGGCCACTGGCTGCGTTTGAAATACGACATCACGGCCGTCGGGCTGGGAACACTCCTTGCAGACGCTCCGGCACTCACCGCACGTGACTGTTGGCTCCCCAACTCCCGTCAGCCACATGCATGTGTCATCGACCCCTTGGGTCACAGCATTCCCAGTGACAAACGTTTCCAGGATGCACTGGCGAAGCTCGTTGCCGCAGCTGACAACCGCAAAGTTGCAGTGGTTTGTCCGCGCGAGCACGTAAAGGAATTGAAGGGGAAACTGCCCGCAGCGGTTTCACTGATTGGTTTTCCGCCTCCGAATGAAGCAGGTAGAATCGGTGAAATGCTCAAAAGCGTTTGGCAACAAGATGAGACAATCTCTTGGCTCGGACGCATGCCCCAAAGCGTTTACATCGAAGGCGGCTCAACGTTACTTTCGCTCATGATCGAAGCAGAAGCTCTCGATGCACTCCACGTTTTCATTGCACCCAAGCTGCTCGGTGGAGATGCACACCGCGTAGGCAATGGCACACACAAGTCACCACAACTTTCAATGGCAGCACATTTTGACATCCTCTCCACGTCTGTCCTTGGCGGTGATATGCTCCTCGAGCTGGTGTCAAAGCCGATCAAAGAATCATTTTTCGTCCGAGGTTGAGCGCAATGTCGGAGCTGTCCCAAATATCAGGAACAAATGATTCAGCTGAGTCGGTCACAACACGCTTCAGAACGGACAAACTTACCCCACTGCTGTTGCGTTTTCTTAACCGACTTAAGCAGACCGGCAAATCAGGGCACACAATATCCGCGTATAGAAACGACCTTTCCATTTTCTGCCAGTTTCTTGTTGCCGAGAAAATCGATCCACAGGATTTTCAATCTCATTTTCAGGAGCGGTGGATAGCCTATTTGAGTTCGCGTGGCAGGAAGTCGCAGGCGAGCGTCCGACGCGCACTGATGAGTGTTCGAACATTTCTGCATTTCCTTGTGAAGGAAAAAATCATCGAGCGCTCACCCATGCTCGAGAGTAAGTCGCCGAGGCAACCCGCGCACGAGTTATTGACCGTGCGCCCGGAGCATTACTTTCGCCTTATTCATACGCTGAGCGCGAAAGAAAGAGCTGAGGATCCCAAGGCCATTCGCGACCTGGCTCTCATCCAGTTGCTCGGAGAATGCGGATTAAAGGCAAGCGAAGTCGCACAAATGCGCTGGTCAGATATTCTGTTCGAAGGAAGTATCAGCGACCCACAAGCAAGCTTGACCCTGCGCGTTGCCGGACAAAACGAACGCATCGTCAAAGCGCATGCCGACGTTGCAGCGACTCTCTGGAAACTCAAGGAAGCCAGACAGCAGCTCAATCTGCCCGCATCACCCCAAGACAAACTGTTTTTCGGATTTCTAAACGTCAGCCGCCGTCTCAAGTCAGACGGTCTGCACCGGCACGGTGTAAAGTTCGTTGTTTATGAGGTATGTGAAGAGATTCTTGGGATTCCCTACAACTCTGAAAGCCTCCGCAACCATGCCATTCTGCGTTGGCTGGAATTGGGTATCAGCACCCAACAGGTTGCACAACTCGCGGGTTACTCTTCATTGAATTCACTCGAACGGTTCAAAATTAAGGCACGTGGCCAGCGTCGTCCGAAGCGTCAGACGAAAAAACAAAGCTCATCCGATCAGAAGCAGCCACGCACTGAATCGAAAGCAACCGGCTCCCCCCGCCCTTTGGGAGGAACGTCTAACCCATGATTCCGAACGTTATTGGAAGCTGCGAAATCATGGAATTGGTGGGTTCCGGCGGACTCGGAGAAGTCTACCGAGCCATCGACAAAAAGAACGGTCAGACAGTCGCCCTGAAGCGGCTTCACGACAAATATCAAAACAATCCAAAGCTGCTCGGACTCTTCCATAAAGAAATTCTGATGCACGCGCAGGTATCCCACAAGCACTGCGTGAAATTTATTGCTGCAGACCTCACTCCACCGCACGCACACATCGTGACCGAATTCATCGAAGGCATAAACTGCCACTATCTGTTAAAGAAAATCGGCCCGATTCCGCCACTTATTGCCTGCTCGATTGTGCTCGACCTGCTGCAAGGGCTCGACCACATTCACTGTCTTGACATGATCCACTCCGACCTCACCCCAGCCAACATCATTCTTGAGGTGACCGGCCGAACCGTGCTGGCAGACTTCGGGCTCAGTTGCAAACAGGACATTGAAAACTATGAAGGCATGACGGTTGGTACACCAGGATACCAAGCGCCGGAGCGCCTCACACACGACCCCATGACTCGGGCTGCAGACATTTACAATGCAGGCATTATATTGCACGAGATGTTGATTGGAGACAGGCTATTTGCCAATGCAGCTCCGAAAGAAGTGCTGGCAGCCATGAAGAATCTTCCCCAACGTTTGCCAAGCACAGGCGACGCGGAGGTGGATGAATATCTCAAGAAAATGCTGAAGACCGCTCTGCACATGAATCCGCAGAAGCGCTTCCCCTCTGCGCGGGATTTCATGTTTGCGCTCTACCAAGTCCTGAAAGCATACGACATCCGGTACACACGCCGCGCGATTCTACAATGGATGATTGACGTAAAGCTCACAACGCTACCACCTGCGGAACCCAAACAAACAATCTATATCCGATGAGCCCTGCAAATAAACCTTTCCGGATTGTTTCGCTTGTACCAAGCCTGACAGAGACCCTGTGTCACTTTAGACTCGAGTCTGCGCTTGTGGGCTGCACAAGTTTTTGCGTTGAACCAAAGTCACTGCGCAACACGGTTCCTTCTGTGGGCGGCACGAAAGATGCAGATCTTGAGCGAATAGTTGCACTCAAGCCAACTCATATTGTGACTAATCGCGAGGAGAATACCGAGGTTCTTCTTAACTCCCTGCGTGAGAAATCTTCGACGCATGGATTCACACTGATAGAAACGTTCCTTGAATTCCCAGAAGACAATTTTCAGCTTATCGCTCATCTTGGGCAATGCTTTTCCTTCGAGCTTGAGTCCCAGAAATGGTGCGCAGAACAACGTCAGCGACTCGACACTCTGCGCACTCTCATGACTGCGAAAAATTCTTTCCGCTTTGCTTATTTCATCTGGATGAAACCCTGGATGTGTGCCGGCCATCAGACCTACATTTCCAGATGCATTGAGCTCATTGGTGGACAAAATTTAATCATGACAGGAACCGAACTGAACGAACGCTATCCTGAGCTCAGAGCCACAGATGCACGCCTTCATGAGGCTGATTGCCTGTTCTTTTCATCTGAGCCATTCCCCTTTAAGAATCGTCACATCGAAGCTTTTCAACAAGAGGCCGGAAGAAAATTCAAATTTCTTAAGGTCGATGGACAGGCACTGAGTTGGTATGGCAGTAGATTTGCAGTCACTCTCACAGAACTGGAGTCGATGCGTGTTCAAATCGAAAAAGTATAGTTTCCGATCCACTCTTGTCGTAGCAGCCTCAGCCTGCGCTTTGTTCTCGGCTCAAAAAATCGCAGCCCAGAACTCTGCACCTACCGAGGCGTCGGTCTCGTCTGCGCGCGAGTTGAAGTCAGCCGCTGCAGTTCCAACTTACACAGTTGTCGCTTGCAACGACGGTGATACCTGTCGGCTAAAAAGTGCAGACAACACCCAAATCAAAGTGCGTCTTGTTGGAATCGATGCACCTGAAATGTCGAAAAAGCGCGGCAAGAAAAAAGGTGAAGGTCAACCTGGGGGCGAGGAAGCAAAAGCATACCTCAATAATATGGTTGTCGGAAAAACGGTTTCGCTCCGCTCCTATGGCGTCGACATGTACGGCCGTAACCTCGCAGAGATCATCATCAATAATGAATCTGTTAACATAAAAATGGTGTCCGATGGATGGGCTGAAGTCTATCGAGGAAAGAAGTCCGGTGGCTTAGATCTTTCCCCCTTCGAAGCGGCCGAGCACGATGCGCGCAAGTCCAAACGAGGCATCTGGGCGTTGCCGGACTACGAAAGTCCAAAAGACTGGCGAAAAAAGAACAACAACTAATTCCATTTGGGTGCGCTGGAGCATTATTCAGTCTGCTCTTTTTTACTTTGCGCAAAGAACTCCACCACTGCAGCAGCTACGCTGCGCGGTACTTCGCCACGGCGCACAAGCTCATCTTCACTTGCCTTGATAATTCCTTCGACACTCCCAAACTCGAGAAGAAGCTTCTTTCTACGCTTGGGGCCAAGCCCCGGCACTTCGTTGAGAATGCTGCGCAGACTCTTCTTGTCACGCGTCTTACGATGAAAGCTGATAGCAAAGCGGTGAGCCTCGTTACGAATTTGGGTTACAAGTTGGAACTCGGGCGCTGCTGATGTCAAGAAACGCGTCTCAGGAACCATATCGGGCAATAATTCGCCCGCCTCATTGCGCTTCGGAATAACAATCCGCTCCGAACTGGCTGTAACCTTCTGAGAACGAAAATTGCGTTCAGTGCGCGATTTCGCAATTCCATACAATGGCACAGAATCAAGTCCTAGGCTCTTCAAGAGCCACGCCACTTCTCTTACCTGTGGTTCGCCACCATCAATGAGCAACACATCCGGCACCTCAAAGCGCCTGTCATTCTTAAAACGGCGACGAATGACTTCACGAAGGCTGGCAAAATCATCCTGTCCGACAACATCTCTGATGATATATTTACGATAATCCTTTTTCGCTGGCCGCCCATCTCTGAACACAACACCAGAGGCCACAGTGGAGCCTCCCTGAAAAGTAGAGATGTCATAACATTCGATCCAAGTGGGTAACTGCGCCAAACCAAGAAATTGCTGCAGCGCTGTGACCCTCTTTTGTACTGATTCGTCGGAACTCAAACTGTCTTTCAGCTTTCCGCGCGCATTTTCCAGCACCATGGCGCACAAACCATCGAACGCATCAATAAACATTTTCTTTTGCGTACCCTTGAGAGTCTTAATTTCAGCCGGCTTGGCTCCAACGAAAATCTGGATCTTTTGAGGTGCGAGGTTCTGGCGTTTGGATTTGTCTTGTTCGAGCGCGTTCAAGAGTGCGTTTAGGCTTTCAACTCGCGCTGCGTTTAAATATTGCATAGCCGACGGAAAAAACAGCGACGGAGGAATCTCATGTTGCGCATAAAATTGCCCAACAACCTGGTGAATGAATTCTGCCTGAGAGAAAATCTCCTGGCTTTGTGGATCCTCGCTTTCAAACTGCAGTTCTGACAGCTTTTCCAAACCATCGCGGATCAAATGTGCATTTGCCCCAACCAACTTTCCGTCGCGGACGATTGCGAAATAAACCGATACACTCTGACTACTCCAGGCAAAATCAACAATATCGGCATCAAAGCCAGGAAGAAGTGTTACGCTCTGCTGTTGGGAAAGTTTCTCCAAAGCACGCAGTTGATCTCGGAGAAGTGCTGCTTTTTCAAAATTCATTACTTGCGCGGCCGAGTTCATATCCAGTTTGATTTTTGCGACGAGCTCAGCCGTCTTTCCAGACAGAAGAGCCACAACGCGCTCGACCAGATCCTTGTAGTGGCCTTGGTCGACCTCGAGCTTACAGGGGGCAAGGCATTTCTTGATGTGGAAGTAGTTGCAAGGCCGGGTTACGGTTTTGAACACATTAGGGGTGCACTTCACGAGCGGAAAAAATCTCTGAATCACACTGAGAGTCGACTGAAGCTCGGCCGCATTGGAATAGGGGCCGAAGTAGATTCCGCCATCGTTGCGCCGTTTCCTGGTCTGAAACACCCGGGGCCAAGCATCTTCAAGGGTCACCTTGAGGTAAGGGTAGGTTTTGTCGTCCCTCAAAAGGATGTTGTAGGGTGGACGGTGGTGCTTAATCAGGTTGTTTTCGAGAAGAAGCGACTCATTTTCGTTGTCGACAACAATGAACTCGAAATCATAGATTCGGGCAACTAGAGCCCTGGTTTTGGGCGCGTGCCTGTCTAAGCCGCTAAAATAACTACGCAATCTATTTTGAAGATTTTTTGCCTTACCGACATACAAAACTTTCCCGTCGGCGGATTTGTGGATATACACGCCAGGATGAGTTGGAACCTTTGCAACCTTTTCCCGCAGAGCGGCCAATCTTTCGTTTGTTGTCAACGCTCCATACCCCTAAGGAGAGACTCTGGTGAGTTCAAACTCTCAGCTCCATCTGACCAATGACTCATTCCTGTACGCATGCCAATCCGAATTCGCTGCGAGAACTAAAAAAGACGGAACATTCAAATCGCATATTCGCTTTGAAGCTTTTCTCTTGGGCGATTACAAGCGTCCCGGGCAAGCGACCATGCGTGATTTCTCCGAACTCGTGAACGCAATCACCGCCCACCATGCTCAGGCAACACCTCAGTTCCGCCGCAACGAATCCCTGAACCTGGACACCGTCTCATACTTTACCTGCGCCATCGCGACATTATTTGCCGACCTCGAAGAGGCATGCAAGGTCGTATTCGGACTCGGGCTTCCCATTATTCCCTCTGAGCCTCCTGAATATTCAGCCGAGGCTCCACTGTCGAATGCTCTCATCCAAAAGCGAAACCAATACCTCTCGAACACACGCACCGCAGAAGCAACAGCAACGGCATACGAAGCATTTCCACTGAAGGAAGTGACTGTTGCTGAAGAAGCGCTTCAGTCGAGCATCTGGTCGTGCGAAGTTTGGGACACAATCGCTGATGCAATTCACTCGAAGCTTGGCCAATATGCCGACACTGCAATGGGCTTTGCTTACTGGAAATATCAAGAAACTCACGCCAAAGCAGAAATCGATTGGCGTGTCCGGCCACCCGTCGGAGAAGCCTATGCGAAGGCCTTCAAACCGATGCAGCGCTCAGCACGTGGTGAGCGTGGCGACCGCGGCGACCGACATGGTCGCGACGGGCGCGGCGGAGCAAAAGGACCAGGAGCCGATCGTCGTCCTGCGCACGACAAGCCACGTGCAGAGCGAGGCGAACGCACAGAAAGAGGGGATCGCGGGGAGGTGCGTTCAAGCGAGCACAGACCTCAGCACACCGAGGCGCAAGCTGATCACCGCAGCCGAGGCGTCGCGACACGTGAGGCTCCACGTGGGGCGCTTGAGAGCGGCGAACGTCAGCACAGAAGACGCGAAAATTTTGCTCCGGAGGGGGGCGACTCACCACGCAGAGAACACCGCCGCGAGCGAGCCGAACGCCCCTCAGGTCAAGGTTCTGTTCCCACCAGCAGTGAGGCTCAATTGCAGGACGCACTTCAGGAAGTCCAATCCGCAATTGCTGCTTTAAAGCAAAATCCGGGCAGGGGAGAAGTGGCACTTAAGCCAAACAACAGCTTCATTCGCAGACAGCAACATTCACTTGCGGTGGAGTTGGGATTCGACACCGAGAGCCGTGGCGAAGGCCGCGAGCGCGGTGTGGTGATTCGCTCACCTGGGCTGCCTGGCTGATTTTTAGGCTATCTTTGTCTTGAATTCATGCAGGTGACTTCAACGCTTGCCGATTTGAACTCGGATCGTCATAAACCAACGCTATGCCGACCCGCATTAATCTCCATCCCCCGACCTCAGAACACTTCACGCTTTGGCGACTTCCATGGCAGATGCTTATGGCGTCCGCACCACTTGCCATACTCATATTGGCCTTGCTGCTGATTCCCAGATCCCCATCTGGCTCCACGCCGCTTGAGCAATTATCGAACACTGAATTTTTCCGAACCCTTCGTGCGCAGTGCCTCTCACTCGAATCATCCGTTTCGGTGCATGAACTTAAAGACAACTTCCTCACCAATGAACGCATCAACGACGCAGGACTGCGCCAGATCTTTCAAAGCGCAGGACTCTCACATCTCTTGGCACTGTCGGGCAGCCAGACTGGCCCTGTCTCTGCGTTCATGTGTCTTTGTGCCGTCGGATTTCTTGTGGCATGCCTTTCTGTGTTTCGACCTTTCGCAGAACAAAAAATTCTAACCACCATTCGTCTCTGTGGGTTGCTTTTAGAGCTTATTGTTCTGGCTTGCATGGTTGGACTCTTCCAATCAACGGGTGCGCTCAACAAAGTCCTTTCCTCAAAAATCACCTCGCTTTTAATACAACCCCTCAAGGTCTCTCGCACAGCACCGGCGATTCGAGGATTTATTGTCGATTCGAGAATCACTCTCACGCTTCCGTGGCTCATTGCATTTGTCTTGGGTCAAAACCCTGTTCACGACCTATCATTTCTGCTCTCAACTCTGGGAGCACACACAGCTCAACTTGTTTCAATTTCTGTAGCAATCCTGCGCTCAAACAAAGACATTGTCCAAAGCGAAAAATCGCAATTCTTGCTCAGTGCCTGCATCAAGTTTGCTGGAACACTCTCACAGTGGATCATCATCACAGCACTCACAAGTACTCTCATGTGCCTCTTCTGCTTCCAACTCTGGCCCGTAGAGAATGTCTTCGACAAAATTCTTGCCAATTTGGTTGCAGGACCGCTGGTACTTTTTCTTATCACGCCAGCATCTCTGCTGGTTATTACGTGCATCGCATTGAACTTCGACCTAGGTCTGACAATGGCTAGTTCATGTCTTGAAGTGGGGCTGAGGATGCTCGTTGTTATCGGTGAATCATTTGCCCGCGAGAGCCCGACGGCAAACCGTCTTGCCACCCCGTTTCTACGCCCGGGAGTCTCGGTAGAGTGGTACATGCACCCCTACATCGGATTGCTTCTCCTTGTCGTTTTGCTGGCCGGATCCCTCTCATATATCCATAGGTTTCGCTCAATTAGACTCCGAGCAGGGGTCGCCTAAGCGCCTTCGACGCACTGCAATTCTGACTCACAATCTTTCAATTTTTTTGATAAAATTCCGATATGACATAGGGAGGTGTTTATGAAGGCGAAGGTTCTGAGATTGACGATGGTTTTCGCTTTGTTGTTCACTTCAGCGACGTCATGGAATGCATTTGCGGCTCCCAAGGGAGGTGGCAAAAGCCTTGAGAGTAGCAAAACGGTCAAATACAAGAAAAAGACCGAAGTAAACTTCGATGACGCAACGATTGAAGGTTCGGTGAGAACACCCTTTGGTGCGGGTTTGGGCTCTCGTGACCAAAACTTCAAAAACAACTTCATCAAAATCCGAAAGAACTTCCACGACCAGATGCTGATGAGCTCAGGTGGCAACGCACCATGATTCGGCTGTAAAAAAAGGTTCATTCAGTCGGAGCCGAGCTCAGCATTGTGTTGAGCTCGGCTTCACTCATGACTGGGATACCAAGCTTCTTGGCCTGAACAAATTTCGACGAACCGGATTCCTCGTTGCAAACCAAGTAATGAGTTTTTGATGAAACAGACGAAACGACCTTAGCACCCACGGTTTCGAGTTTTCTGACGTAAATTTCACGGGGCTGCGAGAGTGCTCCGGTGATGCAAATATTCTTCTCAAATAAAGGATGCCCTGCAAACGAGGCACGTTCTTGGAGGCTCGTATCCTCGACAACGCTAACATGTTTGAGCAGTTCATCGATCCAGGGCCGCCGCATCTGCAAAGACTCTAAAAAGTCTGCAGTGGACTTTTCGGCCCAACCTTTCTCCTGTGACAACTCGTCAGCGGTTGCCGCAAGCACTCGATCGAGAGTCGAAAAACGTGCAGCCACCTCGCGGCACTTCACAATCCCACCACGCTTCAATCCCAGCGAGGCCAGAAAAGTTGCCAGTGGAATTTTTTTCTTGGCCTGTATCGCAGCAACAAGATTCACGGCAGACTTTAGAGCAAAACCCTCGAGCTGAATGACATCCTCTACGCGCAGGGTAAAAAGATCCGCGGGAGTCTTGAGCAACCCCGTCTCGCGCAGCTTGGTGGTCGTTTTTTCAGACAACCCGATGATTTCAAGCGTCTGCACAAAGTAAAGAAGGCTTTCCTGATCTTTTGGTGCGCAAGAAATACTCTGCGAGCAATACAAATCAGGACCCGAAGCGGTGAGTAGATATCCGCACGGACAGGTTTGCGGAAATTGAAATTCCTTCTCAGCCGGCTTTTCCAGGCCAATGATGGAGGGAATAACCTCGCCGCTGCGCGTGATACGCACAAGTGCACCCGGTGCATAGCCACCCGTACGAATGAATTCCGCATTGTGCAAAGTTGCATATGATATGACTGCACCCGAGAGTTGCACGGGTTTCACCTGTGCACGGAAGGTCATTTTACCACTGCGGCCGATGCTCGTTTCAATCTGCAAAATCTCAGTGATAGCGACTTCACTCTCTTGCTTGAAGGCGAGACTACCGCGCGGATGGTGGCTTGTCGCACCAAGTGCTTCAAAGAGCATCTCATCATTCAGGCGCAAAACGAGACCATCGATTTGGTGATCGCGATTTTGCTTGAATGCAGCGAGTGCGGTCTCTGCAAGCGCATCCATTTGATGTTGTCCGGAAATGAGTTGAGTTGTTCCCTCTGGCAAGCCTGTGTCGAATCCAAGCCGCTCCATCCACTTCAGTTTTTCGAAGTAGGTTTTGCCAAGCACTCGTGAAAATTCATCAGCATTCAGCAAAACATGTTCAGCTGTCACATCATTTTGTTTGCAGAAGGCAAGGACATCGTAGGCACGGAACCTCAACACATTCAAAACATCGATTGCTTCGTCCACTTCTTTGCGACCGAAAGTTCCCGGAACTGCATTGCGGTAACTGTCGAAGCGTTCAGAGAAGCGTGGAAACTCACCTGTAGGAAAATACATCTCGCCGCGCACTTCAAAGCGCACCGATCCAATGAGCTCGAATTGAAGGTGCTTAGGTAAGCTCAAAACATGCATCACATGTCGCGTCACATCCTCACCCAGTTGGCCATTTCCACGGGTACTGGCGCGAAACAAACGTCCAGAGAAATCATATTCAAGAGAGAGAGCCATGCCATCAACTTTGTCGCTCAGCACAAGATCTCGGCCTGCAGCAAAGGTTGCCAGGTCACTCGGCTCATAAGATTTTGCAAGAGAAAGCATCAGCGGGCGATGAAGAACCTTGGCGGCGCTATCTTTGAGTTTGTAGCCTACAAAACTGAGCGCAGGATGATTCGGATCCAACCTGCGCAGTTGATTTTCGAGTTCATCATAGGCTTCATCGCTGATCGCAGCTCGACCGAGATAATATAACTCTTTGTATAACAGGATTTGTGAGGCGAGAGACTCAGTTTTAATTTCTTGGGGAACGGGTTGCTTCGGATTCATTGCGCGGGTTCACTCCTGGTTGCCCACAGAGTGAACCGATTTGAGCCATACATCAACTGCCGCAGCGCTTGCTGAGCCTGTTCAGTTAGAAGAACCACTGAATTTTTCAGCATTCAGGACAATTCGGCGCTTTCTGCCCGCAAGTCCCAGAGTGCCATGATCCCATCCTGCGTATTTGAGGCGTGCCTTGGAGCCGTCTTGCACAAAAATCTCAGCTCTTTTGTTGAATTTGATTTCAACCTTTCCAGCGTTGTGCGTGCCGGAATAAATTTTCTTGCCGTCTGCCGTGATCTGGATTTCGAGAGGTTCCGACAGAGTTAAAACGGCGGCCGTCGATCCAATCATGGCTACAGCACTGGGAGAGGGCGTCTCTGCGGATGCTTCTTGCTCCTGTGCTGCTACAACCGCAGCTTCTTCGCCCTCAGCCTCTGTTGCGGCGGCAGGTGCAGCGGTCTTGTTTGCATCGGAGCCTGTGACCTGGGCTGGAGCCTGAGGCTGAGGCTGTGGTTGAACCTGTGGTTGAACCTGGGGCTGAGCCTGACCGGCTGCGGAAGCGGTAAGATCGCCTGCCTGAGTGTTCGCGGCAACCTGGCCCATCGGAGGCTGTTGCGCTTCCGGCACAGTGTTATTTTCCACCACACTTGCCGCAGAGTTCTCTTGAGGATCGGATGGGCTCGTGGCCTGAACGCTTTCACTGGAACGGGAATCGACGTTTGTTGAATCGGTCGCAGGAGTGTCGGGGCGCATGAACACCTGTCCAACAAGCAGCGCAACAACCGAAGCAGCCACCAGTCCCATGGCCCATCGAGTTGTTTGACCCAAGCCTTTGCTGGATGCGACCTCGGTGGATGTTGCAGTAGGCTCTTGAGGCGCATGGCTTCTCAAGTATTCCTCTGCGGCTGATACACCCGGAGGCGTAGAGGGCGGTATGTCCATCGCCGAAACAGCGGATTGCTCGAGCACGGTGGTTTCAAGAACGGACGCAATCTCTGGCATCACGGAGCTTGAGGTCTGTGCGGGAGACTCAGCTACCGTAATTGCAGACTCGTTCGCTTGCTCCACAACGTGTGTTGGCTCTTCGCCCTTGGCCTCAACCGCGGTGAAAGTCTCTGCAGAAACGGTGTTTGCAACAGTCTCTGCAACGGGAACCACGACGGTTGCTGCGACCGGAGCGGCGAGTTCCACGGAAGACTTGGCCTGAGTGAATACCTCAGGCAAAACAAGCGGAATCTCTTCATTCTGAGCGTTCGACTGCGCGTTGCGTGGAGCTTCTTTGTGGTCGTTTTTCCCTTTACCGTGTTTCTTATTCGCTTTCTTGTTGAGGTGCTCAGTGCTGTGGGTTGACTCAGTGCGCTGCACGACCGGTTCTGCTACAGGAACCTGAGCATCTACCCGCTGAACTGCTGGTTCAACCACCGGAACGAGAGGCTCTACGTGCTGAACTGATGGCACTGCCAGCTGAACGGGCTGCTCCATGCGCTGAACCGCTGGTTCGACGACTCGACGAGGCTTAGGAGCCTCCTCGAAATTTTCTAAAGTGATTCCAAGAATACTCGCAACATCGGGTGTGATGACATCGAGTGGTTCCTCTTCTGGGGTTGACTCAATGTTCTTGTAGCCCAGCCCGCCAGCGCTCGTTCGTTTTGTCTCGGAAGTGGCTGGCAGATCGCTTGCCCGCGCAGGGCGCTGCGGCGAAACCAAAGTATTTGTGCGTGTCGGTACTTCAGTAGCACGTACGGGAGAGGAACCCATCGCCGACACGGTGCGCACCTGAGGCATTTCACGCTCAGCGACGTGATCGCGTTTTGGTGTGACCTGATAGGGTGCCTGTGCATCCTGCTCTGCAGGCATCACTGAAGGGTTCGCGGCCTGATCCAATTCCGGAACAGAAACCGAGAGCTCACGCGCATAAATACGCACGAGTCCGCGGCCGTTGAGGCCTGGGGGCAACTCATTCCATTGCCCATCTTCAATAGCAACGAGATAATGCTCTCGCACTTTTATCTTGGCAGACAAAGCCGAAGTACTTCGACCAATCGATTCACGTGCACGGCGAAGACGATTTCCAACGAGTTGGGCGATGTCTGCCGATACTCCAAGAGCAGTCCGATTGCCTGAGGTTTCCATCTCCATTCCCATCACTTGGCGTTGACCTTTCAATTCATCGAGCGAGTTGCTGCCTGAGTGCGAGCGCCCGCTGTTCTATAGCCTCACTAGGCTTTGACCTGAAAAGATTTTCGAGTTGAGCCAAAGCTTTGTTTTTCTCACCAAGACGCGCAGAGACCAAGGCCAGCTCGAGCAGGGGCTCAGAACAACCCGGACAAAAATCCACGGCTCTCTGAAACGATGCCTGTGCTTCACGAAGACGTCCAGCGCTTGTATGACATTTTCCTAGGTTGAAATAAGGTGCCGAATAGGTCGGATCGATCTCGAGTGCCGTGTCGAAGGAGGGTATCGCCTTCGAACAGTTTTTCTCTTGAAGGTAGCTCAACCCTATATTCAGATGCACTTTTTCCATGCTCAGATACTTTTTGCGCTTGACGATCTCTTCAAGCGCAGCGCGCGATTCCTTCAAACGTCCAAGAAGAATGAGGGTGTAGCCCACATTCAAGCGTGCATCATCGTCGTCACCATCAACTTTTAAAGCCGTCTGGAAGCTTTTCAGTGCCACGTTCGGATTGTTAAGTCCCAGAAATGAGATTCCCAAAAGTGAGTGAACTTCCGAGGTCGCATCTTCCTGCCGTGAGCGTGGCAGAAGGAAATGGACGGCACGTTGATATTCGCCCTGACCTACCAGCTGTCGCGCCAACTCAAGGCTGGCTGTTTGATTGCGCGATTGTGGAGTGTCCTTCGGAGTGCTGGTGCACGCCGCCGACAAGAATGCCAATACAGCGAAGAAACCTGCTTTCAAGATCGTCTCCAGTCATCGACTAGGAATGCATTCCACGTTCACCCGAGAGCACCTGGCGCGGCTTTCCGGCCACGTCACTCGGTCCCACAAGACCATCTTTGACCATTCTGTCCATCAAACGTGCAGCGCGGTTGTAGCCAATCCTGAAATTACGCTGCAGGCTAGACGTACTGACGGTTCCCGAGCTGACCGCAAAATCGACGGCGCGGTCGTAGAGATCATTTTCATCCAACTGGTTTCCATCAACACCCAACTCGTCAATTTTATCGCCTTTGGCTCCGTCATTTTTTTGGCTGATTTGCTGTGCGTTTCTTTGAACCGCAGCCATTGTTTCGTTGTCATAGCGGGTCGGATACAACTGCCGCAGACGCTCACTCAGCTGGTTGATCTCACGGTCACCGATATAGGCACCATGCCCACGAACAATTCGATTGGTTCCCGGAGGCAGGAACAGCATGTCGCCCCGTCCGAGCAGTTTCTCAGCCCCCACACTCTCAATGATTGTGCGGCTGTCATGCTTGGAGGCCACTTGGAATGAAATGCGGCAAGGGAGATTGGCCTTAATGACACCTGTGATGACGTCCACGCTTGGCCGCTGGGTTGCAAGAATTAAATGGATGCCAGCAGCGCGAGCCTTCTGTGCCAGGCGTTGGATGGAGTCTTCGATGTCTTTAGGTGCAGTCATCATGAGATCACAAAGCTCATCGATCACCACCACAATGTAGGGCAACGCTGCTGGAGTTTCGCCTTCGAGTTGCTCAACGGTCAGACGGTTAGCCTGCACCTCAGTATTGAAAGCGGCAATATTGCGCACGGCAGCCTTGCGCATGAGTTGATAACGACGTTCCATTTCATCAATAGCCCAGCGCAACGCACCTGCAGCTTTGGATGGATCGGTGACCACCGGCATGAGCAAATGACCGATACCGTCGTAATTGGAGAGTTCAAGCATCTTGGGGTCGACAAGAATAAAACGCACCTGCTCGGGTGTGCGCGCCATCATCAGGCTGAGGAGAGTCACATTTATCCCCACTGACTTTCCAGAGCCTGTCGCACCAGCAATCAAAAGGTGTGGCATCGTGCTCAAGTCAGCGACCAAAGCGGAGCCATCGACATTTTTTCCAAGAGCCATCGGCAACGGCGAAGCAAGCTCCCGCAAGGAGCTGTTCTCCATAACATCGCGCAACGCAACCGTCTCACGGATGGGGGCAGGAACCTCGATACCGATGGTGCTTTTGCCGGGCTGCGGAGCCATAAGCACACTTTGAGCCTTCAGTCCAAGCGCAAGATCATCTTGCAGCGAAAGAACTTTGGTTACCTTAATTCCCTCTGCCGGCTCAAACTCATGCACATTGACCACTGGACCCGGCTGACTCTTCACAACACGTCCTGTCACACCGAAAGTTCCCAGCTTGGTGGCGAGCAAATGAGCCTGGCTTTCGAGGCTCTTATGAACTGCCATGGGATCACCCTGTGCCGATTGCCCCGCGGGAAGCATTCCAAGCAGCTCGGAATATGTTTCTTTTGAGACCGCATCGGGAGCTGCGGCCAGACCCGTTGAACGCTGAGGCATGCGGGATGCTGCAGATGGTTGTGTTGGGGTGGGGGATGCGTGAGCGGCCTTTTCGCTGACCACTGCATTTTTCAGTGGCTGGCTCTGCACACTGCGCATCGCAATCGGCTCATGCGGTCCGCGCTTATCCTCAATCGGAGTTTCGCGAGCAAATCCAGGCGCAGTAAGCACAGATGCATCATCGTCATCGGCTGCAACCACAAATCGGTTCGGCTCGGAGCGCGCAGGCTCTTGGGCAATTTCTTTCTTGCCTTTTTCTTCAACAGCGGCAGCGATCTCTCGCAGTCTGCTCCAAGGCATACGCCCCACCATCCACACAACAGACGTCACTGGATTCACGCCCAAGCAGAGTGGAAGGCTCGCAAACAGACCAAGACCGAGAATAATGCGGACACCCGAGGCTCCAAAGGTCGTGGTCATCATCCCAACTACTGTTTGTCCGACCCAACCACCCACAGGGAATCCGACCTGCATCAAAGCAAACTCTTCTCGGAATGCGGCCAGAAAACCCAAAAGACACGCAACCAACTGTGGATATCCAAGAAGACGCATTTTCCAGCGGGACCGGGGGCGTGGGCGCTGAAAAAGCTGCAATGCATGCACAAGCGCAACCGTGCTGAAAATGTAGGCTCCGACGCCAAGCAGTTGAATGAGCCACTCAGCGAGATTCGCACCAAATCCGCCCAATAGATTTTTAAACGTTGAGCCGCTGGGCATGAATGACGTCAAAACAAAATGGAACGACGATGCATCCTGTGGGTTGAAGGAAAACACCGACAGGCAAACAATCAGCGCAACAGAGAGTGCAACGAGAGAAAAATAATCACTCACGTACACCGAGTTCTTTTTTGAATCAGAATTCCAATCTAAACTGAAACGACCCATGGAACCCCTTAACCTCCACGCACAGAGGAAAACATGGACCAGTTAACTCATGGCCCACAGGCAATCCTCGCCAACGCAATGGTTGGCTTGTTGTCCCCGCTGGATTCTCTCAGATTCATGCGCTCCAAAAAAACACTGTTGGTCATGGGACTGGCGCCATACCTAGTTGCCATCACCCTGTATGGTGTGCTTGTGGGTCGAGTCGCACTGCCCATGCTGATGGTTTTTCTCACCGAAAAGAACCTGCTCCCCGAATCATTCGTCTTCGGACAGGTTATCCTCAGCAGCATGATATGGTTGCTCTCTTTGATGATTTTTGCACTCCTTGGGCCAGCCATCATCAACACCCTGGCGAGCCCTCTGTACGACCACATCGCATCGCACACCTACGAAAGTTTCGGACAATCCAAGATGCCCAGGCAAGGGTTCGAACAACTCTTTCGGAGCTTCGTCGGTGAATGCTCTAAACTGGCCATTTGGGTCACCTTCACGGTCATTCTCGCAGCCACACCTTTTGCCGCTTTTCTGGGCGGCCCACTGGCGCTCTGGTTTATGGGCTGGACCCACATCGACCGCACACTGAATCTCAAGTCCATGCATCTCAAAGAGCGTCTCGTCTTCGGTCTGCACAATGCGCCAGCGTGCATTGCTCTCGGGTTATGGGCGCTCATCCCCGGGCTGAACGCTATTTTTATCTTTCTGATGGCTTCAGCGGGAGCCGTTGTTGTTGCAAAAGCCGAACAACGCGCTAATTAAAAGTGCAAACCATAGGCGGCTGTCTTCCTGTTAAAGCAGCCGAAAGGACAAAAGACTTGCCCAATCTCCAGAGATTTTTCGAGGCTATAAAATTCAGTCACACCGTTTTTGCTATGCCATTTGCGCTTTTGGCTGCGGTCTTAGCGTTCCGCGGTGCAACCTTCAATGGCACACAACTCGTCTGGATCGTCCTCGCCATGGTCGGAGCGCGGACTTGGGCTATGGCTATCAACCGCGTCGTCGATGCTCACTTTGATGCACTTAATCCGCGCACTTCTGCGCGTGCCGTCGCCGATGGTTCAATCTCGAAAGCCAAAATGATGAGCTTTGGAGCGCTCGGAGCAGCCCTTTTCGTGGTGTCGGCGTTCGCACTCTCAAAGGTAGCCTTCCTCTGCTCGTTTCCTGTTCTACTCATCCTCGCAAGCTACAGCTACACCAAGCGCTTCACATACCTCTGCCACTTCTGGCTCGGGCTGTGTCTCAGCCTCGCTCCGTTGGGCGCCTGGGTTGCTCTCAGAGGCTCCTTTCCTTGGGAAATGCTCTTCCTCATGGGCGGGATTACGACCTGGGTGGGTGGATTCGATATCATTTACGCTATGCAAGATGCCTCTTTTGATGCTCAACAGGGTCTGCACAGCATCCCGAGCCGGTTCGGAATTGCACGGGCGCTCTGGGTTGCGCGCGCCAGCCATATTTTGGCTGCTTTGTTTTTTGCGGCCTTCGGAGTGTTGTATGTTCTCGGGGCCATCTACTTTGCCGGTCTGACTGCCGCTGCGCTTCTTATGGTTCAACAGCATCTGGTCGTCCGACAGGGCAAATTAGACAACATCAATTTTGCTTTTTTCAACCTGAATGGATGGATTGCGGTTCTACTCTTTTTGGCAGCCACGCTGTCCGTTTGGCTCGAACCGGTCACCTGAGAAATGCATTACAACTCTGAACGAGGAGCCTGCTTGTCATGACCTACCAACACAACAACATCGAACCCAAGTGGCAAAAATGCTGGGCTCAACACTCCCTGTTCAAGACCACAGAGACTCAGGGAAAACCAAAGTACTACGTGCTCGACATGTTCCCTTATCCCAGTGCTGCTGGTCTACACGTCGGACATGTGCTCGGATACACGGCCACCGATATCGTTGCGCGATACTACCGTATGAAGGGCTACAATGTGTTGCACCCCATGGGCTGGGATGCGTTCGGATTGCCTGCCGAGCAACATGCAATCGATACGGGTGAACATCCTGCAAAACTCACCTACCGCAACATCGATAACTTCCGTCGTCAGCTCTCTGCGCTGGGTTTTTCGTACGACTGGAAAAGAGAGATCGCCACCTGCGACCCGTCCTATTACCATTGGACACAAAAGATATTCCAAGTTCTTTTTGAGAAGGGGCTTGCATACCAGGCAGAAATGCTTGTGAACTGGTGCCCTGCTTTAAAGACAGTCCTTGCCAATGAAGAAGTCATCGATGGCAAAAGCGAACGCGGCGGACATCCGGTCATGCGCATGCCGATGCGTCAATGGATGCTCAAAATTACTGCCTATGCTGAACGTCTTTTGGCCGACCTCGACACACTCGATTGGCCCGAGAATGTCAAAGACATTCAGCGCAATTGGATTGGAAAATCCGTAGGTGCAAAAGTTCGCTTCAGCCTCGTCGAACAAGCACAAGAAAAAATTGAAGTGTTTACGACACGCCCGGACACACTCTTCGGTGCTACCTATCTTGTTCTGGCGCCTGAGCATCCACTTGTGACTAAAATCACAACTGAAGCACAAAAGAATGAAGTCAAAACTTATCAGCACACAGCATCGCTGAAATCTGACCTTGACCGCACCGAGCTGAACAAAGAAAAGACCGGTGCATTCACGGGTGCTTTTGCACTGCATCCGGTCACAGGAAAAAAGATTCCCGTTTGGATCAGCGATTACGTGATGATGACCTATGGCACAGGCGCAATCATGGCTGTTCCTGGCCACGATGAACGTGACCACGAATTTGCACGAGCCTTCAAATTGCCTATCGTGCAGGTGGTTGCACCCGGCGAAGGTTCACATGACATTCAAGCGCAGGCATACACAGGCGCGGGAACTCTTGTGAACTCTGAATTCCTTAATGGCATGAGCGTTGGTGATGCCAAAAACGCCATGATCGAATTCCTCAGCAAGAAGGAGCTCGGCGAGGCAAGCACGACCTACAAGTTCCGCGACTGGTTGTTTTCACGCCAGCGCTATTGGGGCGAGCCCATCCCGGTTCTGAAAGATGCGCAGGGCAATGTGTTGCGCGCCATGAAAGACGACGAGCTTCCGCTCACTCTTCCTGAAGTCACAAGCTATGAACCCACAGGCGACGGCAAATCTCCACTCGCCAACATCGCATCCTGGGTTCAGCGCGGAAATCACTTTGTTGAGACCGACACAATGCCTGGAAGTGCTGGCTCAAGCTGGTATTTCCTGCGCTTCTGCGACCCTCTCAATACCAATGCTCCTTTCGCATTCGATAAGGCCAAATTCTGGATGCCCGTTGACCTCTATGTCGGCGGACAGGAACATGCTGTTGGACACCTCCTGTATTCTCGTTTTTGGACGAAGGTTCTTTTCGATGCAGGTATTTGCCCAGTCAACGAACCTTTCAAGAAACTCGTGAACCAGGGAATGATTTGTCGCAACGGCGCCAAAATGTCTAAGTCCAAGGGAAATGGTGTCAATCCCGACGAAGTGCTTGAGAAGTACGGCGCCGATGCACTGCGCGTTTATGAAATGTTTATGGGACCACTGACGCAAACAAAAGAATGGGAAGACTCAAACCTTGCAGGCATCTATCGGTTCCTCGCACGGATCGAAAGACAGATTGTCGACGAAAACGGAACCAGCCTTCTGAATGACACTGCACCCACGCGCGATGATCTGCGACTGTTGCACAAGACCATCAAAAAAATCAGCTCAGACATTGAGACCTTGTCATTCAACACTTCGATTTCGCAGATGATGATCTTCCTCAATGGGATGGCGGAAAGCAGTTGCCGTTCGAGGGAAGTTTGGAGCAAGTTCATCCCTCTGCTAGCACCCTTTGCGCCACACCTTGCAGAGGAGCTTTGGCAGGTCTGCTTCCACGTTAAAGAATCGCCCGAACATGACGGATATCCGTTCGTCAGCATGTGTGCCTGGCCAATGTTCGATGAATCCCTAGCACGCGATGATGAAGTCAAGATTGGAGTGCAGATCAACGGCAAATCCAGAGCTGAAGTCACACTGCCACTCGACTGCGATCAGGACACTGCTGTGCGGATTGCGCATGAGGAGAAATCCCTTGCCGCAGCACTTGCAACACTCGAAATCAAGAAAGTGGTGTTCGTGAAGAACCGTATTCTGAATTTTGTAGGTGCGCCGAAGTAAGGTGTGTGCTGCAGATCGATAGACGAAAAAAAGGGTCAGCGGCTGCGCTGACCCTTTTTCCTTTAGAGGCCGTTCTGAGAACGGTGAACTGTGAACGCTACTAGGTTAACAATTTCTTCCACATCGCTGTTGCGCTGCAGAACGTTCACGGGCTTACGCATACCAATGAGCAGCGGGCCAATAAGCGTTGCACCACCCAACTTATTGAGAAGCTTGTATGCAATATTTCCGGAGGTGAGGTCTGGAAAGACCAACACATTCGCTGGTTCCTTGAGCGTCGAAAAATTGAAGCTGCGTGAGAGAATATCTGCACTCACAGCTGCATCTGCCTGAAGCTCACCATCAACCTCAATGTCCGGGCGCATCTTCTTCACGAGCTGTGTGGCATTGATCACTTTTTCGACCAGCGGATGTTTATTGCTCCCGAAGTTACTGAAGCTCAGCATGGCGACACGTGGCATCTCGTTAAGATAAAGCTTCGCTGTGTCATGGGCCTGAATCGCAATTTGTGCCAGCTGAGCCTCATCGGGCTCGATGTTCACAGTTGCGTCAGAAATGAAGATGCTCTTGTCGCGCCAGACCAACATATACACACCCGCAAGCACTTTGTCGGGTTGTGTGCCGATGACCTGCAGTGCCGGACGGATGGCATCAGGATAGTTGTGGTGAACTCCAGAAAGATAGGTCTCAGCATCCCCGCGTTCGACCATCATCGCAGCATAATACTGATTTTCTTGCATCAGTTCTTGTGCTGACATGCGGGTCACACCTTTACGCGAGCGCTTCTCAAGGAGAACCTGCGCATACTCGCCCGTTTTAGGCGAGGTCGTGGGGTCGATGATGGCAACCTCATAGAGGCCGTCGAGTTTCTGCTCGCGGATAAGGGCGCGAATGCGCTCTGCGTTGCCCAACAAAATAGGATCGCAGATTCCTTCCTCAATCAACTGCTCGGCAGCACGAAGCACGGGCAAACTTGCTCCCTCGGGAAACACAACGCGTGTGCGCACGCCGCGCGAGCGATTGGTTTCAACCACCATGCGCTTAAGCTTTCGGGTGACAAGTGCGGCAACACCCAAACGACCTTCGAGATGGTCTTTGTAGTACTCCAAATCTAAAGTCTTGCGGGCAACACCACCCTCAATCGCCGCTTTGGCCACTGCCGGAGCAACCCACGTGAGAAGGCGTGGGTCAAAGGGTTTCGGAATCAAATAATCGCGACCGAAAGTGTAGTCGTGTCTCGCATACGAACGGCTCACACTTTCTGGAACATCTTCCTTGGCCAGCTTTGCAAGAGCATAAACAGCTGCCATTTTCATGTCTTCGGTGATTTGCTTCGCCTGCACGTCGAGCGCACCACGGAAGATGTACGGATATCCGAGAACGTTGTTGACCTGGTTGGGATAATCCGAGCGTCCCGTTGCAATGATCGCATCGGTGCGCACTGCAAGAATCTCCTCTGGACGAACTTCAGGATCGGGGTTAGCCATGGCGAAGATGATCGGATCGGCGGCCATCGACTTGACCATGTCCTGATTCACCGCACCAGCAACGGAACAACCACAAAAAACATCGGCTCCATCGAGACAATCAGCCAAGGTGCGCTTGCTTGTGTCGTTGGCAAAGCGCTCTTTGTATTTGTTCATACCCTCGGTTCGACCGCGATAAACGACACCTTTACTGTCGCACATGAACAAATTTTCGCGCCGCACGCCCAGGTTCAGATACATCTGCGCACAAGCGATTGCAGCTGCACCAGCGCCATTAACGACGACTTTAATTTCCTGAATTTTCTTGCCGATTATCTCGAGTGCATTGAGAAGAGCTGCGCCGCTGACAATCGCGGTGCCATGCTGGTCATCGTGAAAAACTGGAATGTTGAGAATTTCCCGGAGACGCTCCTCGATTTCGAAACACTCGGGCGCCTTGATGTCTTCCAGGTTGATGCCGCCAAATGTGGGCTCCAGCATTTTGCACGCCGAAATCACGTCCTCAACTGCAGGTGCATTGAGCTCAATGTCAAAACAGTCGATGTCCGCAAAGCGTTTGAAAAGAACTGCTTTACCTTCCATGACCGGCTTAGCCGCCAGAGGGCCGATGCTGCCCAGACCGAGAACAGCCGTTCCATTCGACACTACGGCAACCAAGTTGCCGCGTGCTGTGTATTCAAAAACGCTGTCTGGGTTTTTTGCAATCTCTTTACACGGCTCAGCAACGCCCGGCGAGTATGCAAGGGTGATATCCTGCTGGGTTTTGCACTCTTTGGTAACTGCAATTTCAATCTTACCTTTTCGCCCTTTTCGATGATATTCCAGAGCGTCTTCACGAATCCCCATGGTGTCTCCCTGTCTTTAATTAAGAAAACAGGCGTGAATCTAGCTTTCTCTCCTGCAGATGACAACGTTCGCCACTGACTCTGGCACAAGGATAGGCAAGACGCAGGTCAAAGTTTTGTCCTCGAAAGACCTTGCCTACCGGCCTCCAGCAATCCCCACTAGGCTGAAAATACTGCCTAAGGAGTGGTTGCCATGGATAATGCTCAGACCAAGGGACGCTGGTGCAAGCTAACCGATGCCGCCCAACTTTTGGGGGTTTCGGAAATCACCGTCCGGCGCAAGGCCAAGTCCGGTCAGCTCAAAACAATCCTGCGCAACGGAAAGTATATGGTGTTTCTGGAAGAGAACACCGAACTTGGGCTCTTTATGGGCTCCAGCGACCAGCCGGTTTCACCCACACTCTCCATGAGCAGCGAACGACGTGCACAGTTCTCGAGTCTGAACCGTGCCACAGAGCTGAAGCCGCAGATACAAAAACCGAACGAAGAAGTGATTCAATCGCTCAAACGGACGATTGAGGATCAGCAGACTTTGATTGCATCGCTTGAGGATTCAATTGCAAGGATGCGTGCGAAGCTCTTGGGCGAAAAAAATTCCAGTAGATGACCTGGTAGAGCAAGAAGGCAAACAGCACTACCACCTGCCCGCCCAAAACCATTGCAGCTACAGAGCCCTCTTGTAGCCCAAACCCGAAAAGCGCTGGGCTATCCCGAACGACCCAAAAGAAGCCGGTTGAAACAAATGTCAACGGATGACAGATGAACAGAAGTGCATGCAACCATTGTTCAAAGGCATCACACTCGCGTGCATGAATCCACTCATCCTTCGTCACGAAAAGGCACGACAGCAAAGCAAGCAGGACGTAAACCCCAAGGTGCGTGACCGAAAAAACGGAAAAAAATGCGACTGCATTGACCACCAGAACAGAAAGTGTGTCTAGCGGATGTCCCAAGCGCTCCCAACGCGGCAGACCGCGGCGCATATGGCAGAAAAATTCATCCACGGCCAAGGCAAGCGCCTGAACCATGTACGGGATCAGCGCAAGGAACATCCAAGAGAACATGGATTACCTCACAACTTCGAACAGAGCACCCGCAATAGTTAGCCCAGGACCAAAGGCAAGGCTGAGTACCTTTGTTCCACAGGGATACTGCACAGGATTGCTCAGAATCTCCTGCCAAACGTGTGGCAAGGTGGCTGAAGACATGTTGCCATAGTTCTTTAGAGTGTTTCTACTTGCCTGAACTTTATCATCAGCTATTTCAAGCAGCGTCTGGACATGATCGATTATTTTTGGTCCACCCGGATGAACTGCATACACTAGGTTCGGAAGGACATCCTGGGGCTGAAAACCTGCCTCATCGAAAAGATCGCCGACAAAGCCCTTCAGAGCACCCGCGATAAGATTCGGAACATCGCGCGAAAGGGTCATAGCCATCGAGATAGCCATGGGAATCCAAGTCATGGCCTGAGCAGAAGCAGGGATCTGAATCTCATTCATAGCCAAAATCCTGAAACCGCTTTCCCCTGGTTGTAAAGCAGTGGTGGCGCGATAGCGCACGAAACCATCAGCGAAAAGACTCTGCACAACCAACTGCTCAGGCGAATGCTCCAGCGGATTGAAATGCAGCGTACAAAGCTCCGTGTGCACGATATCGACACTTCCCACATCAGGACGAGTCCGGGCATCCAACTGGCGCAAAGCAAGTGCTGCAGCCGTGCGACTCGCCGGCAGGGCGGCGTAGCAACCCATGTGATAGGCATGTGTTACGCGGGTTTTAGAGGCAAAACCACGCTCGACAACAAATCTCTGAAGTGGACTCGGTGACACGTAACCTGTGCAACTCACATGAATGAGGTCTGAGGAGAACTGCTGCTCAGACGAGAAAAGTTCCTCACACTTGGCAAAGACAAGCTCATCGAAAATACGCTGACGCACTTCCATGCTGAGCCCAGGCGCCTGCTCGTGCAAGCGAAAAATCTCCATCTTGCTCCAGTCGGTATGAGTGAAGTCAGCAAGCTCGTGTCCACGACGCGCAATCCGATCTGGTGAACACCCAAAGCGGTTCAGAAGCTTACGCAGAAAATCAGCGCTGAGATCTTCTCGTCCCGACGGTCGACCGGCAAAAACCTCTGCGGCTGCATGTGCATGAGCCAACCAGGCGAGCGCATCCTCCTGCGACTTCTCATAGCGTGGACGCACAATATTGAAATCGGATAGGTAGACAGCAGTGTGCATGGGCAGCCTCGCAGCGGCAAGAGTGGCTCTTTTTCTTCAAGGTGCGATGGAGTCTAGCATGCGATCAGCGATGGCGTCAGGCTGCAGATCCGCCAAACATCTGTGATGTGACAGAGGGCATTTCCTGTGGCCGTGCTTCGAACATGGCTGACAGGGTAGCGCAGCCCCGCGGATCAATGTGTGGTCAATGACCAATGCATCCTCCCGGGCTGGGCCAAATCCTGTCACCGCAGAAGTGGGGCCAAAAAAGGCAAAAACTTTGGTTTTGGTCGCGCTTGCAATATGCAAGGGTGCAGAATCTGGTGTTAAAACAAACTCTGCCCGCCGCGTCAGTTCAACGAGCTCTGGGAGAGGCAAGCAAGAGCGGGCATCAACAATCCGCCCCAAGGCAAGCAGATCTGGCGCGCGCAAACGCAATTCTCCAAGCACTTCATCCATCGCAGCAAAATCCGATGGACCACCCGAAAGTACGCACGTCAAGGCGCGCCGCTGCGACATAAGCTGCACGAGCAAATGTGCCTGAAGCGCAGACGGATAGCGTTTTGTGTACCAAACTGAACCAGGTGAGCAGATAAAAAATCTCTGTCCGATGCGCTCGAAAAAATCCGGAAAACGACCCAGGAATGTTTGCAACCTCAAATCACCAACCAAATTGAACTCAGCGCGCACCAGGCTGGGCTCGTCCACGAGCGCACAGGCCAACTGCGCATACCGGTCGGACTCATGAAGATGTGTAGACACCTTCACCCGTTCACTCCAGGCCTGAGAAAATGAAGCGTCCGAAAAAGAAAAGACTCGCGGAACTCCACTACGGAGCGCGACAATCCCGGACGTAAATGACTTGTGCGCCAGCAGCAACACATCGAGCGATTCTCTCCGAATCTGACGAGCAATTGAAAAAACAGCGCGCGCCTTTCGCAGGCCCTTTTGCTTCTTTATTGTTACTCGCTTGGCAATACGCGAATCGTACTCGTACAGAGCACAACCTGGGGCATTCGAAAATAAAACAACTTCATGTCCACCCAGGTGCAGAGCATCAATGAGCTTCCCCATCAGAGCCAGGTCACCGACAAAGGCCGTATTGAACACTCCTACTTTCAAATGCTTTTCTCCATAATGGCAGCATCCTCACCATTCCTGTAATACCTCTTTCTCACCGAAAGAGAATTGAAGCCAAATGATTGATACAAAGCAAGAGCAGCTGTATTTTGTGTGCTCACCTCAAGCACAATGCGATGGACTCCTTTTTGTCTTAACTGCGCCAACGAGGCGTCGAGAATAAATTTGCCATAGCCTTTTCCTCTCTGATTTTCATCAATCAAAATAAAGTCGAGGTCTGCGTCGGATCCATAGAAACGAAATTGTGCAAAGCCACACAAAATCCCTTCAGTGGTCAAAGCAAGTGCGAAAAGCTTTTGCTCGCCATCAAGTGAGAGAGACGATTGGCAATCTATAAGAAACTTCTCAACTGACTCTGCGGTCGGTGCATATGCGCTCTGCGGCAAAAGCAATCGAAGCCGTTTGAGGATGCATTCCAGCCCAGCTTCACTCCCCGCAACGCCTGGTAGAAAATGAATCTCGACACCACAAGTCATTGCGGCTTGCTTTCTCTTGCATCTAATTTGTGCCAGTACCAACCGACGTTGAAGAGAGTTCTATTTCTCTCCAAAGCACCGCGCACTCGGAAAAAAGTTCTCGCACGAATAACCATCTCTACCCATCTGCGTTTTGTCTTCTCTGAGGCACCCAGAATTTCCGCAGCCAGAGCTGGCTCCACACCTGCAAGTAAAACATCCTTTTTCGCCGCGAATGAAGCCAGCAGAGGTTTAATCTCCTGCTCCGAAGGAATGAACAAGTTCAACTTTTGCACATCGACCCAAACCAAAGCAATTTTAAAAAACGCCTTAACATCCTCAGGCCAGATAGAATTCATTAACTGAATATCAGGCTGAACCAGATCCTGCAGCGTGAATCCGGCGAGCCATTTCGTGTCAATATCCACCGGCTTATCTGAAGCTGAGCGAGTTAAATTCCACAGTGAAAGTAGAGCAACGGCGTCTGCCGCCGAGAAAATTTCACGCCCAACAGTCAGCACAGAACGGTTAATGCGCATTGAGCTCTGTGTTGCGTCGGAAGATGACTGCGATGCCTTAGCATCAGCATTTGCTTGCGCGCATGGAGCCGCAGAAAAGATTCCAAACAACATTGAAATCGAAACAGCATTAGAGATGAAGGGTTGAGTTGCGCGCTCAGATCTCATGGTTTTCCTCCCCAACTTCCCCAAACAATCGAGCCACCCCAGGATGGAAACCTATTCTGCGACAGCCGGGCACTCTGAAAATATCGAAATTCAACTGAAAGCAGTATTTCGTCCGCGATTCGCCATGCCACGGAAGTTCCAAAGTATGCTGCTGGCTCGGAGACCTCATAGCGAAAAGTCGGAATCAAATTGTAGCGTACCTGAGAGTTTTCCCAGCGCGAGCCAAAACCGAGCCCGAAAAACAGATAGGGTCGCAAAACACGAAATACAGCATGGTCGAAAAGGCCTGCAGGTACGAGTTCGCGTTGAAGGTCGGAGCCGAGAAAACTCCAAACGTAGCCGCCTGTTTCGGGACTCGTCCGCGCCACAAAGAATCCAACCCTCCCCTGCCAAGACTCACGCAACACCTTGCCGAGTTGCAGACCGAACGCATGACGCAGCTGACGGTAGAGCTCAATATCTTCGGGTTGAGTCAGTTGCACCCTTTGAGGAAGATTGAGCCAGGTCAATGAGAGAGAGTTATCTTGGGCAAAATCACTTTCCCAAGCGATCGGCTTGAATGATTGTGCATCACGAATTTCAGCCCACGCCTGAGGCTTTGCAGATAAAGAGAACAACACGAGTGATAATGCCCAAAGAATTTGCCGCAGAGGAAATCTAAATTTCACCTGTGACTCTTTGTGCATCGGCAACTCCCGCTGTATAGATGTGGCACCCATGAGGATCCAAGACCATGTCAACAGTGCATCTTTACACGGACGGAGCGTGTTCGGGAAATCCTGGACCGGGCGGATGGGCAGCGGTTCTCGTGGCCAGTGAACAAGTCCGCCTCATGTCGGGCTTTGACCCCGCAACAACGAACAACCGCATGGAGCTCCTTGGCGTCATTCATGGCCTCGAGGCTCTGAAACGACCCACCCAGGTACATGTGGTCACCGACAGTACCTACGTGAAGAACGCATTCACCGAAGGGTGGCTCGAGGGATGGCAGCGCAACGGATGGAAGACAAGCTCGAAGGAACCCGTGAAAAATCAGGATCTCTGGCTCAAGCTGTGCCATCTGCGTCGGGTGCACCAACTGACCTGGGAATGGATCAAAGGTCATTCTGGTCACACCATGAATGAACTCTGCGACACTCTCGCGCGCACTGCTATTCGCGAGTCACAAGGCGTCGATCAAAGAACCACTCTCCTCGATTTGCTAAAGCAGAACTCCTAGGTTGATTTGAACCCGCGGTGCGACATCGGCAGACTTTTGGTTCAACCAACGCTGCGCCGTGGCGCTGTCACTGCTCCACAGAGCCTGTGACAGTGTCGTTCTCAAACCGTAAGCGGCACTTCCGGTCAGTCGGTCACTCAAGCGCACACGCCAGCCCAAATCCCCCGCCAAACGAACATGAGCAACACTCGCAGACTGTGCGCTGCGCCGAGCCGAGGCATCTTCTTCAACCTTCGAAAGCGCAAGATCAGACTCAGCCCGTAAAAACAGACCATTTAAACTAATAGACTGTGGGTAGTACTGCAGACTCAATCCGGCTGCGATATTCTTTTCTTCGAATTGTGATTGGCGAAGGCTATCTTGAACCTCACCCACCAATGAGAAAGACAAACTGTCCAGAATCAAATTCTCGTGGGCGAAGCGATAACGCCCCCACACCAGGTCTGCCGGATTGAATTCAAGCAGAGAAACTGCAGCGCCTGTAGCATCGTCACGGCTTTGTGAGCCTCCAAGGACTTGAGCTGGAACGTGCCTCGGGAACGCAAAACCAAGTGCGGTCAGTAGCAAGCAAAAAGGCGCTCTACTGCGACAATTTGAGAACATCTGAACACTCCAATCCAAAGCAACTGACTGGAGTTTAATGCAATTGTTTAAAACTTGGGATCGAAAACCGTCACGGTTTGAACGTCACCGGGGCGGATACGCACGACATCTGACCAAAGCAAAGCGCCCTCTCTTGTTTCCAAGATGAGAGCATATTGGCCTGGCTTAGCCGCACAAACAGAGCGGATGAAACGTGTCGATTTGATTTCATTGGAGCCGCGGAGGGGGATGACTTGGCACACGTCTTTGCCAGTCCAAGTGTCGCGCACGCTGACAATTAAATCCTCTGCACGTGCGTTCAGACCCGAGGGGTTGATCGACATGTAGAGTCCGCCCGTTGCGTTGCCACCGAGCCGGGGAATGTCTGGGTTCTGAGCTGCAAGCTCATCCCAAGCATCAACATCAAGTGCAGCGACCGACATGGGCTCATCTCTGTCCTGATAAACACGACTTCTCAGGCTTTCCACCTGCTTGAGAATGGTGTTTGTCATAAGGTCGTCGCGTGAAAGCAGGATGCGCGACCACACAGACCCAGGAACGTCAGCAGCAAATCGCAATTCAACAAACTCTTGGCCGCCAGGAAAAAACTGAACGTCTTCAACGTTAGGGCGAACCACCGAGTAAGCAGGATCGGACTGAAGAAGATATCGACTAACGCGTGTCCAGACCGGCACATCAGTGCCCAGCAGCCAATCACGCAAACGGCGATCACCAAAGTCAGGCTGTACGCCCTGCGTGGAGAGTTCAAAGACCTGCTGTGTATCGAGAGGCTCCATGAGGGACACCCTGCGATAGATAGACTCAACTAAATCGAACACAAGATCATGCTCGAAAGTCGAAGGTTCAACATGAACAACAAACTGTCTGCGCGCGCCGTTGACCAACATAATCTTAACATCAACGAGCGACTCATCGACGTTGAACACGCAGAAGCGACCGTCGGAACTCAATTCACTCAGAGAGGCCGAAGGCAGCCCACTTTCGGAGAAGAAGTGTGACTGAAGATTTTTGCGTCCGGTGGTGACGAGCACCCGACCACCAATCAACACATCTGGGCTTTGACCTTCGACGCGGGCACAGAACCCGCCCTGGTTCATGTGCTGCAGCAATCCAAAACTGCCCGCCAGTGCGTCGACATCAGCGACCTTCTGGAGCGCAATTTCGAGGGTTTTTTCACGTCCCGAAGCGGTGACTGGAACCAGCCGACGCGTCAGACTGCCTTCCAAGTGCCAAACCAGCAACTCAAAGCGAGTTCCACGCGGCACATCTCTCAGCTCGAAAGAACCCGAGGCATCGGTTTGAACTTGAAAGGGCGTGCCCGCCATGCGCAACACGACTTTATCACGCGCAAATCCTTCAGGCACATTCACTCGCCCTTGAATTGTGACCCGCTGAGACTCGGCAGAAACCGCATCTAATGCCGCAGAACTCTGGCTCGACAGAACTTGCGACATGCCTTTAGAGATCTCGTCACGGGGCAGCTCCAACGCGGCTGCCGTTTGGGGTTGCGACGCACTTGCTTGCGGAGCTGGAGCTACTTCCGAGGTCGGCTGCGGCTCGCTCCGTGCAGGAGAGCCAACCGGCTCAGCCACTGCGACGGTATCCGCCGAGCGCGCTGTCGCGCGGCTCACCGGGGCGGGAGTCACGGCACGGATTCGGCCATTAACGACCGTGTAAGTTTTGAAGGGATCGAGTGCACTCGCCTCAGCATCCACTTCCTGACCCAGTGCAAATCCATCGTCGGTGACACTTTCGTCGAGGAGAGTTGTCTCAAGTTCAGCCAACTTCTCGCTGCTAATGGGCCCGCCATCCGCAAGGCTTCCGAGAAACTGACCCGACAACAGACGTGGCTCCTGGCGCATCGATTCCTGAACCATGCCATGGAATGTGCGGCTCACTCGTAGGATTTCACTCGTTGGAACATCCTCAGGAAACTGAATTGCTGAACCCTCGGACGCTGGTCTTTCGCTTTTATCAGCGACATCTTCCTCAGCATTTGAATCTGCGGGCTCCGCGACAACCACGGCTGGTTTCTCAGAACTGGCGTCAGACGACTCTTCTTGCTCTGCCGCCGCAATCGGGAATTTCAAACCATCGAGAAGCACGGTCGATGTTGTGATTGTGTCAACCGCAGCAACTTCAGCGGGCATACCGCTGATACTCTTGGCAGCGGGTGCGTCGCTCAAATCGATTTCAACAAGTTTCCTTGGAGAGTCATTTGTACGCGGAGCGTGTAGGTCTACAGACTCCCCAATTTCACTCCAGACCGATTCAACGTCGACGCTGAAATCCGCAGTCGCCAAAACCGAATGCATGACAGCTGCCGCGAGGATACCTCGCCAAAACCACATGTTGCGCCGCAAACGCGAGCGCTGTGATTGGGTCGATTCTGATTTCATTTGGAACTGAGACACAACTCAATCCTCACATACACATCCACACTGGGACATCGGTCATATTCTCTTCCTCTCAAGCCCAAGAAGCCACAGACATTTTTTCTGACTCCGTCAAGCTGTTGTCAGGCAGAAACTTCCGCAAGACAGACCTCGAGAACAGTCGCAAAAGCCTTCTCAAATGGCGCCTTCTCACACTCCAAGTCATACAGCTCGACACTCGGGTCGCTGTCCGAGGCAACACTGACCGCGAGGATCATTTTACCCGCACGGGGTGAGCTGAGTTTAACCTTTCGGATTCTTCCAATCCGCCCTCTGTCCAGACTCACAGCCAGCCTTAACACGCTTGACAGACGCGTGACCCAGACCTGATCAGACTTTTCAAGGTTTTCAAACACGTCTTCATCCGGACGAGGTGCGCGCTTCCGATGAAATCGCACAAGCGCCGCAACGATTTCAAGCTCTCTTTGGCTGAAACCGAGTAAACTGCTGTTCTTGATTAAATACTGTGCATGTTTATGAAAACCAGAAATATTTATGAACTTTCCGGATTCATGCAGATAGGCAGCGCAGCGCAACAACTCGCGCCAACGCGCAGCATCTTCCCCCTGCAGCGGAAGCGCATCAAAAAGCGACATCGTCAGCGTCGCCATATGGAACGCATGTGGTTCATCGATCCGCAGCTTTTGGCCAAATTCCCGCACACTCTGCCAGCGAACATCCTTCGAGTCGCCCTGCAACCACTGCGCCTCACGCGCCATCGTATCAAAGAGGATCCCCTCTCGGAGGGCGCTTGTCGAAATCGTATAGCCCGTGACTCCGGCAACCTCGGCCAGAACCCGCAGAACCATTGCACCAGCGACGATAATGTCAGCCCGTTTGACGTCCATACCGGGAAGCATTCGGCGCTCCTGAACCGAACGATTCTTAAAGAGCACTGAAGCAACAGAATCAAGTTCCTCGCGAGATAGACTCGAGCCATGGAACGAACTGGGCTGTGCAACCCCAGCGATACCGATTGCAAGAGCCTTCAAAGCCTTGATCGTACCGGATGACCCGACAGCAAGGTCAAACCCAAATCGTTTGAGCTCGTGCGCGAGCGGCTCTAGGCGGCTGCGCACATAACTCTCGAGCTCACGCAGCGCTGCCTCGGTAAAAGGATCGGTCATCAAAAACTTCTGGGTCAACCTGACTGCACCCAGTTTCAAGGACGTTGCAAACCGCACTTCGTTCCACTGACACAAAACAATTTCAGCAGAACCGCCTCCAACATCGACAATCAGGCTGGACTTGTCGTTGATAGACAAGCCAGCCCGAACACCCAATGAAACCAGGCGAGCTTCCTCCTGCCCAGACACAATCTCGACAGGAATTCCAACACGCGAAGAAAGTCTGTTCGCAAATTCCACACCATTGCGCGCTTCACGGAGCGGATGAGTTGCGATGCAGCGGATGACAGCCCCATGTCGCTGCGCCATTTCCTTCATGCGTCTGAGAACTGCTGCCATCTTAGAAAGCGCATTTGCATCAAGCATAAGACGATCGTCGATGTCTGCGGCTAACCGCGTCTGCTCCTTCTGGTTCTCGAGCATTCGATAGGTGCCTTGCGACGCCATCTCGACAACAAGCATGTGAGTGCTGTTTGAACCAACGTCAATCGCTGCCAAACGCAGCGGCTCGCCAAAAGTGCGCTTGTCAGAGACTCCCGTCATTTGCCTGCTCGAATCTGTATGGTGTTATGTGGCTCGCCCATCTGCGTCACTGACTCCAGATGTCTCAAGGCATCACGCAAGCGCAGAACCCGGGTCTTCTCAGCTTTGACGAGCTCAATTAATTGTTCCTGCGAGCGGCACGCCTTCTGCTTTCCGCTCTGAGCCTGGATGTAAGTTCCATCACTGCGCATGGCGTACGATTTGATGTTGTCGCCAAGATTGAAGGCAAGAATCTCAATCACCTTAGCCTTGAGCGGTTCTGCATCAACAGGCCAGACAATCTCAACGCGTCTGTCCATATTTCGCGGCATGAAATCACAACTACCCAGGTAAACTTTAGGTTGTCCTGCATTTCGGAAATAGAAAATCCGTGAGTGCTCGAGGAATCTATCGATAATGGAAATGACCCGAATATTTTCGGAGACTCCTTTCAAACCAGGACGCAAAATACACACTCCGCGAACAATAAGATCAATCCGAACACCCGAACAACTGGCTGAATACAAAGCCTGTATTAACCCTAAATCGGTCAACGAATTCATCTTCAGGACCACATGACCGTGACCGTGCGCGCGATGATCTTCGACCTCTTGCTCAAGATTGCGGATGAAAAAATCTCGAACTCCAAAAGGTGAAACCTGAATTGACTCGAAATCTGGACCGCCATTAAGACGCGCGAGTTGACTCTCCGAGCTCAGCAGGTTGAAGCCTGTCAGTAAATTGAAGAGCTTTGCCAGATCACTGGTCAGCACGTCGTTTGCTGTCAGCATTCCCACATCGGTGTAAAGTCGAGCCGTACTGATATTGTAGTTGCCCGTTGAGATGTGTGCGTATCTCTGAAGGTGATCACCCTCTCTCCGAATCACGAGCGCACACTTCGCGTGTGTCTTCAAACCGACGAAACCGAAAACAACATGTGCCCCTGCTCGCTCAAGTCGGCGTGCCCAGGCAATGTTGTTATGTTCATCGAAGCGTGCCTTGAGCTCAACCACGGCAGTCACCTGCTTACCCTTCTCTGCCGCACGAACCAAAGCCTCAATGACAGGTGAGTCACCACCGATGCGGTAGAGCGTTTGCTTGATGGCCAGAACGTTGGGGTCATCTGCAGCGCGCCCCAAAAACTCAAGAACGCTTGAAAAGCTCTCATAAGGGTGATGCAAAAGAACGTCCCGCTCGCGAATCACATCGAAAATATCACGATCATGACTCAAGCGCGCACTCGTCTTCGGGTTGAAGACACTGTCACGCAGAGCTGGTTTGACCTCAAGCTTTGAGAGAAACATCAGGTCGCGCAGATTCAAATAACTCGAGCTCTCGTAGACATCCCCAATATCAAGTTCAAGCTGACTGCGTAGGCGAGATCGCAATCGCTCAGGCATGTCCTTCTCAACCTCAAGCCTCACAACAAATCGTTGGGCTCTGTCTTTGAGCTCAAGCTCAATGGACTTCATCAGGTCTTTTACTTCACCCTCGAGCAGCTGATAATCGAGGTTTCTTGTCACTCGAAAGACATATGCATCGTCAACTTCGTTCCATGGAAAAAGTTTTGCCAGATGCCTTCGAATCAAATCCTCAATTACAACAAAACGATGTTCGCGCGCGCGTGATGGAACAGAAATAAATCGCGACAACTTGGCAGGTATTTCCACAAACGCAAGAAGTGGCTCACCGTTCTCGCCCGACTCCTTAAAGCTCACAGCAATGTAGAGTGAGAGATTGGCCAAGTAGGGAAATGGATGCGCTTGGTCGATCGCGAGCGGCGTCAGAATTGGAAAAATTTGATTCTCGAAAAAATCATCAAGCTTCTCGAGTTCCTGACGACTCAACTGGCTCGTCGAAAGAATGGAAATTCCTTCACTTGCAAGTGCAGGAAGAAGCCCTGCCTGAAATGTTGCCGATGCACGGCGCAGTTGTCTTCTGATGTATAGCGAAACCTCATCGAGTGTCTCTTCGGGATCCATGTCGCCCGAGGTTTGCGGAGTAACCGCAACGCCAGATTCACTGCTTTCCAATAATTTAAACAAACCAGACAGACGAACCATGAAGAATTCATCGAGGTTCGAACCAAATATGGAAAGAAATTTCAGACGCTCAAGCAGAGGTGTGTTGCGATTTTCCGCCTCCTTCAGCACGCGATCATTGAAAGATAACCAAGCCAATTCGCGGTTCAAATAAAGCTCGGGATCTTCCAATCGCTTGAGCATGGATTTCTGTCTTGCGGCGGACTGAACCTTCTTCAAACGAGCGGTCATTGCACTCTCCTCAGGCGTCTGAGACACCGTCACAGAGAGCGTAAAACACGAAGGTTACTCATTGATTTGATGATTTTTACCGGGTCAGAAATCCAACTGGGCACTCTTATCCCGAGCATCGTGCGGGCGCGGAACATAGGCCAGCAGCTGCACGTCTGGTTTGTGGCCTTCCTCGGAGGAGACTCGCAACCAGGCAAGAGATGCCTTGCGAAAGGGTTGAACTGCTGAACCCACGACAGGAGACAAAAGGCTGATCATCCGCTCAATGTTGGGGTTGTGCCCAAAAATCCAAACGCACCCCTGACCCGCAGGAAATTGATGCGTCACGGTCTTCGTAATCAATTTCCATGCCGATTCGACAGAACCCTCGGGTGAAAATGCATGATCGCGAATAACATCGACAACCTGCCCCTCAAGAACCCTTTCTAGAGTCTGCTCTGCGCGGTCGTATCCGCTCGTGAAAACCAGCTGCGGGAGCGGAAGATTGAGTAACTTCCGCGTGCGTCCAACCGCAGCTGCGTCCCTTTCGCCACGCGGTGTCAGTCGACGATCGCTGTCTGCAGTTGCATAAGTTCCATCCACAGCCTGCGCATGTCGAACAATCACAAGGTCGATTTCAGTCATGGACTCACACTCCGAAGTATTGACGAGCCTGATTCACATCACTCTGAATTTGCGCCTTGAGATTATCAAGACCAGAGAATTTCATTTCAGTACGAATGAACTTCCTGAGCCCAAAGGCAATCTCGCTGCCATACAAATCACCCGAATAATCAAGAATGTGTGCTTCAATTTGGAGTTTAAGCCCGTCTGCAATGGTCGGGCGCACTCCACAGTTCATGACTCCAGGCTTGGATGTGTTCTCGCGCGGCAGAAGTACTTCGACCGCGTAAACACCAAAGGGAGGAATCAGACAATTCTCATCAAACAAACCAAGGTTTGCCGTAGGAAACCCAATCTGACGTCCACGTTGGTCACCTTTCACCACAACACCATTGAGGCAAAAATCTCGCCCCAACATTCTCCGTGCCGAATCAAATTCTTTGGACAAGATGGCCGCACGAATGCGGCTCGATGAGACCGGAGCGCCGTCAATGACAAGCGGATCAGCCTGTCTAGCTGCGAAACCACGTCTTCTTGAAAACGCCTCGAAATGTTCCCAGTTGCCAGACCGATTTGCACCATAGCAAAAATCAAAACCGATCATGGCAGCCTGAACATTGAAACTCTTGAGCAGGTATTCATCAACAAATTCATCAGCGCTGAGTTGAGCGAATGAAAAAGAGAACTTCTGCACCACAACAGCATCAACACCAGCAGCAAGCAGGAGATCAACGCGCTTTGACAGTGGGACAAGAGACGGCTTTGCCACCTGGGGAGAGAGTACAACGGTCGGGTGCGGATCGAAGGTCAGTGCAACAATAGGCAGGTCTTTTTTAAAGTCGCGCAGCATCTTGAGCACGTGCAGATGCCCCAGGTGAACTCCATCAAAATTTCCAATTGTCAGAGCAACGGGCTGTCGCTCAGCAATTAAACCGGTTCGCCCAAAGACACTGAATCCCCACTCAACCATGCCCTGCAACCTGTACTAAGGAAAAATCGGCAACGTTGTCATAAAGCCTTCGGACACGCAGAAGAAGAGCCAAACGGTTCTGCTTGATCTTGAAGTCCTGCGCATTCACGAGAACTCTATCAAAAAAATTTGCCATCGGATGTCTCAACTCTGCGAGAAGGCCGAGATAGGAATCACAATCATTGTTCTGCAGAAGATCATGTCCTTTTGTTTCAGCGGCCTGCAGCTCCTCAAAGAGAGCTCTTTCCTCGGCCTCCACAAAGTGATCGACCTCAATGGAAGGACTGTCGCCATTTTTCAACATGTCTTCAGTCAGTGTTCTACACCGCTTGTAGGGCACCATGGCGAGTGCAAGCGGTGCGGGCTCATTCCCTTGGCGCAACAACGCGCGGCTTGTCGCGCGCACCCAGTCCAAAGAGGCCGCAACGTTCTGGTTCGTCAGACGCGCACTCACTGCCTCAACAGCACCGGAATCATAGCTTGTCTTCCAAAGCGCTTTGAGCCGTCCGAGAATAAACGCAAATACTTTTTCCTCTGTCTCTGCTTGCAAAGTCATGCCGTGGCGACGGCAATTCTCGGCCGCCATGGCAAGACAGGCACTCAAACTCTGTTCAACTGCAGCGACTTCACCATCGGAGCCCAAGAGGCGGAGTATTGCGAGAGACATACGCCGCAGGCCAAAGGGGTCTTTGTTTCCCTTCACATCCGTTCCATGGCCAATCAAAGCGACCAAAGAATCGAGCTTATCGGCAAGGCTCAGAATCTTGCCCAATTGTGTTCGTGGCAAAGCGGCAGCGGCACCTGCGGGTGAATAATGTTCGGCAATCGCATCGGCCACGAGCTCACACTGCTCTCCGAAAAGCTTCTGTTCACGCACAAGAATGCCGCCCATTAAACCCTGCATCTCGTCGGGAAATTCCTGAACACAGCCTGATTTGAGGTCAGCTTTGCAGTAAAGTCCTGCCGTCTCGGCAGCCTGAAGCAAGCCCGCATGAGTGTCCTTGGTCTTTTGTGCAAGCTCGCGCGCCAAAGCCGCCGTGCGCTTCGATTTATCGCGCAGGGTACCCATGCCAGCCTGAAACAGCTGACTCTCCAGCTTCTCAAAGAGCTGATGCAGCGGAGTTTTGAGGTCGCCATCGTAGTAGAAAGCACCATCATCAAGACGACCACACACCACCGTTGCTGTGGCATCGATCATGCCCTCAACATTGGAGCAAGGATATCCCGCAACGCCAACGTAGTAAGGCAGTGCAACGCCCGTCTGCGGATGAACCACCGACAAATAGTTCATGTGCTCTCTGAGAACGCTGGTAATGAGACGCTCGGGCAGGCGCAGATACTTCTCCGGAAAACGACCGAGAAAGAGCTGTGGACTTTCAGAAAGTCCTGCCACTTTTTCCACGAGACTCTCGATGCCTGCTGGCAGCGCACCTCCAACCGATTGCGCCAATTTCTGAGCCTGCTGGGTGATAAAGTGGATTCGTGTTGTGCGCGAGGGTTCTACATCGAGTGAACGGATTCTTTCTCGGTAGTCATTCGCATGCGAGATATGAATAGCATGCGGATGAAGAATGCGCTGACCATAAGTCAGGTTCGCCGACTCAAGCCCAAACGCGCTCACAGGAATAATTTTGTCGTCTGCGAGTGCGCAGATCCAGCGCACAGGGCGTACAAATGGCGTTGCGCCTTCCTCAACAATCCACTTCATTTTCAGTCCGGATTCAATGCTCTGGCACCATTGCACAAAGTCACGCGCCAACAAACGAGGAAGGTCGCCTCCTTGTTCCTCTTTCTGAGTGTAAAGAAACACACCATCAGAGCGCTCTTTCCACTCCAGCGCCGAAGCATCCACGCCTGCCTTCTTAGCAAAGCCAAGAGCCGCAGGAGTTAAAGAGCCATCCGCTGCGCGCGCAATGCGTTGCGCGGGTCCCCAGAACTCGCGCCTGACCGTTGGTTCTGATTGAGGCAGTCCCTGACACAAAAGCACCAGGCGACGTGCAGACACCAGAATCTCACTTCCGAGTTTCTCAATAGCGGCCACAAACTCTGGTGCAGAGGAGAACCTCTCCTGACTAGCAGCTTTCCACTTCGTAAAACTCTCTTCCAGCTGCTGCGCAGCCGCAGTCTGAAATGCGGGGGGCATTTCTTCAACACCCAACTCAACACAGAAACTCACGTGCTTCGGAGCTTCAGTTGCAGCCGCACTCGCATGCACTGGTTGATTAGAACCTGAGTCAATCTTCACCGCAGGCTTTTGAATAAACGGAAGGCGCGGATCTGACGGCAGCCGCTGCATCATAGGAAAGCCTAATTTCTCGCGCTCTGCCCGATATGTCGCAGCACAAAGACGCGCACATTCACGCACGCGCCCGATATAACGCTGCCTTTCACTGACCGAGATTGCCCCTCGTGCATCAAGCAGGTTGAATGCATGTGATGCTTGCAGAACGTAGTCGTAGGCTGGCAAGACCAGATTTAACTCACACAGCTCTCTGACCTTCGTCTCCGACAAAGCAAAAGTCGAAAACAGAGAATCAACATCCGCATTCTTGAAATTGAAATGCGAGAATTCAAACTCGTTCTGCTTAAAGATATCCCCATAGGTAAAGTGATCATTGTAGGGAATGTCCAATGCGCTCTTCATACCTGTTGCGTACATGTAGAGGCGCTCAAGACCGTAGGTGATCTCGCCAGAAATCACGTCGAGATCCACACCGCCCAACTGCTGAAAATAAGTAAACTGTGTGACCTCCTGCCCGTTGGCACGGACTTCCCAACCCAAACCCCAAGCTCCCAGCGTCGGTCCCTTCCAGTCGTCTTCCAGCAACGAAATATCGTTTTCCTGCAAACGGATGCCAATGTGCTCAAGCGACCGCAAAAACACATCGACGATATCCGCAGGTGCGGGCTTCAAGAACACCTGGAGTTGATAGTAGTGCTGAAAGCGATATGGACTTTCGCCGTAACGCCCATCCACAGGCCGCCGACAGGGTTGCACGTAGACACTTCTCCAAGGCTCTGGCCCCAAACCCTTCAGAAATGTGTGGGGGTGAAAGGTGCCCGCGCCCATCGCGGCGTCGTAAGGCTGGGTCCAAAGGCATCCAAAGCGCCCCCAGTACTCGATCAGGCTAAAGACAAAACTTTGAAAATTCTGCATAGATCACCTTTGTTTAGAGCCAAACCCTGCTCGAGGCCTAAGCCTCCATTTTAGGACAGACAACGTTCGGTCGCCTGTCAGGCGAGTCAATCCTTCGACGCAAAAACACAAATCATTCAAAACCAAACCCGCGCCAACCGATTACCGCCACAAGAGGTCGTGCACATGTTCAGAGTCCTACTGCTGACAAGCATCGCGCTAGCCACATTAAAGCCGAATACGTCGACAGCACATGGCTTTAATGCCAATTTTGTCGATATCGTAAAAACATTCGGTGGGAAATACCGGGTCATCATCAAATACACGCATGTCGAGCTCGGCGAATACCGCGAGGCCTTCATTGACTTCGACAAGAAGGCCGATGCGATAAAAGCCTTCGAGGATCTCGCACGCGGCGCAGATTTTTTCCTTGGCGACATAAAGAAATCTATTCACTTCCACACGCCGCCCGAAAAACAAAACCCCTATTAAGGGGTCAATTAGACCCACTGCTCGAGCTTCAGCCAACAAAAAAGCCCGGCATTCGCCGGGCTTTCTCAACTCACAAACAGCCAGATTAAGCGGCTTGTGAACGTATGCCGCAGATGATTAATCTGCGCTCGCTGCTCCACCGAGGTAACGGCTCGAAATACGCGCAGCCTTACCCTTAAGCTTCTTGATGTAGTAAATGCGAGACTTGCGGACTTTACCGCGCGCCTTCACGTCTACCCGATCAATCAGCGGTGAGTGAGCGAAGAAAGTTCTGTCGACGCCGATACCACCCGCAGAAATCTTGCGAACCATGAACGTGCTGTTCGTTGTGCCTTTACGGTAACGAATTACAGTTCCTTCGAAAGCCTGCAGACGGAACTTTGCAGAACCGTCTTTGTTGGTACCTTCCGAAATTTTTACCATCACAGAGACCGTGTCACCTGCACGGAACTCAGGAAGGGGATTCTTGCGGAGAAACTTCGATTCAAAATGAGCCAAATCTGGATGCTTCATAATAAAACCCTACCCACGAGAGAGGAACCTTAAGGGATTTCTCGGTGTCTCAGTGAGAGAAAATGGTCGGGGCGACAGGATTTGAACCTGCGACCTCTTGCACCCCAAGCAAGTGCGCTAGCCAAGCTGCGCTACGCCCCGACGAAGTGAAACACTAACTAAACCAATCAACTTACTTTGCAAGAACCGACTTAACTTTTTCCACCACAGCTGTGAACGCAGCTGCATCATGAATAGCAAGCTCAGAGAGCTGCTTACGGTTCAGGCTAACCTGAGCCTTTTTGATGCCGTTCATGAACTTGCTGTAGGGAATTCCGTGTGAGCGGGATGCTGCGTTAAGACGCGCAATCCACAGCGAACGGAACTCACGCTTCTTAACCTTGCGGTCGCGGTATGCATATTCAAGACCTTTACGAACGATCTTGACCGCAACGCGGTAGGTTTTGGAGCGGGATCCACGGTAGCCCTTGGCGAGCTTGAGGATCTTCTTGTGACGACGACGAAGTTTAAAACCACGTTTGGCGCGAGCCATTTGTACCTTCCTTTCCTCGATAACCGGAGCCCCCAAATGAGGGACTTAAAATCCGGGATACCGGTTGAGACGCTTTTTTAGAGACCGCTGTTGGGAAGGCAACGCTTCACCAGCAACATGTTTTCAGCACGCATGATCTTAGCCTTTTTCAGGCGGTTCTTGCGTGAACGGGACTTCTGACCAGTCAAGTGCTGCTTACCCTGGTGAGGAACTTTTACCTTGCCCGTACCTGTGACTTTGTAGCGCTTGGCAGCTGCGCGCTTGGTCTTGATTTTCTTGCTGGACGGTGCCTTTTTTCCACCGGCAGCACGGATCTTAATTGTCCGTTTCTTTGGCTTAGCCATATGGTTGCCCTTTACTCGACATACACGGTTAAACAGAGCCGCCCTTATAGCACGCAATCTGGCGCTTGCAAGGGGTTTCAACCCCTCTCTCTGCAACAAAAAAAGAGGCTTGGAAAGCCTCTTTTTCTTCTTGCCTTGGTGATAACTGCCTGTTGGCGGTTAATCTTCCAAAGCCGACAAAATTTAGATGGTGAGCCCGCCCGGACTCGAACCGGGGACCAAAAGATTAAAAGTCTTTTGCTCTACCAACTGAGCTACGAGCCCCATCTGCAGCCGTAACTAATATCGCCCCGCGCTGCTGTCAACAGGACTTTGGAGGGTTCTACAACAATCCAAATTGGCTTGTGCGACAGCACTAAAATGCGCACACTTTAGCCAACTGCGAGGAACCTCGGAAATGTGGATAACAAATAAAATCAGAAAGTTGCACGACGCCACCTTGCGCAGTGAATTATCCCGTCCACAGCGGCAATTCAAAGGCCTTCTTTTTACAGCAGGACTGCTCGGAGCGCTCTTTGGATGGCAGGCAGAAGAAGCTGTCGGCAAGTGCTTGCTCCTAAGCAGTGGGCTCGCACTCGGCCTCGCAGCAGAGAAATTTGCACAATCACAAATAAAGCGAGTTACAAATTCGAAAAACAAATGCGACCAATCGTGAAAGGTAAATCTACCTTCAGTAGAAGACTCATATTTGAGTTTTCGTCAGAATCACTTCTGCTCAAGTACCGATTTCAGATCCCACAGAGCTGCCATCACAGCCACATTATTTGCGTTATTTTCGCCATGAATTTTTATCTTATTTTCTATTTCCGCATATGATTTTGCATGACCAATTTCCTTTCCATATTTTTCGTGATTCGCAATTTGTATTTCATGTGCGGCTATTAATTGCTGTTACTTTTTGATTTGATTTTGTTGGTCGCAGATCTCTTACACAACACGCCTAAGAATTTTTTTCTGCTTCAGCCTAATCATTCTTCCTTCAAACCGTTCTCGGATCAGCGATGAAGACAAATCGCTCCCTGCATGAGCTGCAGAGTGCAAGCCATCCAAGTGAGGGGGCGAAAGACGAGATTGGTGCTGCCAATCACATGAACAAAGACACCCTGAAAGAAGCTGTCAAGCTCGTAAAGAAGGGGAAATCCGCTCCGCTGGGAATCGAGGGAATCCCACCTCTCGTCGGCCAAGGTGTAATTGTTGACATGGTGAAACACTACGGCAAAGCCATGGAAGCAGCACAAGGCATCACCGTTGAAGATGTTGATGCCGCACTCGACCTCCACGAGTACGACCTCACTACAAAATCAAATCCTCAGGGCGTCCGGATTCTTGGCAAAAAAAATCCCCGAAGGATTACTCCCTCGGGGATTCGGAATAAAAAGGCTGCACCGAGCTACTCTCCCACAGTTAAAACTGCAGTACCATTGCCGCAGGCGGGCTTGACTTCGGAGTTCGGAATGGGATCCGGTATTTCCCCGCCGCTATCAGCACAGCCAAAG
>VGHE01000012.1 GCA_016868315.1 Betaproteobacteria bacterium
TCCTCGTTGAATTCCATCATCCCTGCGTCGACAATAGATTTTGCTTTGTACGCAAGTTCCGTAATGCTGCCGGTGTAAGATGTATTCGCCGTGAATTCATTGGATTGTTGTAGGCGGCTTTCGAGTGGCGCTGTAGAGCAGCCCTGTGCAAGAAAAATGGCGCTCAGAGCGATGAACGAGCCAAAACGATATGGTGCGACCTTGTTGTTCTTCACAGAACAAACCCTCCTGAGGGAGCGCTGTAGGGGGCTTTTTGGCGGGCTTCAAGCTAAAAGTTGTGACAAATAAGTCTGTTGTCTTGGTTGTCCGACCAACTCACAATAGGGTAGGCCCTTCTGTATGATTATTGACCTTCTTAAAAAATCCGACTGGGCCTTTCTCCTGGACTTCGTTTCACCTGCATTTTTCAAGGTGATTCCGCCACTTCAGCTCATCAATAACGCCACCGCCATGGCCAAGCGCACCCAAGATAAAGCCCTGTATCAGGCCACTTTTGTTGTCATTTCGCTGACCATCGCATCATCCTTTATAAATCAATTGCCGGAGCAGCTGCCGATTCATTTCAACACAAACGGACGAGCCGACGGCTATGGAACAAAATTTTTCGCGCTGCTTTTCCTTCCCAGTATTTCCGTTCTGACCGTCCTTTTTACCTCCACTCTTCTGCGAGTCGCACCAGAAGGATACAAATCAGAACACAGTGCGAAAACAGTGGCGAAGCTCAATTTCGGCATCACACTTTTCATGATGATGATTTACCTCGCCTCATTGCGCGAAGCGCTTGAGCCCGGAGCGTGGATTTCAAGTGCCGTTCCTGTGGGGTTGAGCCTTCTGACCATCTTTCTGGGAAACTACTTCGGTAAGATCGAAAGGAACTTTGTTGTCGGCTTCAGACTTCCGTGGACACTGACTTCTGATGACAACTGGAAACAAACTCACCGTTTTGCTGCGCGGCCATTTGCGGCCAATGGCGGAGAGAAATCGTCCTTTCGAGGGATTCTTCCGTTTCTACGTGGCCGCAAATGGCCGCAAATGGCCGCAAGTTGACCCAAGGTACAAAAAAACCCGCGTTGGGCGCGGGTTTCTCGTATGACTGGCGGAGAGAGAGGGATTCGAACCCTCGTATGGTTTTACCCATAACACGATTTCCAATCGTGCTCCTTCAGCCACTCGGACACCTCTCCGCACGATTGCGAGTGTCCTAGTCCAGCCCCGCTGGAATATCAAGGCGGAGCCTGTAAGATACCCCGGCTCAGGAGGCCAGCAGCGGAGGATTGAGAAAAATGCTCAAGGTTTACACCTATGAAAAGTGTTCTACTTGCAAAAAGGCGCTGAGTTGGCTCACGGCTCGGGGCATGCCATTCGAGGTTCTGCCGATTGTGGAGAGGCCTCCAAGCATCGCTGAGCTACGCACCATGCTCACCCACGTGGGCGATCTCAAAAAGCTCTTCAACACGAGTGGTGAGCTGTACCGCGAGATGAAAATGAGTGAACGCCTACCGGAGTTGAAAGAGGAGGAAGCACTGGAGCTTCTTTCAAAGCACGGGAAGCTGGTCAAGCGTCCTTTTGTATTGAGCAACAACTCAGGCTGTGTGGGTTTTAAAGAAGACGAGTGGGCGAGCAAGCTCTGATGCACTTGTTCCCCCGGCAAATTAGCCTTTTGGTGTGGTCTTAAATCCAGTCGACGACCAGCCCTGGCTCCACTTCATTGAGCAGGTTGGCTGCCGTTGCTCGACGCAAGAATTCTTCAAATCCACGTTGATCTTTTTCAAGAATGGAGACCGTGGTTTCGTTTGCGTAGAGATCAAGATAATGCCGCAGTTGATCGCTTGAGAGCGCAGTAAAATAACTATGACCTGGAATCTTTGCGAGCTTTACGTATTCATCGCGGTGTGCCACGGCATAACGACAACTCTCAACAAACAATTGAGAAATATCTCGACGAATTTGTTCGGGAAGCGCTCGGCTGATTACGTTCAGGCCGAGTGGCAATGACGCTTGTATTTGGCGTGTCCAAGTCTCTCCCAAATCCATGAGTTTAATGCAGTTGTGCTGTGGGTAGGTCAGGCGCCCCTCATGAATCAGGAGGGCGATTGTTGGTTTGCCCTGCTCTTCGCACTTCTGGAGATGCTCGAACACGCGCGTCAGTGGAACGATAGGCACAGCCTCGCAGGTCGCAAAAGGTAAGCCCAAAATCTTTGCTACGGAGTGAGCGGTTGTTGTGTCGCCCGGTGTGAGGAGGTGGAGGCTCTGTCGGCTCTCGTTCGGCGATGAGTGGTACAGCGCCTCCCCTCGTCCGCCGTTCAGAGCAACGACCACCGGGCCGTAGGCATCACCTACCGAGGCTCCCATTTTGAGGGGCTGGTAGCTTTTTAAAATTCTAAGGGCGTGAATGGCCGATACCGCACAGACGTCGGCGCGGCGCTCACTCGCAATCTTATTGAGGGCTTGGGTGTCGGCTTCCTCAAAGCTAAAGAGGTAATGGCGGCTGCCAATGCGGCTCGGTACCAGGCCGGCGCACAGGGGCCAGAACATCATACGGTCGTCCGGATCGGGACTATGTGCCACGTGAATATGCAATTCCTGACTCACCACATCCTCTTTCTTATGTGTTTGAGGTTATTACCATTCGTCCCAATCAACCCAGGAGTCAAGCAGTCTCGGGTGCTTGTTCCAAAGGAGCGAGCGTCTAATTGTCCATGTTTTTTGAGATAAATTAATCTGACGAAAGTATCTTGACCGATTCCCATGATTGCACTAAGTCGGACAACTCAATGCATCGGGACACCCCGCAGCTGCGGGAGAAACCTTGAGGCTGTCTGCATTTGCTCTGCAAAGGAATACGCCTGTGAGTACCAAGTACGCTATCGTCAATGTTTTCGGTCGTCAGTTCAAAGTCAAAGAAGGCGACAAAATTCAAGCCAACTATTTTGCAAGTGATGTCGGCGCAAAGGTTTCTTTCTCTGACGTCTACATGCTGAACAACGGTGGAAGCTTCAAAGTAGGCGCTCCAACTGTTGCTGGCGCAAAAGTGACCGCCACTGTTGCTGCCCACACCCGCGCCGACAAGGTGTTGGTGTTCAAGTATCTGAACAAGAACCATCTCAAGAAGACCCAAGGTCATCGCCAGCCATACACAGTCCTGACAATCGACAAGATTGAAGGCTAATCCGGCGCGTTTGATGATCGCTTAACACAGACGAGGAATTTGCAATGGCAACCAAAAAAGCCGGTGGTAGTACCAAAAACGGTCGTGACAGCAACCCCAAGTATCGTGGTGTGAAAACTTTCGGTGGTGAATCTGTTCGCGCGGGCAACATCATCATCCGTCAGGTCGGCACAAAGATTCACCCTGGCCAGAATGTGGGCATGGGTCGTGACTTCACACTGTTCAGCAAAATCGACGGCGTTGTGAAGTTCGAGTTCGTGACTCGTACACGTCAACGTGTAAGCGTCTATCCTGCGGGCGCAGAAGCGTAATAAGTTTGCTTCATGAATGAAGACCAGGCATCGCTTGTATGCCTGGTCTTATTTTTTTGCCTGTGATTTTTCTTGTTTCGCAGGCCATTTCCTTTTGCTAGCGTTCCCACCGCGACCACCTTTTGTGGTCAGGAGAAGACTCCGGATGAAATTTATTGATACCGCGGAAATTCAAGTAAAAGCCGGCGACGGTGGAGCCGGCATGTCGCACTTCAGGCGTGAGGCGAATGTTGCATTTGGCGGGCCTGACGGCGGCAATGGCGGTCGTGGTGGAAACATTATTTTTAAGGGCGACGAAGGCCTTCATACTCTGCTCGATTTTCGATTCAATCGAATTCATGAGGCGAAAAATGGTGGCAAGGGCGGCACGAACAATCGACAAGGTGGTGTTGGTGAAGACCTTGTTTTGAGAGTTCCCTGTGGCACCGTTGTGTACGATGTCGATAGCGGCGAACCTATCGGAGAAGTTGTTCGACACGAGCAAGAATTGGTGGTTGCCAAGGGTGGTAAAGGTGGCGTGGGCAACCACGTTTTCGTGAGCTCAAGCAATCAGGCACCAACCAAAACCATTCCGCCCGAAATGGGTGAACGCCGACACATTCGACTCGAACTTAAAATGATTGCTGATGTGGGCATCATTGGTGCTCCTAATGCAGGTAAAAGCACGCTCATTACAGTGATCTCTGCAGCAAGGCCGAAAGTTGCCGATTATCCCTTCACTACTCTTGTTCCTAATCTTGGTGTCGTGAGTCACAAAGATGCCGACCCCTTCGTGGTTGCCGATGTGCCAGGGCTCATTCCGGGAGCAAGTGAGGGTAAAGGGCTTGGACACGATTTTTTGCGCCACATCGAAAGAACACGCATTTTGATTCATTTGGTTGATGCCAGCCAGGAGTCCGCTGAGGCCATGATCCAAGACTACGAAGGTATTCTTGCTGAGCTTGCGCTCTACGATCAGGAACTCATTCAGCGACCGCGTCTGACCGTTTTGTCAAAATTGGATCTCGTGGTTCCTGAATCAGAAGAAGAATATGTGAATGAAGAGGCTCTGACGGAGTTCCGCAAATATCTGCGTGCGAAGAAAGTGGAGTTCATGGAAGTGAGTTCCGCACGGCGGATGGGTGTCAGTCAGATGCTAGATCATGTGGTTGAGCTGCTGCAAAAATTGAACGAGGGAGAATAATCATGTCGAAACAAAAATCAGACAGCCATTTGATTAAGGCTGGTGAAAGAATTCTGGAGCGCGAGGAGCTGGTGAAGCTCGCTATGGCAATTGGACTTGAAAAGAAAGCCATGCGTCCGATGGCCATTGACCTTCGTAGCCAAGGCGCATTCACTGAGTATTTCGTGATTCTCAGTGCAACGAACGCGCGCCAGGTTGCTGCAGTGGCTGAGGAAATTCGCTTGTTCTTCCGCGATAACCTGAGCTTGCAACCTGTGTCGATTGACGGGCGCGAGGCACGCACCTGGATTCTGCTCGACTATGGTTTTCTGTTCGTGCACGTCTTTCAAGAGCCAACACGTGAGCTCTACGCTCTCGAGCAACTGTGGGGCAAAGGCCGGTACATCACTCCCACCGAGCAGGAACTTTCTGCTTTGTTGACTGAAGTGAAAGCAGCACTGCCCAAGGATATCTCAAGCGAATCACTCGAAGCTGCTCTGCTCTGAGTTAGTCGCCATGCAGTTTGTTTTTGTCACTCCATGGAAGTTGTCCTCAGGCTCTGCAAAGAGTTGGGTTGAGGAGCTGCTGTCGCGGATTGAAAGAACGACACCAGTCACACTGGTTGCACCGCACAAAGCGCTGGATTCAGAGAAGGCGATTGAACAGTTTTTGGTCAGAGAATGTGAGAAGATCGCGCACGAGCGCGGTCTTCTTTATTTTTTGGATGAGCGAGGAAATAACCCGTCGAGTGATAGGTTCGCTGGTGAGCTCGTCGCTTTGCGCGATCGTGGATTGCGGCAGGTGGGTTTTGTCATGGGTGGTGCCTATGGGTTGCCTTCAGCCCTCGCCCCTCTGCTTGCGGGTGGAAAATTACTTTCGCTTTCGCAGGCAACCTTCGCGCATGAGTTGTCTTTAGTTGTACTGCTCGAACAGGTCTATCGTGCTGAAACTATCCGCGCCAAACATCCCTATCATCATGGCGGAGCGTCACCGCTTGTGGCAGCTCTTCATGGGCGCCATGCACCAGGACGTCCGCTGTAGCAGCTGCTCTGCGCAGCTTCCCCGCGCGGCTGATTTGTTTTGTTTCTCGTGTCTTCAAAAATATGCCTCACCACGTTGGACTGCCTGCTGTCGCTGCGGCGACACACGCTGCTTTGCGACGTGTGGTGAGCTGGACTGGCTCGCGAGTGTTGATTCGCTTTTCCCCTACGTCGGCAGGCACAGGGGACTCCTGCTTGCAGCGAAAGACTTGCAGGACTCCGTCTCCATCGCTCTTTTCAATGCTGCATATGTTCATGTTGCCGTGCAACGGCTCGTCGAGATGCTCACCGCGAAAAGCTATTGGTTTATTCTCTTGGCGCGGATGCGTGTGCCACGGCTCGCCTCACAGCAGTGGCACCCCAATGATTTCTGGCTCCACTGTCTTCGTCTCGCTCAGCAGCACATGCGGCAGCTTTACCCCATGGACGCACCCGTTCCAGTGCTGATGCGTCCATCGTTGACCTTTCAAAAACGAGCAAAAATAAGTTCCAAGGCTCGGCGAGAGCGGCTCTCATCAAGTCGTGCCGATTTCCACTCTGATCCGCCTGAGGATTATTTGGAGCGCCCTGTAAGGAATGTTCTCGTTCTCGATGATGTGCTCACGAGTGGTGGTTCTCTCTGGAAAGAGTGGACAGACCTACAGGAGACAGGGCAAGCTGATGAGCATGTGCTTCTGCACGCTCTGACTCTCTTTCGCACCCCCAGTGCTACAAAAAATCATCCAAAGGACGTGTCGTGAGTCTCGACTGGTTCAATCTGTTTCAAACAGCAATGGCAAGGCGGATTGCCAATGAGCCGCGACTGAACGATCCGTTGCAGGTGGGACGTTTTTTTGCGGGAACACCCGATGGCATCGATGGTGTTATTGTTGATGGTTTTGGGCCGCTGGTCGTTTTGACTGTCTACAATCCAAACCATGTTGTGCACGCGTCGCAAATGCTGACATCACTTGCGCAAGTTGTGGGTCACAATCGTTTTGTGCTGGGCAAAGTACGTCGACCTGAGGGAGGGTTTTCATATGAAGATCCCTCCAGGATTCTCGGAAAAAGTTGGACGGCTTGGGAAGACGATTGCTGTTTTGAGGTACGGGCGGACGACAAAAATGATTTTGGTCTTTTTCCAGATGCGCGCCCAGCACGATTGGCTTTGCGCTCTCTCATCAAGCCGAAATCTCAAGTCCTAAATTTGTTCGCCTACACCTGTGGGTTTGGTATTGTTGCGCGCCGGGCAGGTGCACAGTCGGTTATCAACGTTGATGCCAGCAGTGAAATGCTGACCTGGGGCAAGCGCAACGCTGCTCTGAATAACGTAGATTTTGCAGTTGTTCCGGAAATGGCGCAAAAGTACCTGCAGCGTCTCGAACGGCGCGTGAGGGAAGGTAAAACCGCCTGTCCCGACGTTTGGGTGTGTGACCCTCCCGCATTTGGTGTTGGACGCGGAGCGCAACGCGTTCTCAAGAATTTCTGGAATGAGTTTTGGGGCAGTGTCGAGCGTATGGCGCCGCGCACCGTATTGATGTTGCGCAATGACCGAACCGGCTTTCGCCAGGGAGACACCTTGGGAGTTGAGCTCAAGAAACGTCTGGCGGGTCGATACCAAATGAGCCCAGTGGCTTTTGATCTCTGCCCGTCGCTCTGTTATGACAGATCTGATGCTTTTTATAAGCTCAATGAATCATTGATACTTTTCCGGGATTAGAGGAAAGCGGTGAACACGCCGATGCTGCCCTAGGTGCTGATCGGACAATCGCGCTCTCGCTCGGCTGGAAAGATGACCTGGAGATGTGCTGATGCTGTCCGGAGGAATCACGATGTCGCGCGAAACCGGCATTCCAACTGGAAGACTCTCGACCGAGGTCGAATTTAAGGCTCGGCCGTCGGAGCCTATTCGCAAAAGTCCATCTCCGGAAGGCACAATTGGCTCGGCTATCCGCCCCCCGCACTATGCGGAAGAGCAGCACGGCACTTGGCGCGAACTTTACAGGCGGCAATGTGAAATTCTTGAGGGGCGAGTTTGTAATGAATATTTGAGCGGTCGTGAGCTGCTGCAATACCCCTCCGATAAGGTACCTGATTTGGCGTATTTGAGTGAAGGTCTGCGCCGCTCTACGGGCTGGCAGATTATTCGTGTTGAAGGGTATGTTCCGGAGCATATTTTTTTCCGACTTTTGGCCAACAAATGTTTTCCCTGCACCGACTTCATCCGCCACCCAACTGAGCTTGAGTACACGCCAGCGCCCGACATGTTCCACGACTTGATGGGGCATTTGCCTCTCATCACCAACCCTCGATTTGCGTCTTTCTTTCACGCTTATGGACTCGCGGGATTGCAGGTTCGGAATGACGAGGAAATCGCATGGCTGGGGCGAATCTATTGGTTCACCGTAGAATTTGGTCTGATGAACAAAAACGCTCACAAGCCTGCACAGCGGACGCCTAAAGAGACTGTGATTTACGGTGCGGGTATTGTTTCGTCGGTGGGTGAGATTCTTCACAGTTTGTCGGATGTCGTCAAAAAAGAACCCTTCAATGTCGATGCTATCTCGCAAAGACCCTTTGATATTCACCACATGCAGGATACTCTGTTTGAGATCGCGTCGTTTGACGAGTTGGAGTCAGAGTTTCGCAGATGGGCTTCAGAAAAAGCACTTCTTGTTTGAAGAATTCTTTGCCCAGGTTTTCCATGAGTTGGGAGCTGAGCCGGCGCACGTTATTTCGCTCTGCAGTTGTGCTGGCTTGCACGCACTTCTTTGTTAACCCCGGTTTGATTTTTGCGCAGAGTGCTCCTGCCACAGCACCGGCTGCCCCTGCAGCAACGTCTCCTGCGGCTCCACCTGCAGCAACGTCTCCTGCGGCTCCACCTGCAGCTGCATCCTCAGTGACTGGCGCTGCACCTGTTGGTGGCGGCACTGCCTGTCCAGCGCCTACTCCAGCTGATGAAGACCCAGCAAAGCTGAGAGTTGTGAATGTTGCGCCCGAGGTGAAGAAATACAAAATCAGGGTCGACAAAAGCGGTCAGAATGTCGGTTTACCCGCACCGAAGAGCGAGACTCCGCCGGCTCAGGGAGAATGCTTTTTTGTTCTTGGTGCGGATCAGAAAGCCGTTGTTGCTGAAATCATTTTTCAGCGTGTCACAAAGAATGCCAAAGGCGTTTCTATTTGGGTTTTTAGCCCAGCACGCCGCTCAGCTGCAGGGAAAATTCTTGTCAATTTTTCTGCAATTAAAGCAGCTTCGTTGAAGACCGAGACTGCAGCCGCTGTGAGCACAGAGTTGCTGCCAGGCGAGAATCCTTTGGTGCTTCCGGCGTTTGTCTTGATACAAAATGCACAGCACCAAGCAGCCAATGTGCGCACCGGTCTCGCTCTCAATGTTCCTGTCTCGGGGTTTGGGGTGGTTGTTGAAAGCTACGTGCCACGCCTGGCTATGGGTGTTTGGACCAACATGATTGGCTTGCGTGTGAATTATGCGAGTTGGTCGGCAGAGAAAATTGTTTTCAGAAAACCGAGTGCGAATGACAATCAAGAAGCCACAGCCACGGGCAACAGCCTTCAGCTCGACCTTATGTTTCGCTATCCGCTGAGCAACAAGTGGTTACCGCGATTGGGTGTGTTTGTGTCCCCGCTCGCAAACCAAACCGAAATCCTAAAAGCCGAGGCAAGCGCTACGAGCCCACAGAATACTCAGACGTTGACGCGCAGCGGATTGGCTGTGGGCGCGGAGGCGGAGCTACAGCCCTCGAGTAATTTTTTTCTCCAAGGTCGTTTGACGATGTCCTTCAAAGAGTCTGTGACGGTGAAAGATGAAACGTCTGGCGGCGATAATTTGTCGGGCTCGGGGTCGGCATCGCGTATGCACTTGACCGGTATCGCAGGAGTGCGCCTCCCGCTCACAAGTTCTCGCCGCTTTGTATTCGAAGGGTTGGTTGGCAACACGTTCCGAACAGATAAATATTCAGAAGAAATTGCCAACATCGGTCAGGAGCAGCAGAAGGATATAGTTACGTTCTTTCAGGCAGGATTCGGCTACATCCTATAGCCGTTCAAAACGCACAAGCTCTTAGAACCCGGGCGGAACAATCAAGCTGTTGAGTCCTGTTGTGAAACCGTCAAAGGCCTCGGTTTCCTCATTGTACTGCGGGATAAAGGCGAACAGATAATCCGCTTGGAGCTTGTGATAGCCCTTCTCGCCATCGCGGAAATAGCTTGAGCGATCGAGTCTCTCTGAACCGCCCCAAGAATTCTTCGTGATGAAAGACGTCAGCGTGCCGTAAGATACCGCCGCGGTCTTGAGATGATCACTCACTTCTCCCTCTGGTGTTTCGAAATAGGATTGGGTCACCGGATCTAAGCCCTTGGCGAGGTAATCTTCGAGAACCGTGGAGTGATAACCTTGTTTGCCCACTCCAACTTCCTGAAGCTGCTTCAGGTCGAATACACCTTCGGGTGTCACGGCGTTGAAGTCGACAAACCAATTGAGCACCACAGGATATCCAGCGTTCATTGCACGCATCGCACGGCGCATCGCGCGTACCTGCATGTCAGTGAGTTTTCCATTCCATTCTGCCTTGGCCTTCGTGCCTGGCAGCGGATCTGCCGGATATTCGTTGTAGCTGATAGGCCATTGAATTTCGCGCCAGGCAGGCATCAGCTCGGAGAGGGGTGCTTTCGCGCCGCGTCCCGCCGACAGGGTGATGGCGCTCGGATCGATAATCTTGCTCTCGAGAGCTTTCATGTTCACGCCGAAGGCTCGGTCGAGCTCAGCGCGGATAATTTCCCTTGTGCGGGCTTTTGAGAGTGCGCCGCTTTTGAGGCTCTCATTCAGAACAGCGGTAGCTTTCTTCTGGCGCTCGCTGCGGGTCGCCTGAGCTTCCTCTGGAGCGAAGTCGGATTCCTTCATCAAGCCATAGCGCAGGATAATTTGTGTGGCCTCGTAGAACGAACCACCGGTTTGCAACTCGCCGCCATCGATGTAAGCGAGCTGGCGCTCATAGTGGCGATATGTAATGTAGGTTTCGGAGAAGTTCGGCAGGGGCTCAGCCTCGCCGCGCAGCAGCATCGACTCAATCCATCCTACGGCAGCGTAAGCCCAGCAATTCCCAATGCTTTGCCATTTTACGGGTGTATGTGGGATATTTACAGTCTGGGTCGAAGATTGTGCCAGTGGTGTGACTGTTTGCTGCTCAGGGCTGGTGAGAGGCCGGTTCTGCGAGCAACCTGTGTTCGCAGTTGTGAGACATGAGGCAAGCGCTAGTGCGCCAAGCTGTTGGAATGAACGAACCATGGTGTTGTTCTCCTCGGTCTGTGACACGTGTGCGAGTCAACAGAGCGGCGGTTAGCGGTAGTGGAGTTCCGATGGGTTGTAAAGCGAAAAAAAAGGGCTCAACGTTCCGGTTAGGGCTGGTTCTTTTCTTTTGTCTAAATATTTTACAATTTGGTACAGGTTGCGCGACTTTGGAGCCTTTCGGGAAGACGCTCACCCAGGGGGAGATTCCGGCCGAATGGCTATCCGCTGAAAGAGGGTGGGCTTCCTTCTATCACCCCTCCCTTGCCGGCCGGAAAACCGCCAATGGGGAGGTCTACAAGGATGAGCTCTACACGGCTGCTCATCCGACTTTGCCCTTTGGCACACTTGTGCTCGTGCGCCGTGTCGCAACCGGCAGGTATACCATTGTGCGCATCAACGACCGCGGCCCGTTCGTTAAGGGACGAGTGATTGATTTGTCCCGCACTGCTGCTGCCAGACTGGGGTTGATTGCTGCAGGGGTGGGTAAGGTTGAAGTATTTGTGATTCCGCCTGAGCATCCATTGCTTGCACACCTTTGATCACGGTACCTTTGCCTCCTTCCTCGTGAGGTGCATTTCAAATGTCAGGCGAACGGCGACCCGCAGGCTCTGATGGGCAATCTGACTTCGACAACGATCTGATGACGCTTCCCGATCAGAAGCTTGCTAGACCTCCGTTGTACAAAGTCATTCTCAATAATGATGACTACACACCAATGGAGTTCGTGATTCATGTGCTCCAGAAATTCTTCCGGAAAAATGAGTCTGAGGCCGTGCAGGTCATGCTGCTGGTGCATAAAACAGGGAAGGGTGTGGCCGGTGTTTTTCCATTTTCCATTGCTGAGACCAAGGTCAAGCAGGTGAATGACTTCTCCAAGCAGCACGGGTTTCCGCTGCTGACGACTTTGGAACAGGAGTAAAGTGTGCTGAGCCCACAACTGGAAAAATGTATACGCGCAGCCTTTCAATTCGCCACAAAGCATCGGCATGAATATCTGACCATTGAGCATCTTTTATTAACGTTATTGGATGATCCTTCTGTTCGTGAGATTCTTGAAAATTGTGGCGGTAAAATCGAGCCCCTGCGCACAGAACTTACGAAATTTTTGAATGAGCATTCACCTGTTGTTGAGGCAGACGAGAGTGATGACGAAGGTGAAAAAAGCTTCACGCCGACCATGACACTCGCCCTTGAAAGGCTCATTCACCGAACTATTGTTCGTGTCCGCAGTGCCGGTCGCGAGGTTGTTGATACTGGGAAAATCCTTCTGGAGATCTTCAACGATCCCGATTGCCATGCTGCATGGTTTCTTGAAGAACAAGGGCTGAATCGCCTGGAATTGATCCAATATTATTCTCATGCGCTCACAGGTGTCCAGCGTGGTGGAACCGACTCATCGTCGCGTGAGGATCAAACCAGCAACGGCGCTGCGGCTGGCAAAAAAGACGACATGCTTGAGAAGTTCTGCATCCTGATCAATCGCAGGGTGTCAGACGGAAAAGTCGATCCTATTGTTGGACGTGAAGATCTCATTGAACGCATGATTGAAATTCTCTGTCGTAAAACTAAAAACAATCCGATTCTCGTGGGTGACCCGGGCGTCGGAAAGACTGCGGTCGTCGATGGTCTGGCAGAGCGTATTGTCAATAAAAGAGTACCAAAGCGACTACTCGATGCTGAGGTCTACTCGTTAGATATGGGCGCATTGCTTGCCGGAACCCGATACCGAGGTGATTTTGAGGAACGTCTCAAAGGAGTCGTTAAAGCCATCGAAGCTCGTCCGCGTGGAATTCTCTTTATCGATGAGATTCACACGGTGGTGGGGGCAGGTGCTACGAGCGGAGGTGCCATGGACGCCTCGAATCTGCTTAAGCCGAGCCTTGCTGACGGCAGGCTCAGTTGCATCGGTTCAACCACCTTCAAAGAATTTCGAGCGCACATTGAAAAAGATCGCGCCTTGAGTCGTCGCTTCCAAAAGGTCGAGGTACGCGAGCCAACGGAAGACGAGACGATTTCCATTCTTGAAGGGGTGAAGGGTCGTTACGAAGAGCATCATGGCATTGTCTATTCCAAGAATGCTATTCGTGCGGCAGTGGAGCTGAGTGTGAAACACATTCATGGCCGCTTCCTACCCGACAAGGCACTCGATGTTATTGATGAGGCGGGCGCAAAAGTTTCCCTGCGTAGTGAGGCTTCCTCGGCGCGCTCAGTACCCGTTGTGCAGTTGCGTGACATTGAAAAAGTCGTTGCTGCAATGGCTCAAATTCCAGAGCGTTCGGTCAGTGCTGACCAAAAGATGCAGCTTCAAAATCTCGAGAGCGATTTGAAGAAGGCCATTTACGGTCAAGACAAGGCGATTGAGACGATTGTTTCAGCCATTCACTTGTCGCGCTCTGGCCTGGCCAATCCTTTGCGTCCAATAGGTTGCTATCTGTTTGCAGGACCTACGGGAGTCGGTAAAACAGAACTCACCAAGCAACTTGCAAAAAGCCTTGGCGTGTCTCTGCATCGCTTCGATATGAGCGAGTACATGGAACGTCATACAGTTTCGCGTCTTGTTGGAGCCCCTCCTGGGTATGTGGGGTACGATGAGGGTGGCTTGTTGACTGAAGCTGTGACCAAAACCCCATATTGTGTTGTTCTTCTCGATGAAATCGAAAAGGCTCACCCCGAAGTTCACAACATACTTCTGCAGGTCATGGACAGCGGACGACTCACCGATGCGAGTGGGCGCACGGCTGACTTCCGAAATTGTATCGTTATTCTGACCTCAAATGCAGGAGCGCGTGAGCTCAGTGGTCAGGGTCTAGGCTTCGTTCCTGAAAGCACTGAGAACCGCGCGATGGATGCCGTTAAGAAGCATTTCTCGCCTGAATTTTTCAACCGTCTTGATGCCGTGGTTAGCTTTCACCGCTTGAGCGAAGAAGTGATGCTGCAGATTGTTGAAAAATCGATTTCGGCGCTGCGCGCGGGGCTAAATTCAAAGAAGGTTGTCCTCGAGGTCACAGACGCCGCAAAGCAGTGGCTTATCAAAAAAGGGTTCGACCCCGCCTATGGTGCGCGACCGCTTGAGCGTGTTGTTGATCGTGAGGTCAAGCAGCGTCTGGTTAAAGAACTGCTGTTTGGACCGCTCGTCAAAGGGGGTGGTTGTGTGGTCGATGTGGAAGGCGATCAGCTGACACTCACTGGGAAAATTTCAGATGTAAAAACGAGGTCTGGACGCGATGATCGCAAGGGCACCAAGAAGAGCACTGAAGGTTGATGGCCAAGTTCCGACAACGCTCGAACGCAACAACCTGATTACCCCTGAAGGCTATCAAAAGCTCAAGAGCGAGCGCGATGAACTCGTCAAGAAAGAACGCCCGCGCATTGTCGAGGAGGTCAGGCAGGCTGTTCTGCAGGGCGATCGCTCCGAGAACGCTGAGTATCTCTATGGCAAGAAAAGGCTGCGCGAGATCGACCGGCGTGTGCGTTTTCTCAATCGGCGTCTCGACATGGCAAGGGTCATTGATCCGAGAGAGCAGAATCCAGATTGCGTTCGTTTCGGTGCTACTGTGATTGTGGAAGATGAAAAAGGCACGCAGCGTACCTACATCATTGTTGGTGAAGATGAAATCGATTTAGCTGCGCGCAAAATTAGCTGGAAATCGCCGATGGGGTCCGGGCTTTTAAAGGCTCATCGGGGTGATGAGATAGAAATTGAGACACCCCGCGGCGCTATTCTTTTGATAGTTGTGGACTATCACTATGGTGAATTTGTGGCTGGCTAGACTTGCTGCGTGCTCCTGCACGCAGGTTCAGCATTTCAACTACCACACTGAAGGCCATGGCAAAGTAGAGGTACCCCTTTGGAAATTCGTAGCTGAAACCCTCGGCAACAAGCAGCAATCCAATCATTAAAAGAAAACTCAAAGCAAGCATCTTTATGGATGGATGCTTTTCGACAAAGTCACCAATCGATTTACCAAAAATCATCATGAGTCCGAGAGCAACGACGTTGGCCACAATCATGATAAGCGTATTTTGTGTCATGCCAATTGCTGTGATGATGGAGTCAATCGAGAAGACGAGATCAATGAGAATAATTTGCACGAGCACAGCTGCAAGAGTCATCTGTATTTTTGCAGATGAACCAATATCAGACGCAGCTTCGATTTTATGGTGAATTTCTTTGGTCGACTTGTAGAGTAGGAATAACCCTCCAGTCAGCAAAATGAGGCTTTTGACCGATACGTCTTTGTCCATGAATCGGAACAAAGGCTGAGTCAGTGAGGCGAGCCAGGTGATTCCAAACAATAAACCAATGCGCATGACAGCAGCCAGACCAAGTCCCCAGACACGTGCTTTGTCACGCTGTTCCTTGGGAAGGCGCCCAGCAAGCAGACTGATGAAAATAACATTGTCTATGCCAAGCACAATTTCCATCACGGTGAGCGTGAGCAGGCTCATCAGGATTTCAGTCGAGAGCAACGCTTCCATTCAATAATCCTTTATTCAAAGCTAAAAATGCAATCTCTCTTGCGGATCTTCAAAAGACCCGCTCCGGAATGGGAACATTCTCGAGGATCGCGTCGATGGATGTCATGACCTCTGCGGTTAATTTGACACTCAAGGCCTCTGCTTTGAGTGTTTCAGTCAGTTGCTCGGGGCGACTTGCGCCGAGGATGACAGTGCTGACATTTTTATTTTTCAAGCACCAGGCCACACTAAGTTGGGGAAGAGTCATTCCAAGCTCGTGGCAGAGGCTCTGTAGCTTCTTGAGCTTCGTATTGAGCGAATCGACGTTCTGTCCCAGATAAATATCTTTCAGCCATTCGAGCCCAGGTTTTGAAAGTCGGCTCCCCTCGGGAATTCCGTTGAGGTATTTGCCTGTCAGGATACCCGAAGCCAGGGGCGACCAGATGGTTGTGCCCATGCCGAAGTCGCGAAAGAGGCGGAGATATTCTTTCTCGATCTTTTCGCGGTTGAGCATGTTGTACTGAGGCTGTTCCATGGTTGGACCGATGAGACGATTTTCACGCGCAACGATGTGTGCCTGGGTAATAAGATCGGCAGGCCATTCGCTCGTTCCCCAGTAGAGGATTTTTCCCTGGGTGATGAGATCGTTCATTGTGCGCACTGTTTCTTCAACCGGGGTCAGAGGGTCGGGACGATGACAGAAGTAAAGATCGAGGTACTCGACCTGGAGCCGTTTGAGTGCTCCATGGCAGGTCTCAACAACATGCTTGCGCGAGAGACCACGCTGCGTTGGCTTGCTCCCCCCCCAAAACACCTTGCTTGAAACGATATAAGAATCGCGTGACCAGTTTGCCTCTTTGAGGATGCGACCCATGAAGATTTCGGACTCACCGTTGGCATAGACCTCGGCGTTGTCGAAGAAGTTGATGCCCGCATCGTAGGCTGTATGCATGCAGCGCTTTTGAGCTTCTGCTGAGTTCGAGTCGAGAGTAATCCAGGATCCGTATGAAAGTGAGCTGACGGTTAGCCCGGAGCGCCCGAGTTGTCTGTATTCCATGAATGGATTCCTCCAATGATTTAAGCCCGCAGAGCTTGAATCATTTTTGTCATCTCCTCAACAGTCAGCGACTTTAAAGATTCGGGGGATTGCCCACGTGTGGGGATGGGCTGTGAGAACATATAGCGCAGTCGAGCAAGGTTCAGAAAAATCGCGTTTTTTTCCATCACCATATCGGTGCGGTGGAGCGCCAGAGCAACAATGGGAACTCCGGTTTCTGAAGCTAAATTAAAAGCTCCATCTCTAAATGTACCTAGGTCGACCTGAGGCTCGGTCTGACGCGTTCCTTCCGGGAAGATGAGCAGGGAGTCGCCCTTGTGCAGCCTTGCCTTCATTGCTTCGAGGCTCTGTCCTCGGCTGGTTTTGTCGCTGCGTTCGACAGCAACATCCCCACACAGGCGCATCCACCAGCCGATGACCGGTGTGTTCAGAACTGACTTCTTTGAAAGAAAAAACAACGGACGCCCAATGACAAACACAAACAGCGGATCGAGATTGCAGCGATGATTACAGATAAGAATAAACTGCTCGGGAAGATCTGCTGAGCCTGCCTTGAGCTTCTCAAGGTGGGGCGCACCAAAAAACATACCGAGATTGAGTGCCGACCACTTCAGACGGAAACGTTGCGCAATTCTTCGACGAACATCGGGATTCCGGACGGGGATGAGCCTGAGGAGCAGAAGACCCTGCATGAGCACTCCGCTACCCATGAACACAAGCCAGAAATACAGTGTGAGTAAAGCTTTCAACATCGAAACCCTCTTTTTGGCAACATGCCCAGCAGCAGTGTAGCGGCCGTGAAAAAAATCGAAAGGTCTGCCTTCCTGATTGCCTTGTAAAGTTGAGTTCTTGAGTTCACCACCCGGCACTCTATTCTGGCGCCTGTTGTTCTCTAGACACAATCCGGGGAGGCCTGTGATGAGAAGGAGATTTAAAGGAAACCTGTGTTCATCAGTCGCATCGCTTGTGCTTGGCTCGGGTTTGGTCTTGCCAGCAGCTGCAGAGGTCTTTCAATGCGACCACCGCACCTCAGCTCCTGTTCCTGCTCTTGTTTGTACAGATCGTCAGACCACAAGCACAAACCAGGCGGCGTGGGTCTCTTTGCGCAAGATGACCGCATGGGGCAGTCACGCAGGACTCACAGTTATTGACCTTTGCTTGAAGCCTGAGGGCACGGGAAAGGGCGACGGGGCATCGTTGACTGTCTTTAGTGATGTCTCTCAGGGCGCAAAATTATTGCCCTCGGGTGCATGCAAAAGGCGGTACTGCACGGACAAAAAACGAGCGTTTGCATTTTTGTTGAATGGTCTGCCCTTTCCGGTGGGCTGGAGCACGATCAGTTTCAAGCTTGGCATCCAGACACAATCATTTTCAATTTCATGCGATGAACTCAGTGAGTCGGTCGATTGGAATGCAGCGGGAGGTCAATAATGAAAAGGCTTTTTGCATCGGCAATGGTATTGGCATTCCCAATGCAGGCTCTCGCAGCGGAGCAATGCAACGATCTTCTTATCCATTTTGTGGATGAGTCAGATGTTGGAAAAAGCATGACCAAAGCCTTTCAAAACCGAAAATTGAGTGCACTTATTCCCTGTGGCTCCGCTGGCTTGGGGAATCTTGGTGCACAGCTGACTCTCATGCACTTCATGGAGCATGACGGCACTCGCTTGTGTGTAACTGAGCGTAGTTGCGGAAATGTTGAGTCCTGGTACGGCTATTTTGGACTCGCCGTGGGATGGAGTGATCTGACTCTGTTCAGGGATTTCTGGGTCTTTGCAAAAAGTGCGCGAGTCAATTCGGATTGGAATGGATATCAGTTGGTTGCAATGTTTGCGCTAGCACAAGGACAAATTGAACGGGATTGTTCAACGTTGCGGCCTCCCAGCTGTGTCGAAATTCCTGATGTGTCGAAAAATGACGACTTGTCATGGAAATAACACGTCAAAAAAACCGTCAGGTGTCGGAAAAACTGAGAGTGTCGAAAAATTGCCTGCGAGAATGATTGAGGAAAAAAAAGCGGCAGTTTTGTTTGTGTCAAAAGGCTTATCAGGTCAAAAACCAGACAGAACTTAATTTTTTCGGCTGCGCTAATCTCGGAATTGTGAGGACGTCGCTGCGTATTGCAGCGTGTTTTCTACCGGAGGTTTGTGTGGCGTTTTACTCCAGAAAGTCCTGCCAAGTTTTGCTGCTCGGCGCCCTTGTGCCAGCGGCAATTGCTTTTGGCGCAGGAAATCCGGACGGAAAATCGCGCACTGCTGAACAGTTTGTACCGGGCAAAGACAGCTACCGGGCATCGTTTGAGCTGTCGGTCCCTCGTCGTTTTGCCACCCGTTACCTGAAGGACACACGCTCTCTGGAAATCAGAGTGTCGCCGGCGAAAGCGGATGAATTCGACGTCACACGCTACTACGACACGCGCTACATTCACCGCGTACTGGTTGAAGTGAAGAACAATGATGTTGTTCTTTCTCTGCAGCTCAAGAATGCACCAGTATCCTGGTACGTCACTCATCAGGATAGCCCGTGGAGAATTGTTGTCGACATCTGGAAAACCGAGCCGACCGCACCCCGCAATGTTGAGCAAGAGTGGGCTTGGCAGGATGATGCCAGCGGTAAAACGCGTGAGCCGGCTCAGGTCACTGTGAGCCCCGTCAAGTCGCCACAGCCGTCGACTGTACGTCCTGTGGAAATCGATTTGCCGGACGACGCGATTCCAACTGCGCTGCCCAAGAACAAGGCCAGTCAGGGCGAGTCAGCTGCTGTAAAGAACAATGCCTCTGCAGGAGGAGTCTTGCCAACGCGACATGCGCGGCTTGAGGCACTTTCGCCGACGACGGCGGATGCACTTGCTGGTCTCGAGCGTCGCGCAGGACTTGACATGGGTGCGGTTTCTGAATTCGACTCACTTGAGAAGCTTGCTACTGCTCTTTACCGGTCAGGTGCAACGCAACAGGCAATTCCGATGCTCAGACGTCTTGCGACACTGAACGCTCGGAGATTCCAAGACAGCCCACGCCTGCTTTGGATGGCGGGCGAGTCGGCCTACCTTGCAGACAAGGCTGATCTTGCAAATGACTATCTTCAAACGCTCCGTTCACGTCACCCAGGTCAGGAACATGCTGCTCTCGCAGAGTTCCGTTTGGTTGATTTGCAGTCTGCAAAGCAGGGCGACGCGGTATCAGCAGATGCGCGCGACAAATATTCTGAGCTCTCTTTGAACGACAAGGCTCCCTGGGCCGCCAGGATTGGAGCGGCTGTGCGTTTGCTTGAACCTGTCGTCGCAGCTCGGCCTGAGGCGGCGCGGGCACATCAGGCAGCGCTTCAAAGTTGCTTGAACGGCAATTACGTTTCAGAGCAGTTCCGCCAAACATGCGCCTACATTCAAACCAAGTTTGCCGTGAGTCAGTCCGATGCGGTCAGTGCTGATGCTGCATTGCAACGCTTCAAAACACGTTACGCAGCAGACCCGCGCACTGCAGTGCTGGAGTCGGAACTCTCCAATCGTGTTCGGTTCGTGATCGAAGAGTATTCCAAGAAGAAGGAATATACGGCCTTAGCAGAATTCGAGCGCAGCGCTCGGCCAGGCATGTTGGAGTTCACCCTACGCGAGCCTGAGCTTCTCATGGCACGGGTCGAGGGTTGGCTCGCAGCCGGTGAGACCAAAAAGGCACTCGCGCTTCTTCAGGTGTTTGCAAGCGCGACCACAGACGAGACTAAGCGGAATGAAGCCTTTGCATTAATGGCTCAGCTGAATCTGAAGCTCAAGCAGAACGAGCGTGCCGAGGCAGCGTTGAAGAAGCTTTTCAATAGCGATGTGCGTAAAAACAACGGGCTGACCGACAGAGCAACATCAGCTCTGCGCGAGGCAGCACGTACTCCCTATGCGTCGAAGACGGCTCAACTGATTCTCATCGATGAACTGAAGTTTGGTCGATACGTGGAGCGAGATGTGGGAGTGCTTGCAGAGCTTTCCGTTGCCGCACGCGGGCGAGAAGATGCAGACAAACTGTTTGACACACTGATGACAACTGCTCCTCGCAACGACGATGAAGCGCGGCAAATCGAAACAACACTAATGCAATACGCAGATGATTTGCGTGGCAATGGCAGACTCGCCAAAGCCGGCGATGTCTATCTTGCTGTTTCAAACATGGGACAAACTTCAAAGAAAGCAGAGGCAGCCTACAAGGCTGGACTCATGTATGCGCGGGCTGGAATGGTCGAAAAGGCCAAGACTGCCTGGCAGCTCTCTGCAGCCGACGTTACCGACAAGAAATTCTCGTCTCTTGCGAGCGAGAGACTGGAACGGATTCGCTAATGCCAACAAATTTGGAGGGGGAGATCACATGAGCGAAGCTAGGCCACTGGGGTTATTTGACCTAGAGAATCCGAATTTCAACGGTGCAAACGTTCTCGAGAACGGTCGCAGCGTTGGTTTGAACAATCCGGCTTTTGCCAACGTCGAGGGGCGCATCACTGAGGAGGAAATGCTGCGTCATTTCCCAACCCGTGATGAGAAGATGTACAAGATCCTCGAAGTGGCGCGCACGGTTGCCCCAACTAAGGTTCCTGTGCTCATTACCGGTGAAACAGGCACAGGCAAGGAGACTCTCGCCAAAGCCATTCATATTGCTGGCGGTCGTGACCGCGGTCGTTTTGTCGTGGCAAGCTGCTCGAACATCCCTCAGAATTTCTTTGAGATGGAAATCTTCGCAGGCAATCGTGGTGGCAATGAATACGGCATGCCGCGTACTCCTGAAACAGGAACACTGATGCTCGATGAAATTACCGAGCTCGACCCGCAGCTCCAGTTGAAGCTGCTCCGCATTCTCAAGGAGCAAGACTTGAACAAGGGTGCTGTTCGTCGTGGAACTGCCGCGGATGCACGCGTTATTGCCTGCACACACAAGAATATCAACGACGAAGTCAACGCTCAGCGCTTCCGCAATGACCTGTACTTCAAGCTGCACGTCATTCAGCTCGATATCGAGCCGCTGCGCACCCGTACTGTCGACGTGGATTTCTACTCTGAAATCTTCCTGAGAGAGTACAACGTGCAGTTCTCCAAGAACGTGCAGCTGTCACCAACAGCCAAGCAGGCTCTGAGAACCTATACCTGGCCAGGCAACGTGCGCGAGCTGCGCAACGTTATCCAGCGCTCGGTTCTGCTGGCGACCCGTGACTACATCAGCGTGGAAGAGCTCCACTTGATGAAAGCCAACAGCCGTACCGAAGTGGCAATGAGCGACGCCCTGCCACAAATCACGCTGCGGGAGCTCGAGCAACGCCTTATCCTGCAAACTTTGCGCCGTATGAACGGAAACCGGACACACACGGCAAAAGCGTTGGGCATCTCGTTGCGTGCATTGCGCTACAAGCTCAACGAACTCGTCGAGTGCGGATACGAGGTTGAAGGTAAAAACGCATGAAAATTACCAGTAACCAGGTCTTCGCAAAAGCTGACAATGTGCTTGAGGAGAGCTTGAACCAGCGCCTCATCAAGCAAAACGTCATCACGAGCAATATCTCGAATGCGCAGACACCTGGTTACCGGGCTCTTGGTTACGAATTCGAAGAGCAACTGCGCGCGGCTGTCGGAAATGACGGAGGTATGGCCATCCAGGCCACGGACGAGCGTCATTTCAAACACCAAGGTTTGACCGGCAACGGTGATCTGCGCGGTGATCTGCATGTGAAACCAACCGAAAGTATCGGTAACGACGGCAACACCGTCGACCTGGATTCTGAAATGGCCGACTTGGCTTGGAACCAAACGTTATACAGGGCGACGGTTGAGCTTCTCAACCGTCGTCTTGGTATGATGCGCTATGGAATCAACGGTGGGAGGTAATAATCCATGAGCTTTCTTGATGGTCTGAAGATCAGCTCTTCTGCGTTGGCGGCTGAACGTGTCCGGATGAACGTCATCTCCTCCAACCTTGCAAACGCGAACACAACCCGGACCGAAGAAGGTGGTCCGTACAAAAGAAAAGACGTGGTCTTCACCGCTCGTGATACGGGTGTGACCTTCGACAACCTGATGCGCCAAGCATTCGATCCAAACCTGAAAGAAGTGAAGGTTGATGGCATCGTTGAAGACCAAAAAGCTCCAAAGATGGTCTACAACCCTGGACATCCTGATGCCGACAAGGAAACCGGAATGGTGGCTATGCCCAACATTTCAGTGATGGAAGAGATGGTCAATATGATCACCTCTAACCGCGCCTTTGAGGCGAATACAACAGCACTCAATGCAACCAAACAAATGGCCAGCACCGCAATCAATATTGGTCGCGGATAAAAGAGGTAATTGACGATGATTCGCAGTGCCACTTCAAAGCCAATGGATTTGGGCTCTCTTGATTCCGATATGCGGTCGCTTGGTGGCCTTGGTGCGCCCAAGAGCAGCACAGGTAATGCAATTGGTGACGATGGAAAGGCTCAGTTTCTCGACCTCCTTAAAGAGGGTATTGCCGACGTGAACAAGGGCATGCGTGAGAGCGACAAAGCAAGCATGGATCTGGCAACTGGAAAGTCGAGCAACATTCACCAAACGATGCTTGCAGTAACCAAGGCCGAGCTTGGATTCAACATGATGGTGCAATTACGCAACAAGGCGATTGAGGCCTATCAGGATGTGATGCGCATGCAGGTCTGAAATTGCTTCGTTTTTTGAGCTGAATGAGTGGCAATGTTCTCATTGAGAGAGTGATTGAAGATGTTTGAAAGAGTGAAAACATTTTTCGACCAGTTCCGCTCGCAGTCGGCAGTCTTTTACAAAGGACTAACGCCGGGTCGGAAAATTGCTTTGGGTGTGACCATTGCATCGGTCTTGGCGGTTATCCTTGCCCTCAGCTTTTACAGACCCACGTCCACATATGATGTTGCCTTTACAAATCTTTCGCACGAAGACCGTACCTCGATCCTTGCACTTTTCAGAAAACAAAACGTAGTAGACTTCAAGATTGAAGGCGAGACGATTCTCTTTCCTGAAGCGAAGATGAACGAGTATCGCATGATACTTGCGCAGGAAGGACTTCCCAACAACGGAGTCTCTGTTGGATGGGAAAAGTTTGATGAACGTTCATTCGGTATGACCGACTTCGATCAGCGGGTCAGCAAACTGCGCGCGATTCAGGGTGAGCTTTCACGCAGTATCAACAAGCTTGAACCTGTTGAGTCTAGTCGCGTGCATATTGTTATCCCTGATCCTGCAATCTTTCAGCAGGATAAAAAGCCAACCACCGCAAGTATCATGTTACGCATGAAGGTCGGAAAACAACTCACTCAAAAACAAGTTCAAGGTATTCTTCATCTCGCTGCGCGTGCGGTTGAGGGTCTCGAGCCTGGCAACATTGCAATTGTCGATGAGCTCGGCAATATGCTCACTAAGCCTGATGAAGACGATGGTGGGCTTGACCGCGTGACAAGTGCGCAGCGCGAATATCAAAAGCGCGTTGAACGTGAACTTGAGACCAGCATCCGTGAAATCCTTGGCCGTGTTGTTGGACACAACAAGGTTGTGGCGAAGGTTCAAGCTGAAGTCGATTTCAAGAAAATAGAAACAACCGTTCAGGACGTCGATCCCGAGCGTACCGTGGTTCTTGGTTCGCAAAAGAACGAGCAGTCCTCGCAGGGTCAAGGACTGAATCCAACGGGTGTTCCAGGCGCAAAAAGTAATCTTCCGGGCGAGCGTGAAGACGCGGCTGCGGGCGGAAGCTCAAATAGCAACAAACAAACCATGGAGACATTGAACTTCGATGTGAAGCGCACCGTGAGTCGGATTGTTGAGCCGGTTGGAACGCTGAAGAAGATTTCAACGGCCGTTCTCGTTGATGGCAAGATGGTGGACGGAAAATACGTTCCACGGACTGCCGAAGAGATAGCCATGATCACCAAGCTCGTTAAGAATGCCATCGGCTTTCAAGAAAGCCGCGATACTATTACGGTCGAGAATGCTCCATTCGAATTGGATGAGATGGCCGTGGCTGAGCAGGCATCACTGACAGCGCGTAAAACCAGTTTGATACAAACCGGTATTATTGCTACGGTTGCGATTCTCGCTATGATTTTCCTCTACTTTGCACTCTTGCGTCCGTACTTCCGTTGGTTGACCTTCGACCCAGACAAGCGCTCCGACGAACAGTTGGCTGTGGCCGACTATGAACTCGAGCGGTCGGGCTCTGCAGCCAAGCGCGTTCAGGTGCAGGAAGAGGTTCCGTTCGAGAAGCTTTCGCACAAAGAGCAGATTATGTACCTTGCCAAACATGATCCCAAGAAAACTACGGAAGCACTGCGCCAATTGCTTTCTCCTCAGCATCAATGATTTATCTTGACGGCTCCGGTTTCCAGCAATAGCCCCCAAGCACCATCAATGGGTTTGGGGGGCTTATGCGCGTTAGAGCGGGCATGCGGAGTTCGTTGTTGATTTTATTGGCAATTTCTCTTGACGGATGTAGCGCGAAGCCAAGCATCACGCGCGACAAGGTTCAGGAAGCCTGGGACGACTACAACAACCCTGCGTTGTTGGATTCTGGCTCAGTGGTTGTGTTTTCTGATTTGCCAGCGGCCGCGGTGACCACCAAGATTCCATGGTCTGATATCTATTGGCCGAGTTATTTAGGCGGAATTGCACTGCGCTGGATGAATGGAATCGAGCCTGCATTCCCTTTGCAACGTCCAACCGAAGAGCAAGTTCGGTCGATGTCGCAAGAGCAACTCGCACTGCTTTCCCCAGCCGAAAAATATGACATATTCATGGGCCGATACGACTTCCCTACAGTTCAGACGGAACTCTTGCGCAATCATTCGTCGATGCCAACCTGGTATGGGCTTTGTCACGGATGGTCTTCAGCGACTTTAAATTATGAAGAGCCCGGCACCGTGACACTCCGTGGTGCCTCCGGAGTTGATGTGCCCTTCTCGAGTGGTGATGTGAAAGCACTCTTGGCATATGCTCAGGGCGTTGTGTTTTCTCCAATGGCTCGCGTTTTGGGGCAGCGTTGTGAAGCTGACCTCAACACTCAGCCTCACATGCGCAATACCGCAGCGTGCCGCGACACAAATGCAGGATCATTCCATTTGGTTCTTGCAAACTACGTTGGGCGTGCAGGCCAAAGTGTTATTGCCGATTTTACTCGCGGTGCGGAAGTCTGGAATTTTCCAATTTATGGATTTTCGACACGAGAGTTGGTTCGACGAGCTCCGAGTCTTGGTGCGGCACCTCAAACAGTGGTTGAGGTGGTTGTAGAAACCACTGTCGACTTCATCGTTGAAGTTGAAACTCCCAATGTACTTCCGATAGGTGACAGTCGCTCTATTGCAGCTGAGAAGATCGCATTTCAGTACGCGCTTGAACTGGATTCTCTCGGACGCATTGTTGGGGGAAGCTGGATTACTGAGGAGCGTCCGGATTTTCTTTGGATTCAGGAGCGGGCTGATTTTCGCGGTTATTATGGCAGCATTGAAGGTATTTATGAGAACTCTTTGCGAGGAGTGGTGAGCGATCCTCTTCCTGTGGCCACGCCTAGTCCGGTCGCAGCACCTGCACCTGTGAGCACACCCTTGCCATCGACCTCTCAGCCGATTGGACCCGTTCTGACTCAGCCCATTCCTGTGCCAAGCGCACCGCCTGTTCCCACGCCTGCTCCGGTTCCGACGCTCCCACCGGTTCCAGGCGACACACCCATTCCACCAGTCGGCGTTCCTGTCCCTCAGCCGGATTTGCCGCTCTTCTCCGCTCTGAGCTGTCCTGCGGGCACCTCAATTGTGGATCGGGGTTTTCTGTTTTGCAGCGATGGCAGTAAGGCATTTGCTCCTGTTACAGCGGCCATGTTGAACGACTGCATGATGAGCGGAGCTATCGGCTGTCAGGAACCTTTATGGAGCAATGACCTTTACAGCGCGCTGCGTGGTACGGGCGTGTGCCCCGTTGGTTCGAACTGGAGCTCAGAGGTCGCCGGTTGTGTTGAGAACAATTTGGTGTTGGGACCATTCGCCCCGCAGTTTATGAATGAGTGCCTCAACAAGGGTTTTGGCAACACATGTCTCGCCATGAAAATTGATCTTGTTTATTTCAATTTGGTGATGTTACGTCGCTGAAACTGTGAACTCTCTTGTAAGGTAACAAGCGGCATCTTGGCGGCTTGTTACCTTTTTGTTGCTCGTCAACTTGAGCATTGCTTTCTGTGCACATAAGCTCGACCTGTGGACCTGAACTGGAAGTCAACTCAAAAGTGAGGTTGGGCCATGGGAATTCGAACAGAAGTTGTCTCTTCACGTGGAATCGTGACCAGTGAGCAGAGGCTTTCCGGCGTTCCAGGACTTGTCATTACGACAGTTGTGTTCACGTTCGATGGTTCGAAGTTGCGGATGCTGTGCGTGCGTGACAACGATGAAGTCGAGCAGTTTCATCTCCCTAGTTTGCCTTACAGCCCGGAAGATGAGCTCAAGTCGCTGGCGAGGCAGGTGATCCGTTCACGCTTGCCGCTTGAACTCAATCAGTTGTTCCAGGTGGGCGCCTTCGAGAAAAATGAAAGCCGATTGTGTGAAACCCAGAAGCAAGTTGAGATTTGCTTTTTTACAGCGGCGTCGCCAAATGATCTTGAGTTCGTTGCCACGAGTGGTCTCCACCAATACCGGTTCCTCGAATTTCATGACCAGATGAGCCTTCTCGATGAGCATTCTCGTGCTCTCGCGGATGCAGCGCTTGCTGAATTAAGACGTAAAGCACGCTTTGATACCGTTGCATTCGACTTTCTTGCACATGAATTTTCTCTGAGTGAGCTGCAACGCGTGTTTGAGGCGATACTCAATCGCCCCTTGGACGTTCGGAATTTCCGCAAGAAGTTTGAGGCACTCGATATCCTTGTTGAGTCGCCACACCGTCCGCGTGGCATGGCTTATCGGCCACCTCGGATGTATTCGTTCGACGCGGGTCGGTTTAGTCACAAGCAGTCCCTTGAGGGGGAAGTGTGGTTCTTTTGATCGCGATCCAGAGCCACTCTGTTGTTTGATGCAGCCATAGTCATTTGGACGGGATACGTTTAAGCTCATCCCCGAAAGGGGAGAGTTATGGCTGCTGTCTCTCGTGAGCGCTCTTTGGCTGTTGCTGAAAATGTAACTCGTCGCTTTGATTCATTTAAAAGCAAATTCTCGCGCCTGGACTTCGAAGCGGCGAGTCAGCACCAGTTCGATCCTTCCGACCCTATCGCCCAAATTGCGGCACCCGTTTTGGACTCCGGCAAGCTGCGCGAGAGTGAATTGAAGCTGCTCACATTTGTGCGCGATCTCAACCGTGAAATGTTCAAATCCATCGATCCGGAAGGTGAATGGAGCATCAAGTCCTGGAGTAAGCCGCTGGAGAGTGGGCAACCTCAGGGCGGCGGCGTGATGAGCGTTGTGCGCGGACCCGTGCTCGAGAAATCGGCCGTAAACATGAGCGTGGTTTGGGGACCATCGTATCCATCCATCGAACGAGAATACTCCGGAAAGCCCTATTTGGCTGCAGGTGTGTCCTTGATTTCGCACACCTATAACCCGGAAGCTCCAATTGCACACATGAATGTCCGTCTTCTCAAGGTCGGCGAAGGCGAGGGAAGCTTGTTTTGGATGGGGGGCGGTGGAGACCTAACCCCAATGCAGCGTTACGAGGAAGACACGAGTTCTTTTCATCAAGCGTTCAAAGCGGCATGCGAAACCCATCGGCTGGGCGACTATCCGCGTTTTAAGGCCTGGTGTGACGAGTACTTCTTTATTCCCCACCGCGGTGAGACGCGTGGTGTAGGGGGTGTCTTTTTCGACTACCTCAATGTTGAACGTGCTGATGACCTCGGTTTGCTTCTCAATGTGGGGCAAGCTTTTGCGCACTCATACGGTGAGATTCTGAAGCGCCGGGTGGGGATGGCATTTTCTGATGAATTGAAGGACAAGCAATTGCATTGGCGCGGTCGTTATGCAGAATTTAATTTGGTGCATGACAGAGGAACGCGCTTTGGTTTGATGTCCGGTGGCAACATCGAGGCTATCTTTGCGTCTCTGCCTCCAGTCGTAAAGTGGTGAGGACTTTCCAAGCATGGTTGAATTCGGGTTTTATGCTCTCGTTTTGTCTCTGTGCCTGTCCCTGTATGCGACGGTCATGGGTGGTTTGTCTTTTTACAGGCCGCACAGGGGAATCATTTACAGCAGCCGCAATGCCCTTATCGCAGTGAATTTGTGTGTCACGATTGCATCTGCAATTCTTTGGATTGCTTTGCTGACAAACGATTTTTCGGTGAGTTATGTGTTCCGCAATTCAGCGAGCGATATGCCTCCTTTGTATCTCCTCACGTCGTTCTGGAGCTCGTTGGAAGGAAGTCATCTCCTCTGGACACTCATCATGTCCATTGTGGTGACACTCTCGCTTCTCACGGTGCGTGAAAAAAATGAGTCGCTGCTTCCGGGGCTGTTGGTCTGTTATGGGTTTAGTCTTAGTTTCATGACTTTGCTTCTTGTGTGGGCTTCGGCTCCGCTGACGCGCATGTTCCCTTTGCAGGATATTGGCCAGGGGATGAACGCGTTGTTGCAAAATCCCTACATGGCAGCGCATCCGCCGAGCTTGTTTGCTGGCTATTGTTCTCTGATTGTCCCCTTTGGATATTCCGTTGCGGCGCTTATGCGTGGCTCATTCACCTCAGACTGGCTTGTTTCGGTTCGCCGCTGGACTCTTGCAGGTTGGGCGATTCTTTCGGTGGGAATCTTCTTGGGCGGCAAATGGGCTTATGTAGAGTTGGGTTGGGCAGGCTATTGGGCCTGGGATCCAGTTGAGAACAGCTCTTTCATGCCCTGGTTGGCAGCTACATCTCTTTTGCACACGCTCCTTATTCTCGATAAAACCAACCGTCTGCCCCGGCTTGCTTGTGTTCTTGCTGGTCTGGGATTCATTCTCACGTTCCTCGGAACCTTCATCACGCGTTCGGGCGTGATCAGCAGTGTTCACTCATTTGCGGAAAGCAATATTGGTCCTGCGTATCTGATTTATATCGTTATTTGGATGACCCTATTGCTGCTGTTGGTTGGATTGCGCGGACATCTTCTCCAAGGCGCGGCGCAGGCGCAGACCTGGGTTGTCTCGAAGGAGAGCGCACTTCTTTTCACGAATTTCTTTTTGCTTTTCCTACTCGCACTCGTGTGTATCGGTACGCTTTTGCCTCTTATTGTCGAGGCCGTGCGTGGCGTTAAAATCTCCATTCAACAGCCCTTCTTCAATGCCTTTGCACCCTGGATTGGGGTTGGCCTGGTGGCACTTTTGGGTGTCGGAAATCTGATGCGCTGGCGCAACGGTAAAATCGAAGATCCAGTTGCCGGTCTGTTGTTTCCGGCAGTTTGGGCTTCCGTTCTTGCAGCTGTCTTGGCGTGGCACAAACAGCTCGATGTGCGTTCGGCTATTGGCTTTTGGCTGGTTCTCTGGACTGCATTGGTCATGGTCATGGATCTCGTCTTCAAGCTGCGTGCGCTGCGTTGGAATGGGCAATTGCTTTGGAAATTCAACCGCCCCTATTTGGGTTCTTGGATTGCTCACCTCGGATTCCTTATCGCAATTGCTGGTTTCTTGGGAGGGTACCGCGGCATTCATGCAGAGGCGGTCATTAACCACAACGAGTCTGCGCAGTTCTACGGCTACACACTCACCAACCGCGGAATGCGTGAAGAGGCGGCATACAATTATCGATACGTCTCTGCAGTGATCGAAGCCAAGAACGAAAAGGGCGAGGTTGTCGAAATCCTTCCGCGCCGCAGCAAGTACACAAACAAAGAGGAGTGGCTCAACGAAATCGGTATCCACTCAACCTTCTGGCACGATGTCTATCTTGTGCTTGCCAATTTCGACATGAACACCAAGCAGGTTTCACTCAAAATGCACATCAACCCAACCGTGAAGTTCGTTTGGACGAGTTTGGTTATCATGGTTCTTGGAGCCATGGTCGGATTAAGCCATCGCATCAAAAGGCGAAGTCTCGACGTCTCGCCCAACGGTTTGGTGCTTGAGTCTGCCACAGATGACTCGGATCTTTTGGCCGAATCTCTTGCGCCCGTGAGACTGTCTCAGAAGGTTCAATCGGCGATGATCGTGACGGGTGCCTTGGTACTTCTGGCTTTTGGTTTTTCAGGGACTGCATGGGCGAATGAAGATGCGAACAAAGCGCGCATGCAGTACTCTCAAGAACTGCTCGATATTGGGAACGAGCTGCGTTGTCCGACCTGCCAAGGTGTCAGCATCCTTGAAAGCGATACTCCGCAGAGTGTTGCCATGCGCAAGGAAGTCGAGCGCCAAGTTGCCGAGGGAAAAAATAAGGATGAAATCATCCGTTTCTTTCGCGATCGCTACGGGGAGTGGATTCTACGCCAGCCGGATACAAGTCAGTCGTTTGGTCTAATGATTTGGGTGGTTCCAAGCGTTGGGCTTATCGTTGGACCTGCGTGGTTGATTTATGCACTGCGTTCATCGCGTCGGCGGGAAGAGGAAGAGCGTCTGGCGATCGAAAAGGAATTGCGCAACTATATTGAGCAGGCACGACGTATTGGGGTGCAAGCATGACTCTCATACTTGCTGCGGCCATTTTGTTTTCTGTGTTCGTTGTCTGGATGGTCACTACGCCGCTTTTCTCCGCCGAAAACATGGAGTCTTTCTCTGCGAGCTATAAAGGCTTTGCTGATGAGGCTGAGTTGCGACAAGCGCTTCAGTTGCGCGATAAACTTTTGGGTCGGCTTGCGCACGGCAAGCTTGAGGATGAAAGGGTTACAGCATTGAGCGAAGCCGAATGTTTTCAGGCGCTGGTCTCTGTGAGCTTGCGCCTGCAGCGTGCCGACCTACCTTTTCTTCCTGAACAATCGGCAAGCAGTGGGTCAAATCCACAATCCGGTCGAGTGTCGTTGCAGGTTCTTGTTGCACTGGCTGCTGCGGCTTTGGTTTGTGCGGGAGGCATTAAAGCGAGAACCGCTTTTGCCCAGATGATGAGTCATCCATCAACAACTGCATCGGCGCCTGCGAGCGCACCTGCATCGTTGCACCAGATCGAATCGTCAGTTTATGCACCGCAATCCAGCCGCTACATGATTTCGCCTGCTCAAGGGCATTTGGTGGGTTTGCACTTGACCTCATTTTCCGTGCCGGTTTCAGCGACTGATGGTGTAACGGTTGTTCTTCCTCTTCCAAAAGGAATCTATGACTGGCAATTAACTGCAATGCGTCCTGAGGCACTCGCAAATCAAGTGACCGCAATGAGTTGGAAGGGTACTCCGGCTTTGCAATTGCCCTCTGGAACACAGGGTTTGGCCGTTGAGCTCAACAGCGAATTCAAGCTTAAGGCGTTCACTGGGAATGCCGTGTGGAGAAACACTGAGTTGCCACCTCTGCCCGGCGAGCAGGTCGCTGTTCTGTTTCTGGCTCCAAACCCGCTCGGTCAAATGCTCGGCAAGCTCGCTGAAGGTTGGAACGTTTGGCCACCTCGTATTCTGAGCGTGGGCGAGGGAATGAGCCTGCAGAGTCGCGAAGTGGCCATGAATCCTGCTGCTCCGCCACGCAAGGTGCAGATAGTTTCCAGGGCGGCCGACCAAACACAGACTTTTCTCAATTTCGAGGTTGTCGGCTTGGCTCCCGATAGGCTTCCCCTGATTGTCTTGGGAACTTTGATTGCTGCAATTCTCTTTGGTGTCGGTGCGTTTGTGCTATTCCGCAGCGCTCGTTGGAGAATTGACAGGTCTGGAGCCTTGCCCGGTTGAATTGTTGAGCCCTACACTCTCCAAACGGCCAGTGTCCGCCGGTGAATTTTTTTGTGGGGGCCCCTCATGATTCTCAACAGTTCCACAGTTCAGCTCATCAGAACAAACGCTGCACGTTTGGCTAATGCAATCCGCAGCAAGGAAGACCTCAACGACCTCGCAACTGCTGGCAACTTCGAGCAGGTTTTTGCGGCTATCGAGGCGCTCCTGACTCACACAGATATGTACTTTGATGATGAGCTTCTTATGTGTCTCGACGATTCTAACTGGCGTAACTTCAAAGCGACGTTGTTGGTTTATACCCTCAACATCGTGAACCGTTACGTAGCAACTGCACGCGATGGTTCAGGTATGGCTCGCGACCAACACGATTACATGCCTGCAGCAGCGCACATGTAATTAGGCTCGAATAAAAAGCCGCAACTCCAATTGGGGTTGCGGCTTTTTTTTTGTCCATTTTCTCGCACGTGCAAGGCGGAATCATTCACTTTGGTGGTTTGATTTCTCCGTTGAATAGCTTCTGGACGGCCTGGTGGAATTGACTCACAGTAATGGCCTCTCGAAACAAAATGGCTGGTTTTCCATTGAAGTCGGAGCCCGCCGGATAGATGCCTACGGCCGGAAGTCCGGCGAGATCCCAGCGCTGTGTGAGTTCTTCAGAGGCTGGGTTTGACTCTGTGAAATCGATTTTTAAGGCAATGAAGTGTTGGTTGAGGAGCGCCTCGACTCCAGACTCACTCCAAACCTCAGCATCCATTTTCAAACATGCCACACACCATTGTGCCCATGCATCGACAAGCAGTCCCTTCCTCTCAAGCTTTGCTGCTTGCACGGCTTTGTTCCAGTCTTTGTACCATTGCGCACTGTCATTTTGCATTGAACCCGCCGGCGGCACCTCGACCGGATCACCAATGCGATCGATTGATGGCCAGCTGGGTAAAGACATGGGTACGAATCCTTTGACCAGCGACAGGGTCATCCACAATGCGAGGATGGTGAGTCCAATCTGAGTGCCCAAGAGCTTGAGGGGATGCTGAATCGAGCGGTTCTGCCAGACAAGAAAGATGATGGTCAGCACTGAAATTGTGACAACTCCAGTGAGGTTCGGCTGTGCATAAAGGATTGAAAAGAGTGGAATGGTGCCAAGGAAGATCTTCAAGTAATAGAGCGACAGTGAAAACATCAGGGCAGCAAATACGTTTTTGACGAGGTCAATGAGCTTACCTGCGCGAGGCAGTTTTTTGAAATGCTGTGAAAGCATTCCAAGCACAAGATAAGGTGCCCCAAAACCAGCAGCGAAAACGCTCATAAGAGTGAAACCGTAAACGGGATCTTTGGTTTGCCCGACAAGCACAAGCAGCAAGCTCAGCACAGGACCTGTGCAGGGCGCAGCAACGAGACCTGAGACAGCACCCATGGTCAGCAGAGCCAAAGTCGGTGAGCGCCGTGACAATGGAATTTTGTTGCCCAGACTCTGCAGCCGCGAAAGATCGATTGATCCGAGCATCGACAGGCCGAGCAAGAACATCAAGACCGCGAGTCCAAAATTGAAACTTCGACTCTGCAGGATTCCGCCAAACAGAGAGCCTGTCATGCCAGCAATAACACCCATACTCGCATAAGCGAGTATGACACCCAGGACATAGACGAGAGCTGGAACAAACGACTGCACAGGGGTGGAGTCGTCATCGCTCCTTTTGGTTTGTGAAAGCACGTTGAGCGTGATGGGAATCATTGGATAGACACAAGGTGTGAGGTTCATCAGCAAGCCTGCGAGGAAAAGCGCAGGAAAAAGAAACCAACTTCTTTGTCCGAGTGTGCGCTGAACCTGAGCGGTGATGCTGTCGGTGAGTGACACTTCCACTGCAGGTGCAGGTGGAATTGCGGGCGTTGGTGTGGGTGTAGCTGTGAGAGTAGGCGCTGCCGTTGGTGTGGGTGTAGCTGTGAGAGTAGGCGCTGCCGTTGGTGTGGGTGCCAGAGAGCTTGCGGACGATGAGCCAACCAGACCCGGAAGTGTGCCTTTTGGTTCTGGACGTGACACCTCTCCTTTTCTTGCATTCACAAGAAAATATGTGGGCAAAAGACAAGTATTGACCGAGCAGGCCTCAAATCGAATGCGTAGCACCCCAGTTTCATCCATGGGTAGGTCAGACGTCGCAATAAACCGTGTTCCCTTGTCGAAGATTGCACGCGGTTCATTGTAAAAAGGATCTTGTACGACCTTCGCTTGGGGATCGGCACTGGTTTGCAGAGCTATGGGAGCATTCAGTGTTGCGGTGCTCTTGTATTCGAACCGCAGACCCTTTTCGTAGATTTTGAAGCCGCCTCGGGTGTCGAGCTCGAGCACAGCGCTTGTTCCTGTGCCCTGATTTGACAGACCAACAAGTCTGAATTGAACCACATTCGCAGGGTCAATTTTGTTCAGCTCCTTGAGTGGTGCGCTGAAAGGGTCGTCGAGAGCCACGGCACTTTGGTGCGGAAAGCACAACGAGGCGATGCAGACAACCACACCTACAGCGAGTAGGCTTCGGCGCAAAAGACGGGTTGGCAATTTCAGCAATGCCAGAGTATCACCATTGTTGAGCATTTGAGTCCCGAATTAAGAGAGAAGAAATTATGGCTGTTGATACACCATCTGCCCTGTCGAAATCTATCATGAACACCCGCGTCGATCACAAAGTCCTGGTCGTCGTTCTCGACGGTGTGGGTTGGAAAGACACTCAGGATCACGTGACCCTGCAGCTGGCACATCAGGCTGGTTTGCTTCCTTCGGCAGCATTTGTTGGGGGCAATGCCGTTGCTGCTGCTTACACGCCCCATCTTTCGAGTCTGATGCAGAGATCCCTGAGCCGCACACTTCTTGCCCACGGTCCGAGCGTGGGTTTGCCCTCGGAAGATGACATGGGGAACAGCGAGGTCGGACACAACGCACTCGGTGCTGGCCGGGTTTTCGCGCAAGGTGCAAAACTTGTGGGCGAAGCGATTGCAAGCGGTCGTCTTTTTGAAGGCGAGGGCTGGAAAAAGGTCGCACACCGCTCTGAGCTGCACTCGGGAAAAAACTCACTACACCTGTGCGGACTCTTTTCCGATGGCAATGTTCACAGTCATATCGATCATCTGTTCGCGCTTCTGACTGCCGCTAAAAAAGAAGGTGTGCGCAAAGTGCGTTTGCATCTTCTGCTTGACGGACGTGATGTTGGTCCCGACACGGCAGAGCTCTACGCTCAAAAGCTCAGCGCTTTCCTTCGAACCGTGGTGGATAAAGATTTCGACTGCTGTGTTGCGAGTGGCGGTGGGCGCATGTTTGTGACCATGGATCGCTACGAGAGTGACTGGTCAATTGTCGAGCGCGGATACAACGCTCACGTCTTGGGAGAGGGACGTGCTTTCAAGTCACTCGAGGAGGCTTTGCAAACCTTCCGTTCAGAGGGTCTGAAGACCGACCAGAATTTGCCTCCGTTTGTTGTTGCGAAAGATGGTCAACCGGTTGGAACTGTGGGCGACGGCGATAGTTTCGTGTTTTTCAATTTCCGGGGTGACCGTGCCATTCAGATCTCTCGCGCACTCACCGAACAAAACTTTAAGCCATTTGTGCGCAAGAGGTTTCCGCAGGTGGTTTATGCCGGAATGATGCAATACGACGGCGATTTGAAACTACCAGAAATTTATCTTGTTGAGCCGCCACTCATCGACAGAACCATGGGTGAGTTGTTGAGTGTAACGGGTGTCAAGCAATTTGCGTGCAGCGAGACTCAAAAATACGGGCATGTGACCTATTTCTGGAATGGCAATCGCAGTGGGAAGTTCAATGAGAGTCTTGAGAATTACGTTGAGATTCCATCTGATCTGCAGCCCTTTGCTGAGCGTCCTTGGATGAAATCTGCAGAAATCGCCGATCGAACCATTCTTGAAATGCAAAAAAGTAGCTTCAGGGTTGGGCGTATAAATTTTGCGAATGGCGATATGGTTGGGCACACAGGAGATTTTGCAGCCACACTTGTCTCGGTGGCCGCAGTTGATTTGGCGTTGGGTCGAATTCTTCAGTGCGCGATTGAAACCAACACGGTTGTAATTGTCACGGCAGACCACGGCAACGCCGACGAAATGTTTGAGCTCGACAAGAAGTCAGGAAAAATACAATACGATACACGCGGTGTACCTCGCGCAAAAACGAGTCATACACTCTCTCCTGTACCGTTCTGTATTTTCAATGCTGAAGTTCTTCAGCGCGAAATTCACTTACGCAATGATCTTCCAAAGGCTGGCTTGGCCAACGTGGCCGCAACAGTGCTTGAGCTTGCCGGATTCCAGCCACCTTCAGCGTATGAACCGAGCTTGATTGTTCTCGGGCAGGAGAAAGGTTCGGGCGATTCCAAGTCCAGATTGACAGACACTGCTGCTGTAACCATGTCTCTTCATTCTGGCTATCATCCGAAGCTTGTTAAGAGGGCAGAGCTCGCATCGCACCGGGAGTTTTTTAGTCTTGGCTTGAAGTCGGTGATGTTTGCAAAGACCGTAGCTGCTTTGCGCGCGCAAGACGGTTGCCCATGGGACAAAGAGCAAAACATCGAATCCCTGCGACCCTACCTCGTGGAAGAGGCTTATGAAGCGATTGAGGCTGCTGCACAATACGCAAAGGCAGGCGATTTGGAGACTGCGAAAGCTTATTGCGGTGAGCTGGGAGATGTTCTCTTGCAGGTTTTCCTCAACGCACAGATTGCCTCTGAGCAAAAGCATTTTACTGTGGCCTCAGTTTTTGATGACATCTGTGAAAAGATGATTCGCCGTCATCCGCACGTTTTCGCAACATCGGAAAATGTAAAAACCTCTGCCGATGTGATGCGGCAATGGGATGCGATCAAGGCGCAAGAGAGCAACGCACAAGCGCTGAATCAGCCTAAATCCCTGTTGCATAAGACCCGCAAGAAGTCGGCGCAACCGACATTGGCTTGGACATCGGCCGTTTCAAAGGCCTCGTGGAAACTTGGATTCGCATGGAAGACTCTCGAGCAAACGTTCGCAGATCTCTCTTCAGAAATTGAAGAGCTAAGGCGCGAGGTTTTTGTCGATGCACCCGAGCGCAGTCGGGTTGCCGATGAAGTCGGAGATGTTGTTCTTGCGTTGGCAAATGTTGTTGTCTTTCTCAATGAGATGAAATTTTCTGGCGCTGAACCTTCGCTGGACTTGGATCTGTCGGCCCGCGCGAGCGTGGAGAAATTTCTTTCGCGATTTGAAGGAATGGAAAACATCCTGCGTGAACGTGGAGTCGATGTGACAGAAGACTATGCCAAAGGTCTCTCACTTGAGGTTTGGGATGAGTTGTGGCGGGAAGCCAAGCGAAGAAAATACAGTTGAGAGGTTCAAAGAACAGCTTGCAAGAGGGGCTGCTTCGGGGCATCCTATTTCGATGCCGTAGGCACATTTTGTTCAAGCTCTGCACACTCAAGAGGCATATATGGTTTTGAAGAAGCTCTTTGGCAAACGTGACGCAGAAACAGCCCCAGGCGCTGTTCCGGCGGTCGAAAAAAATACACCCAAGGCGGGAGCCACAGCAGCACCCGAAGTTTCTCCCGAAGAGAGTGCCACAGGCGACGCGTCGGAGCCCAAAGCTGCTCTTTTTCTCGAGCAGGCTATGGTTGAGAACGCCCGTCAGGATACTCAAGACAGCCGTCGGAAGGTCTATCAGGAGCTTCTGTTCTCTGAACTTCTGCTTGCCTTGTCTGAACCCGAGGCTGGCGCAGCAGCAGAGCAGTCTGCTGAAAATGGTCAGAATATGAGCGTCGCAATTCTCCAGAATTCTGCGGGCACACCCTTTGCAGCTGCGTTCACAAGCGGTGCTGCCGCGCGTCGCTGGCGCCCCGACGGTGGACAGTACGTGTCCGTGCGTGGCCAAGACATTTTCAAACTTCTCGAACCCAGCCCGGCTGAAGTCATTGTGGTGAACCCGGGCAGTGCGCCGTTTATTTTGCTCTCCAAAGTGGAGTATCGCCAATTGGCCATGGGTATTGTGCCGCAAACTCAGCAAAGTCCGGTTCAGGTTGCGAGCGGTGCCGGTGAGGCGCAGGGCGCGGGCGACGGTCAGATGCAAGTGGCCTTCCCGCCAGACGTGTTCAACGATGAGCAAAAGGCTCGCGCGAAGAGTATGCTTAGTTCTAATGCAAAAGTTGAGGCTGCGGTGCTCGGAGCCATTCTTCCACCCAATGCGGGCGAGTCCGGCTGGATCCGAACCATCTTCCTCCGCGTTTCTGGCCTCGAAGAGAGCCCAGAAGCCATGCAGTCCTTTTGTGGTGCTGTAAAAGATAGCATTGTGGCGGGTCAGGATGAGCTTTTTGGTGCCGTTCCGTTCGAAGTGGGCGTTATGCCTGACCCCAATTTCTGGCAGGCAATGCATCAAAACGGAATCATTCTCTTTGACAAGAATCCCCCTCCTATGTCACAGCCTGAAGCGAAAGAGGGCGTTGTGGACGCCCATCTTGAGGCGTGACCTCCGGCTGAAATCGCTTTGTGATATAGCTGGCTCTCTTTGCGCCCCTCTTCGTTTGGAGTCCTTCTGATGGCAGATGTTCGTAAAGGAAAAGCTAGTCCGGTTCAGAAGCCACGTGCGCGTGTTGCTGCTGCCGTCGCTAAGCCTGTTTCCTCAATTGCCGAACTCAAACGCCTGCTTGTCGAAACCCAAGACCAGCTGAGTCTGATTCATGGAGTTCTCGAGGAATTGTGCGAGCGCCAGGAAGCTCTCTCTGCCTGGCAGATGGAATTTTCCAAGCGCCTTGTTACCCTCCAGGAAGCGCAGTGGCGCTCTCTCGAAGATCTTGCTGGAGTCGACATGGGGAATCCCGTCGAGAAGGCCTTCGGAGTTCAGTTCGAAAACTCCGATCCAGCGCAGCTCGAAGATCAACTCGATGATGCTCAGAAGCTCATGGAGCAGGTTAATTCAGATGCCATGTCGAAGCGGGCTGTGCGTTTGCGTAAACGTAAAGGCGCATCGCGTATGGAATCTGTCTCGGAAGACGACATTCTTTCGGGTCAATCGGCTGTCGAATCTCTACGCGAGGACACCTCTCCTGAGAGTGTTTTCGTTATTCCTGAAAAGGTCGATGTGCACTGAGTCTGAAATGCAACTTTCGTTTCCCACCTTAAAATTAACACCAAGGGAGGAATGTGATGGAGCGTGATATTCTCTCCAGCGCCTCCGAACGCGCGCTGCATATGAGCCGCGCAATAGAACAGCTGCACTCTCAGCTACAAACGTCCCCCAAATTTCAAGAGGCTTTTGTCCACGTTCTCGAACTCCTCTGTCGGTGCCGCATACCTGAGACGGGTGCGCCGCGTATCGACTCCTTTGCACCGCATAAAACTCTGCACTTTGTGGCGGTTGGCAAGTCGGGTGGGGTGGCTCAGGTTCTTGTTTCGATGTTGGCGAGCGTGGGAATCAACGCGCGCTTTCTGCACCCGACAGAAGCTCTGCATGGAGATTTGGGTTCAGTTGTTGGTGGCGACCCGGTGTTGCTTGTGTCCAACAACGGTCGCAGCGCTGAGTTGCTCGCCGTATTACCTCTCCTACGCGAGCGCGGATGTGATTTGGTGGCGGTCACGAGCCGTCCCGACTCCCCGTTGGCACAAGGCTGCAGCACTACACTCCAGTTGCCTGTCCAGAGCGAAGCTTGCCCTTTAAATCAGGCTCCTCTGACAAGCACTGTGACCACGCTTGCACTGGGTCAGTTGCTGGTTGCTGCATCCATGGAGCGGCGTCTTTTTGATTTGGCTTCGTACGCTCGCAATCACCCCGGCGGAGCAATAGGCAAACGAATTTTTGTTCGGGTCGAAGACCTTATGGTTTGTGGTCAGTTTCTTCCGCGCGTGCGTGTAGATGCTACTTTCAAAGACGTTATCTCGCGCATGACCGAATGCGCGATGGGTGCACTGCTGGTGGTCGATGATGCCGACTCCATGCATGGCTTCGTTGCGGAACGAGACCTGCGTGCTGCAATGGAATTGCATGGGCCAAAGGTTTTTGAGTGCACCGTCCATGATTTTATGAATCCCAACCCAATCACACTTGCTCCAGGGACGCTTGCGGTTGAGGCTCTCCAGCTGATGGAAAATCGCCCACGTCCTTTGAACGCAGTTCCGATTGTTGATGCAAGTGGGAAGGCCGTGGGTCTGCTGCGACTCCACGACCTCGTTTCTGCAGGAATCACTGCATCGAGTTGAGTTACATCAACTCATCTCCGTTCTCTCGGAGTTTGCTGCGGATCCAGTCTTTGTAATGGCGTGCATCGGTGTATGAATTGTCGAGACCGATGCAGGTCTGGAAAATCTCAATTCCTGCAGAAGTGACTCCCACCACAACCCATTTGCCTTCGGCGGTGCGGGTGTACATTGGGCCTCCCGAATCTCCGGCGCAGGCTCCTTTCATCCAGCCACCGACGTTGAGAGTTTTCGCCTTGGTGTCGATATCTTGCAGTGGCACGCTCACTTCTCTCAATAGGCCGGTATTGTTATTGCGGCGGCTCAGGGTCACGCCATAGCCAACAAGTGTGACTTGTTGCTTTTCAGTCAGTTCGAAGTCTTCTGAGGCCACTTCCACCGGCGAGTACGGCTCTGGAATTTCTTCATCGAGTAGAACAATACCAATATCGTTCGGAGCCGCGGCCGGATTGCCACTGAGTGTCAGCTCAGGGTTCCAATCGGGATGAGGAATGACTTTTTTGGCGCGGATCCAGTTGTTGCTTTTGGCAGCTTTGAGTCCGAACGATGCGATGAAATCCTGCACCCGTGGAAACACCAATGTATCGCCTTTGAGTTGCGTCTGAGGATCAAAATCCTGCAGGCAGTGCGCTGCTGTCATGAGTGCTTTGCGTGAAATAACGGTCGCAGTGCAGAAGGATTTGCCCAAATCAAGAAGGCTCGAGGCTCTTGAACGGAGGTTGCCGAGGTGATCGGAAGTCAGAGCAACTGTCGAGTATCGACGTGCATCATCGACATCGCTTTGCACAGCGCGACCACCCACAATGTTGAGCCTCGAGTCACGGTGCTCATGTCTTTTCTCTTCGCCACATCCAACACCAATTGAGGAGATCAGGACTGCCAGAGCGGGAAGAATCACATTCGAATTGTGGCTGTGCCGCATTTTCTGTCCTCCTGTTAGGGGTCCAATTGCATTTCAAAGCGACTCGTAGAATTTGTTCAGAGACTCTCCATTGAGAACGCGGACGTGAATCAGTGAGTCCAGTTGAAGTGATTTTTCGAGATAAACAGAGGATTGAAAGGCTCTCTTGCGTTGCGAGTTTGGAGAGCATTGTTCCGGAGGAAGAAGTTCGGCAATCGGTTGCACCACCAGCGTGTTGTCGGCTCCAAGATGTGTCCGCAGCTGTTTCATCACAAAACATCCGCGCGCAGGAATGACAGGCCAGTTACCGCTCAAAACCAGTTTTTGTCGGATTCCCAAGGTTCCTGGAAGAAGCACAACTTCCTCCACAGGGGCATAGAGGAATTCATCAGGTGCTGCACTCACCGCCCGTTTGACCACCAAGGGGAGAGGAGCCAGTGACGGCATCCCTTCAACTTCAATTTTCCAAGTCCCTTCGCGCAGTGTTCCAAAGGTGACGCGCTGAATAAAGGGCACAATGACCTGTGCGCAGGGTTCACCCTTGTAAACGTAGGATAACGGTCTCAAGCGAATAAGCCTTTTTTCCGCATCAATACTCTTTTCGACCATGCCAGTCTTCATGCAGGCATTTGAAAAGCGCCCTTGGATAATGACCTCTGCATTGTCATTGTCGTCGAAGCCTTGCGGAACAAAAACATGTTCCACAGGAGCAGGCTCGAGTGTAACGGTTGGTGCCATGTGAGCCTCGGTTTGAGCAAATGCAGGAATGAAGAAAACGAGCATTGCAGAGTATGCGGCATCCACAAGAATCCTTGAGATGCAGCTTCGCTTGATGTTGTCTGACATGTCATACCTCTCGACGGGTGTTGTGGCTTGGGCGTGAAAGTTAAAATCAGGAAAATTTGAATTTTCAGCAGAACATTCAGGCAGCTTTGCGTGGTATGCGGATCGACAATATGCCTTCTGCGAGGGTTGTTGATTTCTCAGTGACGAGAGCATCATCTGCAAGGCGAATATCGCGTTCGTAGGTTTCAGCTTTATGCTCACAGATAGACATTTTCAGATCTGTGGTTTCCTCACATTTGCGTTTCGCTCTCAGGTGAAGAATCTTTCCATCCATCAGAAGCTCAATTGTGTTGGCATCCACTCCAGGCAAATCAACGCGAATGTCATAAATATTTGAGTTTTCTAAAACATCAATGCGCGGGTGAACATGCTTTGGGGCAGTGCGACGCAGCAGCGAGCGTGCATCATTGTAGAGGTGATTCCAGAGAACTCTGGCCTGATCCATAAATTGCTCAGTGCGAGGACTCGAGAAAATAATCCGACCAAGCGCAGTTTTCTCTCCAGTCTCACGGTTTAAGTTAAACACGTGATTCATGATGATTCCTCCTGTGGCGGCTTGAGGACATAAATCATGGGAAATTTAGCCGCACGGGAGCAAGTGATCGCTCTTTTAATCTTATGAGTTCCACAGTTTTATCGGAATTCTTTCTTTGGTTGCGAGCGTTTGCAAAGACTCACGCATATTCCCCTTGCAGAAATTTCTTTCGCAGACGGTCAAGGTGGCACCAGGTGTATTGGGCTGGAAGAGGAGCTCGGCTGAGTTGCTCTTTTTGGTAAGTTCAACTTTGCCATTGCGCACCATGAAATCCAGTTTAAAGTCTGGAAATAGTTTCCACATGGATGTTTCAATAATGAGCTTTTCTCCAAATGAGCTTGGCCGTAGGCCAATCCAGCCTTCCAAGATCATGTGAACGAATGCGGCTTCGCTCCACGCCTGGTGCGGTGCTCCTTTGGGCCAGCTCCAATGTGAGTGACTCGACAGACCATCGAGGAGTTCCGGCAATGCACCGCCCTGTGAACCTTGAGTGGCATGATGGATGAGAGTTTCATAAAGTTTTTCTGCCGGTGCACTGTGCCCTGTGAGTAAAAGAATTTCTGTTGCAGCACCGCTGAGCCACGGCCAGATTGTGCCGTTGTGGTATGCCCAGTCAGGGTGCTCGAGCCGGGTACGGGTGCCGAATTCGTGGTACGGGTGGAAGTGGATTTTGCTTTCATGGATGTAGGGACTTTCGTCCTGAAAAAGATCATTGATAGGCATGGGGTGTTGAACAGAGGTTTCTGGGCTGAGTGTGCGCACACCATAGGGAACAATCAGGTCTGATTCCAAGACCGAGTCAACACACTTTTTTAATTCTTCTGCAGTCAGCAGTTCGGATAAGCATCCAGCGCGGTGCAACGCAGAGAATCCCAATATGATATTGGGGCGTATGGAAAAGTCAGCGCTGCCGTCTGGGCGTAGTGTGTCGGCCCAACGTCTGCCATCGTGGTTGAGATAATGCTGACGTATGGTTTTGAGCCCAAGTTGTGAGGCTTGCAAAAGGGTCTGTGCATTTTGTTGGTGGTTGAGTTTTTCAAGCACCAGGCTCCAGCGCCGTAGTGCCGCCATCCAGAAGGCTTGTATTTCAAAGGCACGGTTCGCCCTTGGGCTGCAGGGGATGTTCTCACCCTCGGGGCTTTTCTTCTGAGCATCCATCCATGTGTCGGCAGGATTATGTTGAATCAGCTCACCCTTTAAGAAGAGTTCCGAGGCTGCGAGTAATTTGTCGATGATCTGCGGTTGAACTTTTTCGAGTTGACTCGTCCAGCCGCAGTGGTCGATGAGGTCAGCAGTGGAAAGTAGCAACAGTGGAAGTGCATCGACACTGTTGTTGGTTGTTGCCTGTGCTGTGGTGTAGTTGGGTATGACCCCGGCACGGCTGGAGAGCCAAAGATCCGTGACAAGATGCGCCCCTGCTTCTGTGCGCGCTGACCAAAGGAATGCCGCGCGAAAGCTGTGACACATGTCACGGGTCCAAAATTGTGTGAACCAAGGTAGACCTGCTTGAAGTCCAGTTGTTCCGTCGTTACGCGTCTGAATAAGCTGATTGAGACTTTCAGTGGAGTTGCTGAAAGCATGTGCGAGAGATTCATTTGTGCTGGTCAGGGAGATTGAGGGCGAGATTCGATTTTGAATTGCGGGCAGGGTTTTGCTCTCGTCTGTGCTTCTGCCCCGAGAGAAGAGCAAGCGTGCTGCAGAGGTTCCACGTGTTTCGAGTTCGAAGACGTGTGTGGTGACCACCTCACGTGCCGATTGTTCGCCACGTTGCGCATCTTTAGGGGTGGGCAACCATTCGCGTGATGCAGTCGGCAAAGGTTGCCACTCACCCTGTTCAAGCAATTGCCCCAGGTACACTTGAGCTGAGCAGGAGACCTCAATCCGAGCCGAGCAGTCTTGGGTGCTCACATGGAGTGTTTGTGGCTGGCGCGGATTGTGAGTCAAACGCGCATCATACGATCCACAGGTGGCGTCGCCGGCATGAGCCAACGTCCAGAGCGGCACAGCTCTGAAGCAATATTCGCGGTGATGACAGGAACGCTGCTCTTCGCTGTTTATGCTGAGGGAGACCCGCAGCCCTTCCTTGGGCATGCTCCAGTCCCACCGTTCCTGCAGCTCACAGCCACAATCGGCTCTCCACTGGCGGGTGATAGAAACGGCGTCGCGGCATGTTGCTTTCCAGTGGCGGCGAGAGAGAGTTTGAGTTTGTCCGTTGTGCCCAAACTCCCAGCGTACCCCTGCGCAGATGGAGGTCTCACCAAGCGTCAGCCCCTGCCATTTCCGTAACATTTCGCCGTCGGCCGAGAGCATCAGAAATCCGACGCCTTCAGCAGCAAGAAAGAGCTCGCATTCGTGTTCGTTTGTTTCAAAGTGCATCTGGTTCAAGGTTGATTCACTCCCCGTGTGCAGGCTCACTGCCCGCCGCACAAACGGAGTGCCGCTGGGCAAAGTGAAGGTGTTTTTGGCGGTCGCCAAAACAGCCATCTTTGGAACTCAAGTCTACGTTGTTACATTTAGAATGTCAGAATATCGGGTTCTTGTCTGTTTTGCCCTTTGAGGTGGGATGATGAAATTGACGTTTCGAACCAAGGTTTTGGGTGTCGTCTTGGCATCGTGCGTTGTGTGTACTTTGTCTGCAATTTTTGTGGCTCGATACCTGGTGCATGAAAATGCCGAGCGTGCGTTGCTAGACAGGTCAAGTGCGATTCTCAATCGAATCGAAGAAGCCAAAGCCTACGTCGGTGATCTTGGAATTCTGGGGCAGATGTTTGAGGAGACGCGTCTCAAGTACCCCGATGGCAATGTTCCCAAAGAGCATAAAGAGCGCCTGCTGAAGGCAGTTCCTATCATCGTTCTGTTTTCGATGGGGTATTCGGGCGAGAAGACCGATGGCTATAAATTCAGGATTTTTGCTGACCAGCCTCGGCGTGAGGAGCACCGTGCCACTGCTGAAGAGATGGAAACGTTGCGCACTTTTGAACAGGATCCTTCCCTCAAAGAAATTATCAGCAGGTCAGACGACGGAAAGTTTTACACAGTGACCCGCCCCGTTCGTCTGGATGAGCGTCAGGGCTGCATGGCTTGCCATGGAAGTCCTTCCACCAGCCCTTGGAAAAATGGCAAAGATATTCTGGGATACCAGATGGAAGATATGAAGAATGGCGCACTGCGCGGTGCATACACAGTCATGTTGAGCATGAAGCCTGTTGAGGAGATCACCGCACGAACAACCCGGCAAATCGCAATGGGTGGAGCATTTTTTACGTCGATCGCACTGCTTGTGAGTTTGCTTTTAATCCGTGCCCCCATGAACAAACTGGCGAGCGTCTCCAAGTCATTAGGCTCCTCGGGCGAGGAGATTGCGGGTGCGAGTTCTCAGGTGAATGAAGTGAGTTCAAATGTGGCCTCAGCTGCCAACGAGGCAGCTGCATCGCTTGAAGAAACGGTTGCTGCAATTGAAGCACTCTCGCGCATTGTGACTCAGAACTCAGAGAGTGCACGCGAGGGCGCAGATGTTGCACAAGCGGCTGAATCGACCGCACGCCAAGGCCAAAAAGAGATGCGCGAGCTCATCACATCCATGGGTGAGATTCACAAGGGGTCAAAGAAGGTTGCTGAGATCACTGGTCTCATCAATGACATCGCGTTCCAAACCAACCTGCTCGCTCTGAATGCTGCAGTGGAAGCTGCAAGAGCCGGAGAGCAGGGCAAAGGATTTGCGGTTGTGGCTGAGGCTGTTCGAACCCTTGCGCAGCGCTCTTCAGCTGCAGCAACCGATATCTCTAAGCTGATTTCTGAAAGCACAGAGAGTGCCGAACAAGGCGCACGACTTGCCGACAGTGCAGGGCGCGTCTTCGATCAGATCATTGATTCCATCAGCAAGGTTAACCAAGTGACGAGCTCGATCTCGGCAGCCAGTGAGGAGCAGGTTCAGGGTATTTCTGAAATTAGCAGTGCTCTCAATCAGCTCGATCAAACCACTCAGAACAACGCCATGTCTGCTGATTCCTCTGCTCAGGCCTCCGAGCGCTTGCAGATGCAGGCTCAGCAGCTCAAAGAGCTTGTGACAGAACTTGTGCAAGTGATTCAGGGTGGCTCAGGCGGCAAGGGTCAGGCCTGAGTCCGCGGCTCAGTCCATCCTTCGCAGAGATGTGCTGTCATCGTGTGTGTCTGCGCGGGAGGAGGTCTCGCTCCCTTCGATAGTCGCTCCGCTGGACAGCGGAGAGCCCAGGTCAAGACCGAGTGCATCGCGGCTGCCGGGAGCTCCAGGTTCGGTTCCTGCCACAGCAGGCATCGCGATTCCTCCGGTTCCGATCACTCTTTCGCCACCTGCTCCGACGCGCACGGTCACGATCTTCTCGGGGACAACCCACTCATTTGAGGGATACAGTTTCACTGCACCCTCCATCACGAGCTTCCACAGTGGCGCTGCCATTTTGCCGCCCGTTCCCTCAGTGCCCAAACTTTTGCGTGCATCGTCGAAGCCCACCCAAACTGCACCGACCAGTCGAGGGGTGACTCCAATAAACCATGCATCGGTATAACCGTTAGTGGTGCCTGTTTTGCCTGCAGCAAAAGGAATACCCTGCGCGCGTGTGCCCGTGCCGAAGCGGAGCACATCCTGCATGACGCGCGTGGCCACGTATGCTGCTGCGGGTGAGAGAACCTGGCGTGGGTCATCAGCAGTGTTTGTGGTGTCTGTTTCGGAGGTGTTTTTGTCCCCGTTCAAACCAGGCAAGGGTGCTGCCTTCAGACGCGGATCTGTTGCAGAGACCAATAGCTCACCATCGCGCTTGTGAATCGCCTTGATGTAGTGTGCCTCGGAAATACGCCCGGCATTCGCGAATGGCGAATAGGATTGAGCCATCTGAAGCAGTGTTGCGGAGCCAGCACCGAGCGAGTGCGCCAGATTCACTTCGTTCCAAGGCAGACCCAGGCGCTTGAAATGTTGCGTCAACAGCGGCGTTCCTAAGGCCTTGAAGAGCTGGATGCTGCTGATGTTGTAAGAATGCACGAGGGACGTGCGCAGGTTGGTGCGTCCGGTGAATTCCTTGTCGTAGTTTTCAGGTTTCCAGTCGCCCATAACAATGGGAGGGCTATCAATGCGTGATGCAGGAGAAAAACCATTGTCCATCGCCAGGCTGTAATAGAGTGGTTTGACACTGCTGCCAACCTGCCGCAGGGCTTGCGTTGCCCGATTGAATTGACTGGCCTGAAAACTGCTTCCCCCAACCATCGTCACAATCTCACCCGATTGCGCATCCATGACGATTGCAGCGGCCTCAATGCCCTCGGTGTCGGTCAGTTGATAGAAGTTCAGGTTCACCTCTTCTGGCTTAAGGCCATAGAGTTTAAGAACCTCAACGTGCTCTTGAAAAATACGCGGAGCCTTAGCGATGCGCTTTGGAGGACGAGTGTCGACCCGTTTGACGTGAACTTCATCGCCAATGGCAAGAATATCGGCGAAGTCTTGGATGGAGCTTGCCTTCTTTGTTGCTGCGGCACGCAGTGCCCAACGGTGATCTTCCGCCAGAAGAATCCCTGGGCCAGTTTGGGTTGCAATCAGAGCAATGTCGTAGGCGGGGTTGAGATCGATAACAATACCGCGAATATCTTCATCTTCATCGTTGCTCCAGCCACTGCGAGCAAGTCTTTCTAGCGCTGTACTGTAGTTGCTACCGTGCCGCGTAATTGGTTTGTGGAAAGCTTTTTTTGATTCGAATTGCTCAAGGAATGTCGAGAGTACTTTTTGAGCGTGCTTCTGAAGCGTGAGATTCAGAGAGGTCTGAACTTTGTAGCCTGAGGTAAGAAGATTTCCGAGCTGTAGCGCATTCTCTAATTGCTTCTTTACTTCCATGAGAAAGTAAGGAGCCGAGCGCGTGTTTGGTGTTTCAGCGAGATGCACCGTGAGTGTCTCAGAGAAGGCGGTATCGGCTTCCTCGCGCGTCGCCCACCCGTTTTGCACCATCCGATCCAGAACAAACTTCTGTCGTGCTTTGGCTTTTTCAAAGTTGTCGGTTGGGGCGTAGGCCGATGGGGCAGGAGCCAAACCTGCAATCATAGCGGCTTCGGAGAGGCGGAGTTTTTTTGCGGATTTACGGAAGTAGTTTCGCGCTGCGGCTTCTACTCCATAGGAATTGTTTCCCAGGAAAATTGTGTTGAGATACATTTCGAGAATTTCATCTTTGCTGAAAGACTTCTCGATTTTGAGAGCCAATAGGATGTCTTTGACCTTCCGTTCAACGGTTCTTTCCCGCGTCAGGAGAACGTTTTTCACAAGCTGCTGTGTGATGGTACTGCCGCCCTGCTTAGTGCCTTGCTTCAAGAAATGAGACAGCGCAGCGCGAGCGAGGCCTTGTGGGTCGATTCCGGAGTGTGAGTAAAAACGCGCATCTTCCGAGGCGAGAAAGCTCTTCACGAGAATTGGAGAGACGTTCGCAAGCTCAACGGGATAGCGCTTTTCTTCAAATAGCTCCCCGATCTTTGTGCCTTCGTTACTGTAGATAATAGTGGGCAGAGCAGGTTCATAGTTTTTCAATTTTTCGACAGGAGGAAGTGTCTTTTCAATTTTCTTGACGTAATTCCAGGCTAGGAATCCACCGATGCTTGTGGCGGCGAAAGTCACAAACCCGCCTCCAAGAATAAGTATCAGCAGCATTTTCTTGAGCATTGACTCAATCTCCGGTGCTTTTCACATGCAAAACACGTCAGTTTTTGTTCTCTGTTTCCGCGAGGAGCTTCTTGTACTTCTCGAAGGAAAATGGTTTGCCTTCGGAGGTGGCCGCCAACTTTAAAACCTCCTTCAAACTCTGCTGAGCCTTTTCATAGCCCGGCGAGAGTGAAAGGGAGGTCGCAAAGGAGTCTGCGGCCTCGAGCAATGCTCCCCGTTTCTTCTGTGCCAAGCCTATATTGTAGTGAATGAAGTGGTGTTTGTCGCGCGACGGCAAAACTTTCAGTGCATTTTGGTAAATAAACAAGGCATCGTTGAAGCGGCGCTGATTAACCAGCGCGATGGCCATCTGATTGAAATACGAAGCCAGCTCATCACAATGCCCGGCACGTACAAAATGCTCTGAAGCTTTTTCCAGCTCACCGCGTGCGAACGCAATTTTTCCAAGGCCAAGCTCAGCCTGTGGATTGCGGTCGTCACGCTGCTGACAGGCGCTAAAATAGGATTCTGCCCGGACATGGTCGGAGTGCTCGAGTGCGAGTCGAGCCAACCCTAAAAGACTGATTGTTTCAAGAAACGGAAAATGGGTGTGCTGCTCGAGGAACCTCTGTGCGTCGGGATATTTCCCCTGGCGCGCCAGCACACGGGACAAGAGATATCGCATCGGCAGCAATTCTGGCTGCTCCGACACCCCCCGTCGAAGCAGCTGTTCTGCCCTAGTGGTGTTGTCTTCTTGAAGCCAGAGGAGAGCCTCAAATGCACGCGCGTGAGCACTGCCACGTTGGTTGTCTCCAATTTTTTGCGTGAGTTTCATGAGGGTAGGGAAATCACGTGTGTCGAAGAGACGTTGCAGTGTCAGCGGATGAGGTGAGAGGTCGCTCGAAGAGTCATGTTTAGTGTCCTGCAAAGTGCGGATGCTTTCGGTGAGAGCGGTCCAGTCTGAGAATGTTTCGAGCCCGAGTGCTTTAGCTCTGTGAGCATGCTCGGTAAACTTCTGAGATTTACACATCAAGAACAAGGGGCGCAAAGCATGCTGTGGGAGGCTTCTGAGGTATGACGCCATGCTGAAGGCGCGTTCAGAGAAATCAATTTGAGCCAAGAACAGCACGTCACATTTAAGGCCGGAGTCAAGCGATTCATCGTAGGCAACTGTGAGGTTCAGCCGCCTGAAAAGGCCTGAGCTTTCTAGGTTTGCGAGAGGGCGAGAGAACTCCTCTGCGTCCAGCGATGAGTCCGGGCTGATGCAGCCAATGTTCATCGGCGGAGCTGAATTCAAGTTCTTCCTCGCAGCGGCAAAGTCAGAGTGAGGAGGATATTCCAAGAGAGAAACCTGAGTCGTTCTCGCGCCAGAGCGATGCAGCCTGGAATGAAACGAATCGTCCGCTCAACCCAACACCAAATCCGCCCTGCCATTGATTTTGCTCCTTCTGGCTCGCGATGTGATTGAGTCGAACATGGGTGTAGGTGGACACATGACCCAATGTTCCCCGCAACCACAGACTTTCGAGACCAGCACTTAAGGACATGCTGGGGTCAATGGTATCGAAACGAAACTCTGCAGTCTGCGAGCCGTTGTCGGTCAGGCTCCAGCCATCTTTGCTCACGGATGAGGAAGCGAGAGCAGAGTAGGCAACAGGCTTGCCAGCTTCCCAAGTGACAACCGACAAGGCACCGTGAAAAACATTTTCAAACGGTCCGAAAGTGACGCCTGGAGGAGGCGAAAAGGCAGCGAGCCGCGCAAGCGAGAGCGTAAATTCTTGCGGATCTGTCCAGCTCGGATCGGGAGCCATGAAGGCGCTCTGTGAACGATTTGACTTGGAGGAATTCATGGCGACTTGTGTTGGCGCAAGATAGGAAAGTCCGATGCCAGTGGCTTCGTCCTTTTGCCATACGGCATCAACGCCCCAGCGGTTGGGCTGAGCATTCATTGTGCCGGGGCGGGTGCTGGGGTTGTTAAAGTTTTCCTGGCTCAACTCGACCGATCGGAAAACATAGCGCACACCGAGCGCAAATGGTTCAGCGGGTCGAGCTGAGAGAGCGACCGGAATTTCGGTGAGTTCCGCGGAAATACGGCGAACCGTTTTGTTGGTTGCAGTTCTCTCGGTGGTTCGGCTTGAGAAACGATATCCGGCAGCGGCTGCAAAGTCGTAAAAGGGGTGCCAGCTGATATCGTAGGTGTTGATGCGCGTTGGACTTAATTTCAGACCTTCGGAACTGCTGCTTTTCTGTTGCGGGATAAGCGCCATCGAGGCGTGGGCGCTGGCTTTTACGTCGTGGTGCGCATTGGAAGAATTTAGGCAAAACGTACCGCACGCACCTTCCGTCTGAACGAGCTGCTCGTTGCCCAGCCCGAGAGCTGTGGGCGAGGCTTCGTGGGTCAGTGGGGTCAACGCAAGCAACAAAGCGGTGGCACTGGCCATGTCTGCTACCTCTTGAGGGGAACTGGTCCTGACAGTTTGGTTGCAGCAACCGGGCCAGTTGGTTTTTTAGCCAGGTCGAGCAATTTAAGCACACTTGATTTGAGACTCTCGAGCTCAATCGAGATGAGAGTTTTCGGGCTGAATTTGTATTTCGAGAAAGCCAATTCTTCTTCGATTTGTGTCAATGGAATTTTCTTCAAGACTTTGTGGAATTGAAGATCCTTCATGTGCTCCTGACCCAAAAACAGAGCACCTGCCCCTTCCTCGAAGCGATGCTGAAGGCTGATGATGTTGTAGTAGTTTCTATCTATTCTGCACTTTTGACAGAACTTCCAGTCGCGGCTGTTAAGGTTCTCAGTGCGGTTTTTTTCTGAACAGGTGGGGCAGTATTCAATAACTTTAAAACGCTTGCTCACACCCAGACGCAGGTTCACCATGCGCCGCAGAGCGGGATCGTTGGCAATACAAAGAAAGAGCTGATTTTTGAGGTCAAAAATCTTCTTTCGGTCGGAGCCATCCTGCGTGCGACGCGCATGAGCAGTCAGGCTCAAGCCACAGAAAATCTTGTAGATCAGAAGACGTTCGTCTTTTGGTTTTTGAGCCAAAAACAGAGCGAGCTGATCGAATTTCCGAAAAGAGAGGGTTTGCTGCGACTTCTTCGTGAATTTGAGCAGGTCTCCAAAAAGGTCGATGCGGATGCTGGCGGGCATCGGCTTCAGTGTTCCGCCTCTCTTTTTTTTCACATTCTGGGCTGTGGATGCCGGTTGCGGTTTGGCTTTGGGCTCACTCTGGGTCATTGCGAAACCTTCTTTCCAAGTTGGATAAGATCCATAATGGCTCGCTCGAAAGCTTCCCTGTTATTGTTCAAAAAAGCAGACGCCATTCTGACCATGATCCTAGTGAGCTTCACCCGTGCTGCAAAGCCTCGGGATGCGATCTGTTTGACGTTGTCTTCAAGATTTCTGAGAGCCGCGTGGGTTGGACCCAAAAGATGCGAATCCACGACCCGCTTTTGCAGTTCATAGGCCAAGGACTCACCAATGAGGCTCTTCCACTCATGAAAGGCAAGCCTAGCCTCTGAGCGCAGCGTCGAAATGTTCAAAATTGACCTGGACACTCGTCAACCGTGCTTTTCTTTAAAGGTGCGCATAAACTGAGCAAAGTAGCCTGCGGATTCCAGGCTGATGCCATTGTACATCGAGGCGCGGACGCCACCGAGTGTGCGGTAGCCTTTGATTTCATGAATACCTGCCTTTGCGGCCTCCGAAATGAACAGGGCGTCGAGCTCAGGTGTCTTGAGCTTGAAGACGAAATTGTGCCGAGAGCGGTGTTCTGGAAGCGCGTGTCCTTGGTAGAACTCGCCATCGACTTCACCGTAAACCAGGCGCGCTCGTTCCTGCGCCCAACGCTCCATGGTTTCAATTCCGCCTGCTGATTTCATCCAATGCAAATAGCGATTCATCACGAAGATGGGGAAAACCGGCGGAGTGTTCAGGACACTCTTGGCATCATAAATAGAGCAATAGTTCAGAGCATTGCCAAGGATGTTGCGCTTGGCAGTTTCGCGCGCCTGCTCAAAGATGTCCTTGTGGATGACGACAACCGAGCAGCCCGCAATACCAAAGTTCTTCTGGGCACTCGCATAGATGAGATGTGTGCGATCCCATGGAATATCGCGGCGAGATGCGAGTGCACTCGTCATGTCCAGCACGAGAGGAACTTTGCCTGCGAAATTAAGGGTCGGGTACTCCGTTCCCTCAACCGTATTGTTCACGGTCAAATGAAGATATTTGGCGTTTTCTGGAATCTGCCAGGTCTCGGGTTGACCCAATGAGTTGAGCGTCGGGTTGCCATCGTAGACAACTGCAACTTTGCGCTCAGACGCACGTGCATCGACTGTGGCTAGGTGAGCCCACACTCCTGTTTCTGTGTAGGCCACGGTATCCCCTGGTCGGGATAAATGATTGAGCAGCAGAGAAAAGTGTTGCTGTGCGCCGAACGGAGTTATGAGCAACTTGTGCGAGTCAGGCACCTCGAACACATCGTGCGCCAAACGTAGGGTTTCCTCATTGAGGCCTTCGTATTGCTTCGAGCGGTGCGATATTTCCATCACACTCACACTGATTCCAAACGTATCGAGTAATTCAATCTTGATGAGATCGCGCACGGCCGTCGGCAGAGATGCTGGTCCTGGGCTGTAATAATGAGTGGTCATGGCTTTGTTCCCCAAGAGTTCTGGCTCTTTGGGTTGTATCAGAGCTGAGTGTGGAATCAAAGACGTTCAGAAACGTGAGTCCATGCGCACAAAGACGTCTTTTCCGCTCGATGTTCCAAGGTCCCAGCGCCAATCGGTTCCATCACCGGCGGCAGCATCGGTGTCCTGGTAATACGGCATGCCGAAAGCCTGTTGGTGCTGTTGCTGCCGCAGCCCGTAGAGAGACATCACGCTCCCCAGAACAAAGCCCAGTGATGCACCACCGGCAACAATGCGCAGGCTGGAGACCGAATTGTCTGGCACGAAAGGCAGAACTGCAGTTCCCAGAGCCGCCCCGAACAGGGCGCTGTAGCCGGCACTCGTGAAAAGCTCCTGAAATTGCTGACTTCCTACAAGGCTTTGAGCTTGTGCTGGGTTGGGCTGTGCGAATACCGCCACGGATGAAGTCAAAGCGAAAGTCCTGGCAAGCGACAAAATGCTTCTCATTATTGCATCCTCCTCGAACCCCTACGCCCAGAATGATTTCTTTTTGAGCGTAGCATCCTCCGTCGAGGGCTGGATGTTGAAGACTTGACAAGCCCTGCAGCACTGAACTATCTGCGCCCATGGGTCGCTGCGTTAGCTCAATTGGTAGAGCAGTTGATTTGTAATCAACCGGTTGGGGGTTCAATTCCCTTACGCAGCTCCACCCCTCTTCAGTTACATTCTCCCCCTTCGCATGATTCACGCACCTGCATTTCGCGCATTGCTTCGCGCAGAGCCTCTGTCAGCTTGTTTGGGTCTTTTACGTTGTGAAAGCCTAACTCCACCGGCGGATTGGTTGTCCGTGGGCCGGGAATTATGCTGCCAAAGCGAATCTTTTGTGTCGGAATACCGGCTGACACAAGCGCGTCGCGGATAGCCCGACCGTGTTGCTTCGAAATCGTATCAATCTTCAGAAGCCCCCAGTCCATGTCGTCCGCCGTCAGAGTCTGAACAAGGTCAATCATGAAACTCTGAGTTTCAGTTGTGAGAAGAGGCGTGCCCGGATCGTCATAGAAGAGGATCAGGTTGTCCATAAGAATCTTTACTAAGTCGCGTGTGACTTTGATTTTAAACTCGCGCTTGCGATACTCAACAATGCGCTTTTCTTTTGTTTGAGTCGTTGTTTCTTTAATGGTGAGAATCTCTGGTTGCGTGAAGGGCAGGCCAACCTGAACACCCACCATTGTATAAAGGCCGAACCAGTTTTTGTCGTTCAAAGTGAACATCATGCGCCCCACGAAACGCGTGTTCAAATCCTGATCAAAAAGCTGATAACCGCCCTGTGCACCCATCACGATACCAAGTTTACTTTGAGTCACTTTGCTGTCGTAGCCGAGGTCAGAGGGATAACGAAACTGGAACACGGGTCCTGCAAAGATGTCGTTTCGGATGCGGTAGCCGGGAGCAACTTCAAAAAGTGAGCCAGAAAGTTTGATGGTGTGCTTTTCAACGAAGATAAGATCTTTTCCATCCTCGTTGGTGAGAATATTGCCGTCACCATCGCGCAAGGGTTCACCGGGCTCATCGCCCGTAATACTGAAAAATCCCCAACCTAAACCAGCATCGAGAATGAGCTTGTTGAGCAACACACTGCCCATGGCTTTGCCTTCGAGTGCCAAGCCATATTTTGAACTGTAGTCGGTCAGCTTTGATGATGGAAAAACCGAGAGGATGCCGAGGTCTGCGGAGAATATAAGACTTGTTCCGTATTCCTCTATTTTGGATTTCGGACGTTCGACAATCACCTTACGAGTCGTCTTCGATTCTGTCTTCTCGGCAGGAGCTGGCGGTGGATTTGTTTCTACTGATGCCGGATTTGCTCGCGTTGTGTCAGCATCCGATGCTGATGGCGTTGACGATGAATTGGGTGGGTCCTCTGATTTTTTCGTTGAACCACCAGGCGTACCCTCGGGTGATGGTGCTGAGACAGGCTCAGCGCTGCTTGAGGTGGGCGTAGATGCCTCCGGAGCGTTCTTTTCAGACTCACTGCTACTCGTTGCCTCGGGCACTGGAAGGGGTTCCTGTGCGAGTGCGCTCGATGCTGAGCTGAGAAGGGCTGCCGCGCAGAGCTTCACGAATTGTATTTTGATTTTGAGAGTCATTTTGCGAGGCCTCATCTCTGTGTGTTTGCTGTCAGTTCAGTTCTGGTGGAACAATTCCCGGATCAAAAACCGGTTCTGGCTCTGGTGTTGGTTCGGGAGCTGGTGTGGGTTCCAAACTGGGCTCTGGAGCAGGAGCTTTCGGTGCAGCACCGCCACCAAAGAATTTCTTCTGTACTTCATCGATTGTCTTTTTCAGCTTACGCGCATCCCTGAGTCCGCTGACTTTGATCTCCACACGTCGATTTCGCTCGTGCTCAGATTCTGACTTTGCATTCTTTAAAACCAATTTCTGGGCACCTAATCCCAAAGTCGTGAGCTTCTCAGCGGGTACGCCAGCCTTTTGCAATTCTGCTGCAACGGCCTTGGCACGCAACAGCGACAGCCTTTGGTTGTATGCTACCGAACCGCGTGAGTCTGTGTGACCCTCGATCACGAGTTTGTCCCAGATTTCCTTCTCAGCCATAAAGGCCTGACCAAGCTCTGCGAGGAACTCGGTCGATTTCGGGCTAAGTTCTGCGCTGTTGAGTTTGAAGTTCACCATTTGAGAGTTGAAGACAAAACTGACGTTGTTGCTGAATTCCGTGACTTCATCTTTGAGCGAGATAACTTCTTTTACAGTTTTTGTTTTTATCCATGTTTCTCTCTTAGTCGTTATGATTCTTGAGGTGTTGTTGAGGTGCGAGCCGAGCGCAGCGTGCACAGTGCCCAGGAAAGTTGTGCGGTTTGTCCCTGTGAGTGAAATGGAGAAGCTCGCCCCCAAGCGTGACATGTGGCTTCTGAATGGAGTTTCATAAATAAATTGAAGCCCAAGGAAGACCAGATAGGGCTCGAGAGCAGGATCGTCCTCAAGGCGCAACGAAGTGAAGCCTGCAGACTTGGTGTTGTAGAGCGCGGCACCCAGAATTCCGACCTGAAATTTTTGTTTGATTTTCAGACGTGCAGCAGCATCAATGAGCATGGTTAACTGGGTGCTGGAATATTTCTCTTTGATTGGAATGGGAACGAGGTCTTCGCCAACAATCCCAATTTGCTCTCCTGAGTACAAGGCGTATTGCATGCCTAATCCTAAATCCAGAGCAATGCGGCGCGTGAAAACTGTACCCATGATCTTTGCCGTCGGTGCTGCTCCGATCTGAGAGGCTTCCAGAGCTTCGTAAAGTGGATTCGAGGGAGCTGTAAAAAGGAGCGCTAAATCTGCCCCCCCGTATACACCGTAGCCTGTTCCGGATTGTTGGCTGCGGTCGATTTCCTTTTTCTCAGTGCGCTTTGTTTTGACCTTGGTTTCGACGGTCGTTTCCTGAACGGCATCATCTTCAGCAGCGGGACCGTTTTTGCGCGGACGTGGCGTCTCACCAAAACCTGAGTCCACCTCAGCAGCTGGCTTTTCAGCAGAGTCTGATTGGTCTTGTTGAGCATGGGCAATCGGCAGAATGAGCGCGCCAATGGGCACAGCAACGCAAAGAAGGATACGCCGGAATCTGTACACCATGATACCCCCTCGAAAAGACGGTGTAGGGGGATTATAGCAATGTCTTTGGATGTTTGAGGGTCAGAACGATGGCGGTCCCGCCATGAATCGAACATGGGCTTCAAGCTTCGGAGGCTTGCGTGATATCCACTTCACCACGGGACCAGCGCGGGTGGGAATAGCATCAGTCGTTCCCATGGGCAAGGACGCCTCGCGCGCTACATCAAGTCGCCGTAGTACACGAGCCAGAGTAATGAGCCGAAAGCCCTGGGCGAGAGTTTCCTACCGTTTTCGCAGGCATCAAACAGAAGTTTTCTTTGGTCAGATGTTGCGAGAGAGAGGTCGATACCCAGCTCCTCACCCAGAAAATTCCAAAGCTGAAACATCTCGGTTTCCGAGAGGCAAAGTTCCTCAGTTTGGTTTTCCGTTGATCTTGGAAAACTCGACTCGAGGATTTTCGCAAGTTCTTCCTGCAGTGTCTCTGGTCGCATGAACACTCCAAGAAAGCTGCGGCCAACAGGACTCACCCTTGAGTCGAGGACCACGCCTCACATGATTTCACAAAACGTCCCAAATCCATTCCTCGGCTGCCCTTCACCAGAATCACCGAGCCGCGCAAACTGGCCGACAAATCATCTATAAAAGTGGCGGGATTTGTTTCAGCTCCCACGTGCTTCAGATGGATGTTTGCTGCAAGCATTGCAGCAGAATGTTTTGTTTTGATTTCGTTATAGACATCATACATGGCGCTTCCAAAAAGGCACAAGTGTGAGTTTTCAAATTTCAGAAGTTTTTCGACCAATTTAAGATGCCAACTCTTTGACTCCTCACCGAGGTCTAGCATGTCACCAAGCACGAGAATTTTGTTTTGGTTTCTCCACTCCGGAGAAAGCAGCGCATCGAATGCTGCATTCATGCTCGCTGGACTTGCATTGTAGCAATCGTCATAGAGGGTCACGCCCCCATTGAGTTTAACGATGCGTGAACGCATCTCTGGGGGAACAAAATTACGCCACGCGTTTTTCAGCGTATTCACCTCAGGGCAAAGCAATGCGCTCGTGGCAAGTGCGAGAGTAAAGTTCTGCGCATTGTGAATGCCCGGCAGGGAGACTTCAAACTCGGCCTTCCATTCAGTGTGTTTCTGCAAATTGCTGCAGGGAATCCATTGTGTGCGCAGGCTGCTTGCTGTCGCACCTTGCCGCACGACAGAATAACTGAGGAGTGAAATCTTCTTGCTGGGCAAAAGATTTGTAACGCTAGATGGGAGAACTTTTAGCGCCGATTCCTCGCAGACGAGCGTATCGTTTTCTCGGATTTCAGCGATGACCTCAAGCAGCCTTGGTTCTGCAGCTTGCCAGACACGTTGGCATTCAGGTGCGGCGTTGCGGAAGAGCACCAGCTCTTCCCTCACGGCAGTGTCCCAGGAGCCGAGGCCAGCCAAATGCTCAGGTCCCAAGGCAGTCAGCAAAGCAATATCTGGTGTGGCAATTGCAACGTGTTCCTTCATGGCTCCGACATCATCGATCCCAATTTCCGCAACCAAGGCTGCCGTGCCGTTGCTTCTTGAGTGCGCCTTTTGAGTCAGAGTGATTGCGAGTCCAAGGAAACCATTCTCACTTTTGTGGGTTCGTGTGATGGGTGCATTGAGAGCCTCGAGGAGGCAGGCCAGCATTTCTTTGGTTGTTGTTTTGCCGTTGCTCCCACCGACAGCGATGACCGGAAAATCGAAACCCGTGCGAAAGGACTTTGCGAGTGTTCGCATGGCCTGTGTTGTGTCTGCGACGGCGAGGCACCGATCAGATAACTGAGGTCTGGCTTCGAGCCAGCTGATTTCCACAAGTGCTGCGACCGCACCAGATTTGAGGGCAGTCTCTACAAAGTTATGGCCGTCGTGGGTCTCGCCGCGGATGGCGACAAACAGCTGCCCGGCTCCGACCTTGCGGCTGTCGGTGCTCAGCGATTCAACCATGCTTTCGGGGCTGGCAAGCCGCTCCCGGGGCGCCGAGAGGCATTGAGCCAGGTCAGTCAGAGATTTTGGCCACATGTCGTTCCTCCATGGATGACAAAGAATACAGCGTGTTAGCTCTTTAGGCGACAGGGCAACGTCAGAGAGGCCACGCTGTTGAGTGTCGGGGGCTTTGCAGGCTATGACTGGCGCCAAGACAGACTTTTGGTCCGGAGAACACCATGGACAGCACAATCCCATACACCCCGAAGAATAAAATCCGCTTCGTAACGGCAACCGCACTTTTTGATGGTCACGATGCGAGCATCAACATTATGCGTCGGCTGTTGCAACAAGGTGGTGCGGAGGTCATTCACCTCGGCCACAATCGGAGTGTTCAGGACATCGTGAATGCGGTGATTCAAGAGGACGCCCAAGCTGTGGCTGTGAGCAGCTATCAAGGTGGCCACGTCGAGTTTTTTAAATATATGCGCCAATGCCTGGATGCGGCAGGGCGCACGGATGTGAAGATTTTTGGGGGCGGCGGAGGAGTGATCATCCCCTCGGAAATCGATGATCTGCACAAATCTGGCGTTACCCGCGTTTACTCACCCGATGATGGCCGAAAGCTTGGTCTCATGGGCATGATTGCCGATATGCTCGAACGCTCTGATTATGCGTTGGCAACTTGGCCTCAGGAGCTCACCGATGCACCGCTCGCTGCTGCGCAGACACTACGTCTTGCTCGCGCCCTGACTCTCCTCGAGAATCAGGCGAACGCTTTGCCGACAAAAATTAAAACTCAAGTTGATACTTTCCGATTGACGTCGTCGCTCGAAAAAGATGGGGCACAGCACAAAGGCACGCATCCATTGGTGCTCGGTGTCACGGGAACGGGTGGTGCGGGCAAAAGCAGTCTGACCGACGAAATCATTCGGCGCTTCACGCTCGAGTTTCCCGAGCGTAAAATCTGTATTTTCAGCGTCGACCCCTCCAAGAAAAAGACGGGTGGTGCACTGCTTGGCGACCGTATTCGTATGAACGCAATTAGTCATCCAAGCGTTTTCATGCGCAGCTTTGCAACCCGTGGGAGCAAGAGTGAGCTGGCGCACGTCATGCAAGACGCCATTGCGCTCGCTCGTGGCGCTGGCTTTGATTTGGTGATTGTCGAAACAAGCGGAATTGGACAGGGCGACACTGGAATTCTTGGGGTCAGTGACCTCGCGATGTATGTGATGACCAGTGAATATGGTGCTGCCACCCAGCTCGAGAAAATCGACATGCTGGACTTTGCCGACCTTATTGCCATCAACAAGTTCGACCGACGAGGCTCGGAAGACGCTTATCGTGATGTGAAGGCTCAATTGCGCCGCTCGCGTTTTTCGAGTCAACACGTCGAAGAAAATCGCTATCCGCTCTTCGGAACGATTGCCTCAAAGTTCAATGACGATGGAGTCAATGCGCTCTACCGCGCTCTTTTGAAAGTTTTGAATCAGCGTTGCGGTGCGGAGGTGTGGACTGAAAATCTGCCGTTGCAGGTGGCTGCAAAGAGCTCACAAGTCGCGCCGATTATTCCTCAGAACAGAACCAACTATTTGAGTGAGATTGCCACTACAGTCCGCTCGTACCACAAAGAGACGCACTCACTTGCCGATCAGGCGCGTGATGTTCAGGCTCTTGAGCGTGCAGAAAGACTTCTTGAACTTACACCAGAGCAAAAGAAAAGTTTTGATGCACGGCGGAAAGCTCTCAGCGAGGAAACCCGCGCAACGCTCAGTCAGTGGGATGCCCTCTGTGCAAATTACCGTGGCGACAAGTATAAGTACGAAGTCCGCGGCCGTACGCTTGAAGTGCCGACTCATATCGTCAGCCTCTCGGGTTCGAAAATCCCTCGTGTCGCTTTGCCGGGCACGCAGGACTGGGGTGAGATCGTCCACTTCACTCGCTCTGAGAACGTGCCTGGTTCATTTCCTTTTACTGCGGGTGTGTTCCCCTTCAAGCGCGCCGATGAAGATCCCAAGCGTCAATTTGCCGGAGAAGGTGGTCCTGAGCGCACGAACAGACGTTTCCATTACTTGACTCAAAATGATCCGGCGAAGCGCCTTTCCACAGCCTTCGACAGCGTGACGCTTTATGGAGATGATCCTGCTCAGCGTCCGGACATTTACGGCAAAGTCGGCGAAAGTGGTGTGAGCATCGCAACACTCGCTGACATGAAACAGCTTTATGCGGGCTTTGACCTTTGCGACCCCAATACGAGCGTGAGCATGACCATCAACGGTCCGGCTCCCATTCTGTTGGCATTCTTCTTAAATGCTGCAATTGACCATCAGGTTCAGGCTGCAGAGAAGAGCAAAGGACGTATACTGAATCCGGATGAATTCTTGGCCGTGCGAGGCGACACTCTCAAACGTGTGCGTGGAACGGTTCAGGCTGATATTTTAAAGGAAGATCAGGCACAGAATACCTGTATTTTCTCGACTGACTTTGCACTCAAAATGATGGGTGACATTCAGGAGTTTTTCATCCGTAATGATGTGCGTAATTATTACTCAGTGAGCATCTCCGGGTACCATATCGCAGAAGCAGGTGCGAACCCAATCACGCAGTTGGCCTTCACACTGGCCAATGGCTTCACCTATGTTGAGTATTACTTGAGTCGCGGCATGAAGGTTGACGACTTTGCGCCGAATCTGTCGTTCTTCTTCAGTAACGGTATGGATCCCGAGTACTCGGTGATTGGGCGTGTGGCACGTCGAATTTGGGCGATTGCCATCCGTGAAAAATATAAAGGCAACGACCGTTCACAGAAACTCAAGTACCATATTCAAACCAGCGGTCGTTCACTTCATGCGCAAGAAATCGATTTCAACGATATCCGCACAACACTCCAGGCGCTTTTGGCCATCAACGATAACTGCAACTCGCTGCACACAAACGCGTACGATGAAGCGATTACCACCCCGACGGAAGAGAGTGTGCGCCGCAGCATGGCCATTCAAATGATTATCAATCGCGAGTTTGGTATGGCCAAGAACGAGAATCCCAATCAGGGCTCATATTTCTTGGCGCAGCTGACCGACCTGGTTGAAGATGCTGTTCTCTCGGAATTTGACCGTATCTCGTCGCGTGGTGGCGTGTTAGGTGCGATGGAAACGCAATATCAACGTGGAAAAATTCAGGAGGAGAGTCTTTATTATGAGACTCTCAAGCATTCGGGCGAGCTGCCCATTATTGGTGTAAATACTTATCTGAATCCGCGTCAGGATGAGATTTCTGGAAATCTGAACATTGAGCTGGCGCGTGCGTCCTATGAGGAAAAAGACGCACGACTTTCGGCAATCACAGCATGGAAAGAGACCCATGCGCAGGACACCCACAAAGCTCTTGAGCGTTTGAAGCATGTGGCTTTGGTGAACGGTAATGTGTTTGAAGAATTACTCAATACTGCGCGTTTGGCGACACTGGGGCAAATGACTCAGGCGCTCTACGCCGTCGGCGGACAATATCGGCGCGCATTGTAACGCGCATGGAAAAGGACCGATGACTCAAAAGCGATCTCGCAGAACCACACAAAGTAAACGTTGGTTGGCACGACTTCAAAAGGTCGAGTCTCCTGATGTGACCTATGTGTCGGACACATTCCCGATAGTCATGAAAAAAGCACGTGGGATGAAAATCACCGATGTCGATGGCAATGCCTATCTCGACTTCACCGCATGCTTTGGCGTCATGGCTCTTGGCCATGGGCATCCACTGCTGATGCGCGCAATGCGTGCGCAGGCTGCGAAGTTGGTGCATGGCATGGGTGATGTGCATCCGTCGGCCTCAAAGGTTCTTTTGTTGGAGTGGCTTGCACGCGTCACACCCTTTGATGAAGCCAAGTCGGTATTGAGTTTGTCGGGTGGCGAAGCAATGGAGTCGGCTCTGAAAACTGCGATGATCGTGACCGGTCGTCATGAGTTTGTAAGTTTTTCCGGCGGCTATCATGGTTTGCATTTTGGACCACTGGCACTGACCGACAGATCAACCTTCACGCGTGGCTTCGAGCCGTGGCTGAAAGGGAAGACTCATGTTGTCCCTTTTCCGCTTGCACAGTCTGTTAGGAGTGTGGGCTGCGAGGCGCTCGATGAAGCCTTCTATCGTGACACGCATGCGCTGGTGCACTGGGATACGTCGCTCGAGAAACTAGAAGATGCGTTGCGGACTAGAAAAATTGCGGCCGTTGTTATGGAGCCTCTGCAAGGGCGTGGGGGTGAGCGCACTTGGCCCGCGGGGTTTCTCGGTCAGGTTCAGAAACTTGCGCATCAATTCGGTGCGCTCCTGATTTTTGATGAAATTTATACTGGTCTTGGGCGCACGGGATCGTTGTTTGCGCACGATCATGAAGGAGTTGTTCCCGACCTTTTGGTTCTGGGGAAGGCCTTGGGTGGCGGTTTACCGCTGAGTGCATGCGTTGGTGATTGCATGGATGCCTGGGGGCGTTCGACGGGCGAAGCCCGGCACACGAGTACCTTTCTCGGTCATCCCTTGGCCTGCGGCGTTGGTCTCGCTGCGGTTCAGGAGATTGTCCGGAGACTTCCGGAGTTTCAGCGCGAACTTTCAAGGGTTGACCAAAGTTTCAGTGCATTTCTTGACGAGTACTGTGCGCGCGGCCTGCATACAAAGATCCCGTTCCAGTTGCGCGGCCGTGGCTTCATGCGGGGGCTGTGGTTCCCTGCAGCGGAGCCAGGCTTCGCTGCGAAAATATCCGAGGAACTTCTTGCGCTTGGGTTCATCACTCTGCCCTCGGGAGCCCGGGGTGATGTGCTCTCTTTCACCCCACCCTTGATCGCGCGCGCCATACAGTTTGATCTAGTTCTGAAGGCAGTTCTTCAAGTTTTGGCAAAATGATTGCCGACATGTTGCATAGGGGATCTACCCCATTCTAAGGTGACAACAGTGTCTCCTCGCGTTCGTCGAGACACTCAGGAAGAAGGACGTCCCCATGAACACAACGCATTCAAAACCACTGCCGCTGACCACTTTGTCCGAAGACGAGCGGATGTTTTTCCAGTCGGCGCAGGATTTCGCTAAAAAAGAAATCGCTCCGCACGTCATGAAAATGGACGAAAGTGAGACCATGGATCCTGGAATCATTCGCAAGATGCATGAGCTTGGCTTCATGGGCGTGGAAGTTCCCGAGAAGTACGGCGGCGCTGGCAGTACGTTTTTCAATGCAATTTTGATTATTGAGGCGCTCGCTCAGGTCGACCCAAGCGTGAGTGTGCTCATGGATGTGCAGAACACCCTTGTCGAAAATGCATTCTTGAAATGGGGAACCGAACACCTGCGCAGCAAGTATCTGCCGCTCCTAACAGGCTCGAAGGTCGGCTCCTACTGCCTCACCGAGCCGAACAGCGGCTCCGATGCATTTGCTCTGCGCACTCGTGCTTGGGATGAAGGCAGTCACTACCGCCTGACCGGCAAGAAAGTATTTATCACGAACGCAAAGGAAGCGGACATTTTCATTGTGTTTGCCAACCTCAACCCCGATGCAGGCTACAAAGGCATAACGGCTTTTATTGTTGAGAAATCCATGCCTGGGTTTGGTCTTGGCAAGAAAGAAGTCAAGCTTGGCATTCGTGCGAGCAGTACATGTGAAGTCATTCTGGAAGACTGCAAAGTACCCAAGGAAAACGTGCTTGGCGAAATTGGCAAGGGTTACAAGATTGCCATTGAAACTCTAAACGAAGGACGCATTGGGATTGCTGCGCAGATGCTTGGATTGGCAGAGGGTGCATATGCTGCTGCTATGAACTACGTGAAGCAACGCGAGCAATTTGGAAAGCCCTTGAGTGAGTTCCAGGGTGTTCAATTCCAAATCGCACAGATGGCAACAGACATCGAAGCTGCCAAGTTGATGGTTTATAATGCGGCTCGACTCAAAGATGCTAACATGGACTTTGTCCGTGAAGCGGCTATGGCCAAGCATTTTGCAAGCGATGTTGCCGAGAAGGTTGCGAGCTTGGCTCTCGAGCTGTTCGGTGGCTATGGATTCATCAAAGAATTCCCGGCCGAAAAATTCTATCGTGACGCGAAAATTGGCAAAATCTACGAGGGGACGACCAACATGCAGCTTCAGACAATTGCAAAGATGTGTCTGAGCAGCTAAAAGCCCTTTGAATCAGCGTCCAAGATCCAACGGAGCGTTGTATCCAATGCTCCGTTGTTTTTTTGGTCTTGTGTTCTTTCAAACACGTCACTGGAGTTTCTTCATGTCGAATACGTTTTCCCTTTTCTCCGAGCGCAGCAAGCTCGCAGCGTTCTCAGTTCTTGCGAATGTTTCTCTGGCAACTGTTGCTCTCGCACAGGGTGCGCCTGCGGGTGACGGTCCTGTGGCTGTTCCCGGAAATGCCTCGGCAGGTGCGGCTGCGGGTGCAGCGCCAGGAGCTGCAGCGGGCTGGATGAACCTGGTCATCTTTGGCGGTATGATTTTGTTCATGTGGTTCTTCGTGATCCGCCCGCAACAAAAACGCCAGAAAGAGCACCGCAACTTCGTTGAGAGCCTAAAGACGGGCATGGAAGTTGTCACGGCGAGCGGACTCATTGGCCGAATCACCTCCATTACGGACACCATCGTGACTCTCGATTTGGGCAACACATCTGTGCGCGTGCTCAAGCACACTATTTCCGGAGAGCTGGGCAAACCGAGCCTTGCACCTGCTCAATAAAAAAGCATTCATTCGCTTGTTTTTGCCGAACATCATCCCCTCTGTCGTCACCGTTGCTGTGGCTGGCTGGAGGGGATTTTCTTTGGCAAAAGATCGCGCTCTTGGTGGCCAACAGGGTATCTCGTTTGATACTGTGTCGTGGCACTGAATATGAACGTCTGCAGTTTCTGAGGAAAAACGGGCTATGGATAAAGGCCAGGGATTGTTTGGCGGCTTGCCGCTGTTGTGGTGGGTTAAGTTCTTTTTAACCATGTGTGCATTGATCTTTTCAATTGCATTCACAGTACCAACTTTTTTGGGTGACCCTGCCGAATGGAAGCGGGAGGCTCCCGTTGGTGAGGAAACCCTCGGTAAGCCTGTTGCTTGGTATCATAAGGTTGCTGAAACCGTGCTGCCTTCCTCGCGCATCTCTCTGGGTCTTGACCTGAAAGGTGGCCTGCACCTGGTCCTTGAAGTCGATGTTGAGAAATCCATCCGCGACGGCATTCAGCGCGCTATGAACCGCACCCGCGATCTCACTGAGCGCGATGGCATCAAAATTCAGTCGGTCGCTGTGAGCGACGATTACAAAACGGTTCTTGAGCTTGCCGATGCTGCAAAAGCCGAAGCGGTGAAAAAGACGGTCTCCGAGCAAACATCTCTCATCCAATTCGACAAAGTTGATGGTAATAAGGTTCTTTTTGTTTCAAACCCTGCCGAGGTTGACCGTTACGGGAGTGAGCTGCTCCAGCAGGCTATCAACACCATCCGCAATCGTATCGACCAATTCGGTGTTGCAGAGCCCAATATCTTCCGCCAGGGCGATCGTCGTGTCGTCATCCAGATGCCTGGCCTTCAAGATCCCGCGCGCGCCAAGCAGTTGATTGGTAACACTGCTCAGCTGGATTTTCGACTTGTGTCCAATGAGCTGCGACTCGATCAAATCGAAAAGGTTGTTGAAGAGGGGCGGGCTGCGTTGAGCTTGCCAAAAGAAGACACCAAGCCCGAGACCATCCAAAAAATCTCCCAATGGGCTCGAGATAACGGAAAAATCAGCAAGAATGTAACTGTCATCTTAAAGCGTGATGTCGGATCCGAGGCAGGTGGTGCGAATGTGGGAACTCCGATTCCCTACCTTGTTGAGGCTTCAGCCAAGTTGACCGGCGACATGATCGATACGGCGTTCGAGACCGTCGATCAAAGCGGTCCTGTACCTCAATATGCCGTGTCGTTGAATTTCAACCCACAGGGGAGTAAGGTTTTCGGCGACCTCACCAAACAAGCTATTGAACCACAAAATGCTCCACACCAAATCGCTATTATCCTAGATGAAAACATCACCAGTGCGCCTGAAGTGAAAGGCGCAATTCTCGGTGGTCGCGCACAAATCACCATGGGCCGGTCTCAGAATATCGATCAACAAAGAAAAGACGCTCAAGACCTTGCACTCGTTCTGCGCGCGGGTGCTTTGCCAGCAAGCGTTAAGATTGTTGAAGAGCGTCAGGTGGGTCCGAGCGAGGGTGAAGAGAATATTAAGGCTGGGGTCGTGAGTTCAACATTTGCAGGAGTTCTGGTTGTTGTCTTCATGATCTACTTCTACGGAGTTTCAGGTCTAGTTGCTAACATTGCGATGCTGCTGAATGCTGTTTTGATTCTCGCATTCCTCGCTGCATTTGGTGCGACGCTCACACTTCCTGGTATTGCCGGAATCGTGCTGACCATGGCCGTGGCCGTGGATGGTAACGTGATTATCAACGAGCGCATTCGCGAGGAAATGCGCAATGGTCTGACAGTCAAGCAGGCCTTCTATAGAGGCTACAACCAAAGCTTTGAAACGCTCGTGGATGCACACGTGACATCTGCCGTCGCGGGAATCGTGCTTTTGATTTACGGAAACCCTGCGGTGAAGGGCTTTGCCATAACTTTGTTGGCCGGAATCATCTCGACACTCTTTTCGTCCTACTACGTGACCGAAGTGCTTGGTCAGTGGCTCATCGAAAAGACCCGCGTCCGTCGTTTCAGCTGATGATGCCAGAGTGAGGATTTAGAAATGAGATTGAAATTCGGCAACGTCGAAATTTTTCCACCAAATTATACCTTCGACTTTATGAGATGGCGTGGTGCGACCATCGGTATTTCATTGGTCATGGTTGTTGCAGCTTTGCTGGTCATCGCCATCAAGGGAGTCAACTACAGCATCGACTTTTTGGGTGGTGCAGAAATCCATGTGTCGATTTCAGACACCTCTTTTACGCGCGAAAAAGTCCTCGCTATCGCAGAGCAAGCGAATGCAGGAAAGCTTGAGGTGACCACGATCGGCGACGTTGCTAAAGATGGCGCAGCTTCGTTTGTGCTGCGTATTCAGCGTGAACGTGGGCAAGATGAGATAGAAATCAGCGGCAAGGCTGATGAGCTCTACAAAAAGCTCGAGGCATCTGTTGGTGCCGACAAAATCAAGCTTGATTCCAAAACCAATATCTCCGGAAAAATTGGTAAAGAAGAAGAGCGCAAAGGCTACTTTGCGTTGCTTCTTTCGTTCCTGGGGATTTTGGCCTACATCGCCCTGCGCTTCGATGCGCGCTTCTCTCCCGGAGCAGTTCTGTGCCTGGTGCATGACGTGATCATTGCGCTTGGTTTCATGACTCTCCTTGATCGCCCCTTCTCGACCTCATCAATCGCTGCGTTCCTTACAATTGTTGGTTATTCCATCAACGATACCGTGATTGTTTATGACCGCATCCGTGAAACACAGGAGACCTCACCCAAAATGGGGCTCGTGGATATCATCAACCGCAGTATCAGCCAGACCATGAACCGTACGGTGCTCACCTCAGCCACAGGTTTGGGTGCGCTTCTTATTTTGACCTTCTTGGGTGGTGGAGCCATCGAGGACTTCGCGCTGACCATGTTCATCGGAATTCTGGTTGGTACCTATTCGTCGATTTATGTGGCTGCGCCGCTCACCATTTGGATGGACGAGCAACTCAAGCGGTGGGGTTGGCGTCCTGCCGAAACGGCACAAAAGGCCAAACAGAAGAAAGACCCCAACGAAATTCCACCGGTCATTGTTCGTCGTCGTCCATCCTGATTGCTCTTGAGAGGAAGGTATTGCGGTGGCCACCCACTCCGATCGCGCTGAAACCTTAGAGATTGGTGGCTCAGAGCGCTATCGTTGGCGTTTGTCTGCGCGCTCTCTCAGTGATTCCAGTTTCCACGAGAATTTTATTTCTGAGAGGCTCTCGGCATTGCGTGGTATCGCTGCCGAGGGAGCTCTTGCTGACAAAGAGTTGCTTGCACATCTTCCTCCCTGGCAAACGTTCAAAGATATGCAAAAGGCCATGGCTCGGGTCATTTCGGCTATGGAGTCTGGTGAGCGTATCGTTATTTTCGGCGATTATGATGTTGATGGCACAACCTCCTGTGCGCTTTTGAAATTGGCTTTTGCAGACCTGGGCGCTGAAGTTGAAGTGTATATTCCTGATCGCCTGACCGAAGGCTATGGCCTTAATTCAATCGGCCTTGAAAAAATCGCTGCCGCAGGCCGTGCTCTTGTGATCACGGTCGACAATGGTATTTCGGCGGTTGACGCCTGTGTCCGTGCCAAAGAGCTCGGACTCGATGTCATTGTGACCGACCATCATGAGCCGCCCGAGGTTCTTCCGGTGGCCTTTGCTCTTCTCAATCCAAAGCAGCCTGGTTGCGATTATCCTTTCAAAATGCTCGCAGGCGTAGGCGTTGCTTTTTATTTGCTTATAGCCTTGCGAGCAACGCTGCGCACTCGCGGACACGCTCGTGCCGACAAACTGAACCTGCGCAAGTATCTCGACCTTGTTGCCATCGGAACCATTGCCGACGTTGCCCCACTCAACGGAGTGAATCACATTTTGTGCCGCGTCGGTCTTGGCGTGCTGCTCGAGCACGTCATTAATGGACAAAGAGTTGGCCTGGCCGCGCTGCTGCGTTTGGCGGGTTGGAAACTTGAAAATGGCGTCGTGGATGCCACAGATGTTGGTTTCAAAATTGGGCCACGTTTGAATGCGGCTGGCCGCCTCGGTTCGGCCATGGCTTCGGCTGAACTGATGATGACTTCTGATCACGCCCGCGCGTTGGAATTGGCAGAATTCTTGCACGGTGAAAATGCCGCGCGACAGGAGCTTGAGAAGAAGGCTGTGGATCAGGCTCTCAAGAGAACGGTTGCGGAATTCGAGAAGTCTGCGTCCGTTGTACTCTACGATGACTCTTGGCATGCAGGGGTGGTTGGACTCGTGGCATCGCGGGTGGCCGAGAAGCTCCACAAACCAACGCTTATCCTCACCAAAGTCGACGACAAAATAAAAGGCAGTGGGCGCAGCATTCCCGGTTTCGACCTGTATGCCACGCTCAACCAAATGCGCGATCGCTTCCTTTCTTTCGGTGGGCATGGTTATGCCGTGGGAATGTCGCTTAAGCCTGAAGATCTTCCCTGGCTCAGAGATTCTTTTGAAAAGCATGTGCGCGAAGCCTTGGGCAATCGTCGGCTGGCGCCAACTCTGGAGATTGATGGCGTGGTGTCGGTCGATTTGCTCGAGGAGCGACTGTGCGCGATGCTTGATTCACTCGAGCCTTTTGGTGCTGAAAATCCTCGGCCAAAATGGTTGATTCGACAGGTCAAATTGGGGCATAGTAAGAGAATTGGTCAGGCAGCTGATTCCAAACATGCTCGAGTATGGCTTTCATCACAAGATTCTGGTCCTCTGACCGCATTCGGTCTTGCCCCCGAGATTGAAGCTTTTGTTTCCTCTCGGAAGCCCGTGGATCTGGTTGTTGAAGGGCGTCTGTCACGGTGGGGTGGACGTCTCCGCTCTGAGTTGCGCATCTTGGATATTGCTGCGACGCATCAGCTTGAGCATTGAGAGCAACCGATGAGCCAGACGAGCGATCAAGAACCCTGGTACGCGCCTGCCGGCAAGAAAAAGCCGGGCGCGACACACCCCCTTGCGCCCAAGGGTGCAGAAGAGAAGTCATCGTTCTTCTCGACTTTGGCTGCATTGGTTATGCGCCTTTTCAAGTTGCGGCAGTTGATTTTTGTTTTAATTTCCCTTTTAGGTGCAGCCTACCTGGCTCTGCGTCTCACCATTGGGGGCAATACATCTACAAGCATCATCGCGTTCGTAATCATCTTTGTTGCAGCATTGTTCGCATTGCTTCTGATGCTGCGTTTTCTCGGCGCTGAGCTCACAAAAGTTTTGCCGCTTCACAAGAACGACAGCGCTCTCACAGTTGCTTTTTACTGGCTCCGCAACTCACTCAAGGTTGAAGAGGCACGCCGTGGCCCACCTGCTCCCGAGCTTGCACTCTCTCAATTCGTTAGCCAGGTTCGCTCATATGCAAGTGAGAAATCATTTCAGAACGTACGCCCGAGTCCGGAGCGAGTTGTCGAGCCGGGAAGTTATCATTCCGAGTCGGCCAATCTGTTGAAGCGGCGCTGGAACGAGGTTGTCGACAGCCTCGATGAATTTGAAATTTATTTGGCCAATGACCCCCAAGGCATGATCATCAAGCTTGTCAGTAAAAATCCACCTAAGCTCATCGATGCTGCAGTTGTCTTCCGTGAGGTTGCCGATTCCTTCGACACCACATGGCGCCGTAAGGGAATCAATATTGAGTCTGCAATCGTCACACCACTGAAGGCCACGGCGCATGAGGGGCTTTTGCGGCGGCTGTTGGTTGGTCCGTGGAGAGCTTCTGCCTATTTTGCTCGCCGTGGTGCAAGCGTGGTTTTCTCGGCCAAGAGCACCAACGGTCGTGTTACGGCGCGCTGGGAAGTCGATGGTTTGTCTATTCCGGATGATTACCTGAAAGTGGCGACCGACTCCGCTTTGCCGGTGAATGACCGTATTGAGAAAGGTTTGGTGGCTTTGGCGCCCGACCCTGCGAATAGTCCAAACACGCTGTATGCTCTTATAAGCTTTGTGACCTGGATTGACTTGGCACACGCCTGCGAAATGGAGTTTGAATTCAAGAACACAAACAATGGATTTGTGATTGAATTGCGTCTGAAATAACAGGGAGGTTATTCATGCAGAAGCACTATTTTCATCTTGGCTTGCTTGGACTCGTTGGAGTCTCTGCTGGTTTGACACTCAACTCAGCCCAGGCAGACATTCGTGTTTATGCCGGAGTCGGACTCGGTGAGCTTTCTAAGAAAGACGATACCGACAAAAAGAAACCTTCAGGACTCGATGCTAAGCTTGCGGCAAATGTGGATGTCCTCTCACCTGTTCCTGGCCTTTCCATCTACGCAGGTCCTGAATTTCTGACGGGAACCTATACGCGCGACACAACAATTTTGAACAGCGTTGCGAAGGAAACGATCAATAAATCTGCACTTGGTCTAAATGCTGGTGTGCATTTTGGCATGGTTCCGCTGGTTACATTCCAGGGTGAGCTCAATTACGCCACAGCAATGGGTGGTGAGGTAAAAGTTGAAGCGCTCGGTAAAACATCAACCCTCAAAACCAAGTCAGGTTCTGATTTGGGTGGAACGTTGAGAGCTCTTATCACTCCCTTTCCACTCCTGCGTGCAGGCGTTGAGTACAACTTGGGCAGCGGCAATTCCAAGTACGAAGGCAATGATGAAGAGGTCAAGTACGATTACTCGGCGATCCGCGCGGTCATTGGAATTTCGCTTTAAGGCGATTGCAAACATTTGAACGATGAAATCTGAAACCGCGCTGGGGAGATGCTCCACCAGCGCGGTTTTTTATTGCTAAGAATGTTCGATCTGCCTTCAAAATTTCATTCGCTGTTCACGCGACTTCTGAAATCTCAATTCTGCGCACTACGGTCACTTTGATTTGTCCAGGGAATTGCACATCGCTCTCGAGCTTGCGACAGATGTTCTGCGCAAGTGGGTCAATGTCCTTTTCCTTGATGCGGCGATTATCTACAAACACGTGAACTTCGCGCCCAGCATGCATGATGGCTGAGCCAGTGACACCCTGACCCTGGAAGCTGTTGATGACTTCAGCAATTCCTTCAATGCGTTTTTGGAATCCTTCTTCCATGTCAACACGAGCTCCAGGACGAGCGCCCGACATGGCATCGGCAGCTTTAAGAATATAGGCGTGAGGGGTTTCCACGACTTTGTCGTCGTGATGCGAAAGCACAGTATCGACGACAATCTCTGCTTCACCGAATCGGGTTGCGTAGTCGCCACTGATAACTGCGTGACTGCCTTCGATCTTGTAATCGAGCACCTTGCCAATATCGTGCAAAATGCCCGAGCGCTTGGCGAGTTTGGCGTCCACACCCACCTCGTCGGCGAGCATTCCTGCGAGTCGCGCCACCTCAAGAGAGTGGAAGTATTGATTCTGGCGGTGGCTGGTGCGGTAATTGAGTGAGCCAATCAGCTTGAGAATTTCAGGATGCATCGGGTCGAGCCCAAGAATTTTGACTGCATCCTGACCCATGCGGAGAACCTGTTGATCGAGCGCCTGACGATGTTTTTGAAGAATCTGTCGAACTCGGTCAGGATTAAATTGGTTGCGTCCGAAAATCTCTTCAAGGGTGAGGCGAATGACTTCTTTGTCGACGCCAGCTCCGCCCGATATTTTCAGCGTGGGAGCTTCGCTTGATTGCGGATCAAGCCCAACATCCAAAGCCGTATCCGTGCCATCGAGAAGCAACTTCACAATCGGCGACTCTTCGCCAAAGTGTCTCACGACAAGATCTTTTGATGGTGCTTCGACGCTAAAACTCGTTTTCGGCCAAACAAAACGTGGGTTGTAACGGTTATAGATGTTTTGGAGAACATCACGCGCGCCACGTTGGGCTTCAGCCTTAAGGCGTTCCTGATTGTCGAGCATCCATTTTGAGATCCCGAGCTTCTCAGCATTCAAAACCTCTTCACGAATTCCAGACTCGATCTCATCTCGCTGCGCTGAAGTCTTCACGACCAAGCTTTCGAGCAGCGACTTTTCAACTCCGGTCTTTTGCTCGGCCAGGTTTAAAAGCTCCGGTGGTAGTTCATGGCTTTTGTGCAGACGATCTTGAAGTTGAATCTCAGTGTTCTGCAGTTCATTCCATTTTTTGTCGATTTTACTCTGGCGCTGATTGAGTTCCCGTTCAAAATCTTCGTTTAGACTTTTGACCAATGAACGCTCTTCCTCGAGGCGTTGTGCATCAGCTTCGAGCTCCTCGCGAGCGGCCTTGAGTGCTTCGTCGAGAATAGCGTCGCGTCTCTGCTTGGCATTGCGGATGACCTGATCAGCCGACTCGCCAAGCCCTTGAACGACGTCTTGATTCCTCAACACCATGCGGCGTGCCAGGAGCGTGCCGAGGCCGGCGCTGATGAGCACCACAAGGGAGCTTATGATGAAGGTGGTGGAATCCATGGTTGACCTTTCCTCAGGGTATAGACCTGACCTCTGTTCCGACCCTATCATGGATGGGTCGATAAACTGAAGGTTTTGCAGCAATTCGAAGGGGAGACGAGAAATGACACAGACCCAGAACAATGCCCATCGGCAGTTGCCCACCACCGAATTTGTCGGGCAACTTGCTAGAACTGCAGGAGAGCTGACTTTGCGCTTCTTCCGAAGCCAGCAGCTGCGCGTTGATGAAAAATCAGGCGATCTGGGGTTGGTCACTGAAGCAGACTTAGCCTCCGAGACACTTCTCAAGAATGAAATTGCTCAGCATTTTCCGGGTCACGTGTTTCTTGGTGAGGAGACGGGCTGGAGCGAGGCTGTTGCCGACGGTCAGGTGGTTTGGATTATCGACCCTATCGATGGCACGACCAATTTCTCAAAGGGCAACATCTATTACTGCATTTCGGTGGCCTGTGGAGTTGTTGAATCCGGGCGCTTCCGTCCCGAGCGGGTGGCGATCTTCCATCCAGGAACAGGCGATCTTTATTCGGCTGGGCGAGGCCAAGGCGCAACCGTCAACGGTGTTCCCATGAAAGTCGCTGCTGGCACAGATCCACGGCGCTGGAGTTTGGCGACTGGATTCAGCTCCAGCAAGGGCGAGGCACTGCGGGGCGTGATTGAATGTATTGAAAGAATGCAAAATCGTATTTTGGGAATGCGAATCAATGGTGCTGCTGCATTGGATTTGTCGCTGACCGCACGTGGAGTGTTCAACGGTTTCTTTGAGTCCAGGCTGTCTCCTTGGGATATGGCGGCAGGGGCTCTGCTCGTCGAGGAGGCTGGTGGTCTTGTCGTGAATTACGAAGGCCAGCCGTTCGATATTTTGCGTGACGCAAACATTGTGGCTGGCCCGGCGCATGTCGTACGTGACATGCTCGACATGATTTCAGGTGTGCGCGAGTATCTCAGAAGTACCGCTTGGCCATGACTTCGAGGCTCAAAGGCTTGAGCTTGCTGGCTTGGCCTGCTTGTCCGAATTGAACCATGCGCTCGGCTACAATCTTTTGCATCGCAGCACGGGCCGGTGCCATGTATTTGCGGACATCGAATTCGCCAGGATTTTCCTTGAAGATTTTGCGAATAGCTACCGTCATAGCAAGGCGGTTGTCGGTGTCGACGTTGATTTTACGCACGCCGTTGCGGATTCCTTCCTGGATTTCGGACACAGGAACGCCCCAGGTGGTTTTCATTTCGCCACCATACTTGCGGAACTCTTCTTGGAGATCCTGAGGCACAGAGCTCGAGCCATGCATAACGAGGTGCGTGTTTGGGCATTTTTTGTGGATCGCTTTAATGCGTTCGATGTTCAAGATGTTGCCATCAGGTTTGCGCGTAAACTTGTAGGCGCCGTGGCTCGTGCCAATCGCAATGGCCAGCGCATCGACCTTGGTCTCTTCCACGAAGCGGGCAGCTTCATCGGGGTCGGTGAGCAGCTGATCGTGTGAAAGTTTTCCTTCAAATCCATGGCCGTCTTCTTTTTCACCTTCGCCAGTTTCGAGCGATCCAAGGCAGCCAAGTTCGCCCTCAACACTCACACCCATAGCGTGTGCGCATTTGACCACGTCGCGGGTGATTCTCGCATTGTATTCGTATGACGCAGGTGTCTTTCCATCTTCCATAAGCGAGCCATCCATCATCACGCTTGTGAAACCATTGCGGACTGCGGAGAGACAAGTGGACATGGAATTGCCGTGATCTTGGTGTACGCAGATTGGAATTTCAGGGTAAAGCTCAACGGCAGCAAACATCAGGTGACGCAAAAAGACGTCGTTGGTGTACGAGCGTGCTCCGCGGCTAGCCTGGATAATCACCGGGCTATTGGTTTCCTTGGCCGCTTCCATGATGGCCTGAATTTGTTCGAGGTTATTCACATTGAAGGCTGCAACGCCGTAGGTGTTCTCAGCAGCGTGATCGAGGAGTTGGCGAAGAGAGATTAGAGCCATGAAGGCCTCCATTAAGGGGATTGCCAAAATCAACGCCCCTTACATAGCATTCTCAAACCCGAGCTGGCAAAAGAGTGGGGGTGTGATGCCGAGGGAGAATGGCCATGACAAGTCCGAAACAGAGCGAGCTACGCAAATTTGAGCTGGGCGAACCGCAGGAAACTTACCGTTGTCCAATCTTCAAAGTCGAGGCTCGTGAGGCGCGTAGCCTGGATGGGCAGCACAAACAGCCAATGTACACAATACAGTGCGCCCAGTGGGTCAACGTTGTGCCGGTCACAGCGGACGGTCATGTGGTGCTCATTGAACAGCACCGGATTGGCACCAACACAATCACTCTCGAAACCCCCGGAGGAGCGGTTGATCCGGGTGAAAAAGACCTCACTCTCGCAGCGTTGCGCGAATTGGAGGAGGAGACTGGATTGACCTCTCAGCGGGTACTTTCTCTGCCAGGCTTTGCGCCAAATCCCGCCATTCAGGGCAACCGCATCACTTATTTTATTGCATTCGACTGCCAACCGCTGGCCAAACCACGCAATCACGTGGATCCGTTCGAGCAAATCCAAGTGCGGATGGTGCCTATTGAAGAAGCACTGATGATGGCGCGCTCGGGACAAATTCAGCATGCGCTGGCTGCCCTCGCTTTGCTTGTGGCCGAGCCCTATCTGAATGCGCGCACGCGTGATCGCGGCTGAGCCGAATTTGGTGGAGCAAATGTTTTAGAGACGCTCAGAGGCTGGGAGGGTCGCTTCGAGAGAGTCGGCAATATCGCCAACCGAGAGTCGCGCTCCAACCAGAAGGGTGTCGATGCCGAGTTGGTGCGCGGGTAAGTCATAAAACGGATCGTTGCCAATCATGACTGTTGATTCGGGCGCACCGCCTATTTTGCGGAGCGTTTCCTCGAAGAAGGCAGTGTGTGGTTTGGTTGACTTCATAACATCCCATGAAGTTACGAGATCAAAGTCGTGCAGATAAAGATCTGAAGCTTTCAGTCGCAGTTCAATTTCGCGCCGCCCGAAAATTGCGTTGGTTGCCAAAGTGACATGCCGTCCTGTGGCGTGCAGCAGATCGAGTAGTCTGCGAGCGTGGGGCTCGGAGTGCAGAAAAAGACAGATGAACGGGTAGTCGGAGTCGAAGAAACGCCCCGCAAATCTTTCGAGTCTATGCCGGGTCACGTTCAATTCGCGCGCCATAGTTTCAAAAAAAGCATCTTCATTGTTGGCGTACTGATGGTTCGAAAGCACAATCTGCAGGGTTTTATTCACGGCTTTGTAGAGGTCTTTGTAGGACGCGAGCGCGCTCAGCCTGAGAAAAGCAAAGACTGCAAAAAGATTATGAAATGCGGCTCCGGGCTGGCCAATAAGTGTTCCATCCATGTCGATGAGAATGTGCGTTTTACCCGTCCACCACTCAGGTGCAAGACTCACCCGGCTTCTAATATTCTTCAGCTGGGCGATGCTCTGCTTGTTGTTGTTGTTGTTGCGTCCTGAGTTACGTCTGCGCAAGGCCATGGGGCTCTCCTCGAGAGCCCTCATGATTGCACAGAAGCAACAACTTCACCACACCTCGGGTTTGAGTTAGCAGGCAAGATTGACAGGTGTACCGACGCGGTATGCTCCCACGGTGCAGTAGATTTCCTCAATCAATTTTTGTTCGAGCATGTTCGTCGGAGCCAGATTGTAGAGCCTGAGGATATTTTCCCCTTCGCTCCCTGAAAGCCGCCCTGCACGCTCAAGCCCTTTGATGAGGAAATAGAGACTCTGAATTGAGCTACCTTCTGCAATACAGGTCTGCATCTTTTCTATTCCGGCCTTGATATTTCCCTGGGCAAGAATCAGGTATCCGTGCAGAACTCCAGTGTCTGAAGGTACTTTTTGCGAACCGTCGTAAATATCCAGAGCTGCCTCAAGAAGACTCTGTGCTTTGCGGAAATTGGTTCCATTCAGTGCCAGCTTCAGAGCCTCGAGTTCAAAAAGCTTGGAACGCACAAGCCGATCTTCCACACCAGCCTTGACAGCAATGTCGAGCCATTCATCCACAAGCGGCCACTCCATCGCCTGGCTGTACATACGGGCAATGCACATCGCCAAATGCGAGAAAGTCCACTTTTTATCTGCTGTTTGCAGCAGCAGCAGTGTCTGTTGTGCCGCAAGACGAGGCTGGTAGCTGGCTCCAACTTTACTGAAGTATTCGATGATACTCTCGTTTTTCTCCTGATGCATGAACAAAATCTTACCTAAGATGAACGCATACTCAGATAGTCCTGCCTGGAGTGCCCTGCGGCCATGTTCGAGGATTTGATTGAGAACATCTTCGGAGAACGAGGGTTGCGCCGCAGAAAGTTGTTCGTCCAAAACCGCCGCAGTCCAGTCACCGTAGTTGGGTTCGTTGGTCTTAATAGCGCTTGGTATGGACAACTTCAGAGCCACAATCAGATACTGGCTGTTCCATGGGTTAGCCTTCAGCGCGCGATCAATTTCCTGCTTTGCTTCGTCGGTTTCACCTACGGCAAGTAAAGCACTCGCGCGCACCCAGTGTAGCTCACTCCGCTGCTGTGGAGTGAGGTTGGGTATTTCATTGGTTTTGCGCGCAATCTCTTGGGCAGAAAAATATTCTTTGGTTTTGATCAGGAAATTAAGGTAACGCAGCACCGATTCAACGTTAAGTGAGTCGAGCTCATACATCATCGAGAAGTGATGCTTCGCGCGTTCTATCACACCCAAACGAGAGAGCATCTCACTCATATAGAAGTGGACCTCTGCGTCGTCATTTGTTTCCTGCAGAGCCTCTTGCATCAGCTGCAACGCAACTGCTGCTTGATTTCGGCTCAGTGCATCTCTGATTTTATTCTTTCTTTCCATATAGGGGCGGATGGCTACAGAAGAAAGGGTAAGTTCACACAGCAGTTGGCAGAAACGGATTTCGGCGTTGCCGGAGTGGTTTAAATACGTGGTTTTCAGGCACTCTTTGAGTGAAAGTGATGCGTAGTGAGCCACACAATGTGCTGCTGTTTTGCTTGCTAAATCAAGCGGTGTGTCTTTGGCAATCAGCACTGAGTAGAAGCAGAGCCGGGCGAGATTGGGAAGACCATACTCTTCTGCAATCTGGCCTATGAATGCGATTTGCGCAGAGCTCTTCGGTGCTTTTTTACATGCAATGGCAATATTCTCTGCTTCGCGACGACAAGCCTCGGCTGCGGATGAATTTGCATCTTGTTTGTATGCATTCATTGCGCCTAAGAGGCAGAGAATTTCGATCTCGGGTGGAACCTCTCCGCGTTGGCGCTGCATCCAATCGGCCAGAGTTCTGAGCGCGGCAATGGCATGCGCTGTTTCCCGCTTCTCCAGAAAATGGCGGTAGAGCTGAATGTGTGTTTCGTAGGTTCCATGCACTAGAAATTTGTCGAGCTGTTCGAATTTTTCTGCATAATCAGTGGTATTATCCGGCAGGGCACCAATCTGCTGCAGCTCGGCCATTGTTGCCAGCACTGCAAGAGAATTCGGGTTTAATTGCCAGGCGTGGGTCCAGGCATCGACAGCCTCTTGGAGATGGCCTGTAAATTCCAATGCACAACCCAGAACGAACCATGCAGCCGAGCTGTTGGGCTGTTTGTCTCTGAGTTTGAGCGCATCTGTGAGGAGTGGATGCTGTGTCTTTACTGCCTGTGAAATTTTGATGCTTTGCGATTCCTCTTGCTCATCTGTCAGCGGAAGTTCTTCGACGTCGGCTGATGCATCTGGCAAAGTTGGAACGGCCGAAGGGAAAAGATCATCGGGGAAAGAGGGCGATCGTTCAACCCTCCATCCGCGTGAAGACGGAATCGCTGGCAAGTTTCTGTTTGATTCCCAGCGTGAAAGCAGTTGTCGCGTTGCTTCATCGCGGTTGACACCGCGCCGCTCAGCGAACGCCTCGGCATCGCCGTCGAGCGCAACCACATCTTTTATGCGAGCACGTGCACTTTCCAGCGATAAATCGCGAACGTCCTTTGCAGACGAACTTTCGTCGGTCATCAGCTCCTCATGGCGGATCTGTGCCAAGAGCCAAGCACCCTCGATCGTGAAGTGATCTGGATTAAGAGCCCGGAGGCGCCTGTATTCCTCTATAATTTCCGAAAGAATTTCAGTGCGGCAGGCAACCTCGATTCGTCTGAAGTGAATTTCAGGATCATTCCAAAACAGGCTTGCAAGTTGAGCAAGCTGACGGCTGGCAGCCTCAAAGTCCTGAACGAAGATCAGTTTGTTGACCTCCGAGAACAGGGTTGCTTTGTAGCCCATTTTAGCAATGTAGCGTCGGTACAACGCAAGCCGTTTCAGTCGGTTTTGTGCACCGCTGAGAGCCACATTGTTCCGGTTGCTGTGTTGTCCAGACATCGTCCGTGAGCGTCTTGACACCATGTGAGATCTCCAAATGAGAGAACATCATCCGTCTCTTTTCTTCGGAGTCTCGGGTGGGAACTGAAGGCAAAATATTCTCAGTTTTATTGTAAAATATGAAATACTCGGATTAAATCTTCGCGATATTAGCTTAGTGCGGCTTAGTATGTGGTTTTGCTGCCGACAAAAAAGTACCCAGCCACAAAGGCGAAGATGATAAATAAAAACAGAAAAAAGAATTCGCGCTTTACACCAAAAATATAATTTTGCTCGTCTTTTCCGTGCAAAAGCTGTTCAAGCTCCTTCGGTGCCGCCGAGGCAGGCGGAGCTTCGAAGTGGTGCGTGCTGACGAGCTGTGACTTGTCCGCGGCATTCGCCTTTGCTGGGGCTGCGATTGCCGATGCTGGGGCTGCAACTGGACTGGCATCAGCTGCAATACGGCTTGCTGGTGGCTCTGCCATTGCAGATTTCGGGGCAGATTCGCTGATGGCAGATTTTGCTTCCGGCTCAGCGAGTGCAGTTTTGGGTGCTTGTTCGGCCTGGGGCTTTGCGGGCGGAGGTGGCGTGCCAGGTGGCTGAGCTGGCGGTCTCGGTGTCGCAGCAGGTGGCGTGGCTGGTGCTGCAGGCGGAGCGGGTGGTGCTGCAGGCGGAGCGGGTGGTGCTGCAGGCGGAGCGGGTGGTGCTGCAGGCGGAGCGGGTGGTGCTGCAGGCGGAGCGGCTGGTGCTGCAGGCGGAGCGGGTGGCGCCGCAGGCGGAGTCGGTGGTGTTGGTGCAGCTTGAGCAGCCGGTGGCGCAGGTGGTGGCGCAGGCGGAGCAGGAGGCTTTGGCGCCGCAGGCGGAGTCGGTGGTGTTGG
>VGHE01000013.1 GCA_016868315.1 Betaproteobacteria bacterium
TGTATTGGCGCGAGCGCGCGTATGTGGTTTGCGCATGTCCTCGCTTTCGTCGCGTTCGATGTGCTCCGTGTGCGCCGGAAGTTGGTCATGCACAATTTGCAGCGTGTTTTCGGAACACAGACAGCCGCGCATGACCTCGCCCGCTTGGGTCGTAATTCGTTATCAAATTTCATTCTAACGAGTCTTGAGTTCTTTGGGGCGCGCAGAATTTTTCCCAAGCAATCGATCGAAATCGAGTATCCCGAGAGGATGCGAGAGGTTTTGAATCGAGGACGGGGAGCGTATGCAATGGTCATTCACTCAGGCAATTTCGAAATGATGGCTTATGGATTTTCCCGTGAATTCGGCCCCATTCATGCACCAGTGAAGTCTGTGGGCAAAGGACAAATGGCCGCCTGGGTCAAGCGCAAGCGTGCCGAAAGCGGCATGAGTGAGATTGTTAACGAGCAGGGCGGTTTGCGTTCGAGATCCGCTCGTATCATAAATGCTTTGAAGCAAAACCAAGTTGTCGGATTTATGGTCGACCAACGACGCTCAAAGGGAGTGCTAATTCCCTTTTTCGGTGAGCTCGCCTGGACAAACTCCGGTCTGTTTTACTTGTGGAAGCAGTATGCAGCAGCGATCATTCCTGTGACCATTCGGCGGGCTGGATTGAACCACCACATCATCACCATTCATGATGAATTCGCTGTTCTAGAGAAAGACGACTGGAAATTTGATCAATTTGTGCTCGAAAATTCGAAGAAGATGAACAGCTGTGTTGAGTCTCTCGTCATCCAGAATCCCCAGGAGTATTTCTGGATGCACGATCGTTGGAAAAAATAATTTTTGCGTTATTTTTTCTTTTTTTCACTCAGGTCATCTGAACTGGTTTTACCTTGCAGTGTTTGCAGCGTTTCAATCACTTGCTTTGCGTCGAGCAGTGGGTCGACCTTGTCGTTGACGTGACGTATCTTCAATTCAGGATCTATTACAAACGTCCATCGCTTTGCGAGTTTTACGACCGGGAGCTTGACCCCAAACGCCTGCGTGACTTTCGCGTCTGGATCAGAAAGCAGCGTAAAGGTTAATTTGTGTTCTTTTTGGAACGCAGCGAGCTTCTCAACGGTGTCGGTGCTGACCCCGAAAACTTCGGCATTTTGTTTCTTGATTTGATCAGCTGCATCACGAAAGGCGCAGGCCTGTTTTGTGCAGCCGGGCGTTCCTGCTTTGGGATAGAAATACAGGATTGTCCATCCTTTCCCTTTGCGTGATTGAAGTGAAAAGGGAGCACCTTCGTTTGTTTTGAGTTCAACCTCAGGCGCAGCATCGCCCACCTTGAGAGCGGTGGCGGCAAAAGCAAGCGTTGTGGCTGATGTTGAAGCGAATGCAATAACTGGCATGAAAAATCGAATGGCACTGAAAAACATGAAGGCCTCCTTTTGGGAAGACCTTCATGCTTTCATCACTTCTGCTGCTCGTCAACCGAGCTTCCTGACGCGGCTGAGAGATCTCTACGACACTCAGGGCGGGCAGGCATTTCCGGCGCTGTCTACGCGTGTCAGGTTAACGCTGGAATCGACCATGATTCCGAGCTGAGAACCTGGAGTGCGGCCGTCATTGATTCCTACGTTGACAGGAAGTGTGGGTGCACCGCCGGGAGCGGGTGTGGGCTTGGTGTCGAGTCGTATTCCCAGGTCGGACTGGGCAATTTTTGCACTGCAGTGAAGTTTGATATTTACGGTACTCCGGGCACCAACGGCAGCCTTGATGCAATACCATCCGTTCGGGTTGAGCAGTTCAAAGGTTGTGCTCGAGGCAACGTTCACACTCAGTGGTAGAACAATGAGCCGCGGCTCAGGGGTAGATTCGAGATCCTTCGGATTGCCGATCGTGACTCCGATAACGCTCACTATCTCGCCCATGACTTTGACCTGATTTGCCTTCACCTCTTTAAATGGGGTCGTGCCCCACAGGTTCAGGCATTTGCGCAGTGCATCGGTCTCTGGAACTCCAGGAGCGAAGCTGAGCCCGGGCTTGGGTGTCGCTGTTCCTGGCGAGGGTGACGGAGTGGCGTTCGCTGTGCCTCCGCTGCCCGAGCCACTTCCCGTTTCCGAGCCATCCTGACCTGCTGACGACTGGTCGCCGGATGTTTGAGCGCCTTGCTTTTTTAACGTTGAACCTGATGTGCCTGGCAGGGTTGCGTATTGTCCCGGGACGCAGGCCGAGAATGTGGTCGCAAAAACAACAAGAGTAAGTTGGTACGTCACATTCAGATTGCGCATAGCAGCCTCCGGCTAAAAAAAACATTCTCCCCCTTCGGCTCTTTTCAAAGGAAACTTGAGAAATTTCTGTTTTTTTATTCTTTCTGTGCGTTTGCATTATGGAGCGTCAGAGCTCCGACATCTGCGCGAGCTCAGATTTCCGCCCCAATCTCCGACAAAAGATCGCCTGATTGCATACGGAGGCCGACGTGACAATTTTGGGGCACATTACCCCTGAGGTCATCAACATTTTTCTCAGCGAAGCTGCCGACCTCTTGGGGCAGTGGGATGAAGCTTGCTTCTCGTTGGAGAATAATGGAGATGCGCGGGAAGCATTGCTCTGGGTTTCACGTTCCATTCAGAGCTTGCGCCGTGCAAGCCGTGGCATTGGTCTCGAGGATTTCGCACAAACATTAAATACAACCGATGAATACCTTCGCCTCGTGTTGCGATCCGGAAGCATCTCTGCCGGAGATGTCTCGGCGACGCTGATGTTGACCCACAACGTTTTGTCGCGCTGGATTGTCGGTTTGCGTGCAGATGCCGCGTACCGCGAAGATGTCACTGAATTGAATGACTCGATTCGCCAGCAGAAGGCCTCGGTGCAAGAGGTTCTTGACGAGGAGAGAAAACTCGCTGATGCAAGGTCGGTTTCGTTGGAGTCAGGTGAAACCCAGGAAGATGACCAGGCGCGCTCCGCCGCTCGCGATGCTGCGGTGAAAAGTCTGGTCGAAAGTGGCGCTAATGCAGTTTTGGCGCAGTCTGATGAAAGGATTCAGCAGTTAATTGATCTGGTTGCACGGATTTCAACGCAGCAGAGCTCCGTTGAGACTGCTGCGGCCAGAGTGGATATTGTCTCACCCCAATTGAAGCGCATGATTGGTAATACCAGCCGCATGATTGCTGATCTTTGTGAAGCGGCCGTGAGCCTGCGTCTGGTTCCGATTGATGGGTTGTTTGAGCGACTCGCTGTGTTTGCGGTGGAGTCAGCGCAGTGCAAGGGAGCAGCAATCCAGGTCGATTACGATGGCCAGACGACTTTAATTGACAAAGAAAGCTTGGGTTCACTTTGGGAACCTGTTTCGAAACTCATCCGCTGGATGGTCGAGACCAGCTTCGAATCGCCCGAGGAGCGAGTCAGGAGCGGAAAGTTGCCTATGGGTGTTCTGCGCATCAGCGCTCACGCGAAGAACTCGGTTGTAAGAATTGTTCTTGAGGATGACGGACGGGGACAGGGCGACGGTGATTCAACTCCAGGAGGACAGAATCTCCGCAGTTTTGTTGATGCTGCGCGATCAATGCTGCGAGAACTTTCGGCAACCTTGTCTGTTCATTCTGCAGTTGGTCGTTCAACTCGGATTGAAATCACTGTTCCTGCGGCACCCCGACTCATTGATTTGGTCACGGTGAATTGCAATGAGCAGCCCTATGCAATTGCGCGCCATGCGCTTGAAGAAGTCATTGATCCCGGAAGTTTTAGCACTCATATCCTGCGCGGCGACAAGCAGTTGATTGAATTCAACGGCAAGCTTTTTCCTTTTGTGACCCTTGTAGAGCTGCTCGAGAAGACACCCACTGCGGTGCGCAGACGTGTGCAGGCTACGGTAGCCATTGAAAAGGGACATGTGCTGCTTGTGCGTATTGGGCGTGACACCATTGCGGTGGGAGTGGAGCAGATCGTTCGAACAATTCGCACCCTTGTGACCCCACCACAGCCTCACCTTGATGGAGTCAAAGGCCTGTCTGGAACATTCATTTCGGGAACTGGAGAGCCCGTTTTGGTTGTCGACATTCTCGAGATCGCTGCGTCCTTCATTGGGAACGGGCAAGAACGGGAGGTGGCATGAATCATTCTCAGCTTGCTGAAATCAAGGCAACAGAGAAGTTTCTGCTGTTTCGCTTTCAGGGCGAGCTCTATGGCACCGTTTTGAATGCTGTGCGTGAGGTTGTTCCTTTCCAAACGCCACGAGCTGTGCCCAACACGAAAAAGAACTTTCTTGGGATTGTGAATCTGCGTGGAGAGATTGTCAGTGTGATTGATCTTCGCCTGTGGTTTACCGACGAAAAGCAAAATGCGCGCCGTTCGACGTCACGAGCTCTTGTGGTTGTTGAATCGAGTGCCGGTGTTGTGGGAGTTGCCGTCGACCAAATTGAGGGAGTCTGTCAGCTCGATAAAAATGAAATTGAGTCACCGACCGGAATGCCCGGAGAAATTGCTGCCGGAGGAATGGTCGGAATCGGTAAATTTAGACAGGGACTAGCGACGTTGCTTGACCTGAATGTTCTCTGTGGCGCGCTCGTACTTGCGCCCGAGAGCAGAGAACGTTTGGCAGGCTGAAGGGGGACGCAACATGTTCTGGCGTGCATTATCACTGCGGAGCAAGCTACTCATTGTCACACTGGCAGGACTGGTGTGCATGGGTTTGTTCGCCTACTTTTTAATGAGGCAGTCCTTCTCGAGCCGACAGGCACTGGCACGTGAGGACATCAAGTCGAAGGCGGTCTTGGCGTCGCAAGCGATTTCAGCGGTTTTTCGCGAACGGTACATGGACGTTCAAGCATTTGCCGCAAATGCGGTGTTTGTTGGGCAGAACAAAGAGGCAATGACACAAAGCCTCAATAACTACGTTGAGAACTACAAATCCTATGATGCAATTCTATTCGTTGATGCAGAGGGAAAATTCGTAGCTTCTAACTCTAAGACGTTTGATGGCAGGCCCGCGGAGCAGAAGAATCTTGAAGGTCGTGCATTCGCTGATACGCCATGGTTTCAAAGAGCAGTTAACGGTCAATACTTAGAGGATAAGGCAAAGGGACTGACGGGCTCTGTCGTTGAGGATATTCAAGTTGATCCTCTCTCGTCAGCACTACTGGGCAGCACCCAATATGGAATGAGTTTCTCGCGTGCGGTTGTTCTTCCCGATGGTAAAATCCTGGGTGTTGTCACGGCTCGTACATCTTTGCGTTTCATAGAGACTGAGTTGCGTGGTGTTTACGAGTTGTTCCAACAGGTCGGTCTGAAGTCTGGGCAGGCAATGCTGATCAACCGTGAGGGTTGGTTGGTTGCCGAAGTTTCTGGTGAGACGGTGACCGAGAGAAGTGAGCTTAAGCGAAACCCCGAGAAAGTACTGCGCTGGAATCTTGCGACACAGCAGGGTCAGATGGCAGCCGTGGAAGCTGTTGCTGGCCGCGCCGGATCGGCCGTCGAGATAGACCGTGTGGGGCGGGTGGAACGTATTTGGGGCTACAACCCACTGCGTGACAGCAGGTTCCTTGATCAGTTGGGCTGGTCTGTTGTTGTTTCAACCGTGAGCGATGAAATGCTTGCAGACATGAATTTGCAGCGGCGCTGGTTCTTCTTTGGATTCTCGGCACTGTTGATTGCCTTCAGTTTGTTCGGGCTTGGCGCGGCCAGGGTAATAAGCCGAGAGTTTATGGAATATTCGTTGCGAATTAAAGACGAGTGTTCACGCCTGAGCGAACTCGGAGACGGGCTCAATAGAATCGTAGGCAAAGCCTCAAACACGAACACGGACAGTCAGGCTGTAATGAGTGGATTTTCATCGGCCGTGAAGTCTATCTACGCACAAACAGAGGAGTGTGAAAAAACATTGTCTGAGAGTGTTCGCCGCTCGAGGGAATTGAAGGAAAAGGCGACGGTGAGTGAGCATTCAGTTCAACGCGTAGGCGTTGAGATGACACTCGCGCGAACTTCTGCTGAGCAACTTTCCGGATTCGAGAAGGAAATTTCTGAGCTCAACAACAAATTTTCTGCGCTGTCTGAGTTCATTTTCAAAGCACAGCTCGCAGGAACGAATGCACAGATTGAAGCCTCGCGTGCCGGCTCGAACGGCAAAGGTATTGCTTCTCTGGGTCAGGATCTTGAGGTTATCTCGGAACAGGCAGACGCAATCTTCCGTGAGGTGAGCGAGGGAATGGGCAAGGTTCAAAATCGTCTTGTCACCCTCACAGGTTCTATCCGTCGCAGCGTCACAGACAGTGAAAATCTGATGATTGAGGCTCGGTCATCCTTGGGACAATTCCCCACGGAATTTTCTCAAATTGCTGAATCGCTTGAGGCGGTTCAAGAAGCCCTGGTTGCGCGAGAAGAGGCGCTGCGGAGCGTTTTTGAATCGATGCTTCACGCAGAGGGTTCAGGAGCACGTGCAAATTCCATGTATGGTGAGCTCAAGCGCGGGCTTCATGAGTTGCATGAACAGACCGACAGGGTTGATGAACTCGTTCAGGATATGGCGGCTACAATTAAGGGGCAACGTGTGCGTCATCGCGGAAGAAAGCAGACCTCCTCTTTTTCTGATGCTGCGTCTGTTTTCATGCGTGGCGGGTCTGATGTGTCTCCGGATCGGGCGCGGGCAGATGCCGTGGATCGCCTGGCTCAGAAAATGAGACCAAGACTTGTCGTTAAATCCGAAGAGAGTGAACCTGAAGTCAATGATATCGGAGTCGGCGAGAGTTCATCGAGACGTGTGGGTTGAATTCTCTTGGTTATGCTTTGTCTGTTTATGCAAGGAGGCCTGACATGACTCTGATGCGCAAGTCATTTTTCGCTCTCCTTCCCACGCTTCTTCTCGTGGGAGTTTTCCTGCCCGCATGCAAGAGCCGAAACTTCGGTGAGGAAACGAGCGAGGTTGATTCCTTGCTGGATCCGCACAGACTTCCCGCGCGTGGCCCGTGGTTTGAGGGCTGGTATGTTCGAATCACTCCTGTGAGTGGAACCGACCGTTCTCTTGGGGCGATTGTTGGTTCATATCTTCCCCCGGGTGAGGATCGTTCTCTCTCAGAAAAGCGCGGCTTGAGGGGTTACGCAGCACTTCTCGAGAGTGGACAAGTTGCAGCACCGTTGCGTGCGTTCGAGGCTTTCCCCGAAAAGACCAACATGTTTTTGAATGCGGCGGATCCGGTCAAGCGCGACCCCGCCCCATCTTCTCCAGCTTCATTTCGGTGGGTTGCAGATAACCTCGGCGAAATGAACCAGTCCGGGCTCGATCTGAGTGTGGGTGGCGCGCAATTGAAGGTGAATTGGTCGGAGCCTGTGCCCTGGAATAGCAGTGGTTTTGGCCCACAGGGACTTTTGAGCTTATTCCGTGCTTTCCCGTTGCACTGGTTTGTTTACAGTCTGGCTTCCCGAGTCAAGTTCGAAGCTGTCCTACCTGATGCGAGTATTCCCGAGAAGTTCGAGAGAATTTCCGGAACCGGCTATGCGCATATCGAGAAGAACTGGGGTGTGTCGTTCCCTGAGTCATACATTTGGATGCAAGCACATTATCCAGAGCAGAAAAGGACTATTGCGCTGGCTGGTGGTAAGCCTCTGAAGATTGCGGGTGTGCAGCCCGAGGCGTGGCTGATTGGATACCGCAGCGAGCGCTTCAAACAGGACTTCACACCACAGAATGTTGGTACGTTCTTCGAAAGCAAAGTCGATGCGTGCGCAGGGCGATTTGAACTCAAGGCGTCCTATTTGAACCGCAGACTGATCATCACGGCACAGGCGCCACGGAAAACATTTGCCGGAATTTCTATTCCAAAGGAATCAGGATTCGAACGAGATGGCTCGGAGCAATCGTTTCAGACGCAGATTGCTGTGCAACTTTTTGAGGTTCCTCCGTTGGGAGTGGGCATCCAGGGCGAGAAGCTGCTTGAGCAAACTGTTTTAATGGGGGGAGCATTGGAATTTGGCGGCACATATAAGTGTCAGAAGTAGAGTCCTTTCAGTTTGGTTCGCAGCTATCCCCTCCGCAGGCCCAATCTATAAAACGTTCATCTTTTTCTGCGCCCGGAGGAGTTCCCAAGCGCGAAAAATCGATGTTTTGAGGCAGCTGCGCTAGGCGTTTCTTGAACTCGCTTTCGCTTATCTTTTCAAAGGGTGCTTGAAGATATGTGCCACCGTTGTCTGGCAGGAGGCTAATGCCACTAAAATTGTTTTTGTTCCGTTGCATCCAATCCAACAGCTCGCCATGTTCACTGGGCTTATAGGTCACCGTGACGCTAACGTTGTGCGGATTAGGTCCGCTTCGATGTGTCGGCATAATCCAATTTTGTGTCATGAATTTGCATCGCTCGAGAAGTTGTAGCGCACTTTCCTGCGGACGCAGGATTGCGCCTTCATGGCTCACAGGAAAAGACACGACAATACCGCCATCCTGTGCATGGTCTTTCTCAAGGAATTGATTGCTTCCCGAATCTCCCAATTCTGCAACGGAGCACAGGTGCTCACCGATAAGTGAATTTCGTTCAAGTCGCACGCGCCGAATGTAAAAGGCATCATGAGCGGCATGAATGCCCGAGGTGACCGCTAACTCAGCCGACTCTGTGCCAGAGGGTTTGATCGTGCCAATTCGAGCCGCACAAGGCATTCCCAGTTTTCTGGAGAATTTTTCATCTGTCTCGAGCGCGAGATGCGCCGCCTTGGCCAGTAGGTTTGGTCGAGTCACCAGAGGCCAGGCCAGAGCAAGTCCTGTAAAGCTGACTCCCAGAAGACCTTCTTGTTCGCAGTCTGTTTGCCACTGCCGTGAAATATAGTGAAATGACGTGTAGTTCTTCTGTAGCACTCCAATCAGTGTTGCCGCTCGCACGGAAGAGAGGAACTCGATTTGGTTTCGGCACGCTGCCGCATTCACAGAGCTCAAATTACAAAACGCCTTCAGAGCGACCTCATGACACGGATTGTAAAACCAGTGAGGGTCATTCATCAGACTGACTCCCGGCTCGCCACTTTGGCTCGCAAAGCATGCGGAGAGAATACCACTGAGCTTATCGGTGAAATGAGGATCAGAGCGTAACAGTCGCGCACTGATATTAGTGCGTGCACGCCAAGGGGTCTTTTCCCACCAGTTTCCAGACTTGAAGGTGAGCATGGCCTCACTGTCTGAATCGAACAGACAGATCAACGCAGCTCTGCGCACTCCACCTACAACCACAGCATCAGCAAGCATGCAGACGACGTCTGCACACTCGACGTCGCTCAGGCGCCTTCCAATGGCACCCGTCAACACGTTGCGAATGCGCTCGTGAGCTTGGTGCAAGGGTTCCGGCCCGCTCGCCGTTCCTCCTGTGGAAAGAGGTGTTCCCCGTGCGCGCACCAGACCATAGTTGAACGCGACGAGTGGGTTAAGAAAGAGAGCGCGAATACTATCAGCCCAGGATTCCTTGCTGTCCTCAATCACAAAGGTCTGTTCATGGCCATGCCCAACGACCGGGAGCTGAGAGATGAATTGTTTCTCAACAGAAAAGCCCTGTCCGGTGCCACACATGAGGATGTAAAGAAAGTCGGAGAATTTCTGAACGCTATCGAGCCCCTGCCCCGCACAATTGAACATGCGGATGTTCTCGCGCCTAATGGGCTCACCCGCAAACTGAAAGGAGCGCATGCTCGGGCGCACGTGACCTGAGTAAACCCAACGGAAAGCCTCGCGGATGTCTTCTGCGATTAGAGGAAAGCGCTCGAGATGCATTGCCTCAACGCGGGCGATCGTCTCGTGACGCGTCTCTCGGCGGCCAGTGGACAATGAAACAGGGTATGTTCTGTAGAACACCAGTTCAGAGAGCAGCTTCAATCCCCGTTGCATTCTTTAATAGTCCTTTCCTCATGGGGAGCTCTTTAGAGAGAGCCCTCCCAGAATTTTTCAGGGCTGCTGATTTTTCTGCGACGCCCGGTAACGTGTACGCTGCTTGCCTGCGGGCCTTTTTCGCCGAGCTCTTCGGCAAAGCGCAAGACATCGCCCACTCTAATCTTGTCAAATTCGCCATCCACAACGCTGTTGCGGTGAAAAAAAATTTCTCGTGATTCATTGGTTTCGAGAATACCATAGTCATCGATATGGGAAATAACCTTCACGGTCGCGAATGGCAGAGCGTCAGGCAAATGATAGTCCACACGAAGTATCTGCTTGTGCTTGAGAAGCTGGTTGCGCAAAGCCGAAAATGCATCACGCAAAGCCACATGGAGTTGTTCATGAGCGATGTTCATCCCAATGTCTCTGCTTGACACAAGCTCACTTTGGGGAGCCGAGAGGTCAATGCGTACATGGAATAGGTTCCCTCGGATACGGTGCTTGTGGGGTGCCTCGATGACGACGCGGCACGCTGCAACATGACTGAACATGAGTTCGAGCTTTTTGACGCGCTTGTGAATCAGCTGCTCGATTGCTGCAGAAGGCTCCATGCCACGAAATGCAATTTCCGTGTAGATGGTCATTTCCATTCCTTTCTCAGAGTGTGAATCGTGCTGCTGTGAAAAAGACTCTGCTGCTTCATTCTAAGTGTGATAGAAACTGGCGACGATCAACGGCCGTTTCATTACCGTAAGGGTCAATTCATTTTTTTCGCGACCCTTGTTCTCTGTTCTATAACCCTGACGGAAGAGTCTCTGAATTCGGTTGAACCTTGGGGGTGACCCATGAATGAGAACCAGAGCCTTCAACGACTGCCTCTCCTACCCATTCGCAATGCTGTTTTGTTTCCCCATCTGATTGTTCCAACATCGGTGAGTCGACCAAGTTCCATTGCTTCTGTTGAAGCCGCGCTTGCCAAAGAAGAGAAATGGATTCTTGCGGTGACACAGAGGGATTCTTCGGCAAGTGACCCTTCAGGAATCGACTTGTTTGAGTACGGTACATTGGCACTCGTACGTCGATTTGCCCGTCTCGATTCGTCGCTTGAAATCAATCTTCAGGGGCTGCGTCGGGTGCGGGTGAACAACGTCGTCAACAACGGTCGCTATCTCGAAGCCGACTCCTTCGATTCGCCAGTTCTGCGCAGTAACACTCCCGAGGTTGATGCATTGCAGCGCTCAATCGTCGATCTGACCGAGAAAATTCAGGACTTGAGCGATCTCAAAGGGACAGGGAACCTGATGAGACTGCTTCAGCAGATTCAAGATCCGCTTGGTCAGGTCTATCTGCTCGCCTCATTGTTGAGTCTCGATGTGAATAAGGAGCAGAGCCTTCTTGAGGCGAACACTCAAGAGGAACTTTACCGGCGCATGGTTGATTGCCTTGGATACGAGGTTGAAGTGCTCAACCTGCGTGAGAAAATTAGCACGCAAGCGGCGAGTGCAATGTCTCGCGAGCAGAGGGAGTATTTATTGCGGCAGCAGATGCGCGCCATTCAGCAAGAGCTAGGTGGTCACGATGGAATTCAGATTGAAGTGCAGCAGTTGAAGGAAAAGCTTCTCGCATCAACTCCGCCCGCGCCCGTTTTGAAGGAGGCTCTCGCTGAACTCGAACGTCTTGAGCAGCTCAATGTTGCTGCGCCAGATTATCAGGTTTTACGAACGCATCTTGAGCTTATTGCTGATCTCCCCTGGAGTGTTATTACCAAGGATAACCTTGATTTAAAGAGAGCTGAGACGATACTCGACCATGACCACTACGGCTTAAAAGAGGTCAAGATTCGTATCCTTGAACAGCTGGTGGTGATGAAACGTAATCGCACAGCGCGCGATCCGATTCTCTGTTTGATTGGACCTCCGGGCGTTGGTAAGACATCTCTGGGTGAGTCAATCGCTCGAGCATTGGGTCGAAAATTCGAGCGGATGAGTTTGGGTGGATTGCATGATGAAGCTGAATTGCGAGGACATAGGCGCACCTATATTGGCTCGATGCCTGGTCGTATCATTCAGGCCATAAGGCGCTCAGGTGCACGCAATCCGCTGTTGATGCTTGATGAGGTCGACAAACTCGGACGAGATTTTCATGGAGATCCTGCCCCCGCATTGCTTGAGATTCTTGATCCGGCACAGAACTATTCTTTCCACGACAACTATCTCGATGTTCCTTTCGATCTGTCCAAAGTATTTTTTATCGTTACAGCGAATACTGCAGATGCTATTCCAGCTCCGCTTTTGGATCGCATGGAGCTGGTGCGTTTGGTGGGGTACACCGATGATGAGAAGATTCATATAGCTCAGAATTATTTGATTCCAAGGCAGCTCAACACCACCGGACTGACTCAGCTTCAGTGCCAATTCACCGATGAATCTTTGAAATTTCTCATTCGGCGTTTCACGCGTGAGGCGGGCGTCAGGCAGCTCGAGCGTGTGATTGGTCGGGTTGCTCGGAAGATTGCACTTGGATTAGAGCGCGGTTTGATTTTGAATTTTCAACCCAATTCAGCTGACATTGAGGGTCTTCTCGGGGCGCCACCGTTTCCCTCAGATGTCCTCCGCAACGACGTCCCACCAGGTGTTGCTGCTGCGTTGGCCTGGACTGAATTTGGTGGTGATGTTCTTTATGTTGAGGCCGTTCTCTTGCAGGGTGGTCGGGATATTCAACTCACAGGGCAACTGGGTGACGTGATGCGCGAGAGCGCGCATGCTGCTCGGAGTTATATTTGGTCGCAGTCCAACCAGCTCCAAATTGACCCCGCTCATTTTGAACATGCAGGGTTGCACATTCATATTCCCGCGGGCGCGGTGCCCAAGGATGGTCCGTCGGCTGGTGTGACCATCGCAACCGCACTTGCTTCCTTGCTCACAAAGCGTGTGGTTCGCAGTGATACTGCCATGACAGGGGAAATGAGTCTGACGGGTCTGATTCTACCTGTGGGTGGAATCAAAGAGAAGGTTCTAGCAGCGCACAGGCTGGGGCTACGTCGGGTCATTCTTCCTGAAGGTAATCAGCAAGATCTTTCTGAGGTGCCTGATGATGTCCGCAAAGAAATGCAGTTTGTTCTTGTTAAAAACATGCACGATGCGCTCTCGGCAGCTTTGGAGGCAGAGGAACAAGAGCTACAGCCCGTGCGATCCGTTTCGTGATGTCAGATTTGTAAATTGTGTTTCAATTGTTGTTCATTCAGATCTTGATGGCAGCGTCCGCGGGTCATGATCATCAATCAAAAGGAGGTTCTGAATGTTGCAAAGAATATGCGCATCTTTGACTCTTGCATGTGCCTGCCTTGTAGTTGCGAATGCTAAGGCAAGCACAACTACAGATGTGAATGAGGCTTTGCCTACACCTTTCGAAATGGCACACATGGCCTACCAAGGTCAGTTCACTCAGTGGGGCATTCCTGCTGCGGGAATTTTCTGTTCTGATGTAAACAACACCATGCTCATTAGCCAGGATTTGGCTTACGCATACCTTCTCGAAAGTGGTTACGTCGATACCCTACTCGCTCCGACGGAGGGTGCTCCTGCATCGCAGGCTCAGGTGAAGGGCAAAGACCTTCCAGTCTCGCAAGGTCAGGCTCAGGTTAAAATCAAAGACGTTCCAATCTCGCAAGGTCAGGCTCAGGCCAAGGGAAAAATCATCCCCCCGCAGCAGGGTCAGTCTTCGAGCATCATTCGCCAAGCTGACCTCGATATTCGTCGCTTCGTCGACTACACAAACGCTCTGACGCAAGACGAAGTGCGTCTCGTCCGCGAGAATTTCGACGCGGAATTCTTGCGCGATCTCAACATGCAAATGCGCTACATGTGCAACGAGTGAGCCTGGGTTATCGCCTGTTTCTGGCGTGGCTTGACTCCGCGGTTCGACCCTGCTAGTGGGTCTTTCCTTGGAGTCAAGCCCATATAGCTCAGTGGTAGAGCACTTCCTTGGTAAGGAAGAGGTCGCCGGTTCAAGCCCGGCTATGGGCTCCATCCCCCTCCCTTTTTAAATTTCCCCTCGAAATACAACTTGAGATATCCAAATTTCTTGGATTTTTTTATTTGCTGTTCTTTTATAAGATTCAGAAATCCTGGGATATTTTTTAATTTCGTTAAGTTTGAAAAAAAAAATCTCAAGTTTGAGCTGCCCCGGTACGAATATTTTGCAGTGCGTGTCCAGTTGGGAAGGGCACGGATATGTGGAGGGACAGGTCGTGAAACGCAGATTTGAGCAGCATAGACCAGGGAGGTCTTTCGTCGCCGCTGCAGATGCGACGCGGTTTGCCGCATCGTTGCTTGCCTGCCTGGGCATGGTCGGTTGTGAATTCGGTTCATCTTCGAAGAAGTATGTGTCTCGTTATGGTGAAGCCGTACCTCAGAGTGCCCCAACCACACAGGCCGTATTCGATAATGAACGAGCTTTACCTCGTTGTGATGCATCGCAGAACCGCCGTCTTGTATATGTAATTTCAGAAGCCAGCTTTAGATACTGTGTGCGCGATCGTTGGGAATCTGCAACGAGTATCGATCCCGATGCAATTGCACTGGCTGCAAGAAAAATTACTCCGGACAAGGGTCCGGAAGGACCCCAGGGACCAGAAGGTCCAATTGGGCCGCAAGGACCTTCTGGTCCTTCAGGTGAGCGCGGTCCGGCAGGTGCTTCGGGTGCGGCAGCTTTAGTCAAGACATCTCCCGAGCCCGCAGGATCAAATTGTCCAGCCGGTGGGCAAAAATTTGAATCAGGAGTGGATGACGGCCGCGGCAATGGGTTGGCCAACAATGGTGTGTTGGAATCCGCAGAAGTGCTCAACACGTCGTACACTTGTAATGCGGTGTCTTCGGGTTTGAAGGTCTACAAGAGTGCAGACAATCCGCTTGGTGCGTTGATCAGTTTCGTAACTTTCCCATACACGGGTCCGTCACAGACTGCGAACGCGCTGGCCAGTGGGCTGTACGTCCGCTCGCTCAATGAAGATAAATTTGCCATTTATCAGATTGCAAATTCTCTCGCACTTCCGGGTGGAGACGCTGTGAGTGAAAGCAATCAGCAATTGGGATTGGTCACGGGCAATATGATCGGCTGTGCTGTGCCTCTCTTTGTAAACAACAATTGCTCAGGTCAAGCGTATATGAATCCTTGCACCTCACAGCAGGCAACAGCAATCAATAGCACGTTGATGCATTTTAGTTTCAATTCGAAGTTCTACTACAGATTTGAAAACACTGGTCTGGATTATGCATTCACTTCGAATCTGATGGAGTCTGTTTTGGTCTCGAGCTATCTTTCACCTGCAGGTGCGTGTCGCGCGATGACGTTGACAACTCAAGCACGTCGCATCAAAGTCGAGCCCAATGTTTTTGCTGACTACATCAACCCACCCGGCACAATGCAAACGAGCTGGTTTGTTGCACCTTGAATGACTTCAGGTGCAGGCACTGAGAGAGCAACTGTAGGTTGCTCTCTTTTTTTTTGAGTGGAAAAAAATTGGTCAGTGAAAAAACTCTAGTCACCCCCTGCAGTCTGTGCTTTCCTGTCTGATAGGTTTAACCAAACAACGAATAGCTCTTGATCTCCGCAACTTGGAGTCATTTTTGGCATTGCATGGAGCATCTTCTGCTGCTGGCCAACGAATTGCTCTGAGCGTTTGGAGCTGTCTGTTGAATGGGTGCGGTCGAGACATGAAAAGGAGTGGTGAATGAGATCATTACAGTTCCGCAATGCCTTTGTTGCATTCAGTCTCTTTGCAGGCTTGGCTGCAACATCAGCAATCGTCTCATGCCGTCAATCACCCGAATCTGAAACAGACCTTCGAGCCATTGATGCTCTTCCTGTAGCCAGCTTTGAAAACTGGTGTGGAGCATACAAACTTCAGAACTGCTCAGTACAGCCCGACGACCGCATACCTGCAGATCAATGGCAGGCAGGGGTCGATGTTTTTGCAGAGCTCATGGAAAGTCTAACCACAATAAAATTGAGCCGTGCAGATTTCGATCGCAAGACGGTTCAAGATCTCTTTTCCACCTTTGGTGCAAATTCGACGCTGTCTTTTGTCAGCAAAATTCCATGGCAAATGCTCGCTAAAGAAGACAACACTCTGGTTCTGCGCAATTCAGCCAGCAACGCTGTGGCGACCTTCAATAGTCTGCGCCTGATTGGTGCGCAAACAGTCTACGCAAAGTTTGTGGACAAGCAGCTCATTTCCATTCGGGGTCTGCAGATCACCGACTCCGTGGGTGGTCAGCTCAGAACCGTAACGCATATCGATCTTTCACGCCCCAGCCGATTGACTTTGGTCACAGACCGAGAGCGCATCACGGATATTCCCGTACAATTTTTTCAAGTCCCTGGATTTCAGCAGCCACCGACTCTGACACCTTCAGCTGCATTTAATTCGATTGCGAACGTTGTGCTTGAACCAGGGTTCGACTGGAGAAAAAACCTGCATATTCTTCTCAACGGCAGAAATCTCCGAAACATATATGCGCGGATTCAATCGTTTATTCCAGAAGGTTCCGCCGATGAAACGACACGCAAAATCATCGAAAATACGACAACCTTTATGGTGGGCGGCGCTTCCTCCGACATCCTGATCTCAATGCAAATGAGCAAGCCACTCAAGTGCACAACAAAAATCAGCAACATACCCGTGCTTGGGAATGTGAATTTCGACATTGATTTTTTGGCGGGATTTGGGCTGAGCGATTTGGTTCGGGTGAAGTCCGACGGCGTTAAAACCAGCATGTACGGTGTGACAACCTCGATTGGTCGAGTTGAAAATATAGAGGTCGACGCCAAGCAAATGCGGATGAAAATCGGGATGATCACCGTTCCCATCGATTTCAAGCCTTCTGCTCCAGGATCCGGAGGTCCTCGGATCGACGCCGTCCTCTGTCGTTAAAACGCATCGGAATTGGAACTTTGCAAAAGAAAAGCCCGCAGCTCAAGCTGTGGGTTTTTTAATTTTAGGGAGCATTGCATTCAGTGCAATTTGGAATCTTTTATTGCCCACAGATTTCTGACCTGGTTCTAACCATTACGCTCATTCTGGCGATACTCTGCGTCGACAGGAGGCCACATGATCTTCAACGATCGCATTCAGGCTGCCCGACTTCTTCTTGAGAAGCTCAGAAACTATGACAGACAGCGTGTGGTGGTGCTAGCGATACCGCGGGGTGCGGTTCCCATGGCAGAATGCATTGCGAAAGGCCTGGGTGGTCGCATCGGCCTCGCCCCCGTGCGAAAAGTGTCTTCACCTCTGGCGCCTGAGTTTGCATTGGGAGCTGCAGACATCGAGGGCAACTTCTACCCTGAGCGCAGTGTTCTGCAGTTTCCACAGGAACAGCTCAAAACTTGGTTTAAGAAAAGTCTCGAGGTTCTCCGTTATAGAAATTTTCGGTGGCGACAGTTTCTTGCCCATGATGATCTCAAAGACAGGATCGTGATTGTGGTTGATGATGGTATCGCGACGGGGGCGACAATGCGTGCTGCACTCATGTGGTTGCGGCGGAAAGAACCTCGAAAGATCGTCGTGGCTGTTCCTGTGTCATCGCAGGAGGGTTCTGAACTCATCAATAATCTTGCCGACGAGGTTGTTTGTCTAGAGGTTTCTCCCGATTTCGCAGCTGTGGGAGAATTCTATCTTCACTTCGAGGGGGTGACTGAGGAAGATGTTTGCTCCATTCTGAGGAATCAATTTCAGGAAAAAGAACAAGCAGAAACGCAAAGATAGCAAAAAAATACATCTAAGATTCGGTGTTCGATTTGCAACGCGAAGCGGAAATCATCTGGCCAGAGAGTCAAAAAAGTCTTGGCAGCACCGGTATTTCCCGATACGAACTCCTCTGACTGGCATCGGTCTTTTCGAGGGGGGATGAGATGCTTTTTCGAGCTGTTTCAATTTTGATTTCATTAACAATCACCGCGGCATTTTTTGGATGGGTGCGTTCTTCGTCGCAGACTCCTGCCTCAACCCGGTTAGATGAAATTTTTTCTTTGGAGTCGGGCACGCCGGCCAAGAAGTCACGTGCGTCGCGTCGTTCGGTTGCAGAAGCGAGACCCCAGTAAAAACAGATGCGCTAAATCTCTTGTGATTGGACGCTGGGATGAATTCTTTCCTGCGTCCAAAAATTTTTTTTTGAATTTAGCTTTGGATGAGTGAATGGTGGGCATGATTCTCTAAAAGGAGGCTCCCATCATGAATTTTGTCTCTCTTGCATGGTTGATGTCGATCGGTGTTTTGAGTCAGCTGCACTGGGTTTCGTCTGTTCAGGCCGGGAGCAAACCGGCAGAGTATCTCGATCTTTTTCTGCGGGCTTCCGAGAATTCGCAGGGTGAATCTTTGATGTCCGAGGACTGCCTTGCTCTGAGGTCGCTCACGGAGGTGCAGAGCACGGAATCAGTCCGTTGGCGCAAAAGAGCTCAGACTTTTTTTCAGGCGCGTTGTGCTGAACAGTTAACCGGAAAAATGGGTTTCGAGGACGCTCCTGCGTTGTCTGATAAGTCCGCCGACGCGATTTGGGATGGAACTGCGTTGTGCAGTGCTGGCGACCAGAGGCTCATACGCTGCGAACACCGGGGCGAGAATGGGCGGGGGTTGTTGGTTTATGCAGGTCGCGATTCCTGGGACAATAGCCCTACACTCGTCTGTGCTCATGTTGAGGCGACCTATCGGAGTCCTTTCGAACACGAGCAGCAGGTTGCGGCACGTTGCGTGGTGACGGAGTTTGATTGGCGCTACGAGGGCCTACGCTCTGACGTTTATGGGGTAATAAATTGGTTGTTACAGAAAGCGCCGCATGCACCGTTACAGATTCCTGCTGCGCTCAAATCGCAATGTACCGAGGTCTTCCCAGATGCGATTTACTGCACGCCCACCCTGATTGTGTTTCCTGAGACAGACCCGACTCGTGTAGGCATTTGTCAACTGAACACGCACGATCGAGTTCTCGGCTTGGGCGCAATTTTGAAGATCGGTAGCTGGAATAGCCATTGGGTATGCGAGTCTAAATCACTCATTGTTCCCGACATGGATAGTCGGCTGAGCGTCGAAGAGCGTCAGTGTGTTCCCGATCACCTGGGTCAGCACAAGACTCCCTACTGCCGCTTTCCGTATATGCCAGTGGCTCGCAAACCTGTTCGAACATATATCGAAACTCGGTGAGCCTCGGATGGGCTCACTGATATTGGCTGGTGTTGATAAGTTTCAACTCACGCGTGAGTCCAACGAAGGTTCTGATATACCCTTTGGACTGTGGCATCGGCTGAGCGTTTTCGTTGTCTAGCAAATTTGTCATGCGGTTGTGTGCTTCCTCAAGGTGATAAAAGGGAACTTTGGGGAATGCGTGATGAATCGAATGAAAATTGAGGCCGTTGAACAACCAGCTCATCGCAGTGTTGGTCTCGATGTTGCGGCAAGCATGAATTTGGGTTGAAAAGTAGTTCGCTCTTTTTCCTGCGATGCCATAGTGCTCGACGTGAGCTCTGAGTTGCAACAGTCCACCACCGACGCGTTCAACGATAAGATACAGGATGAGAGCTTTTGCAAGCTGACCCTGCGCTGCAGCCAGTGCGTACAATGTCCCGTTGATTGCAACGATACCCACGACGTCGATCACCAATTGCCGGCGGAGCCCCTTTGACTGTTTCATGAATCCTGAAGCGCGGCTCAGATGTTCCATGATCATGCCAATTCCACCGCCCAAAAAAACTGCGATAAGCAATTGGTGTCGGATTCTAAAGCGCTTGAGAGCGCCAGCCTGTTCGTACTCTTGCTGCGTGTAGGTCACGCGCTCCGGGTCGCGCTCATCAATTCCATTCATCTTGTGATGCAGCTTGTGTAGCTCAGAGTAAATTCCATGAGGCCATAGAACGCCCCAGGTCGCTACGCGCGCTGAGATTTCGTCAAACCAGCCGATTCCTGTGAGGGTATGGTGAATGGCATCGTGTGTGGTGACCGCCGCAGCAGCAAAAAAGATTCCTGCAATCATGGCGGCAAGGTAAAAGAGCAGGCTGTCGAGCCCGTGCTGATATGCTACTGCGAGTGATGCAAAAAGAATCGCCATTGAGCTGAAGTAACGCCACAATCCTGGACCTGGACGAGTTGTTTGAAGATCCGCAACCGTGCGTCCGAGAGCCTGACCTGGCAGGTCGGCAATGCGAGATTCAGTTTGAACATGAGCAGCGGTCATAATTTCTTATCTCCTCAACTCGGCTCACCTAAAGTGGCCGTGTCGAGCGTAACAAGCAAAAATCAGAGCTTGCAATTGTTTTCCGTCGAAGCTTTGGCAAGGCACCGTGAATGCTGCATTAACTTGCAACTAAACGCGTTATTTTGGGATGTTTCCGGGCGATTTCTCTGCCCATCCGAGCGCCCAGGTCGCATCCATGCCCCATTGTCCGGTTCGGCGCTCGTCGCCCTCGATCCAGGTCAGCCTGTAAAAAGGTTCAATCAGTAGCTGCCCCGATGCTACCGGGATGCCAAGCCCCCAGGCCAGAGCCTGAGAATTCAACCATTCGGTTGCAGGCAAGGCCGATGAATCTGGCGCAATACTGCTGCTGGTTGTCAGCCCAAGGTTGCGCATCACGAGCGAGCTTTGCCAACTGAGTGACGGAATCAAAAAACCCTCATAAAGAATGCCTAATTCAAAGGTGCCGCTCCATGTTTTCTCATCGATGCTTAACGCCTTGGGGTCATCCGGATAGGGTATGTACTCAAATCCAAGTCGGAATCCTGGGCGAAGAAACCAAGGGGTGCGATCGAGACTGATGTAGCCCTGAGCAACCAGCTCTGCTTGGTGCAGGCGCGTTGTGATGTTGCTTGCGTCATTGCGCTCTGCAACTGAAATGGATGCACCCAGCCCAATGAGCTTTATCAATCCCTCAGGGCTCACAGACCACCCTCACTTTTTGGGCGAAACCGGTGGTACCAAACAGCTCCGTGAAATTCTCACACAACAATTTCTTCTCTTCTCCGGCTGTAAAGGATTGGAGGAATGCTGCAAGGAAGCTGCTGGTCAGAGCGCCATCATAGGTGAGCACCGGCCTATCGCGGCGCTTACACATCAGCGCCTCCTGATTTGCGAATGGAATGATATCAACCGCGGGTGATTTGCGCATGTTCTCGGCAGTCTTCTCAAGAGCTGCATAAACGCGGCGGCTGAAGCCCATCAGTTCGGCTCGGTTGTTCGAGTACCGTTTGGCAACGTTGTAAAGTGATCGAGCAAACAGTGTTCCAATGCAGTAAAAACGGCCTGCACACGCACTGTCATTTCCGAGCTGGGAGAAGTTGAATTTTATTCCGTTCAATGCCCTACTGTTATTTGCTATCGCGGGGTTTAGCTCAGCAAAGATATCTGCCGACGAGGTCACTACGTAACTGTGGAAATCGGCAAACCCCTCATTCAGTCCAGAAATTGCATATTCAAGACTCCAGCGCCCACGAAAAAACTTATCCTCGCGTCTTGTTTGGAGTTCGGCCTCATTTGGCAGCGTGCAGTTTTCCACAGTGTTCTGATTGAAAGAGGTTTTAAACAGTGCGTGTCCAAATTCATGGGAGATGACTTTGATGTTGGCTGAGAACGGAATTGATTCAATTTCCGAGCGTCTAAATAAATAAAACTGATTGTTTTCTGAATTGAAAGCGGCATTAAATTTGATTGTGTAAAACGACTTGTGGGCTCCATCTTTTTCTAGAATTGTTGGTTCAAAATAAAGATTGAATGGGCCGTTTATTTTCTCTTTGAGTGATTGTGGCTCTAGTCCGGTTGATGCTTTCAGCGCGTTTATCGTTCTCTCAAAGGCATAGAAGCTCGATAAAGCGAGTAGTGACGAGGTGTCTCGCGGAATAATCACGCCATTCTTGACTGTATATCGTAATCGACCACGATTCGAGGTTGAGTCGAGTTCAGCGCTGACGAGAGAACCAAAATTGGAGCTTATTTTGATTACTCCTCCAAGATTTACCGAGAAAAAATTACTTTGGAGCGTATCGATATCTTCGAGCAGCGAAAGGTTCCGTGGCGCGACCAACCATTGCTCTCCACGCTCTGTTGTCGGGGGCAGATGATCAATCACCTCGGCTTTGTAGGGCTTCGGTGCCGAACTGCTGTCCATGGCACAGCCACCTGCTATCGAACATGTGAGTGAGGCCAGGCCTACTGCGAACCAATTGTTGGATGTCATTCTGAAGCCTCCGTAGCTTTGTCTGCTGTCGGAGTTGAATCCAACAATTGCCAAGCAGTATTGAGGCCAAAATAGGGAAAGATTTGTTGAGGCTCGTTTGGATTTGCGAAAGCTCCGAGCGTGAATAACCAGGAGGGTGATGAACGCCAGTTGACGAGCGTGCGCCAGACTGTATTCAAAGCGTTTTCTCCGAGGCATCCAGAGGTGGCGTCTTTGCGTATACCCGGGTTCGATGAAATGAAGCGAGCGTATGGGCAGATAGTCAATGTGCTGATGGCATCGAATTTGTGAGAGATTTTGATCTTCCACAAAGGCGTGAACGCAAGTGCAATACTTCGTTCGTGCTCTTGCTCGATCATGCCCAGGTCACCCCGATTGCTTGCCTGGTGCAGAAAGGCAGAAGAGAGGCCGAATACATTCCGGCCTGAGTGTTTACTGATGTTGATGGTGCCAGCAAGAATACGATTGCGCTTGAGGGTTTTTTGCTCTCCCGTAGGTTCCAGACTGTTCACAGCAAGGAAATAACCCGTGAGCGTACCTTTCCATCCAGAGTCCGCGAAAACTGCGTGCCGGCTTTTGAGGAAGAAATATGGCACTCCGCTGTTGAGTTTGGTTTGCATTAAATCCGAAAGCCCGAGGACGGTTGAGATCGCATTTGTGCCGATAGTCCAGCGGTCGTTGATGCCATAGTCGAGTGCAAAGGAGGGAAACTCACCTATGATTTCGCCGGTACGAGAAAGTTCGGTATCGAAGACTCCTGGAATACCCGACGACGCGGTGTCAGTTTCGCCGAGCTCATCAGTCCGGTAAGGGATGTCTTGTCCGCGTTGTGCGAATGCGAAGACTTGAAACACAGAGGCGATAAGCCAAGAGACACCGCAGGACATGACCCGAGACAGCACGACAGCGGTGTGCTTTCTATCTTCCATTCTGTGGGTTTTCCTGTGGGCTAAGAGAGATTGATTTTTCAAGTGAATCTTTCAGGATATTCCAGGCAACAGTGCCCATGCTTCTTTGGTCTATCATCAGATGATAGTAACGTGGAGTTAACGTGGCGTCATCATTGCTTAGCCAAAGAACTTTCCACAGACTCAATGATTTATTCACAATCGTCTTGGCAAGAGTCTGACTGTCGACAAGTTCATCTTTCTCCGAAAGTACAACAGTTGTCGGTATCGATGCCGTTGTGTTCCAGGAGGCTGTTCTCCATTCATCGTGAAGGTCAAACAGAGAATTATAGGATTTCAGTGGAGTGGTGTTGCGTGCCCGATAGTCAGGATGGTTCAGACTTGGCAAACTTCCAAAGGGCAGCCATGCGATGCTTCGAATCACGAGGACTTTATATCGAAAACTCAATGCAGGTGAGAGGAGAATCATTTGTGTGGGAAGTGGGAGTTGAGTCTGTGAGTCAAAGACGTTCATACCAGCTAGTGCACCAAGTGAGTATCCAACAAAGAGACGTTCATCATTTTTACCTCTGCATTTTTCAGTCGCGCGGTTCCATTGCTCAATGAATTCACTCTTCCAGTGGATGGCCGAGATGCTCTTGTCGTCTGCGGCTGTATTTGTGTGGCCTGCAAGTTGACCCACGGTCGTTTGGAATTTCTGCTGCTCAATGAGAGCTGCCAGTTCTCCCATCCGTTCGGGGTTGGTGTTGAGGCCGTGCAAAACGAAGGCACAGGCCTGTTTTGCGTGCATTGCTGGCGTTGTTTGTGCCAGTGTAGGGCTCATTGCCAGGATTCCTTACTGCCTGTGGCTTCGGTTGCACGTTGGTGAATTGATGTTCGCTGATTGTGGTGAATCTTTGACCGGAACACAACACATCCCTCTGTAGCAAGCTAGACCCAATCGAACGCGCTCACGAATTTCAGACTTTTTTCCGATATTTCTCAATGGAAAGGCTGGTTTGTCATCCGTGGGAGTATCTTGTTTATGAATGCCTTTGAAATAATAGCAGAAAACAAGATTCGAGAGGCCATCGAAAATGGTGAGTTAGATAACTTGAGCCTCAGTGGCCAGCCCCTCGAATTGGATGATGGTCAGTTTGTCCCACTTCACCTCAGGCTTTCGCAAAAGATTCTCAAAAATGCGGGTTTTCTGCCCACTGTCCTGCAGCTTAAAAAGGAAATCCTTCAGCTCTCAGAGCGACTTGCCGAGGCTTCCGACGAGGCAGTGCGGGAAAGCATCAAGCGTCGGCTGTTTGAAAAGACACTCCGGCACGACGTGTTGATGGACTCAGAGCGATCAGCTTCCTAAGCACCAAGGATGCTCATAAATAATCGAAATCGAAATAACATTTACCTTTGTATTAAGAAATCTCGGTGTGATTCCGAAACGACTTTTGTAGTTTTGCACAGAACCCAATGGATGGAGTGAAGCAACGATGGTTCGTGTCCTGAGTACGATTTCATTCGCATTGCTTATGATGGGTTGCCGTAATTCCTCGGACTCAATAGCGTCGAGTCTCTCAGGCGCGCTGAAGCCAGAGGGGTTTCTTGTCATTAAAGAGCTCGTTCCCGACTCTTCCAAGCCGGGCTATTTTCTTGTGACGTGTGCTTCAAGCTCTGGCGACAAAAAGGCAAGTGTGAGCCAAGCAGAGATCGAATCGAACAAGGTGTGCTTGCCGACAGCGGCGGCTGCATCTTCGAGCGGTGCATCTTCGGCTGGTCAGTCGCCAGCGGCATCGAATACGCAACCGGCATCTGGATTTCAGGCAAAGAACTTGCAGCCAACTTATCTGAAGGCGCGAGCAGCAATTGACGTGACGTCAACAATGGCCGGTTTGAAGGTCGGCTTAGACTATTGCGTGATCTCCGGGCCTCTTTCCGCCACGAATATCTGTGTTTATTCTGAAAAGGAGCTCAAAGCGACGGGGGTAAAATTATCTGGTTGTGACCTGACCTCTGGATATCTTTTCGCCCAACATTTTTCAGTTTCACCAGCTGTTTCAGCTTGCCGTTGAGGTGTGAACAATGATGCGTCATGTTTTTCATAAGAACGTCAAGGTGAGCGCAATGAATTCTTCCATGCTCTCGGTCATCGTTCTGGGCAGTGTCTTCGCAGCATGCACCCAGGAGCCAGTTCGACGCTCTGCAGTAGATGCAGCTTCGATTTGCGGCACGAATGCAGACAAGCCCGTGTGGAAAGGTGAGTGCTTGCGCACTCAGTCGGTTCAAGCTGAAGCAGATGCTGGAGCTGCGCCCTCCGAGCCTGAACCCGTTGCTCCGGGGGACAAATCTCCCCCCGAATCAGTCCGAGTTGAACCCGGAGATGGTGCTGGAGAGCGTCCAGGTGCACCGGTGGCACCAGTTGCACCAGTTGCACCAGCTGCTCCGGCGGCGCCTGCAAAGCCCGATCCTGATCAGCAAAAGGCAGATGCCATCAAAGTGATCACCGATGCGATTGATAAGCATGGTGCTGATGCTGTTGCTGGAATTGAGAAAACACTTAACCGTGGACAAACCACCAAGGTTTATGTGGTGACTTTCAGCAAGGATTCGTTCGTTGGCATTGCAGACAACTCCGTTGTTAAGAACTGTTTTGTGGGTGCTGGGTCGGTGGTCGAAGTGAAGGGTCAACCTCTCAAGGTCACTGAGTTCAGTAGCATGGGAGTGAACCAGTACGTGACCGGTGAAGCTCTCGAGGTCAATGTTGCAGGTGGCTCATCGGATGACTGTGGTCTGAAAGGCAAGGATTTTGTGTATATCGGCGGACACGCGAGTGTCGCTGCGAAACCTTGACGCCAGCAACTAGAAAAAAACAAAAGTTCCGGAAAAACGTGTCGATACCCCTCCTAACTGAGTTTGGCGAGGGGTTTCATGAATTTTACCTTTCATAGAAAGAGTGTTGCGCTGGCGCTTTTCAGCGCGTGTTACATTCCGACTTCGGCCTCCGCGTTCTCGTTGGGCATCCGTCCTAATGCCGGTCTCGAGATGATTACAGTCAATTCTCTCAAATTGGTCGATGCAGACGGTCGCGCATACGTGCCGGCGGACGAGGTCGCACGCAGCTTTCTATTTTTTGGTGCGGATGTTGTTTTCACGCCTATCAAGTTCAACAACAACATGTCGGTGAGCGCTCTCCTTGGCCTGCGCATGGCTTCATCCAAGCTCACGGGTGCATTCGTAGATGAGCTCAGTTTTATGTACATCCCGATCGGTGCATCATTCGACTACATGCTGGGCAGTTTGAGGTTTTCTGCTTACTCGACGTTTGACTTGGGTTTGTCGCCGAAATTAAAAATCACTGTTCCCGCAACGAGCGCATCTCTTGAACCCAAATTGGCGTCTTTGTCACGCATTCGATTTGGTGCATTTGGAGAATATTTCATTATTCCGGCGTTGAGCGTCTTTGCGCAGGGTGATTACGGCATCGGTGGCTACAAAAGCGAAAAAGGCGAGAAGGAAATAGATCTTGGAGACACTGGGCAAGGCGAACGTATAGGTTTTTTGAGCGCCAATGATAATAAACTCAAAGGATTGACCTTCGGAGGAGGCGTCGCCTACTACTTCCCTCCACCCAACCGCGGTGCGGTGTCCACGGGCAGCAAAGCTGCACCGGCGAAGAAGCCTGTTCGAGGAACGGGCAAGAGGCCAGCCGTGAAGCCGAAGCCCAAGCCTAAGGCACCACCGGCGGATGCTGGTTCAGGGATGTGATCGCGGAACTCAATACATGCAATGAGGTTCGAGTTTTGATTCCACAAACAGGTTCCTCTGATACATTCGACTATGACTTTATCGTGATTGGCTCCGGTTTTGGGGGCAGTGTTTCTGCTTTGCGTTTGAGTGAAAAGGGTTACCGAGTTTGCGTGATTGAGCAGGGCAAACGCTTTGCAGCCAAAGATTATGCCAAGTCAAATTGGGATTTGCCTCGTTATCTGTGGGCTCCTTTTGCAAAGTGTTTTGGAATTCAGCGACTCACCTTCTTCAAGGATGTGTTAATTCTCAGCGGTGCGGGTGTCGGTGGAGGCAGTCTTGTTTACGCCAACACTCTGATGGTTCCCTCGGATAAGGCTTTCCAGAGTGAAGCCTGGCGACCGATTGGAAATGCACGCGAGGCGCTTGCACCTTTCTATGCGCTTGCAAAGAAAATGCTGGGCGCTGCAACAAATCCCAAGATGACCTTCATCGACAACACCATCGAGGCATATGCAAAGCACGCCGGCGTTCACGACACCTTTGCACCCACCGAGGTGGCAGTGTTTTTCGGCGAGCCTGGAAAGAGGGTTCCCGATCCCTATTTTGGGGGCGAGGGTCCCGCACGATCGGGATGCAACTTCTGCGGTGGTTGCATGGTCGGATGTCGCTTCGATGCCAAGAATACGTTGGATAAGAACTATCTGTATTTGGCAGAAAAACGTGGAACAGAGATCCTGCCTTTAACACGTGTGTCACGCTTATCGCCTTTGAATGACGATGGTTCGGCGGGTTGGAAAATCGAAGTTGAGGCTGTCGATCAAATTCTTTTTCCCAAAAAACGGACTCTGCGTGCACGCAATGTGGTTTTGGCGGGTGGTGTCTTGGGTACGCTGCGTTTACTGCTTGAGTGTCGCGATCGGCACCAGACGCTCACGCGTTTATCACCTTTTTTAGGTCATCAGGTACGCACCAACAGCGAAGTATTTACGGGTTCAAGTCAACCGGGTGCGCGTCGCGAAGTTCCGTACTCTCATGGCATAGCTATCTCTTCGATTTTGAAGGTTGATGAACGCACGGCTATTGAGCCGGTGCGTTATCCGGTGGGTTCTAATTTTATGAAGCTCTTGGCGGCTCCGCTTGTGAGCGACCCGAGCGAGTTTCGTAGAACCCTGAAATTTTTGTGGCGCATTGTGAGCAGACCGGTTGAGTTTCTCAAGCTGACGTTTAATCCGCGATGGGCTGAGACCAGTGTTATTTTTCTTGTGATGCAGGATCTCGACAATCGCATTCGGGTAAATTTTGGACGCAGTCCGTTCACGTTGTTCCGCGGTGGACTCGTTTCTGAGCGTGAAGATGGAAGTGAAAAAGTTCCCTCAGAAATCCCCGCAGCAAACCAGTTCACCGAGTGGTTCGCAGAAAAGGTCGGCGGCACGGCGCAGTGTGCGGTGACTCAGGTCACAGTGAATATTCCGACCACGGCTCATATCTTGGGCGGATGTCCGATGGGCGATGCACCCGAAACAGGCGTTATCGATGCGCAGCACAGGCTGTTTGGTTACACTGGGATCTGGGTGTGCGACGGGTCGGCTGTGCCGGCCAATCTAGGAGTGAATCCAAGTCTCACGATCACGGCCATGACCGAACGCGCCATGACTTTCATTCCTCCGAAGGCCTCGAGCTGATCTTCTGCGTGATGCTGCGGATTCAACTCATCAACAACGGCAAAAGCCCACTGCGTAAACGCAGTGGGCACTGTGCCATGAATTTTGCATGAGGGGCGCTGATTTGAATCAGCGCGGACCTGGAACGAGAACTGCAGTTTCACCAGCCTTGATGGTCACCACTTCCTGAACGCTTGGGAACAGAATGGCTGCACCCAATCCACCTGCAGCAGCGCCAATCAGAGGAGCCCACCAGGTGATGCCGCGGTCGCCGGTCAAGCCATCAATCAGGAAGGCAATACCGGTACCGGCAGCCGCACCCAAGAGAATGTTCGTAACGCTTGCGTCGCGTGTGCTGAGCATGGTGGATGTCACTTCAGCGCTGGCAGCCATGTTGTAAACCACTGAGCCGTACTTCACGCCAGTGACGTTGAAGATAGCTCTCGGAGCGCTCATTTTCAGTGTACCGATGAGGCGTGAGCCTGCGGCAAAAACGGGCGCGCCTTGGATGTCCTTCACTGCAACGGTGACCTGAGGAAGTTTGTCCTCAGAGACGGCGTCATTGCCACTGCCCGGAAGATTGATGTTGTTTCCTGGGTTGGACGTAACGAACGTGGGGAACTGAATTGCGACCATGCTATTCGCAGGAATCAGGTAGCGGTTTGCACCGTTGGTGGCTTCGAAAAAGCCCGCAGGTGCCTGTTGCACGGGGGTTTGCTGCACAGGAGTCTGCTGACCAGGGTTGGACTTGTTGGCATCTTGATTCTGCTGAGGAGAATCATTCCTGAGCTGCGCTGCTGGTTCTTGCGAGCCTCCCTCGGAAGAGCTGTCGTCGGAGCTGCAGGCCACAACAGAAGTAATAGCCAGGATTGCACTCAGGGGAACAAGAAATAGATGACGCATGGGAACCTCCCGTTGATGATGAAAAAGCTGCCCCGCGAACCTCTGGGCACAGGGGACTGCAACGGGAGTATCAAGAGTCGTGCCAGCGACTCCTCGAAAAAAGTCAAGCGTTTTCGGGATTGTTTTCGCCCGATCAGGTGCCAGCGGGGTTGACGCACTGTTGAACCATTCGACAGAGGTGTCAGATGTTGCACAGGGGTGTGCCTGCAGCGGTGATTTGTATGATGCTTGCGACCCTGTGCGCTTTTTTGGAACCCAAGCCGCCGGGCATTGTGCTTTTTTTGGGCTTGGTTGATGGACAAAGTGGGTATGACGAGCATAACTGTATTAGAATTTGTTGCACATCTCGATGGGGGGTGCATGGTCAACTCACCGAACACGAGTAGTGAAACGCAAGGGGCATCTCTAGCCTCAAATGTGAAATATTTGAGAAAAGAGCTGTCTCTAAGCCAGGAACAGCTCTCAGAACGCTCAGGCATTCCCCGCAGTACCATCGCCAGTCTTGAGCGCGGCGAAGGCAATCCAACTTTGCAGGTACTCATGGGCGTTGCGCGCGGATTGGGTGTGACCATTTCCGAGCTTTTGGCACAACGCCAGCCCCGAGCCACATTTTTTCCGTCCCAAACCCACGGGCGAACACAGTATCCTCTAGAAATTGCCGGTGTTGAAACATCCACTCGGGCTGTCGAAACGTTGCGTTTGACGCCAGCGCAGATGCGCTATTTGGTCATTGAGGAACTGGTTCTTGAGGGTCTTGAGACGATTCTCTCTCCGGCTCATCCGGCTGGAACAGAAGAACATTTTTTCGTGGTCGAAGGCTCATGCGAGGTTGAGGTGAATGGCGAAACATATCGGGTCGGGCAGGGAGACCTGCTCAGATTCGATGGCGACCAAAAACACCTTTATCGTGGCGTTGGTAAAGGCAAGCGGGCGCGGGGCTTCGCAGTTGTTGTGCAGGTGCCCCGCGTCTGAGCTCGTGCTTGGTACTCAGTACGAGTAAACTCCGCGTCCGGTTTTGCGTCCGAGATATCCAGCATCCACATACTTTTTAAGCAGCGGACACGGACGATATTTCGAGTCGCCCAGGCCTTCATGTAGAACTTTCATGATGGCCAGGCAGGTATCGAGGCCTATGAAATCTGCCAGAGTGAGCGGACCCATGGGCTGATTTGTGCCCAGCTTCATTCCGGCATCAATGTCTTCGGGCGTAGCAATGCCTTCCATCAGTGTAAAAAATGCTTCGTTGATCATCGGCATGAGAATGCGGTTGACGATGAATCCAGGATAATCTTGCGAGCAAACCGTAGTTTTTTCGGCCTTTTCAGCCAGGGATTTGGTGACCTGGTAGGTGTTTTCGCTCGTCGCATGACCGCGGATGATTTCCACAAGTTGCATGACCGGCACGGGATTCATGAAATGCATACCGATAAACTGACCTGCGCGTCGCGTTGAACTCGCAAGGCGTGTGATGGGCAGACTGCTCGTATTGGAAGCGAGAATCGCATGTGCTGGAAGGATTTCATCGAGTTGTTTGAAGATTGACTTTTTCAGCTCTTCGTTTTCGCTGACAGCCTCGATGGCGAAATCACAATCTTTGAAGTCAGCCAGGTGAGTGGTTGTTTTAATGCGACCGAGAATGACCGGTGGGTGTTCCGGGAGTTTTCCTTTTTCGAACAGTTTCATGAGGCTTTTTTCAATGCTGGCCACAGCTTTTTTGAGAGATGCCTCCGAGACATCCATCAGGCACACGTTGAAATCGGACTGAGCCAATACCTGGGCAATGCCGTTGCCCATCTGTCCGGCGCCCACAACTCCGACCATTTTAATCTGATTGATTTGGGTCAATTCCATTGTCATAGAAAGTCTGCTCCTTCCAAGAGTTTATCTGCATGAACAGAGAGCGTCGCCACACGAACGAACAACCCCCCGGTCTTGTTCAGATCCACATCAGAAAATAGGGTTTGCCCGCCGATGTCAAACGTGCGCAGGAAGGAATACCCTGAAAATCGGGTTGAATTTTGCAACAACTCCGGATTAGGAGTGGGCTTGTGCTCGAAAGTTCCCGTTATTCTGGGGACAACAGACTCCTGGGAGAAGTGCTCATGATTTACCAACAACCCTTACCCTCACCTTATCCCGCCCTGGATGCGGCGGCTCTGACCGAACGCATTTTGGCGGCGAAGGCCAAGTTGGGAGATCAAGCGGTTGTCCTGACGCACCACTATCAGCGGCCTGAAATTGTTGCTTTGGGTGACATGCGCGGCGATTCGTTGAAGTTGGCTCAGTTTGCGGCCTCCCAGGAAAAGGCCAAGTACATTGTTTATTGCGGCGTGCATTTTATGGCGGAGAGCGCGGATATACTGAAGCGCGGCCAACAGGTGGTGGTGCTTCCTGATATGGGTGCAGGCTGCGACATGGCCGACATGGCCGATTCCGATGATGTTGAGTTGGCTTGGGATGAGCTTGTTGGTGTTCTCGGTCACGAGAGCATCATGCCGGTCACTTACATCAATTCAACCGCAGCACTGAAGGCATTCGTCGGACGCAAAGGTGGCGTTGTTTGCACAAGCTCCAATGCAGAGAACATAGTGCGTTGGTCATTGGAGCAGAGAAAGGCTCTGTTCTTTTTTCCTGATCAGCATTTGGGGCGCAATACATGCAAGCGCCTCGGGTTCACTCCCGAGAGTATGGTGCTCTGGAAGCCAGGTGTGCCACTCGGTGGACAAGCTCCTGAGCGCCTGAAAGACAGTCGTATTTTTCTTTGGCAAGGGCATTGTCCCGTGCACGCGATGTTCACGTTGAAGCAGATTCATGTGCTGCGCAGCGAGAACCCCGACATCAAAATCATCACTCATCCGGAGTGCCCCATGGAGGTTGTGGATGCCTCCGATGCTGTTGGTTCGACCGAATTCATCGTCAAAACCATTGCCGAAAGCGCGGCTGGTTCTCACTGGGCTGTGGGCACGGAGATGAATTTGGTGAACCGCATTGCTCAGGAGAATCCAACGAAAAAAATCGTCAGTTTGAACCGTTTCATGTGCCTTTGCGGTACCATGAACCGCATTGACCTCGCCCATTTAGCCTGGGCGATGGACTCCATCGTTGCGGGTCAGCCGGTCAATGTGATTACCGTGGGTGAGCCCCAACGTTCTCTTGCGCGCGCATCGCTCGATCGTATGCTGCAAATGAGCTGAAAGCTCGATTTTAGGTTACGTTGATACGAAACCTTACGCTCATGCCGGATGGGAGACGATTTTGGACAAAAACGACCCGAACAATCCTCAATCTCCGCATCTTCCGGCGTCGACAGCCGCGGCTTCGGGTTCACAGCGTGAGCTGTCGCTTGAGGAAATCATCCAGCTTGCCAACAAAATCGGACTCGAATACGTCGACAAAAGGCGCGAAGCAGAACGGCTTGAGTTGTTGCGGACAACTGTGCGAGCCAAAATCATGAATCGCATTGAAGCAGAGGCAGGCAGCGAAGCTTCTATTCCTGAAAGTCGACTCAAGCGTCTCGCAGAAGCAGACAGCGAGTACGTTCAGCTGCTTGAACAGGTTGCACAATTACGCGCCGAATCTGAGAAACTTAGAATTCGCTACGAGAGCTACCGCAATCTTTTCGACGCTAAGCGCACGATGATTAGCTACAAGAAAACTGAGCTCAAGACTCTCTGAGCATTTCCGCCTTGTAGCGTTCGAGGTAGCTGTCCGCGAGTGCTCTGCGAAAGCTGGGCAGCCCAATGAAATCAACAAAAACTGAAGACTCCACGATGCGATCATACATGCGCGCACCGATGCGTTCGGGAAGAGATTGTTCCCAGAAAGATTCATTCGCTGGTGCTGTACGGAAGCCAGAGCGAACAGGGTCGTAAGAAAATTCTGGTGGAAGATAGTTGGTTGTCAGAAGTGTGATGCGCCCTTCGTTGTAGCGGCTATTGAGAAGATCATCGAGTTTCTCAAGTTGCCAAGCTTTTTCGGCGCGCCCTTTTCCGAGTTCATCGATAAGCAAAACATCGGCCTCGCGCAGAGGCTTGAGGATTTTTTCTTCGGATGAATTCTGCGAGTAGCTTTCGCGCAGCTGACTCAGTAGAAAAAGGAAATCGACAAAACGCGCCGAGCAGCCGGTCTCCTCGACCAGCCAGCGCAGCGCCGATGCTGCGAGATGGGTTTTGCCTGTGCCCACAGGGCCAAGCAGTGTCAGGAAGATTTTATCTGGTGCTGAACCTTTGTGACTCAAAAATGGAACAACGCTTTCACAGAAACTGAACACGCGTGTGCGGCAATCGTTGAGTTTTTGAGCGTGCTTGCTGTTCTGACCGAGGTGACCCATCTGCAGTGCGTCGAAGGTGGTTTGCTTATAGCGTCGTGGGAATCCAACCTGGTTGAGCAGTTCTGCGCGGCGTCTGCCTGTGCGACAAACACAGGCACCGGGAATAACCTCGTCTTTGAGGGTCAGTAAATTGAAGCGGCGCAACTGTCCGGTGCCCATGCAATCTTCACAGCGCGGCTGAGCATCGCATGCAGGACAAACAGAAAACTCACCGGAGTTGAGCTCGGTATTGAGGTAGATACCGAGGGTGTGCTGACCACATATGCAGGGTTGATCGGCGCTGGGGAGTTTGTTCTCAAATCCACCCTGCGTGTTTGTGCGCGTTCCCGCAACAAGATGCCGCGGTTGAGCATGTTTGTCCCGTTCACGCGCGAGTCGTTCCAATTCCTCGAATGCAGATTGCAAGTTCAGTGGTGACTCTTTGGGCATGATGCGAACCTCAGTATTCGTTGGCCTCTCGTACCGCACGCCGGAGGGGGCGGTCTAGGGCCTTCAGTGAGGTTGGAAAGCGTGTTCCTTTTTCCTGGCAATCTCGATAGATTGCGAGAATAGATTGACACAAGGTCTCGGGGGCGAGCCGCTCTGTGGCCCAGCCCTTGAGCACCTCGAGATCTTGGGTTGAGACAACAACTCCCCGGCCACGAAGTTCAATGAAAACATTGAGGACGGTGTTGTACTGGCTCAGGTCGATGTCTTGTGATGGTGAATCCATAGATCTCCTGAGCAGTGTGCGGGACCTGTGGGTGGGCACCCCTCAAGAGGGGCGACGCCCGCCACGCCATGCAAATTTGCCGTGAACCGCGAGCTCTTCTTCGATGCGGATAAGGCGGTTGTATTTTGCAATGCGGTCGGTGCGAGAAGCACTTCCCGTTTTGATTTGACCCGCGTTGGTCGCAACAGCCAGATCGGCAATGAAGGTGTCCTCGGTTTCACCGCTGCGGTGAGAGATGATCGTTGTGTAGCCGTTGCGCTTGGCAAGCTCGATGGTTTCGAGAGTTTCGCTGACCGAGCCAATTTGGTTGAGCTTGATGAGAATCGAGTTTGCGGTTTGCGCCTCAATTCCGCGGCCAAGAAGTTTTGGATTGGTCACGAAAAGGTCGTCACCCACGAGCTGGGTTTTTGTGCCCAAAGTGTCAGTGAGCTTCTTCCATCCGTTCCAGTCATTCTCATCGAGACCATCTTCGATACTCACGATCGGATATTTCTTACAGAGCGTTGCATACATGTCGATCATTTGGTCGGAGCTCTTTTGGCTGCCTTCACCTTCAAGGTTGTATTTGCCGTTGCTGAAGAACGAGCTTGCTGCAACGTCTAGTGCGAATGAGATTTGATCGCCGAGCTTGTAGCCGCTCTTCTCGACGGCCTGACACAGAAGTGCAAGAGCCTCTTCGTTGTTGGCCAAGTTGGGTGCGAAACCACCTTCGTCGCCCACAGCTGTATTTAGTCCCTTGTCCTTGAGCACTTTCTTGAGAGTGTGGAAGATTTCCACGCCTGCGCGCAAAGAATGCGAGAACGTATTGAAACCATGCGGAACAAGCATGAATTCCTGGAAGTCGACGGTGTTGTCGGCGTGCGCACCACCGTTGATGACGTTCATCAGAGGGATGGGGAGTTCGCGAGCAAAGCTACCCCCGAGGTATTGGTACAAAGGAAGGCCAGCTTCAATTGCTGCAGCGCGTGCACAGGCCATCGAAACCGCAAGAATTGCATTTGCACCGAGTTTGGTTTTGTTGGGTGTGCCGTCGATTTCGAGCATGAGTCTATCGATAGCGAGCTGTTCACTGACGTCCACCTCGTCCTCTAAGATAGGAGCAATTTGGTCGTGAATGTTCTGCACAGCCTTCAAAACGCTCTTGCCCATATAAATGGACTTGTCGCCGTCGCGCAGCTCGCAAGCTTCGTGTTCACCTGTACTCGCTCCCGAGGGCACGCTTGCCGTACCGACCACTCCCTCTTCGGTGTGGACATCCACCTCTACAGTTGGATTTCCGCGTGAATCAAGGATTTGTCGAGCGTTGATGGTCATAATTTTTGACATCTTAGAGCCTCCCTTTTTGCAGAATGAGCGAAGTCGGTGATACCCTGAACCGGGCGCCGCTGCGCCGAGAGTTATGCACGGGCTGTTCTGAAAATACAAATTTCTCTAGGGGCACTTGACTTTGCAAAAGGCCTCTTGTTTATTTTCTCTCAGGCATGTGTAAAAGTCCGAATTAATGCTTGGGTTGTTTTCAACCCTCGGTCAAAACTGTCACTCGTTTCTTTTCATGAAAGGATCCGCCACATGGCAAAGAACACCACTGTCTCCACGAGCCAACTCATTGCAGCGGTCGCTGACAAGTTCAATCAGCTCCCCAAGAAAGTCACCAAGGAAGTCATCGCAGACTTTCTCGCGACTGTTGAGAGCGAAGTGTCGCACGGCCGCAAGCTGCGCATCGACAAAGTCGGAATTCTCCAAGTGAAAGAGCGCGCTGCGCGCATGGGTCGCAACCCACAAACAGGCGAAGAAATCCGCATTCCTGCATCCAAGAAAATCGCTTTCCGTCCTGCTAAGTCCCTTAAGGAGCAGGTCACTGGCGCTAAGAAGGGCGCTCGTACACCCAAGAAGGCTCCTGCTAAGAAGAAAAAGAAGTAATTTCTTTTTCTAAATAGGGTTCCTGAACATGAAAACCGCTTGCCTTTTGGCAGGCGGTTTTGTTTTTGACAAAAGATACAGGTGAGCGAGAACGTGGCGCATGCAAAAAGTGCAGCACTGAATCACTTCGGCGATGCCGATACCCCAAGCAGGAGGGGTCATGGCATCTAGCATCCTTCAAAAGCTTCTGCCCAACACCAAGATACAGGCTCACATTTTCAGAGCTGTACTGTATCTGGCGTTGCTCGTTTGCGTCGTCTTGTTTGCGAGCCAGCTCAACGAGCAGGCCAAACGCAACGATGTGAATGCGACTTTAGAGAAGCTTCTGAATGATGGTCAGGCGCGAACTCTTCAGAATGTGCAAATCACTTATCTGCTCTGTCCAAAGAAAATTGAACTCGATCAAAGCAAGTGTGACCGCGAGCAATCAGGCAAGCCAGTTGTGCACGATACACTTCTTGCCAATATTACCAAGATCCCAAAGATCACTCCTATCGTTGGAGAGGCTTTGCAGGCTAACTGGGCTGTTATCCGCTACAACTTCACAAACGAAGATTATGATTGGTTTCGAAAGAGTCCTTCGGCCGTGCTCGCTCTTCCTCGGAATATCCATACAGGAACCTATTTCCCGCTTAAGGGCGATAATTTCCATTTTGCAGCCGGCTTAGGGGCCGACACGACCTTTACCTTTACGCGTGATGATCTTTTGGAAATGGATCACATCGAATTTTGGATTGGCTTAGCAGGGCTGCCCTACTTTGGTCCGTCTGACATTCCTGCTCATTTTGTGCGTCCGAAGGAACTCCACCGATTTTTGTCACTCATTGGAATGCAGAAGGAAGCGTCGATTTTGACCCGCCAGCTGGAGTTGGGTCTGCCCGTGGTCTTGGCAGCGATAGCTATTATTCTCGACCACAGTACTGTCATGTCGTATCTCTCCCTGTATGCAGCATCTCGTGCCATCCACGATTACATCGGCTTCCGCATGGAGGCTGCAGTACCGCACTACATAGAGAAGAAACTGTACTTCATTTCGGTGGGTACCGGCTTTGCGTTTTTGGTTCTTTTTACTGCGTTGATTGTAGGTTTGAACGTCCGCCGCATTAAATTGGCTCATCGCTGGATGTTTGTGTGTGTCATGGGTGGATTGTTCGGAATTGGCGAATATATCGATCCGAGTTTCTCGACCACGAGCGATCTGTGGGGCGATTCTCTCGCCATCTTTTCGTGCTTTCTTGTGATTCTGTACGCAGCCTATGACAGGTTCAAATATCCACCCAGTGCCGAAACAAAGGCCAGCAATCCTGAGTCATACAGTCGTGCAAGCGTTGCACTTGTTGTGACTCGGCTGGCTATTGTCTGCATTGCTTTTGCAGTGCATGGCTGGTCGAATGTGCGCGATCTCATCGGGCACTCGACCGACTCAGACCTAAAGAGCCGGCTCGATTGGAAGTCGATGATTCTGATGCCCTCCCTCATGACAGCAGCTTTGCTGGAGGTGGGTTCCACGGCGAAGAAGATGCTCAATTTCGGTCGCGATATGGCCACCAAAGCGCTCATTGAACAGGAGCTTCAGGTCGGACGAGAGGTTCAGGCGCGTATGCTTCCGAGTTTGCGCACAACGACCTTCGCTTGGCACTGGCGAGCCATGTACATGCCTGCCGAGGCATTGGCTGGGGACTGGTTCGACATCCGTGAGCTGAATTTTGCTGACGGCCGATCCTTGCTTGTGGCTTGTGTTGCCGATGTGACCGGACACGGGGTGGGCTCCTCTCTCGCCACGAGCGTGATTTGTTCTCATTGGGGGCTTTGGTGCAATCGGCTTCTTGAGTCAGGTTTTCCTGAGACTTCGGAAGAGAAGCACCAAGCCATTAAGCGTGCGCCGTATGCCATCCATTCGGGGTTGAAGGCGCTCCGTGAAAATGAAAATTGCACTGCCATCTTCGCAATCTTTGACCCTGTTCGAGAAGAAATTACCTTTTGCTCTGCAGGTCATCCTGGAATCTTATCGATTGGTCAAAAATCGTTCCGATACTTCACAACCCAAGGAGAGCGGCTTGGTGGCGATGTACTGGGTGACTTACTTTGGAATGCAAAAACCGAATCCCTCACAGGAGATGAGCTCCTTGTGTTGTACTCCGACGGAGTTGTGCCTCTGCGTGCCACGGTGTCGAGTTGGGCAGCACAAATTAAGCGCAAGGTGACAGCCGGGAATGTAGACCGTCCTGAGTTGATGCTTGTGAAGCAGTTGCAATCCAACAAGTATGGATTTGCAGATGCTCCTGACTTGAAAGACGACATGACACTCGTCATGGTGCGACGTAATACCTCGGCAACCGCGCGAAAGTGCGAGCCTGAGGAACGACAGGAGCAGAGCGTATCTGCGGTGCCTGCAGCTGCTGCGTCCGACCAAGAAGTATCCAAATCGGCCTGATTTTTTTACATTTCCTGGTGTGGCTTGCCTCGGTCTGATCTGCTGGGCTAATGTGCAGACATAAAGTTTGTCGGGAAAGTCAGCATGTCCAAAACCAGGCCTGTCCTCGCATTTCTTGAAGAAGCATGGCTCAAGCAGCTCTACACGGAGTTTGACTCCATCTGCTTTCAATTCAGATTGAATCTGCGCAAGCCCCTGTTTGAAATTCGTGACATGAAATCGCAGTGGGGGCAGTGGGATCCTCTCACTCGTACAATTTGCATCAGTCGAAATCTGATTCAAGCTCACGGCTGGCATCATGTTTTGGGTGTTTTGAAACACGAGTTGGCGCACATGTTCGTCAGTGAAGTGTTGCAGGGCGATGCCTCGCACGGTTCTGATTTTCACCGTGCATGTGAGATTCTGGGAGTTCCCGAGGAGTATCGGGGCGGTGGTCTCGACCTCGGCGAACCTCTGCGCACCTGGCAAGAGATGTCGGAAGTCCCCGAGGAGGATGCTGTCGTTCTGCGCAAGGTTGAAAAGCTTTTAGCTATGGCGGAATCAACGAATGAGAACGAAGCTTTTCTCGCCATGGCGCGCGTGCAAGAGCTTATTCACAAGTACAATCTCGAGCGGGTGCTGAACCGCAAGAAAAACCGCTACGTTTCATTGCTCATCAATCACCGTAAACAAAAGGTCGACAGGCTACAACGCATGATTGCAGGCCTGCTTACGGGCTATTATTTCGTTGATGTTGTTTTCGCCGACCTCTACGACGCCCAGCAAAATGTGGTTCACAAAACCATGGAAATTCTCGGCACCGAGCAGAATGTTTACATGGCTGAATATGTTTATGGCTTCCTACGGCAGCAATCCGAGTCGCTGTGGGATAGCTACCGCACGAAGAATGCACTCAAGGGAGCTTCTCCTAAAATGTCCTTCCAAACGGGAGTTATTGCAGGCTTCAAGAGAAAGCTTGATCAAATGGAAAAGAACGCTCAGCGCGCGGCACGCTCGGCAGCACACATTTCTGAAAACCTTCCCTCCGGAGTTGAACCCGAATCGAAATCTCTCGTGCGTTTCGACGATCCTGGCCTAAGGAAGTTCGTCAAATCGCGCTTCCCTCGGCTGACTTCGATTCGTACCGGAGGACGTGTCTTGGGTGAGCACTACGACAGTGGTCGCGTGCAGGGCGAGCGGATTGTTATTCACAGAGGCATATCCACCCAAGGCAGCGGTGACCGTGCACTTCTTGGACCTGCCCGAGGCTGAATCAGGTCGCTTCATTGGCAGAAACGTTGCGCGAGGCGCAAGAGTTGAGCTAAACCTGTGCGCAGGGTGTGGTCGCCGTAGCTCAGCTGGATAGAGCGGTTGTTTCCTAAACAACAGGTCGCATGTTCAAGTCATGCCGGTGACGCCACCTACGCTCTCGTTCAAACCACTGCGCCAACGTGAAGGGCGCAGCAGTGCCCGCAGGTTTTTTGCTTTCCCAGTTTTAATAATTTCAGTGATGAGAGCCGCAGCCTGAAATCCGGCCGACCAACCGCATCCAAGCCAGCCCGTTGCACCCAAAATCCGTCCGTGATGCCCGAGGTCACCCAACATCGGCAATTCATCGCAGGGCAGGCAATCTACACCCAGGCCAATGTGCTGCATTTCGAGCTGTGCATTAGCACACGCAGTGAGGTATTCTGAATTCATGTCGGGTGCGAGAAGAGGCGCGCAGTGCGGGAGAAGCTGTTTGCGAACCCAGGCTTCGATTTTTTTCGGTAGGGCAGCATCTACCCCATGTGCGGACAGATCCACTCCAGCGCCGGCCTGTGGCAAAAGAAAGCGTGGTCCACTGAGCTTCAATCTCCAAACCCATTGGCCTGTGCTGATTTGTTCGGGTTGAAAGAGTCCAGCAACATGGCCACTCGCGGCGCGGAATGGCACGGGCGGTGCATTTTGCTCTGCCGGAATAGATGTTCTCCAAATGGAAAGCACATCGCTCATTGGCACCAGCATGTGCGCAAGCCAGGGTTGAAGATCACCAATGTGAAATCCGTTAGCAAGAATGATCATCTCGCTTTCGCAGACTGTTCCATTGTCGAGATGCACTCGACAGACGTCTTTGGAGTCCTCGATTCTCATGACCTGTGCTGCAATCCACGCGGGAAGATGACTACTTTTACTTTGAGTTTTGAATGGTGTGTTTGAGTTAATCATCACACCAGCGTCAACCTTCTCCGTGTAGATTTCATCGACTGAAAGTGCAGAGGAAGTCAGCCCCAACTCTAATTGGCACGCTGTTTTGAGTTCGACCCTCTCATGATTTTCGAGCGCAATACGATAGGTGGGTAGGCGATGCATGTGCTGGTTGCCAAGAAGGCTTTCAGCGACTGCGATACCCTGTGAACAGAAATCTTGAAGCCACTGTGCCATCTCGAGCCCGTGTGCAACCACGGCGCGTGTGGGCGGATCATTGAGCGAAGGCCAAAAAACCCCCAAGCCTTGCGATGCCCAATGCGCAGCTCCAGCGCCACATTCAGGGGCAATAACGGTTGTTCTAATTTTTTCTTTGGAGAGAAGTTGTGCGCAGGCCCAGCCCAGTGGACCCGCGCCAATCACAATGACGTCAGATTTTTTCGTTGCCTGCGACAGGTCGCTCACACACAATCCCCGACCAGTGTCCCAAGGTGACCATCTTCTTAACCACGGCATTGTGACTCTTCACAAGCTCACAGAAGTCGTCGATCTCTGTCTTGAGAATTCCTGAGACTATGATTGTGCCACCCGGGCGTGTGTGTCCAACAATGTCGCCAAAAATTTTCGTCAAAGGACGAAGTTGGATGTTGGCAAAGACAAGGTCAAAGTTCGTTTCTTGAATGGCGTCGATTGGAGTTGCAACGAATCGTGCGTTGTTGATGCCATTGTCACGGGCGTTGACTTGAGCAATGTGAACGCTGCTTTCGTCGATATCACAGCCAAGAATATTGCTGCTGCCCAACATGGCTGCGGCAATCGCGAGAATCCCCGAGCCTGTTCCCACATCGAAAATACTCGCTGGCACAGGCTGAGCTTCGAGGAGAAGTTCGAGGCAAAGTTTGGTTGTTTCGTGTTGACCCGTTCCAAAAGCCATCCCTGGATCGATAATTATTTTGTGGGGCTGTCGGAAATCACTTGGATTCTCCCAGGGCGGTAGAATGGCGAAGCGACCTGCGATGTCGATAGGCTTGAAAGATGCCTTCCAAGATTCGCGCCAGTTTTGGTCAGCAATGGGCTGCAGCACGAGCTGCTCGGTTTTTAGTGGAATGCGTCCTGCAGCGGCCTCGGTCAACAGATTGCTGCGCAGATTTTGAAGATGTGCAAGATCTTCGCTGTAGAGTATGACTGGTACCTGGCGTACGAGTTCACCGTAGTAGTCGCGCGTGAGGTGTTCGTAGTCGTATTCAAACTCAACATCGCAATCGAGAGCACCTTCAACAAAGTTGTGCTCGTCGTATTCGTGCAGGATTTCGATCAGGGTGTCTTTGTTGGCGTCGTCGGTGTGAATGCGGAGCTCATAGCAGATCGGATGGGTCATGAATGCCTCACAGGGTCAACCGATCCTCCATTGTTTTTAGGAGTTGAGCGGCCTTTTCGTAGTTGGGTTCGCGCGCCAAAGCGAGCTGTGCGTATTGGCGAGCCTCCAGGAACCTCCCCCACTTGGCATAAGCTAGACCAATATTAAAGAGAATTTGATGGCGGTTGGTATTTGTGGGCAAAACCAGTTGAGCCTTTTTGTAGTGCTCAATTGACTCCTCGTAGCGTCCCGCTCGAACCAGCTGAATTCCATAAGCGTTCAAGTAGCTTGCAACTTTGTTCACATCTCCGCAGTGTTCCAGGAGTACCCGCGCCGAGTCGAAGTCCCCGAGTGCCAGTTTGACCCGAGCGAGGTCTTCGCGTGCCTGCATGGAGTGCTCGTCGAGACTGAGCGATTTTGCAAAGGCGCTGTCTGCCTTTTCCATGTTTCCCAAGGCCATGTGACACTCAGCAATCTTGGCAAGGCGGCCGGGATGGCGTGGGTTGTTGAGCCTGAGCTTCTCAAGAATCGGCAAAGCCTCCTGGATTTGGCCGCGCTCGATGAAAAGGTCAGCCAAGCCTTGCAACGCCCTGAGATAGTTCGGGTTTTTATCAATGGAGCGTCGCAGCCAGTTTTCTGCTGTTTTGTAATCATTCTCGAGCATTGCGCGCCGCGACATCAGCTCGCAGTAGCGCGCCGTGTCTCCGAGCTGTCGCAGCAGCTCATCGCTCGCAATGATTTTCTCATCATCACCCACAGCCGACCAGTTTTTCAGAACTCTTTCGAAGTGCCGGACGCTGCGCTCGGCAGGGTTGCCACCGTTGTCGTTTTCAAGTGCGATCAGTTTTTCGATGCGGCGAGCGAACTTGATGCAATCCTGAGACCACTCTGTTTTGAGAGGGTTGAGCGGCTGAACGCACCCCACTCCGAATTCACCGAGAAAAGTCACTTCTTCTCGGGAAAGCGCTTTGGCAAGTACGGTCGTGCGGCGCAGCAACGGGTCGCCCCCTTGGGAGGCAAGATCGCATACGAGACCTTCACTGCTCCGCTGGGTCACGCTTTTTCGTTCAAGAAGTGTTCTCCAGTCCTGCTGGGGATTGCTCTCCCAAAGCAGAATGACAACAGCTGCCTCGTCGAGAGCCGCTTCTGGCGATCCCATGCGCAGCGAACCACAGCGAATGAGAGGTGTTCCCGGGAGCACCTGCGCCAGTGCGGTGGCCATGAGAGACATGCGCTCTTCATCGTCGCCAACAAGCAACAAATTGGTTCGAGATTTAAAGGGTTTCATGAGCAGCTCCTCTAGACTTATGATACCCTATGAGGGTTATCGGATGGATTCGAAAAAGCCTGAGCGTTGGGTGAGAAAGGGTGTCAGACTTATGAAGCAGGGCGCGGAAACACCCCGGAATTGCTTAATCCTGGGCGGAGGCGCGCTCGGGCTCTTGTTGCACTACAATTTGACTCATGCGTTTTCCGAAAACGGCAGCCCAACACGCAGAGTCACACACAGCAGAACAACCGTTCCAGAGCCCATACTGTTTGAGCAAGCAACTGCGGAAGCTCTCCCATTTCAAGTGGAATACCACACAGGGTCTGCACAAAGTTGCCTAAAAATAATTGACCCTGAGTTGGTTTTTATTTGTGTTCCTCCGGAGAGCACAGAGGAAGTTTTGCACACCTGGCTTGCTGCAATGGAGACATGGGGGCAACCCAAAACTCAAGTTCAGATAATTTTTTGCAACAACGGCTGCCTAAGTCCAGCGACACTTGGCCGAATCCAGCAAGCACATTCACGATTTTCTTTCCTGCGCGCGCTCTTTTTTGTGGGAGCGATGCGCACTATACATGAAGATCATACCGTCATCCGCTGGACGGGTGGAACTCGTGTTGTTTGGGACTGGCTGCGGCCGCCGCTTGAACACCGGTCGACTGAATTGCCCAACTTTCTGAGTTGCCCTGCAGCCCTCGCCAGTGGTCAGTCAACTCGAACTGCGCCAGTCAAGAGTTCGGCTGCAACCCTGGGTTTTACAGAATGGATGCGCGAAACAACTATCTTCGCTGCTGAACGGTGCAAATTCTTTACCAACTTCATGCTTGCCGCAGCCGTGGGTCCTCAACTCGCCAAAAACAAAACATTGTCAGAGCGTCTCGAAGACTCCATCGTTTCTCATCAGGCACAACAATTCGCCGTTTTGTGGGAGCATCATGGAGTGACTGCCGAACAGCTGAAATTGACCTTGATGTCGACCGTGGCCGACACGGGGGAAAACATCAACTCACTGAGCTATGCTGCTGTTCAGGGCAAGACCGGAACCATGGCGTGGTTTTTGCAAAGCCTGGAGGAAGACATTCGACGCTCTCCTCGGCGTGCTAAACTTGAGCCGCTGATTTCGTTTCTGAGTTCCGTCCGCAAAAATTGGAGGATGGAATAATGAACAGCGAACCATCATCAGCCGATACTGCGGTCGGATACAAGCCTCCATTTCTGACTTTTGTTCTGATTGGCATCAATGCCTTCGTCTATTTAATGATTCAACTTCAAGGCGGACCAACCTACGAAAATCTGCTGCGCTACGGCGCTAAGGAAAATGGTCTAATTGCTGAAGGTGAAATTGGACGCCTGTTTTTTCCAATGTTCATGCATGCAAATCCTGCACATATTCTTTTTAATATGTTTGCACTTTACCAATTCGGGAGAGTCTTTGAGGTTCTCACTGGCGCGAGAAATCTTTTTGTCACCTACATTCTGGGCGGACTTCTTGGAAATGCGGCGAGTTTCGTGCTCAGCAGTTCCCTTTCGGTTGGTGCATCGAGCAGTCTCTTCGCGCTTCTTTTTGCCCTCTATGTGCTGGAGCGCTACCAGCAGAAAATAAATCTCGAGAGCACAGGCATCAAAACCAGAACCTCGCTTGGTCCAGTCATTGTAATTAACGCGGTCATCACCTTTTTAATTCCAAACATCGATTGGGCTTCCCACCTGGGTGGTAGTATTGCCGGAGTTCTCATCGGGCTGGGCATTGTCATGAAGCACAAAATGAACACCCGTCTGCTGGGCATGGTCAAATACTGGAGAGTCGATCCCTCAACGCTTCAGCTGCGCTTTTATCAGCGCGAAGGATTATACCTCGCGGTGGTTGGGACTTTAATTTTCGCTGCGTTTTTCAAAATACCGACCGTGAGCTTTGCCGATAGAGTTTTTGGTCTAGGTGTTCTTGAGGCCAGCAGTAATCCGACGACGGGTCACGCTGAAGCTGAGTTACCTCGTTATCGCTCGGCATTCGACGCACCTGAGTCTCCTGTCTATCCGGAGACACTTCTTCAACAGGCCATGGCAAATCTGGCCGCCGGACGTTTCGACGCTGCCGAATCGATGTTCATTGTTCTCAAGCAACTCAATAAATTTGGGCTTGGAACAACTGAGTTTGCATCGCAGTCAACACACACACTGCTGGAAAAGGCTGAGGAGGCAGCACGCAGCCGTGAGCAGCTTGATGCGACTCTTGTTCAAGCATTGACCGACGAGAATACATCGGTTGCCGCACAACCAGGATACTGTGATAGAGCGGCAGATTACGCTCGCTCCATAGGCTTTTATTCCATTTCTGGACTTTTGTACCGGTGTGCATTCTTCATGGATTTTGGCAACAAAAAATTTGCTCAATCAGCCATTGCGGACTTGTGGTTGGAGAGCAGTCGATGTGAAAAGAATCTTATTCTCACCTTTAGAAACAGCAACGCAGATGGTTTTGGTGACTTCCGTGTGCAACGTGAGTCGTGTTCCAACCACCTTGATGAATTCAGAGCGCAGCTCATTCAATTAGAAGGCCTCGGCTTTCTTACTAAGAATGGTGCTGTTCCAGAAAAAAAAGCATCTTTTAACTAACTAAGGCAGACGATGTTGATGAAGAGTATAAAATATTCAACGTTGTTTCAGAGCATCTTCATTGCGTTGGTGGTGTTTTTCGTTGGTTGTGGCCAGCAGGGTCTTGAGACTGGCATTCGCGCGAAAATTCCCGAGAAGAGTGTTCGCCTTCCGACCCCCGCCAACGTCGATGCGTGGTGGTCACAATGGGACAAGAAGACGTTTATTGTCGGCATGGTTGAACGCGAAGAGGTGTCGACCTCAGAAGCTCTTCTTCAAACGCGGCAGTTGCTCGCGGGGGCTTTGATTTCGTCAGTTTCAAACACCGATGGTCTTCGATCCGGGCAATCCCGCTTGGCTCTCGATGCTCTTGCCGGAGCCCTTGTCCTGGAGCGCCAAACACTCATTCCCGACCTTCCAGAAGTGGGATTGGAGCTTTCATCGAGTTCGCCGACCCCTCCGTCCAACCGGATTCAGGTGTCCCACTATTTTGTTTCTGTGCCTTCTGTTGTGCAGGGTGCGGAAAAAGCATCTCAGTATGGTCTTGAGGGGTTGTTGCGCTTCAGCGACGCGCTGACGAAGCGTCAAGGTACGGCCGGGTTGCTGCAAGCTCTGGCGCGTGCACGGGGAGTTGAATGGGTAGAACCTAATTTGGTTGGTTACTTGCGTTCACAGAGAAGGCCTGGTGCGGAACAAGCCGGCGCACTCGGAATTGCGCCCGAGTTCAAATACAACACGTCAATTGTTTCAGTGCTCAAGAGAATTCGCGCCGACACAGCCTACTCTTATGTTGAGCGAACCAAGCCAAAGCTCTCTTCGGTCACGGTGGCCATCCTCGATACCGGTGTTGACTCCGATCATCCTGAACTCAAAGACCAGATGTTCGTGAATCCTGGGGAAACCAAGGATGGATTAGACAACGATAACAATTGTTACGTCGATGACATTTTTGGAATTGATGCCACGCTTGAGTGTGGCCGCGATGATGGCGTTGTTCCGCGACCCGGTCATGCTGATTTAGGTGGATCCGGTAAGCAGTGTCCACGCACGCGTGCCGACGATGAGCTGTCTGCAAACTGTGGCCACGGTAGCCATGTTGCGGGAATTGTTGCAGCCAAACATGGTGGAGATCTCAGTACCATTGGTGTTTGTCCGAGCTGTAAGATTCTCTCTGTTCGTGTAGCCGAGCGCTGCGTGCAGCCCGACACCAATCAAGCTGGAGAATGTCGGCGACCCATGACCGCATTTGACCCGCTCACCTCGTATGAGGTCGACGGTGGAATTTCAGATGCTTCTCAGGTGCGAGCTCTGGCTTATCTTTACAATCTGCGCGCTCCTGACAATCGGAATCGTTTGCTTGTCAATGTGGTCAATCTGAGTCTTGGTAAGTATTTTGCATCGCGCTCAATGAGTTACATTATTCGCAATCTGCAGCGCAAAAATATTATTGTGGTAGCAGCAGCCGGCAACGACGGAACTGAGACCCCGAGCTATCCTGCTGCTTACGACAGTGTGGTTGCTGTTTGTGCCACCAGCGAGGACTATGCAAAGGGCGTCTACGGCCGCGCACCCTTTAGCAACTTCGGCGACTGGGTCGATATTTGCGCTCCGGGAACTGACATAGTTTCGACCACGCCGGGAAAAACCTTCGATGGCGGCGGGCTTTTCGTAGACAAGAGTGGAACAAGTCAGGCAACGCCCTTTGTTGCAGGTGCGCTTGGTTATCTGCTTTCTTATTATGGCAACGATAAGAGTGCTCCGCAGATCGTAGAGATGCTCAAGGACGCTGCTGATTCTGAATCACTTTATAATTCACCGAGCAATCGCGTGCCGGGAACGGGTGAGAGACTTTACCGTGCGTGCTACACGGATACCTCCAACTGCGACAATCTTCTCGGATCTGGTTTTCTTGACCTCGATGCTGCGCTTCAGGGAAGGAAGCAAAGCAAAACAAATTTTGACTATCTCTCCAATCAACCGGGAGGCTGTATTGTGAGCTCGGCTGCAGCGCTGCACTCACGCTCGTTCAGTGATCAGCTCTTGTGGTTTCTCACCAGCATGCCAGCTCTTTTGGCTCTGGCTTATATGATTTTGCTTGTCCTCCGTTGGACATCTCGCAGAAAAATATCCGGGAGAACGAGACAATGAACGTCTTTAAATATTTTTTAGCATCTCTCGTTTTTGCATTGCCTTCCTGCGGAGATAAAAAATCTGAATACGAGGTGTACCAGAAGGTCAGCGGAGTGACCTGGCCAACGCTGGAAAATCCTACTGCGTGGCGAAAGCTTTGGGATGGTAGGTCTTGGATTGTTGCACTTTCGCGTGACTATCAACAATTAAAGAGCCGTGAGAGGTTGCGCGATCAGCTTGCTTTTTCACTTGTGCGCACTCTGCAGGAGAGAGACCCTGCATTTGTTGTGAGTGCAGATTTTCACGCACGTGCTGCACAACTCATTAATGCGCATGTGGTTGACATCCGTAACATGGAGCAGACCTTGAGTTCGGGGCACGCACCGATGCCTGTCTTCGGATTCGGCACGCTCTCGCTCCGTGGAGGATCCGCTGGCCTGGAGCAATTGTTGATGGCCAGCGAGTTTCTTGGAAGTCAGTTGCGCGGGCTAGAAGCCGAGGTCAGGAATAACTACCTTCTCGAATTCATGTGGTCTTCACTCGAGAGAACACCTGGGGTTGAGTTTGCCGAGCCCGACTTGGAGAGCCAGACTCAGGCCACGCCTGCTGAGATTCAGACCTTTCTGAAGAATCAGTGGAATACAAATGTGATTGGTGTTGCTGAACTTGCTCCACTCATGGCTCAGAGCGGACAGTCTGTTGTGGCAATCATCGACACAGGTGTAGACAACGCGCTCGATGCAGCCGGTTCGCCGCTGGATGGGCGTTTCTTCAAGAATCCGGGCGAAGATCCTGCACGTGGAAAAAGTGAGGGTTCCGACGACGATGGCAACGGTTGGGTCGATGACTTCATGGGTATTGACGCAACGATTCCCAAAGGTGAAGTCGACAGAAGTCCTGCTCCACGGCCAGGTTCCAACGATGTTGGCGGCAAGGGCGCCCGGTGTGATGACACGGGCGCAAAGAATGCATCAAGCTGTGGCCACGGCACGCACGTTGCTGGGATTGTTGCTGGATACGGACCTGCTGGTGCATTTCCATATGCGGGTGTGTGCCCGTTAAATTGCCAAATTCTCCCTATCCGTGCAGCGCGCCGTTGCTTTGGTCCAAAGAGTCAACCCGATGCTCTCTGCCAGCCGGCAGAGGAGGCGGGTGCCTTTAATCCCGAGCAGCAGCGTGAGTTTGACGGCGGAATCACGGATTCTTCGCAGCTGCGGGCACTGGCCTATATTCTTGATTTGGAGTCACCCTCGAGTCCGGGTCGCCTGGCCACCAACGTGGTGAACCTCAGCATCGGTAAGTATTTTTCAAGTCGCTCGTTGTCGCTCATTTCGAGACGTTTGATTCAAAACGATGTGTTAATGGTCGCAGCAGCAGGTAATCAGAACGTTGAGGTTCCGATGTTCCCTGCTGCCTACCGTGATGTTATTGCGGTGTGCGCAACGAGTAAGGCTCCTGGCGAGCAAGAGCCCACGGGAAGTAGTGACCCTACCAAGGGTGCTGCCGGTTCTCGTGGCGAACGATTTAAGGCGCGCTACAGCAACTTTGGTGACTGGGTAGACATCTGTGCCCCAGGCACACGAATAATTGCTTCAGTTCCGGGTGGAGATACGGATTTTAAGAGTGGAACGAGTCAGGCGTCGCCGCATGTTTCGGGCATCGCTGGGCTCATTAAGGCGCTGCGTCCGAGCCTTTCAGCCCTCGAGATTCGTTCGCTTCTCATCAAGTATTCTGATTTTGATTTTCTCTACGGTTTGTTGGCCAACGGTCGGCGCGTGAACGCTGATTTTGAATACTCACCCTATCCGGACATCAAGGTTTTTCTTCTGGGCGCAGGGGAGTTGAGCGCATCAAATATCTTTTTCGCACTCACCGATCCGAGTAAAGCGCGTCTGAGTCAGGCGAGCTCCGCAATTGAATCTGGAGATACCAGCCAAGTGAAGGAGGGCTGTATCGTGTCGAGTCTTGCGGCAAATCATCCTCTCAAGACTCTCGAGCGCACCACAAGCATGCCTTTCATGTTATTGCTTTCGTATGCCATTTTCTTCCTCTTTCGGGTTTCTAGGCGCAAAAAAAAGTCCGGCGGGCTGCCGGACTCTCCTCATGAATGAACTGAGCAATCGAGCTCGGTTCAACTTGCCTGAGCAATGCCTTTCACAGGCTTGTGATGATCATAGCGCTTGCTGTGCGCCTTTTTAATTTGCTCCATCGCACGACGGGTCGCCCCATGAATGCTGTGATACATATCGGGCGAACGTATTGTCACGTCACCATGAAATGGACCATCGTTCCAGGTCAGGTGTACAACGTGGTCATTGCCTTCCAGCGACAAAGCCCAGCGGCTCCCGAAGTTGTGAAGTGCAAGTGGCTTCAACTTTTCTGTTGATTCTGCCTCGCAGCACTCGCGCAACGCTTGGGTTAATTCAAAACCATGAGCCGCAACCTGATTCGCCATGAGAAACTCCTTTTTAGGAAATTGCTTCAGCCACTCGCGAAAAGTACGAACCTCTCGTACTGACCAATTCGGCATGAATTCTTCTTGCGTCCTCCTCAAATCCTCGGTTGTTTGAGAGTTCAAAGAGTAAATACAGTAAAGCTTTGTGCAGACCCTCCTGAACGAGTGTAACAACGGAGACAGGCCAACGGTTTGCCATTGAGCCTCTCGCCCGCAATTTGAAATCGCGGTTCAGTGCAATCACTTTGTGGAGTTGTTGAATGACGAAACCGTGGTTTGGAATCAGTTGGACACCTGCACCAAATTCAGATTCGAGGATTCGAATCGCTCTGTTCACTGCCACGTCCCATCCGGTCAGATTCTTCTCGATGAAGACAGCTTCCATCAACAAAAATACCTTGTTGGCGGAGCCCACGACCTCTTGAAGCTCATTTTCGGCGGCCTTCGGTAGATCTTGAGCATGAAGATTCCAAGTGTCCACAATGATTCCCATTGCGTACATTTTGAAGATCGCTTTGAGTGTATAAATTTTCGACAATCGGCTCTTCTCGTCGATAATTGTTGTGAAGTCTTTGTGCTGCTCCACGAGGGTCAACATGTCTTTTAGAAAATCTGTTTTTGCGAGTGGTCGAGCGCGTTCATCGATTTTTAGCGCCGGTGACTGGCGTGCAGCAGCCTCGAACAGGCGGATGTGGCGATTATCCTCTTCACATTCATCGAGGGTTTGATCCCAGCGAAAGCGCAGACCCAAGTCGGGTGTTTTCAATTTTTCGATGCCGCTGACTTCAATATCCAAAGTGGGGTAGAGCGAGAGCGAAGTGAGAATTTCTTTCGACTGAAGAACAAGTGCCTCCCACAGGTCGGTCATGTTGAGTAAGCCCGTCTGAACCAGCAAGTCTCCAAATCGGAATCTCTCGTTGACCTTGCCCGCAAGCTCAACGAACAGGTCAAGAGAGATTCTTCCCTCACGGTAGATCACATCACCAAGGCGATCATCAAGCAGGTTTGAATTGCAATGAGTGATCTCTCCGCCCTGCAGGAAGACGTTTTTCTGTCCCTCCGAGCAGGAGAATTTTACCGATCCGGTAAAGTGCATTGTCCTTAGGTCGAGGAGAAAATCCCTCAACATTCTTCCGTCAATAGTGGTTCGCTGATTCATAACGCGCCCTGTTCTGCTTCTTGTAGCTCTTCGCCCTGAGCCTCCTGCACGAGAGGCAATTCAGTGAGAAACAAAATGTGCATGATGTTCTTTTTCATTTGCAGCCACTCGTTCACACTTTCTGGTGGGACACTCGATTCTTCCATTTTTCCGAGGAAAACCATTTCGAGAACTTCTTCTTTATTGAAGGCTCGATATTTGGGTTGTCGCTTTGTGGTGGGTTTGGTGTCGAGGAGATCTGGAGCCGCCGTGGCTCCGGATCGGAACGTCGGTTTTTGCAGTTGTCCGAGTGCAGAGGGGGCATTCTCTTGGACGCAGAGCGCGAGCAGGCCGTCGATTTTTTCGTTCAATTCCGCCGGTGCGAGAGATTTTGTTTCCAAGAGGTCGCGGCTGGCATCGTTGTATCGTCGAAGCTTCAAATACAGACGCGCGCGGTTGAAGAGTGTCACAAACCGCGATTCTGGGGTCTCAAGCGGACCAAGTGCCTTTCGGTAGAGAAGCAGAGCATCTTCGACGTGACCAGTTTTGCTCAGCTGCAGCGCGAGGTTGTTGAGCAAGGCAGTCATTCCCTCGCGGGTTGCGAAGTCCTCGCAAAAGCTCAGCTCGGCCTCTTCTGCAACTGTCAGCTGGTGCGCCGGGCCATGCACGCGCTTCGCCTCCAGACGCGCAATAGTCTTCTCCTCTTTGGCGAGAATCTGTACGGCCTCATTTAATTGCCCCAGACGAAGCGAGACGCGGGTACGCACTTGCAGGCCAGGGAGATAGTCGCTTTTTAATTTGAGCACTTTGGCGATGGTTGCATTGGCGCGATAGAATTCTTGCTTCTTGAGGTACTGCAGTGCCTGAAGCGTGAGGGCTTCAAGAGATTCGGGTTCCTTCTCAATCCAGATGGCAAGAGTTCGCTCGGCTTCGAAGACACCACCCCTCATGAAGAGGTCATGCACTTTGCGCAGGGCGATGCGGTTAATAGGCAGAGTGCGTTCGCGTTCAATCAATTCCGAGAAGGCCTGCTCCATCATGCCAATGCTCACCGGTTTGATAAGCACGGTGGCAAAGCCTTGGGTGCGCAGGGTGACAATCTCCTCACGCGATTGAACCCGAGCGAGCGCGACAAGTAACCCCTTGATCTCAGTCTTGAGCTTGCTTAGCTTCTCGAGAAAGCCCGATTTTTCGGTTTCCGGCAAACTGTCGACGTCGATAAGCACCAAAGCAGTGTTCTGAAGCGTGGTGTGGTTCTCAAGGTCTTTGGCGTCCTTGATGACGGTCAGTTTTTTGAGCCCGAAGCTGCGCAGGGCCATCTGAATGTCGGCAGCTAGTCCGCCTTCCGGGGAGAGCAGCAGAGCCGTTGGGAATTTGTTTTGCCGCATGCTCAAGAGCTCCCAGTTGTCTGCAACAGGTCTTGGTCAAAGGTCATCCCATCCCTATTCTACACCTGCCAGACGGGGTGTGGGTTGCCAGGGCTTTTGAATTGACAGATGCAAAATCGGGCGGTAAGCGAGGTTTCCCACATGACGTTGGGATGTTTCTGGCAACGCGTCCACGAGTCTTTAACGGAAATCACTCAAATGGTTGGGTTATTTTCAGAACTCGCGAGATGCCGGGTATGTGGTCCCTGTTTATCCACGGCAATGAAGGATTTAGCAAATGGCTCTTAAGTTCCGCATGCAACGTTTTGGCAGCAAAAACGCCCCATTCTTCCAGGTTGTCGTGACTGACTCCCGCAATGCCCGCAACGGCCGCTTTATCGAGCGCGTTGGCCACTACAACCCCATGACTGAGCCCTCAACTATCTCCTTTGAAGTTGAGCGCATGAATCACTGGTACAAAGTGGGTGCACGTCCATCCGACTCCGTTGCAAATCTTCTCAAGAAGACCAACACCAAGCTCGGCTAATTGTTTCTTTGTTTCGGTTTTCCCCGTGTTCTCCAGAGCAGCGCGGGGTTGGGCAACGAGGGTCTGGTTCAATCCAGTGAGTGTCTGTCTCTCGTTCGCCGTCACTCAAGCACAGTCACTCCCTTTTGGAGTTTTCCATGGCTACTCATAAGTCCGCTGAGAAACGCGCTCGTCAAACCATCGTCCGCAATGCCCGCAATCGTCAGGCACTGAGCACGATGAAAACAGCAATCCGCAAGCTGCGCGATGCTATCGAAGCTAAGCAGTTCGACAAGCTCGACGCCCTCTTCAGCGAAACACAGTCCGTTATCGCTGTGACCCGCCGCAAGGGCGTTATCCATGCAAACAACATGGCTCGTCGCATCAGCCGCCTGTCCGCACAGGTCAAGAAGGCGAAGGGCACCACCAAGTAATTGGTTTGTGTTCCCGAAATACAAAAAGCCCCGGTTTTGGCCGGGGCTTTTTTTTGTGGGGAAAGGCAGCTGTGGCGGTCAGGCGTTTACACCAAGGCCATCCACACGTTGACGCAGCTCCAATCCGGTCTTCCAGAAAGGTAGCTTCTTCTCGGGTACCTCAATCTTCTCGCCGGTCTTTGGGTTGCGACCATCGTAGGACTTGTATTTGCGCACAGTAAATGCGCCGAATCCGCGGATTTCGACGCGACCATCGGTTGTCAGAGAGTCAATGATGGCCTGGAAGAACAGATTGACGACTTCTTCTGACTGCGTTGTCGTGATATCTGCCTTAGATGCCAGAACCTCAATCAGTTCACTCTTGACCATAGCCGCCACCTTCTCCGTTGAATTCCCCACCTCGAGCCAAAAGAGCCCTAAGCGCGTGCCAATGCTCCGACTTTACTCCAAAGTTAGCGAGCCGTGCATCGGGCTCAGTTCAAAGTTTTGTCATTTGTGTACCGGGTTGCGCAGTCTGAGGCTTCCGGCGGTGGAAAGACTGGCAAAAGGCATGCTAGAAGGCTGCAATCTGGTTTAGGTTTCCATCTCTTTATTGAGGTTTCAACATGCGCGTTGAGCGTCCGGAAAAATCCATCCACTTCCCCTCCGTCGAAAAGGCTGTTGCCGAAAAGTGGGATCGGGAGAAAACGTTTCAACGCAGTATCGATGAGCGTCCAAAAGACAAGAAGTACAACTTCTACGATGGACCTCCCTTCGCGACAGGTCTGCCGCACTTCGGACACTTCGTTCCCTCCAGCATCAAAGATGCCTTCCCGCGCTATTTCACCATGAAGGGGCACAGGGTTGAGCGCCGCTTTGGTTGGGATTGTCATGGCGTTCCTGTTGAGATGCTCATTCAAAAAGAATTGAATTTGAATGGCCGTCCCGAAATCGAGAAATACGGCGTTGCCAATTTCAACGCTGCGTGTCGTGCATCGGTGTTGCGCTACACATCCGAATGGCGCAATTACATGCGGCGTTTGGGGCGTTGGGTCGACATGGAGAACGAATACCGCACCATGGATCTAAAGTTCATGGAGAGCGTGTGGGCTGTCTTCAAAAATCTGTGGGCAAAAGGCCTTGTTTATGAAGGTCGCTTTGTGATGAGCTATTCGTCGGCGCTCGGATCAAGCTTGTCAAACTTCGAAGCAAGTCTCGACTATCGCGATATTCAAGATCCTTCGGTCACTCTTCGAGCTAAACTCACCGGAAAATTCAAAGGCAAAAGTCTGCTTGTGTGGACAACTACGCCCTGGACTCTCCCTGCTAACCTTGCTGTCGCAATTGATGGTGACGCTCAGTACTGCGAGGTGCTAGACGTCAAGAACCAGGAAACAGTCATTCTGCTTGAATCGCGTGTCAGTGCTTACTTCAAAGATGGCGAAGCCGAAATTAAGCGCACTTTCCCTGGCTCTGAAATGGCGGGCGAAACCTATGAGCCGTTCTTCGACTCTTATCTAGATCAAGCTGGCGCGAATGCTTTTAAAGTCTATGCAACCAATTACGTTTTGCATGACACAGGTACAGGTGCAGTGCACACCGCTCCTGCGTTTGGTGAAGACGACTTTCGCTGTGCCAAACAATATAACTTGCCTATCATCGACCACCTCGATGTGAGCGGTCGTTACAACAGCAAGAACCATCCTGAAGTGGTTGGTCTTGACTTCAAAGCTGGAGACAAAATTCTTCTGGCTGATCTTAAAAAGCGTGGTTTCATATATCGCCACGATACGTTCGTGCACAGCTACCCAATGTGTTACCGCTCCGGTCTTCCGCTTATGTACCGCGCTGTGCCGAGTTGGTTTGTGGATGTTGAGAAAATCAAATCCAAATTGCTGGCCTCCAACGACAAAATCAACTGGACTCCCGAGCACATCAAAAACGGGCGGTTTGGGAAATGGCTTGAGAATGCACGCGAATGGAACGTGGCGCGCACCCGTTACTGGGGAAATCCGATTCCGATTTGGAAGAATGATGAAACCGGTGAAACACTTTGCCTTGGTTCTGTTGCAGAGCTCGAGAAATACGCCGGCCGTAAAATTGAAGATCTGCACATGGAGTTCATCGACGACATCACTATTCCTTCACCTACAGGCAGAGGCGTGTTGAAGCGCGTTCCGTTTGTGTTCGACTGTTGGTTTGAATCGGGCTCCATGCCCTATGCAGAGAGACACTGGCCGTTTGAAGGTGCTGCGGAGTTTGAAAAGAATTTTCCTGCAGATTTCATTTGCGAAGGTATCGACCAAACCCGTGGTTGGTTCTACACGCTCAATGTTCTGAGCACCGCTCTCTTCGAGCAACCAGCATTCAAGAGTGTGGTCGTCAATGGTCTCGTGCTTGCCGCCGATGGCCGCAAGATGAGTAAGAGCCTGAAGAACTATCCGGACCCCATGGTTACGCTTGATGAGTTCGGTGCCGATTCAGTGCGTCTATTTTTGTTGAACTCACCTGCAACGGTTGCCGAAGAAGTGCGCTTTAATGTCGAAGGGGTCAAGGAAAATACCCGGCGAGTGCTTCTCCCGCTCTGGAATGCTTATTCGTTCTTTGCAACCTATGCTGCGCTCGAGAACTTTGATCCGGAAACGGATTGTGTGACGAGCAAAAAAGAACTCGATCGTTGGATTCTCTTGCGCCTCAACGAGTTGCTGCGACTGGTTGATGAATCGATGAAGTCCTATCAAATCGCCAAGGCAGTGCCCTCGATTGTCGATTTCCTCGATGAACTTAACAACTGGTATATCCGCCGCAGCCGTCGCCGTTTCTGGGAGGCCGACAAAGAAGCGTTCTCAACGCTCTTCCATGTTCTTGTGCAAACAGCTCAAATCCTCGCTCCATTTGCTCCTTTTGCAACCGAGTATTTCTTCGAGAGACTCGCGCTGACCAAAGAACTCAAGGCGACAGGCAGTGTGCATTTGTCGCTCTTGCCAAGCGCGCGGGCTCTGACTGCAGATGAAACGAACCTACTTGAACGTGTTGAACTCGCACGTCGTGTGGTTGAGTTGGGTCGCAACATTCGCACAGCGCACAAGCTCAAAAACCGTCAACCACTCGCTAAAATCACAATTGGCGTGGTGCAGGAGCAGGCTGCCAGCAAACTTGAGAGTATGCGTGAGTTCATTGCCGACGAGCTCAACGTAAAGAGCGTTGAAGTCACCCGCGATCCATCGTCGCTAGCGCGCATCATTGTGAAGCCTAACTTCAAGGTTCTTGGCAAGGTTCTCGGCGACAAAATGAAAGACATGCAGGCTGCCTTGGCTCAGCTCTCTCCGGAGCAGTGCCAGAAGGCTCTCCAGAAGCAGAACATTCAGGCTCTGGGAATGGAACTTTCGCCCGACATGTTGACCGTGGAGCTGCAAGGCACTGGCCACCAGCTCGTGGCAACCGATGCAGAGCTCGTGGTTGCGCTTGACCCAACCCTGACCGAAGAGTTGCGCTTTGAGGGGCTTGCGCGCGAAGTGGTGAGCTTGGTGCAAAAAGCACGCAAGAGTGCCAACTTCGAGGTTGAAGATCGCATCTTTCTGCAGGTGGTCACCGGCAATGCGCTCTTCCACGCGGCCATCGAAAAGAACAAGGCCTATCTGGAAGATGAAACACTGGCGCAGTGTGTGAACTCTTTGGCTCAGCCCGACTTCGAGCAGAGCCTTGAAATCGAGGGTCAGGCCGTGACCCTCAAACTCAAGAGGCGTTGAGCCTCCTGACTCCTCCTGCGCAAAAAAATAGAGCCGCTGCGAAAGCGGCTCTAAAAACGCAACAAAAAGGAGGAGAAAACTGACCCCCTAAGATTAGTTAAATCCTTTCGGACGTGTCAAATTCCGATGTGGGATTATTTTTCCTTCTCGCCCTTCGGAAGAAGGGTGATGACGAGGCGGCGGCCTTCCATGCGGGGCGGCGCCTCGGGCACAACGATATCTTCAATGCCTTTCATAAGGTCTTGAAGAACTTCGTGGCCGAGTTCTTGGTGCGACATTTCACGACCGCGGAACTTGACGCCCACACGCACGCGGTTCTTTTCAGCAACCCAGCGGCGGACGTGATTTTGCTTGGTTTCGATATCGTGTTTGTCGGTGTTGGGAGTGAGGTTGAGTTCCTTCACTTCAATCACGACCTGTTTTTTCTTGGCTTCTTGAGCCTTCTTACTTTGTTGGTACTTGAATTTACCAAAGTCAATCAGGCGGCAAACGGGTGGCACAGCGTCCGGTGAGACTTCCACCAAATCGAGTCCAACTTCTTCCGCACGCGCAAGTGCATCACGGGTTGAGAGCACGCCAAGCTGCGCACCTGTTTCATCAATCAGGCGAACCTCAAGTGCTTTGATACGCTCATTGATACGAGGACCTTCTTGAACGGGAGCGCGATTTGGAGCCGCTGGACGCATACTGGTTGATTACCTCCTAGAGGGAACTGACTTTTGGAACTCGATTATAGCACACTAATACGCAAAAAAGCGAGGCGCTCCACGCGGGGTGGAGCGCCTCAATTGTCAAACTTTAGTTGATTTACTTCTTCTCATTCGCTGGCGGCTTATTGAGAATAAAGAGAGCAGGTGTCGTGCCGTTGGTGCGGACTTGGTTCTTGCGAGCGGTTCCGCGCTTGGCCATCTTAGCTGCGCGACGGCGATTGGTGATGTCGGTTGGTGATGTCATGGGGCGATCCTTTTCATAAGCATAAGCAAGCAGAACTTGCATGAAACGACGCGATGGTTAGCACCTTCAATCGCTGTTGGCAATGGCAAGTCGTCTTCCGAAGACGAAACTTTCATGGATTTTAACGAGCTTGAATTTCAGGAGCTTGCGGGGGAGGCATGACCCCGGATGGTGCCGGTGAGCCTCCGGCATCCTGGGAGGGCTCGGCATCAAGGGGTGCTTCGGGCAAGTCCAGTTCAGCGGCCTGTTCTGCCTGTAGTTCCAAATCCTTGAGCTGCTGTTGTGGCGGATTGGAAGGGGTATTCGGTGCCTTTGGAGCCGACCCTCCCCCCGCTGATTTGCGAGACCGGTTTGCTGCGAGTGCGGCCTTCGATTCTTCGTCGGTTGGAATCATCTTCATCCGCGCCTGTATGGTTCCAATACGCGATGCCAGGAAACCCGAGGGGCTGCCCACCTTAAGTGATTTGTTCCAGCGGTTCGGGCTTGGAAGAATGGCCACGAGGCTGGCGCATTCACGGGTTGAGAGCGCTTTGTGAGACTTCTTGAAATAGAATTGAGCTGCATTCTTGATGCCGTAAACTTGTGGTCCGAATTCAACAATGTTGAAGTACCAGGTGAGCTGCATGTCTTTGCTCGAGGTTGCATCGAGCAGCACTGCGCCAACCATCTCCCTCGCCTTGCGCAGATAACTGCGTTCCCTCGAAAGGAAGGCGTTTTTCACCAATTGTTGGGTAATGGTGCTCCCACCGCGCCTGGGCTTCTTTTTACGCTGATTATATTCGTAGCTTTTCTCGATGCTCTCGAGGTCTACACCATGGTGAATGAAAAATTTGGTGTCCTCGGCAGCGACCAGGGCAAGCTTACAGGCTCGAGGAATGTCGGCGCTGGGTACCCAATTTTTACGATAAGGACCCGAAAGCGCGCCAGTAACGCGCAGGTAGCGTTCTTCACTTTTTGGTAAATATGGAAAATATGCGAGAAATCCGAGATGCAGCGTAAATACCCAGGGAATAAACCAAGATATTGCTATGGTAACCAGCACCCCGAGTAGCGTGAAAAGCATGGAAACTGAGCGAAAGATAAACACAAAAAACCTTTCAGACGCTTGAATTCAGCTACACTCTAGGCCATTCTTCCCGCCCATGTGTGCGGTTCAAAGAAAGCCACACTTCACGGTACTAGGCAATCCCAATTGAACATTGAGTGAGGATCTCTATGACAACTCTTCCACCCGTCAAACCCGTTACTGTTTCGGCTGCAAATACAATCGCGAATCAATCGGCCGATGTCGTTGTGGTTGTCTTGGATGAAACTGACCTTGAGCAAGGCAAAATCAAGAGCACCGAACTCCAGAACATCGATAGCCAATTGGGCGGTGCTGTTGCGGCACTCGTTGCGTTGAAAGACTTTGAAGGCAAATGGCTCTCCACTGCGGTCACTTTGTGTCCGGTCAACGCCGTTGCCAAACGCGTTCTGCTTGTTGGCGGTGGCAAGAAAACCGACGAGAAACCAGCGCGCGCGCGCCAGCTCGGACTCAAGATTGCTGAAGAAACGGCACGCTTTAAGTCAGTTAAAGTTACACTTTGCGGCACAAGTACTTTCCTTTCGACTGGTGAACTCGTTTCACAAATGACACTTGGCCTGCGCATGGGTTGCTACAAATATCCCAACTCGAACCTCACTGCCGAAGCGCGCAAAGAACTCGAGACACCTGTGGAATTCAAGGTCGCAGGCACGCAAAGCAATGTGGAAGCGCACCTCAAGCAGGCTGCAATTGTGGCGGATTCCATTGAAACCTGCCGTCTTCTCCAAGATGCTCCTCCCAATGTTGCCACACCTGCATACGTTGCCAGCGTTATGTCTGAAAAAGCACGCGCTGCAGGCCTGAGTGTTCAGGTTTACGGTGGCGAAAAACTGCGCCAAATGGGCTTTGGCGCAATGATGGCTGTGGCAGGCGGCAGCGCCAACGACGCTCAGTTCGTGGTGTTTGAATACGCTCCGACCAACGCCAAGAAGTCTTTGGCTTTTGTCGGTAAAGGCCTGACCATGGACACGGGTGGCTACTCCATCAAGACACCTTCAACGCATCAGGTTGGCATGAAGTACGATATGTCGGGCGCAGCGGTGACTCTCAACGCCGTGGTGGCGATTGCTAAGTTGCAACTTCCCATTCGTGTTTTTGGAGTTGCAGCACTGTGTGAAAACATGGTCGATGCGCACGCCTACCGTGTGGGCGATGTGCTCACCACCTACAACGGCAAGACCATTGAAGTGCTCAACACTGATGCTGAAGGTCGCATCGTTCTCTCTGATGCACTTGCTTACACAGCAAAAGACCTCAAGGCTGACACGATCATCGAGTATTCTACTCTCACGGGTGCAATGATCACTTCGCTGGGTCACCTCGGCGCGGGCGTATTTGCATTCAACTCCGACACGCTCGAGAAGACTGTTGTGAATGCAGCGCAGCAGGTTGGTGAACGCGTGTGGCCTATGCCCACGTGGGAAGAAATTGGCGAAGACATTAAAGGCACAATCGCTGATGTCACCAACATCGGTGCGACAGCGGGTGCTGCGGGCTCGAGCGTGGGTGCTATGTTCCTGAAGGAATTTGTTGAGAACAAGCCTTACTGCCACGTGGATATCGCTGGCGTTGCTAACGGCAATATGGCGCTAGGTTTCCCACGGAAAATCAGCTCAGGCTATGGCGTGCAGCTCTCGATTGAAATTGCACGCGCACTGAGCCTGAACTGAGGATTTTCGAAATGAACACAACAGGTGAATCTCCGTCACCGGTTTTTGGAAGTCAGCGCCTGGGCGAGCGACCTGCCGCCCCGGTGCTGGTTTTTGATATTGAAACCGTACCAGATGTTCCTCTGTTGTATGCCGGATTCGAACCTCAATTGCCTGCAGGGAAAACCTTCAGCATTGAAAACGATTGGAACAATCTGGCTATCGTCAATCTCATCCGCGAACAACGGCAAATCAATTTTCCGGCACCGATGTATCACGTAGTGATGTGTATCTGTGCGATTTTTGTTCATCCGGAAACGCATACAATCATCGACGGCTTCAAAAAAACCTTGCCTCCGTGCGACAGCTACGCAGAACTGCTTGCAGCCGAGGCACAGCTTATTCGTGAGTTTTGGAGCTTTTGTACAAAACATGCCGATGCGGCGCGGATTTGGTACGACCACGTTCAATCCGATTATCGCATGAACGATTACCAGCGGAAGAAGCTCAAGCCACTTCCCGTGACCTTCTGTGGCTACAATATTTCAGGCTTCGACCTGCCGGTCATCGAGCAGCGCAGCATGAAGCATTTTATTCCCTGCCCTATCCCCGAATATGGCCGAGAGTTCGGCTACGATTCCTACCGTTCGCGCTTTGCCTTCGACAAATCCTTTGATTTGGCGCAATTCGTGAATGGTAACGCCTCTCAGAAAATTGGTCTCGATATTCTGGCGCGCTCGATGGGGCTCGCTGGCAAACTCGAGGGCATGGATGGCAGCCAGGTGGCCGAGGCCTACTACCAGAGCGGTGCTTCGCAGAAGATTGAAGACTATTGCGCTGTGGACGTGCTCATTACCTACGGTGTCTTCCTGGGAGTGCAGCGTTTTCGTGGAATTCTTGATCCAGAGCAGTTCGCCGAATGCGCCAAGCAGTTCGAGAAGTTCTTGCGCCACGAGGCTCGGCCGTTTCCCTACCGCATTTTAGCCGAGCAAAGCCAAGAATACTTTGAAAAATCTCAACTGAAGCTTTCCTGACACCACCCTTCAAGATTGCCCGGTGCGGGTCGATATTAGGCCATCAAGCCCTGTGATGCTGTTGAGCAGGGGAGCCATTTTACGTTACATTTGTTACCTAATCGTTTTGTTCAAGGTTTAGGGAGGCAAGTCCATGGCAGAAGAACTCGGGTTTTCCAAAGGTCTGGCAGGTGTGGTCGCCGACGCGACTTCCGTGAGTCAGGTTCAAGGTGAAGTAGGCCGTCTCATTTATCGTGGAATTTCGATCGAAGAAATTGCTGAAAAATCTACATTTGAGGAAATGACTTATTTCCTTCTGCGCGGAAAAATGCCAACACAGCCCGAGCTCAACAAAGTCACTGCCGAACTCAAAGAGTTTCGTGCACTGCCTAAAACCGTTGAGGCCGTTATCGATGCAGCACCCAAAACGGCGCACCCTATGATGGTTCTCCAGGCAGCTATGGCTGCTTTGGCTTGGGACGAAGCTCCCGTGAACCTCAAAGATGTTGATGGCAACGTGCGCAACGCAGTTCGCCTAACAGCACAACTGGGAACAGCGGTTGCACGCATCTCGCGCCGCCGCCGTGGTCTGGCTCCTGTTGAGCCACGCACTGATCTCAGCCACGCTGAGAACTTCCTTTACATGCTCGATGGTAAGGTTCCGAGCAAAGATGTTGCGCGTATGTTCGACGTTGCACTCATGCTGCACATGGATCACGACTTCAACGCATCGACCTTCTCCGCACGCGTTATTGCTTCGACCGAAGCACGCCTCACGGCTTCCGTGTCCGGTGCTGTTGGTGCACTCAGCGGCCCTCTGCATGGCGGCGCGAACGAAAAAGTGCTCGAGATGGCCGACAAGATCGGTGCACCTGAGAAGGCAAAAGACTGGGTTGCCAACGCACTGGCAACCAAGGCAAAAGTTATGGGATTTGGTCACCGCGTGTACCGCACCATGGATCCGCGCGCTAAAGTTCTTCGCGGCATGCTTGAACAACTCGTTGCCCAAACCGGCGACAAGAGCACCTACGAAACTCTCCGCATTGTGCACGACACCATGATCGATGAGCTCGGCAAAACATCCAAGGACTACATTTGGCCGAACGTCGACTTCTGGTCAGGAGCTCTCTATCGCCTCATGAAGATTGAAACCATCGACTTCACACCTATCTTTGCTGTGGCACGTGTGGTGGGTTGGTCTTCGCACATCATCGAAATGTGGCAGGACAACCGTATTTATCGCCCTGCTGCGAAATACGTGGGTCCCACTGAAGCAACCATCTCTCCAATCGCTTCGCGCGGCTGATGAGCTCGACTCAACAGCCCATCATTGAGCTCAAAGACTATGCCCTGCAGTCGGGATACTCAGCCTTGCTGCAGGGTATTCAGCTTTCCGTGCACGCGGGCGAGTCCTTGGGTGTGGTGGGTCCGGCAGGCTCAGGCAAGAGTCTGCTGCTTAAGGTGATCTCGCAATCCATTTGGGACAAAGATCTCAGTGGTCTGGAAAGTCCGCTCCAGAGTGGTGAATGCCGCGTTTTTGGTGAGTCTTTTGGCGAGCGTCGCCCTGGCATGAGTATTCTTGCAGCCATACAGCGGCAGATGGCTGTTGTGGGCGAAACGAGTACTTGGCTTCCCATTTCAGTCGCTCAGAATTTTGAGGCCGTTCGGGTCGTCAGTGGGCTCGAGGCGATGCCTTTTGAAGACTTCGTTGAGAGTCTCCCCATATCAAGTCGCAACAAAGCACAGTTGATGTCGGTGACCGAGTTGGTTCCTGCACAGGTAGATCAGCCGTTGTTGCAGCAGCTAGCCATTCTTCGTGCGCTGTTGCGGAAACCGCGTTTGCTCATGCTCGATGAGGCTTTCACTCGGATGGATCCTGTGTTGTTGAAAAATACAGAGGCAGTGCTTTTTTCTCAAAGCGAAAGTCTCACACTTATTCTTGCAACGAACGATCTTCTTCAAGCGAGTCGTTTGACCGACAAGATCCTATTTTTGCTCGATGGGCGGGTGATTGAGTGCACACCCACAACGCGATTCTTTACAAATCCGAAAACGCGCCAGGCTGAAAGTTTCATTGCCGGGCGCGACGATTCATTTTGATTTGATGCGTTATTCAGGGCGGCTCAGTAACGGAAGTGCTTGATGGTCTCACCCTTGGACTCAAGCTCGCGCAGCGATTCAATGCCAAGCTCAAGGTGAATGTCTGTCCATTGCGCATTCACAACCTTGTCGGAAGCTTCGGTTTTCACGCCATCGGGAGTTGTGGGGACGTCGGAGACAAGCAGCAATGCGCCGCGTGAAATGTTGTTGTAGTGACCAACAATAAACACAGTTGCCGTTTCCATGTCGATGGCAAGACAGGTCATGTCTTGAAGGCGCTGCCGGAACGCTTCGTCGTGTTCCCAAACACGGCGGTTAGTGGTGTAGACCACGCCTGACCGGTAATCTAGGCCGCGTTCAACAATCTTCTGCGAAACAAACTTATGCAGCTTGAAGCTTGGCAGAGCTGGAACTTCGGGCGGGAAGTAGTCGTTGGATGTTCCCTCGCCGCGGATGGCTGCGATGGGCAGCACGAAGTGGCCGATTTCCGTACTTTTCTTCAAACCACCGCATTTACCCAGGAACAGCACAGCTATAGGATTGCGGGCGCTCAGGAGATCCATGATACTCGCTGCGTTCGCACTGCCCATGCCATAGTTAATAATTGTGACATTGGATTTCTTGCAGGTCGCGTTGGGCATGGCCCGATCGAGACCCTGAACAGGGACTCCGGCAAGCTGCGAGAAGCGATTCACATAGCTTTGAAAGTTCGTGATAAGGATGTAATCGGCGAAGTCTTCGAGCTTTGTGCCGGTGTAACGGGGAAGCCAATTCTGACATATTTCGAGTTTCGTTTTCATGAAGCCCCTCGAGTGTTCAGAGAACAAGTTACACGATGAATGTGATTGGGAGAAGCGGGTCGATGAGTTGGTTGAATTCCATTGGGACTTTGGCGCATCTGTTGGAGCGCCAAGCGCATCACTGGATTTGTTTTCTGCAGTTCGAGTCACCCCACGTGGCACGGCATCCGCAGGCGACCGACCAATCGTGCGGGGCTGTCACGCAGCCACACGAAGGTGAGCCCTGGGTCAGGTGTTTCTTTGCAGCCCAGCCCGTTGTTGAGTGTTGTGAGTTTGTGGCGCGGGATTTCTACTCTCACCCGGCAGTCCGCAATGCAGCATCAGGAGCATTCCTGATTCCTTACTCTCCGCTCGATGAGTTTGATAGGCCGCAATCTGTGCCCTTTCTTAAGTTCGCGTGTGAAAATTTCCTCGAGTTGAGTGGCACTCTCCATGGTGCTGAACCACGCGTGCGTGCACGCGGAACTGTACTTGACCGCTGTCTCAGCGATTTACGGGAGCAGCTTCTCTCGGGCTCTCCGCCTTCCACAGGGGCGGTGTTACAGAAGAAAGCAACTGATCACAGAAGCGATGCATCTTGGTCACCCAGTGAGTCGAAGCAGTCCTTACGTGAAATGTTTGAATCTTTGATGAGTCTGATGCGCGATGGCGAATCCTACCTAGCCAATGCATCGACGCGTCTTTACGGCCCGACGCGAGAGCAGGTGGAAGTCTCTCTGAGTGCGTTTGTTTCAAGTTGGCTGCAATCGCCCTCGCGCTTCGGTGTTTTTGTTAGCTCTGGTGCAGAAGTTCCTGCTATCTTGTGTTTTTCCCCAGAGCGTTTCGTGCAGCGGGAGGGCGGCCGAATTGTCACTGAGCCCATCAAGGGCACAGCCAAGGCCAATGCAGCGGAGCAATGCCTTGGTGCTTCAGCGCTGTGGAACAGCACCAAAGAGATGTGCGAGCAAAAAATGGTCACTGACCTGCTGCGCAACGATCTCAACGCACTGTGTGTTCCAGGGAGTGTTTGTGTGGAAGCACCGTTTGCAATGCGCTGCGCCGGTGAGCTGTTGCAAATGCAATCCGTGATTTCGGGGCAGCTTCAGGAACCTCAAATCGCTCACGCAGATATCTTTCGAAGCATGCTCCCGGCAGGTTCTGTGATTGGAACACCCAAATTCGCGGTCGGGCAACAGCTGCGCGCTCTTGAGAAGAGCCAACGTGGATACTACACCGGTGTCTTTGCGCTGGCCGACGATGCTCAGAATTTTGAATCGACTCTTCTTATTCGTGGTTTTTTTGCCGGCAAAGAGCTTTGGGAAGTGGGCTTGGGAGCAGGTATTACTGCGCTGTCGGATGTTGATTTTGAGCTCGCGGAATTCGATCTCAAATGGCAAAGCTTTGCGCAGCGTTGGCTTGCTGCTTCTGCACGAACCGATTCCATTTCAGACACAGAAGGGTGCCGCTGGCTACTCGGTGCCCAAGTCATGCAACAACACAATGTACATCAATCTGCAGTTGCAGCCCCATGTGCAGCTCTGAAGCAGCTGAGCCCTTCCATTGCACTTGATGCAAATGAACTTTGCAATCACATTCTTTTCGTTGATCATCTCGACTCATTTTCATGGAACCTGCTTGCCGCACTGCGTGCGCAGGGTTGCCCTACAACGCGTGTCGTTTCTCACCCTGCGAAAAATGAATTCGCGCAAGCCAACACGCAGGAGCTGTCTGCCTCTTGTGCCTGGGAAGAGCTTCTTGTGGATTTTGCAGCACAGGGTGTTTTTTCTGCGTTGGTGTTTTCACCCGGACCCGGCAGGCCTGAGGATTATCCTCTGTCGCAGAATCTTCTTAGGCATTGGCCGCACACAAAGCCGCTTCTGGGAGTGTGTTTGGGGCACCAACTTTTGCTCACCGATGCAGGATGTTCATTGCGCCGAGCAGGCTCTCGCCCCGCACACGGCCGTGCGCAAAGCCTGCTGATGGCCGAGCAGCCCCAATGGCTCACATCTTTGAGCCTCGAGCCACAAGAGTGCACTTTCTACAACTCATGGAATATCGCTTGTGATGAGGCACAGCTGCGTGCACCACAGTGGCGGGTGTGTGCTTCAGTTGCCGATGTCGAGACACCAGATAAGCCCGCGTCAATGGAATTGCTCACGCCTATACTGGGAAACAGCGTTGCGCTGTGTGAGCACCGCAAAAATCCCTGGATTGGGATGCAATTTCATCCCGAGAGTTTTGCGACAGTGCCGGGCAAGTCACTGATTGCGGCATTTGTTGCCTTGTGTCGCGGCGGCGCGTAGCATCCAGCCCATGATAGACTCGGGAAAGCCCCGAATGTTTTGGAAGACAAGTTGTGATCGCACGCATCTATTCATTGCTGTTTCTTGCTTTGATGGTTGTGGGATTCATATATCAGGAATCCTACATGCAGATGTCGCTTTCTGAGCTCAACACAAATCTTGAAACCGACAAATTCCCCGTGGAGGTTTTCTCCATGACTCCGTTGCAGCTGCACCAATACAAAGATGGTGCATTGGTGGCCGAGCTTTCGGCCAACGAAGGTCGCCTGGTTACAACAGGCAAACTCACTGCACTGGGTGACGTACAGCTCAGAATGGTCGACGAAGACGCTGATCCAGGTTTTCGACTTTCGACTCTGAATACGGAACGTCTCGTTGCACTTTCTTCGCGCCCGGGTGGTGTAGCCTTTAATATTTGGGGCGAGGACACGAAGTTTGACCGCATCGAAATCCCCGGTGCCGCTGAATTCAAGTTGCGCGGTCATACCCTGACCGGGCGTGTTTTTAATTTCGACGCCTCAAAGATGACATTGGTTACAAATGAACCTGTGCGGATGGTCGGACCTCGACGTACGCTCGATGCACGAGGTCTTGAGATGGATTTCAAAGATCGTGGCTTCAAATTTGTGGGGCCTGTTAAGGGAACAGAAAGTCCACCACCACAGTCGCTGCGTGTTCGGTCTGAGCCGTCGCCTGCCTCAAAACCTCGCCGTGATTCAAGGAGTGCAAATTGATGCATCGCCGTGATACAAACCCAATGACCAGTGTCTCTGCGCGTTGGGCCTTTGTGCTTGGTCTCGCTGTTCTCTCGACCCCGGTGTGGGCCGACTTTGAAGATGCACCTGTTGCAAACGAACCTGCTCCAGCAGCATCTCCTGCGCAGCCCGCTGCACCCGTGAACACCGCTCCCTCACCACAAACAGACGCTTCTCCTACGGCGAGCCCCACCCGCAGTGGGGGTTCCGGAAAATCGGGTTCGGGAACGAAGTCGTCTCCCAAAAGCACTCCGGCTCCAGCTTCAGTTGCACCGGCATCCGGACAGGGCGGTACTCCGGGCGCAAAGTCAGGCATTGACCACAACAGCAACGCGCCGGTTGCCTATTCGGCACAGTCGCTCGAAGGCTCGCTGAACCAAGGTCGTGTGCTGCTTAAGGGTGATGTGGAAATTGAGCAGGGCGATGCCCTGATGAAATCCGATGTTGCTGAAATTTTCTCTTCCAAGGGCAGCACGACCCCGAACCGAGCGCTCGCCAAAGGGCGAGTGAGTTTGTTTAAAAGTGCTTCGGCTCAAAGTGCAGAACTCCGCGCAGTTGCAAATGAGCTCGAATTCTTCATGGCCTCTCGTAAGGCCGTACTCAAGGGTAAACCTAAAATCTGGCGTGGCAGAGAGTTGCTCCAAGGTGAGGTCATCGAGGTCTTTCTCGACACCAACGAAATCAAGGTGCGTGGTGCGCGCGGTGTGATGGATCCCTCTGCCAATAATCCACCGGTTGGAAATCAGAGCGGCTCTGGCGTACAAACAGCACCGGCGAAAAAAACCTCTGGACAAAAGCCACGCTGAAGGGGTGAGGAAGCGCCAAACAGACTGTTGCCACGGAGTGCCTGATGTCATCTCAACAAGCAGTACTCGCCTCGAAGAACCTCATGCGTCGGTTCGATAGCAGGGTTGTGGTCGAGGACGTCAGTTTTCACGTGAAGCGTGGTGAGATTGTTGGTCTCCTCGGACCAAACGGTGCCGGTAAAACAACCAGTTTTTATATGACCGTGGGACTCTTGCGACCCACAGCGGGCAAAGTTGAAGTCGACGGCAACGACATCACCCCTTTACCTATCCACAAACGGGCGCGCATGGGGATAGGTTACCTGCCCCAGAACGCAAGTGTATTTCGTAAACTGACCGTTGAAGACAACATTACGGCCGTGATGGAAGTGTGGGGTATCCCGCGGGCTGACCGCAAAGCGATGCTTGAACGCCTGATTGAGCAGTTCGGTATTGGTCACATCCGCAAATCGATGGGAATCGCCCTTTCGGGCGGCGAGCGCCGGCGCCTTGAGATTGCGCGCACACTTGTTATGTCCCCGCGTTTTCTTTTGCTGGATGAGCCTTTTGCGGGAATTGACCCCGTGACTGTGGATGAAATTCAAAAGCTGGTGGCGCGCCTCGTGCGTGAGGAGAATCTTGGGGTTCTCATCACTGACCACAACGTACGCGAAACGCTGGGAGTGTGTCATCGGGCTTATATTCTTGCCGGTGGAAAAATTCTCGCCGAAGGCGACCCTCAAGAAGTCGCACGCATGGACAAGGTTAAGGAAGTTTACCTGGGAGAGAATTTTACGCTGTAAAGTTTTCGGGTTGCTTCTAAAGAATGGCCGCGTCAGCCGAACAGATTCAATGCCTTGGAACCAACCGATAAAAGTGGAAGAGCCAGAGAGAGGTCCCTCTCTTCCGCCTTTGGCGCCCCAGTCCCTGGGTGAACTCCAGCCCTCTATTCACTTTTATTGGTCGTTTGACGAACTTTTATAGTTTCGTTAGCTGGCCGTCAAGTCAAGTCTTGGGCTGAATCACAATATTCTGAAATATTGGGAATTTTCAGAGTGAAAAATCAGTTAACCCTGCCACCAGCGCCCGGGCTCTGCCGCAAAGTGGCAGTGCGTAAGTGTTGCCCGTGTTGGCCAGGAGATCTTGAAGCGGAATCCAAGCCGCCTGTTTGACCTCGTCGCACGGGATACGGTCGGGAACGTCCTGAAGGAGGCGTCCATCTTTGGGTTCGACGAGATACACAAATCCGCGGATCATGCCGTTAACCCACTGACGGGTCACCTCAAGCTCTTGATCAACGCTCCAGCCAAGTTCCTCTTTCAGTTCGCGGTGCAGAGCCACTCGGGGCGTTTCGCCGGCGTCGATTTCTCCGCCGAAGGTGTCCCAGGCAAAGTCCAGATAATTTCTCTGCATCAAGAAACACTCAAACTCCGTAGGGGCAGCGCAGATGGCTCGGTGCTGCTCTACGAGAGTCTTGTTGAGAAAGTCGGGCTGATCTTGCTTTGCACGGGGGCGAATAAAGAAGGCCGTTGCGAAATAGGGAGGCTGTGCCTGCTTCAGAAGGCTTTTCACAGAGTCGGTGATTTCAGCATAAAGAAGGTCGAGCGGCTGTTTGGGTGATGTGTGGAAAAGAGCCTCCGCGGGAAGATCGGCAAGCTCCCACGGGTTCTTTTGTGGGTGTGTTTCACCCTCGAAGCGGGGAATCAGATGCCAATGCAAGTGCTCAACCACATTGCCGAACTTCACCACGTTCATGTGGTGAGCACGGGTTGTGGTGCGGATGGCATTCTCAAGTGCGTAGAGCTCGGCCTGGCTGTGGATAAAATGTGGATATTTGAGTTGCCCAGGGTCGCGCAGGTGCCTCTTGCAGGTCACTTGAACTGCGCCGGGCCAGCGCTGCGCAAACGGCCCGCGGGTCACAACCACGTTCTGTAGCTCGCAAATGAATTCGGGATTCTGTGCCCCAGTTACAACGACCTGACACAACGGGCAGTTGCTTACGAGGGTCTTTGAGCGGTGACTGTGCGAAGAGTCCATTCTTCGGCGTCCTCTCTGTACTGGATACGGTGCGCAGCGCGCGTGAGTCCGGATTTCTCGGAAATCTCTAACAGAAAACCGCAGAGCCAGACGTCTTTTTCCGAGACTTCCTGCGGCTTCTTTTGTTTGGGCGTGAAGTAACGTGGCATGGAGCCATCGAGGGTCATGCCAATCACAGATTCATAAGGGCCGGTCATGCCCACATCGGTGAGAAATGCAGTTCCCTTGCGGGTTACGCGCTCATCGCTCGTGGGGGTATGAGTGTGCGTGCCGATGAGCCCGGCAGCAACACCATCCATGAACCAGGCAATCGCTTGTTTCTCGCTGCTGGCCTCTGCGTGCACATCGACCACCACAATGCTCTGGCCGCCCTGCACTTTAGCTTCGAGCACAGGCCGCGCCTTTTCAAGAAAGGCGAAAGGGTCGTTGTATTCGTGCTTCATAGCGAAGATGCCCATGAGATTCACAACACACAGCGTGCGGCGCGAGCCTGGGATTTCAAATTCAGGGATGAGCTCAACGCCTTCAAGATTTTTGAGGTTCTGGGGCAGCACGATGCGGTTGCTTGCTTTGCGAATCGCATGCACTTCGGGTTTGTCGCACCAGTGGTTGCCCATGCTGATGATATCGACGCCGGTTGCAGGTGCAGTGAGCTCGTTGAAGATTTTTTGGGTGATCCCAAAACCGCCCGCAAGGTTTTCACCATTGACGGTTGCTATGTTGATTTTTGCGCGGTGTTTAAGCTGCGGCAGAAGGCTTTTGACAATTTTACGGCCTGGGCGCCCTATGACATCGCCAAGCATCAGTACACGAATAATGCCCTCCGGCTCCTGTGGAAGCAGGGCGCTCGGGAGGGCTTCAAAGAAGGCGTCGTTGCCTTTGCAAACAAGGATACTCATGAAACTCAAACCACCTTGGCAGCTATCTTACTTCGCCAGGTGGGTGACTCTCTGCTCGCGCACCATGGTGACGCGCACTTGGCCTGGGTAGTTCAGATCGCTGCGGATTTTCTTTGCCACCGAACGTGCCAGTGCACTCACGGCGCTGTCGTCGGTCACCGTGGACGAAACCATCGCCCGGACTTCACGACCCGACCTAATCACATAGGCCTGTTCGACGCCAGACATATCTGCAACGATAGTTTCCATTTCACGCATGCGACCCATGGATTTCTCCAAGTAATCGCGGCGTGCACCGGGGCGGTAGGAGCTCATGGAGTTGGCAATCTGTACAACCACGGCAATCGGCCCAACGCTCTGGTTTTGTTCGGCGTGGTGCTTGAGTGCCGCTTCAATGACCTCAGGCGATTCACCACATTTCTGCAGGAACTGCGCACCCACAGAGGCATGATGACCTTCGTTGTCTTCGTTGATGGCCTTGCCAATGTCGTGCAGAAGGCCTGCGCGCTTAGCGATACGCACATTCAATTCGAGTTCACCCGCGAGGATGCCCGAGAGTTGTGAGACCTCAACCGAATGCTGCAGCACCGACTGTGCACCGCTTGTGCGGAACTTCAGCTTGCCAAGCGCCATCACGAGTTCGGGATGCAAGCCCTGGACTCCGCAATCGAACGCTGCACGCTCGCCGGCTTCGCGGGTCATGTCGTCAAACTCTTTAGAAACTTTGCTTACGATTTCGTCGATGCGTGCCGGGTGAATACGGCCATCAGCGAGCAAGCGTTCAATGGCGACCTTCGCGATTTCGCGGCGGGTTGGATTGAAGCATGAAATGAGAATGGCCTCAGGAGTGTCGTCAATGATGATGTCCACACCTGTAGCCTGTTCGATGGCGCGAATATTGCGCCCCTCACGGCCAATGATGCGGCCTTTCATGTCGTCCGAGGGCAGTGAGATAACGCTCACGCATGCATCGGTAACAAACTCGTTGGCCATGCGTTGGATAGATGTAGCAACCACCGAGCGTGCTTTATCTTCAGCTGTGCGGCGCGCTTCCTCTTCGAGCCTACGAATTTCTTCGGCGGTGTCGCGGCGCACTTCGCTTTCAATGGATTGGCGCAGCATATCGCGCGCCTCTTCGAGCGAAAGGCGAGCGACGCTTTCAAGTTTCTCCTGGCTCTCGCGCAGAGCACGTTCGGAGTTTTTGATCGTGTCTGAAGCGCGGCGCTCTTCGCGTTCCACATGTTCGCCGAGCTTTTTGAGATCTTTCTCTTTCTGCTCGAGCTGCTGTTCGCGCTTGTCGAGGGTTTCCTCACGCTTTTGAATGCGTTTCTCCACACGTTGCAATTCAAGGGTCTTCTCTTTCTGGACGCGATCGTGATCGCGACCTTCGCGGAGGGCGAGCTCCTTGGCTTCCCGGAGAGAGTTCTTCACAATTTGATCGGATTCCTGGCGAGCTTGGTTCAGGCGGCGTTCGGCATCAGTTCTCAAAAGTTCAAGTTCTTTTGATTTTGCACGCATATTTATGGCGTAGACAGCAACAAACGCGACCGCAGCCACCAATAATCCCACAGCAAGTATCAGGGTGATTTCTAGGGCGGTCATTCGGGCAAACCTCTATAAGGACACAAAGTTCAAACGAAACCATAGTGCAAAACGCAAAAAAAAACGACCCCAACAGGAGTCGTTTCTTGCCCTTCGAGAGGGGATGGTGCGGATGGACGGACTCGAACCGTCATGCCTCGCGGCACACGCCCCTCAAACGTGCGTGTCTACCAATTTCACCACATCCGCAGTGGAGCGGTGTGTAGCCTAGGGGACCCCCTTCGTCAACACCAACGAGCACAATCTTGAAAATTAGTCACTCGACGAGGTCGAGGGTGCGCTTGCGGGTGCAGTGCTCGGGCTTGAGTCGCTGCTTGCGCTGCTTTTTGAAGAGTCGGCTGGCGTGGCTGTGTCGGTCGTTGCGTTGGTTGATGGAGCCGAGGCTGCGCCAGGGTTGCCCCCCTTATAGTCTGTCACATACCAACCCGAGCCCTTCAGAGAGAAGCTGGTTTGGCTCACAAGCTTTTCGATGGGAGAGTTGCACTTCTCGCAATTGGTGGGCATTGGATCGGAATGACGCAGCAGGTGCTCTTCAACGTTGTTGCAGGCTGTGTTGGTGCATTTAAATTCATAGATCGGCATACAAAATCCTCAATTCTCAGAGCCTTGGGCAAAGCCGCCGGCTGTTGGAATGATTGTGTACTCCCCAATTGAGGAGGCCTGGCCGGGGAAAATGTGTCCGGGAAGGGCAGGATGTCAAGGCAAACTCAGGAGCGCTCGGCGCTGGTGGAGCTCACCGACTCATGCTACAGCTCGATATGACGATACAATCGTTGAAGTGGGGGTGACTTGGCTTCGACGGAGAGAGATGAACGTCAGGTGCATGCAGGGGTTGGTTACAGCGCTCCTTAAACCGTTGTGGCAGCCAGAAATGGCAATGATTACGCTCTCGCAGCCTAATTGATGGCAGCGCAGCGACCGACAGTGCGGCAGCACGTGCATTGCGGAAGCTGTAAAGTTACGTGCGGGTTTCGTTGAATCTTCTGTTCGTAGATTCACAAACCTATTAATCGGACTGGTTCCGTCACCGTGGGGGCCCTCAAGCACGGCGGAATAAGATTAGGAGAGGGAGAAGCATGTGGTCGCCGAGCGCAGATTCCTTTTCGGACCCGGGTTCAATTCCCGGCACCTCCACCATTCTTTAAATGATTTCAATGAGCTACAAAGAAACCGAAGTTCAATAACAATTTCAACACGATCCTGAGAAGCAGCGTTTGAAGTTCAGACTCGAAATGTCATTGCAAATCAGGGCAGATAACCTCAGTTGCAGCACCACTCGTTTTTAGCGGCGGTTTCCAACGCTTCTCGATCTTGTCCAACAAGGATTCGTCAGTCTTGCGGCGGTCGATGAATTTGTTTTGGATGGAGCGGATCGCATGCTCGATATGGGTATCATTCACGACATTCGTAAAGTTCTCGCGCTTCTTCCGAAAAAGCGTCACAATCTTTTGTTTTCAGCCAGTATGGCACCAGAGATGGAGAAGCTGGCGCATTCAATTCTGGTGAATCCGCTGCGCGTTGCAGTGACTCCGCCTTCCTCCACCGCTGAGATGATCAATCAAAGCGTTCTGTTCGTTGATAAAGCGCAAAAGTTTCACTGGAGCATCCTTTTCATTCCGACGCAGCTCAGCATTCAAAAGCACGGCCTCCTGTTCAGGGAACACATTATCTCACCACATGGGCCTACGACTCACAGTCAAAGGGACTCGTTGAATCATCTTGTCAGTCACAAGCCTCAGGTCGCGGCGGTATGACCGCAGTTGTTCTCAAGCCATGAGACAACAACTTTTCTCCGATTTTCGTGCGCGAAAAGAGTCTTTTTGATGCGGAACAAACCGACAGATGTAAGGAGTGTTCATTGACGCTCTCGCATGTAAATTTCCCAAAAGGAGTTCCACTTTTTTGATTAATGAGAATTGGTTCTAATTAGTTTTGAAGAGAGGGAGTTTGAAGATGAAGAATGCTCATTTGACGGTGTTGGCTCTTGGATTTTTGCTCAGTTCAGCGGCGATTCCTGCATCAGAGGCATTAGCACAGGCTGATGCAGCAAAGCCGGAAGCTGCAAAAACCGAAGCAAGTAAAGTTGATGAGGAAGCGAAGGCCGAGCATGAGAAAGCAAAGGCTGAACATGCGGCAATGTTAGCGGAGCACGAGCAATGGAAAAAAGATTTTAAAGAAGCTCGCGAGATTATCTCTGCAACTGAAAAATTGCTCCGCAAACACTCAAAAGAAGTTGCTGATCATGGACGTATCATTGCAAAGCACGATGCCATCATGGCGGTACTGCGTAACTTGAAAGCTGAACTCGAAAAGAAGTGAGATGATGCACCTCCGATAGAGACTCAGCCTTCTCCCGTTCTCTATCGGGGATTTGCTCCTGTTCTAACGCCCGCAAAGCGAATTCCTGTCAAAGCTGATACATTCATTGAGATGGTCGATAGATCTCGCTTTTCGAATCCACTGAGTTGCGCGTGTCCACAGGCCCGTGCGAGGATCTTCATTAAATGAACGGTTGCCTCAAACCAGTTTTGCAACCTTTTTGCACTCGCCTCGATGATCAGCCGGTCTCTCAGATGTTGTTTTTGAGTGGCAATCCCCACCGGACAGTTGTTCGTACTACAGGCGCGCATGCCGAGACATCCAATCGCCTGCAATGCCGCATTCGACACTGAAATTGCATCGGCGCCGAGGGTCGGAATTGAAATATTATTTTTGAAGATGTCAGGATCTGGATATCGTCCCAGCGCGGCAATTCAGATCGTGGAATACCCGTGGAACTGATGAAGCCACGGTGACCAATCCCTTTGAGACCTTCCCTTGCAAGAGTTTCAATGTAATGAACCTTGTCCTCTTCGACCGGCTCATGTGAGGGATCCTTGTACAAACCGAGATAGGCGGAGCGATCGAACGGCTGAGGGAATTCTTTCTCCCAGGCTGCGATCTCTTTCGCATCCACACATCGAATCGTCCTCAACCCATGCTGTAAACTTTTTGAGGACCTCTTTATTATTGTATTCTGAGACACCTGTATCAACGCGATAATCCCAGCGGTGGAGCCCGCAGATGAGATTGTCACCTTTGACGTATCTATCCGCCATCAATGCGCCTCTGTGAAGACATCGGCCGTAAAGTACACTGACCTTGCTGTCGTATTTGACGATAACCAGATCGACATTCGCAGCACAGGCATAGGCTGGCTTGCAATCATTCAGTTCAGAAAATTTTGCAATGGAAACGGCTGTCATGAACAATTTCGCCTTGCGTTGTCTGCTCAGGCAGCGTTTTTTTAGATGAGGAGTGGGTCGGTTAAGATTTCGAGTAGAGCAGGCCCGTTGGTCGTAAACAACTCCTGCAGCGCAGCGTCGACTTCATCATCGTTGCGAATTTGTTTGCCCCATGCACCACAGGAACGTGCGAACGCAGCAAAATCGGGATTGATCAGAGATGTCTGCCAGACCTCAAATTCGCCGGCTCGTTGTTCTTTAGAGATTTTTCCCAACTCGTTGTTGTTGAGGATGATGAGTTTGACTGGAATTTTATACTTCACAAGTGTCGTGATTTCCGACAAGTATTGGCATGCGCCGCCATCTCCCGACAGCGCAACCACAGGTCGGCTGTCTTTGACAGCTGCCCAGGCACCCAACGAGGCGGGGAGCGCAAAGCCGATGGATCCGAGATACCCCGACATCAAAAAATCTTGTTGTGAGCATTCGAAATAGCGACCAAACGAATAGGCATTGTTGCCGACATCAACGCACATGACCGCATTTTTTGGAGCGAAGTGATTCATGCCCTCGAACACTTTTATCGAGCTGACCCCTCGGCTGGATGATTCTTTAAGTCGTCGTTCTTTTTCCAGGCGCCAAATGTTCCAGCGCTCAGCAACCTCGGGTCGCTGGTCGAGGTACGGCAGTGTCTCGCCTGACATTCTTTCTTGGAGGCAATCAAGGGTCGTAGAAATATCACCCCAAAGTGCAACTTCGATTGCATGAAATTTCGCCAGTGCCAGTGGGTCGGAGTCGACTTGAATGATGGGCTTCGAGGATGAGATGCCTGTGTGCTTGGAAAAGGAGGCACCGAAAACAAGGAGGAGGTCGGATTCATTCATGAACCACGATGCAATTGGTGTACCACTCCGTCCGAGCACACCGCAGCCTAGGGGATGAGAGTCAGCGATGAGGCCTTTGCCTTTGAAGGTTGTCAAGACCGGTGCATGCAGCTTCTCAGCGAAGGCGATGATCTTCTCCTTATGAAAACGTGCACCATGCCCCATGATAAAAACCGGCCGCTTTGCTTTTCTCAGCAGTGCCAATGCTTCCTGGAGCGACTGCCGGGGAGGAGCAATATCAGTCGCAGTGATTCTCTTTTCTGGCGCTCCGAGTTTTTTGCTCAAACCTGCGGGTGTCTCTTGGACTTCATCCGGAAAGGTCAGATGTGCAACATCCCGACAAAGCCGCGCATGCTTGATTGCCAGACCCACGAGTTCTGCATGTTTGCTGTCCTTTTGGACGCGATGGTTAAAAACCGCGACCGATGAGAAGGCTTGCACCAAATCAAGCTCCTGAAAATTGCCGGTACCCACGACCTGTGTGGCAACTTGTCCCGTCAGTGCGAGAAGTGGCGCTCGGTCCACTTTTGCATCCCAGAGCCCCGTGTACATGTTGGTCGCACCGGGGCCCGCAATCGAAAAACACGCTGCAGGTGTTCCAGTGAGTTTGCCATAAGCAGACGCTGCAAAGGACGCAGCACCCTCATGCCTCACGCTGATGAATTGCAGTCTTCCACTCTGTTCTTGCCGTCGCATGGCGTCTGCAAGTCCCAGATTCGAATGTCCAACCATGCCAAAAACGGTGTGCACTCCCCATTCAATCATGGTTCCCACGACGACATCAGAGATTGTCTCTTGGTGGGGGAGCTCATCAGTCAGACCGACGTAAATTGCATCTCCCTCTTCTTTAACGGGATACGAATGCAGGCAATCATCATAGCCTGCAGGCGGTTGTCCCGTGCACGGATGGTAGTCCCATCCGTGCCATGGACACCGCAACAGACCCTTTTCAATGGATCCTTCTCCGAGTGGGCCTCCTTGATGCGGACACTTGTTTTCGAAGGCAGAGAAACGCCCTTCATAGTGGGTGAGGCAAACATCTTTTCGACCCGCTGTAACCGTTTTAACCCGACCCTCAGGAAGTTCAGACTTCGATGACAGCACTCTAAACCAACGCATGGACGCGTTCATGGCAACACTCTCCGACACCGTGGAAGAAGTTTCAAAACACACTTGAGTCATCTGCAATAATTGTGGGGCAATAGTATCATGGCTTTCGATCACACAGAAAGTGAGTGGCATGGGGAGTCTGTGGGAACTTGACGAACGCAGCTTCCGCTCAAGATGATGACATCCAGATCGACCGCGATGCTCGACTGCGTCGCTGTCGATTTAACATTCACAGACCCAGCACTTCGAACGAATCTCATTCAGGGACGATCAATTTGCTTTTCTAAGTTTTCCTTCCTATCGATATTTTTTCGCTTAATTCTGGGAATTTATCAGTCTATTTTGAACCTATGAGGAGAGAGGTCGGGTGGGGCGTCTTGAGCGCGCTGGGGACAGAGGACGTGTTCCCTGTAAGGTTCAGCTCGCGAAGTGAATCAAAGTTGAATCCATTTTTGTGAAAGTGATTCTTTCGTGGTCACTCTCGTTTTCATCCCACGGAAGCATTCATCACTGAGGTTCGTCATGGAACAGCAAATCTCTAAAAAATTCGAACGCGATCTGACCTTTGTCATGAGTTCGTTTCGCGAAGCGGCGTCTAAGCCAAATTAAGCCAATTGCGCCTTGAGTCCTCCTCAAAATTTCACCTCAGTCAGCCTTCACAACCCCACCTTTGCGTCAACCGGAGTCCGTGCTTTTGCTCAATTTTGCCATTTGGCAGGGCAACCCGCCCAAATCTCCACTCATCCCGAGGTGTGTGGGTCAAAAATGGCAAACACCCTCCGTCCTCGGCCAGTTTGGATAACTGAGCCAAGCGGGTGGTTTGAGTTTTTTAGGATGCGGAAGTGGCCTTCGTTAGTCGGGCCAG
>VGHE01000014.1 GCA_016868315.1 Betaproteobacteria bacterium
CTGTACAGCAACGATCACACCCGTTGGCAACGCATCCGGTTCTGCAACCTTGACGTTTACCATCAATGATGGCCTGGCAACGGCGACAGATTCCGTGAGCATCACGGTTGCTGCCGATGACGATGCTCCTATATTCACAGCAATCTCGGGGCAGAGTGTCAACGAAGATAATACCTTAAATGGTGTGATAGTTGCTTGGAGTGATATCGACTCGAGCTACGACTGCCTGACAGATCTGACCAAATCATCGAGCTCCGAAAGCCTTCTTCCCAATGCCAATATCGTGAAGTCGGTGAGTGGCAGCACCTGCCAGTTGAGCTTGCAGCCTGCAGCCAACCAAAACGGAACAGCGACAGTGAGTGTTAGTCTGCCTTATAAGGGAAGCTTTGTGACGACGAGCTTCGCTCTCACCGTGACAGCACAGAACGATCCTCCGACCATCTCGGATGTGGGCAATCAGAGCAGCAGCGAAGACACCGCAGTGTCAGGCATTGCTGTGAGCATTGCAGACATCGATTCCACTTTAACCTGCGGTTCTTCGATTCAGGTGAGCTCAAGCAACACCGACATGTTGCCTGCTGCCAACGTTACGTTTGCTGGCACAGTACCCAGCTGTACGATGAACTTAACTCCAGTCGCTAACAAACACGGTAGTGCAACTGTGACTCTGACGCTGAGCGATGGCTCAGCGTCAGCCGTTGACACCTTCACTTATACAGTGAATCCAACAAACGACGCTCCGACACTCGATGTGATTGCCAACCAGAGCACGGTGGAAGATACGCCCGTTGTTGTGACCTTTACTCCAAATGATGTCGATGGCAACCTGACGTGTACAAGCACCCACTTGAGTTCATCGATCACGAGCAATGCGAGCCTGCTTGCCGGCACTAATGCTGTCCGGTTCGGTGGTGTGTGGCCCAACTGCTATGCGATTCTCACTCCTGCTGCCAATGCCTTTGGCACATCGACCTTGAGCTTCACTCTCAGTGATGGAACGGCTTCAGTCGCGCGAAGTTTTTCATTGGTCATTGATGCCGAAAACGACACTCCAACCATCACAGCCATAGAGAATAAGACCACCAATGAAGACACCGTCATCAACGTGCCAGTGACAATCACTGATGTTGAGGGTGTGCTGAGCTGTGCAACACGTCTCACTGTGCTCTCCGATAACCACGCAGTTCTTAATCCAGCGGGTATCACCCCGACGGGCTCTTCAACGGGCAACACATCGAACTGCACGGTTCCGTTGTTGCCTGTGAGCAATGCGTTTACCAGCGGCACAGCGGTAAATATCACCTTCCGTGTGAGCGATGGAACCTTGACCGCAGACAGTCAATTTACACTGACAGTGACAGCCGTGAACGACAAACCGGAGGTCACGGGTATTGCAAATTTAAGTACCAGCGAAGATACGCCAACAAGCCTGAACACCCTGACGCTCTCGGACGTTGAGTCGAGCCTCTATTGCGCAACCTCGGGCACCACTACGGGTTCTCTTTCGGTTGTCTCATCGAGCGACACCACCTTGCTTCCGACATCGAATATCACCTTTGCGGTGGACTCGACCGACAGCAGCAAGTGCCAGATTAATCTCTCTCCCGCTGCAAATCGCAACGGCAGTTCAACGGTCGTTGTGCGGGTGACGGATCCCAGTAGTCTCTCCAACGACTATTCGTTTGTCTTGGAAGTCACTGCGGTCAACGACAAGCCCACTCTTGCAGGCACAGGCAATCTCTCAACCAGCGAAGACACGCCAACAAGCCTGAGCAACTTGACGCTCACAGATGAAGAATCGAACTTGGTGTGCGCAGGCGGTTCGAGTGCGCTTTCTGTGATTTCGTCGAGCAATACAACGGTTCTGCCTGTTGCTAACATCACCTTCGCCAATGACACAGTGAACAGCGGCAAGTGTAAGATTAATCTCTCACCTGCGGCAAATCAGTCAGGAACATCGACCGTTGTTGTGCGTATCACCGACCCTGTTCTCAACACACTCTATAATGAATACAGCTTCGATCTGTCGGTCAGTGCAGTGAACGACGAACCAACAATCAGTGTGTCTTCAACCAGCAGCACGAACGAAGATACAGCCGTCGAGATTGCATTGTCGGTGGGTGATGTGGACGGTGCTCTTGCCTGTACAAGCACCTACTTGAGTATGACTTCGGCTGCGCCAGGGATTGTTGCGGATGCGAGTGTCACTTACTCAGGAACATGGCCATCGTGTAAGGCTATGGTCACTCCGACGGATGATGCCAACGGCACAGCGCTGTTGACATTCAAGGTGAGCGACAACGTGTCGGGTGCCGTGGGAGCAACCGCAGCGACCAGCCTGAGTGTCGTTGCACAAGACGATGCACCGACCATCAGCACTGTGACAGATCAAACAACCGCAGAAGATACAGCGCTCAACGGCGTGACAGTGACGATCGGTGATATCGATTCGACGGTCACTTGTAACAACCTGACGGTGACCTCGAGCAACACGACCCTGTTGCCCAATGCGAATATCAGTAAGCCCACAACCGGAACAAGCTGTGCTCTGGGCTTCAGCCCAGCCTTGAATCAACACGGTGAATCGACCATCACCCTGTCGATGCCCTATAGCCCTTCGGCAGTGACCAAGACCTTCAAGCTGACAGTGAGCAGCGTGAACGACTCACCCACATTAGCCGTCATCAGCGCTCAATCGACGAACGAAGACACACCTATCACCGTCGAGCTGACCGTGGGTGATGTTGATACCGAGCAAACAGTGAGCTGTACGAGCCATCTCTCTGTGACAAGCTCGAGCAACACGACGTTGGTTCCAAGCAATGCAGTGAGCTTTGCTGCCGGCTCATCCGCTGGCAAGTGCAACATGACAATCAACCCTGCTGCCAATCAGCCCGTGACCGGTGCGAGCACAACAAGTGACATTACGGTCAAGGTGGTTGATGCCAGCAGCAATGCGCTCAGCGAATCGAGAACCTTCACCTTGACGGTGAATCCGGTTGCCGATCGTCCAACCATCAGTGTCATTGATTCACAGGTGACCAACGAAGATACCGACATCGTCATTCCATTCACGGTGGGTGATGCGGATGCGAATCTAACATGTACAACAACCCATTTGATGGCTATTTCACTCGATAGTTCAAAGGTTGCCAACACCGGTACGCCTGCGCCGGTGACCTTCGGTGGAACCTTTCCAAGTTGTACTGCTACGGTCCGCCCTGTGGCGAACGCGCAGGGTTTAACGTTTCTCACCTTTGTGGTGAGCGACGGCGCCCTGAATTCATCTTCAACCTTCTCTTTGAGTCTCACAGCGGTGAACGATGCACCGACACTGGTGAATCCAGGAGCTCAGAGCACGAATGAAGACACGGCCAAAACAATCAACGTCACGATGGCTGATGTTGATACAGGCCTAACATGCGCAAGCAATTTAACTGTCACCTCGGGAGATGCGAGTGTCATCGCGAACTCAGCTTCAGGAATAAGCAAAACCCAGCTCAGTTCTGAGAATGGTATGGTTGTATGTGCAGTGACATTCACACCTGCAGCGAATGTTTCAGGGACGTCAAACATCACCCTCACTGCAGCCGATGGAAGCTTGTCGGCAACACAATCATTTGACCTCACAGTGGATCCGATCAATGATCCACCGACCATGACAGGTGTTGCAAACCTAAACACCAACGAAGACACGGTGGCAAGCCTCAGCAATCTTGCGCTCAACGATGTGGAATCGCCTCTCTATTGTGTGACGTCGGGCAGCAGCGCGGGATCGCTCTCGGTTGTCTCGTCGAGCAATTCAACTCTCTTACCGACGGCGAATATTACCTTTGCAAACGACACATCTGCAGCGGGTAAATGTAAGATTAATCTGACGCCTGCAGCAAATCAGTCCGGCAACTCAACGGTGGTTGTTCGGGTGACCGACCCTGCTAGTCCCGGTGTGACTTCTCAGTACTCATTTATTTTAACAGTGGGTGATGTGAACGATCCGCCGGTTGTTTCTTCAATCGGTGGCGTGAGCAAGAAGCAGGGAACGGGTGCAGCGTCAGCAGCATTTACCCTCACCGATGAGGAATCGTCACTTAGCTGTTCATCAACACATCTGACAGTGACTTCTGGCAACGTGGCATTGTTGCCTGCGAGTGGTCTGTCGCTCAGTGGTACGGCTCCCAACTGTACTCTTTCGATGACTCCAGTAGTGACCCAAACGGGAAGCTCTCTTATTACTGTCACCCCAACCGACGGAAGCCTCTCAGGCGTGGCGCAAACTTTCACGCTCAACATCACAGCGCAAAGTGCGCCAACCATCGATGTTTCCGACAACGACTCGATGACTGAAGATACAGCCAAGACAATCAACTTGTCTGTGGGCGATGCAGATGGTGCACTGTCTTGTACTTCGACACACCTGAGTTACGTTTCAAACACGGCATCCGTGATTTCGAACTCAACCGTCCCAAATCCACTTCCTGTGGTGTTCGGTGGAACATGGCCCAGCTGTACAGCAACGATCACACCCGTTGGCAACGCATCCGGTTCTGCAACCTTGACGTTTACCATCAATGATGGCCTGGCAACGGCGACAGATTCCGTGAGCATCACGGTTGCTGCCGATGACGATGCTCCTATATTCACAGCAATCTCGGGGCAGAGTGTCAACGAAGATAATACCTTAAATGGTGTGATAGTTGCTTGGAGTGATATCGACTCGAGCTACGACTGCCTGACAGATCTGACCAAATCATCGAGCTCCGAAAGCCTTCTTCCCAATGCCAATATCGTGAAGTCGGTGAGTGGCAGCACCTGCCAGTTGAGCTTGCAGCCTGCAGCCAACCAAAACGGAACAGCGACAGTGAGTGTTAGTCTGCCTTATAAGGGAAGCTTTGTGACGACGAGCTTCGCTCTCACCGTGACAGCACAGAACGATCCTCCGACCATCTCGGATGTGGGCAATCAGAGCAGCAGCGAAGACACCGCAGTGTCAGGCATTGCTGTGAGCATTGCAGACATCGATTCCACTTTAACCTGCGGTTCTTCGATTCAGGTGAGCTCAAGCAACACCGACATGTTGCCTGCTGCCAACGTTACGTTTGCTGGCACAGTACCCAGCTGTACGATGAACTTAACTCCAGTCGCTAACAAACACGGTAGTGCAACTGTGACTCTGACGCTGAGCGATGGCTCAGCGTCAGCCGTTGACACCTTCACTTATACAGTGAATCCAACAAACGACGCTCCGACACTCGATGTGATTGCCAACCAGAGCACGGTGGAAGATACGCCCGTTGTTGTGACCTTTACTCCAAATGATGTCGATGGCAACCTGACGTGTACAAGCACCCACTTGAGTTCATCGATCACGAGCAATGCGAGCCTGCTTGCCGGCACTAATGCTGTCCGGTTCGGTGGTGTGTGGCCCAACTGCTATGCGATTCTCACTCCTGCTGCCAATGCCTTTGGCACATCGACCTTGAGCTTCACTCTCAGTGATGGAACGGCTTCAGTCGCGCGAAGTTTTTCATTGGTCATTGATGCCGAAAACGACACTCCAACCATCACAGCCATAGAGAATAAGACCACCAATGAAGACACCGTCATCAACGTGCCAGTGACAATCACTGATGTTGAGGGTGTGCTGAGCTGTGCAACACGTCTCACTGTGCTCTCCGATAACCACGCAGTTCTTAATCCAGCGGGTATCACCCCGACGGGCTCTTCAACGGGCAACACATCGAACTGCACGGTTCCGTTGTTGCCTGTGAGCAATGCGTTTACCAGCGGCACAGCGGTAAATATCACCTTCCGTGTGAGCGATGGAACCTTGACCGCAGACAGTCAATTTACACTGACAGTGACAGCCGTGAACGACAAACCGGAGGTCACGGGTATTGCAAATTTAAGTACCAGCGAAGATACGCCAACAAGCCTGAACACCCTGACGCTCTCGGACGTTGAGTCGAGCCTCTATTGCGCAACCTCGGGCACCACTACGGGTTCTCTTTCGGTTGTCTCATCGAGCGACACCACCTTGCTTCCGACATCGAATATCACCTTTGCGGTGGACTCGACCGACAGCAGCAAGTGCCAGATTAATCTCTCTCCCGCTGCAAATCGCAACGGCAGTTCAACGGTCGTTGTGCGGGTGACGGATCCCAGTAGTCTCTCCAACGACTATTCGTTTGTCTTGGAAGTCACTGCGGTCAACGACAAGCCCACTCTTGCAGGCACAGGCAATCTCTCAACCAGCGAAGACACGCCAACAAGCCTGAGCAACTTGACGCTCACAGATGAAGAATCGAACTTGGTGTGCGCAGGCGGTTCGAGTGCGCTTTCTGTGATTTCGTCGAGCAATACAACGGTTCTGCCTGTTGCTAACATCACCTTCGCCAATGACACAGTGAACAGCGGCAAGTGTAAGATTAATCTCTCACCTGCGGCAAATCAGTCAGGAACATCGACCGTTGTTGTGCGTATCACCGACCCTGTTCTCAACACACTCTATAATGAATACAGCTTCGATCTGTCGGTCAGTGCAGTGAACGACGAACCAACAATCAGTGTGTCTTCAACCAGCAGCACGAACGAAGATACAGCCGTCGAGATTGCATTGTCGGTGGGTGATGTGGACGGTGCTCTTGCCTGTACAAGCACCTACTTGAGTATGACTTCGGCTGCGCCAGGGATTGTTGCGGATGCGAGTGTCACTTACTCAGGAACATGGCCATCGTGTAAGGCTATGGTCACTCCGACGGATGATGCCAACGGCACAGCGCTGTTGACATTCAAGGTGAGCGACAACGTGTCGGGTGCCGTGGGAGCAACCGCAGCGACCAGCCTGAGTGTCGTTGCACAAGACGATGCACCGACCATCAGCACTGTGACAGATCAAACAACCGCAGAAGATACAGCGCTCAACGGCGTGACAGTGACGATCGGTGATATCGATTCGACGGTCACTTGTAACAACCTGACGGTGACCTCGAGCAACACGACCCTGTTGCCCAATGCGAATATCAGTAAGCCCACAACCGGAACAAGCTGTGCTCTGGGCTTCAGCCCAGCCTTGAATCAACACGGTGAATCGACCATCACCCTGTCGATGCCCTATAGCCCTTCGGCAGTGACCAAGACCTTCAAGCTGACAGTGAGCAGCGTGAACGACTCACCCACATTAGCCGTCATCAGCGCTCAATCGACGAACGAAGACACACCTATCACCGTCGAGCTGACCGTGGGTGATGTTGATACCGAGCAAACAGTGAGCTGTACGAGCCATCTCTCTGTGACAAGCTCGAGCAACACGACGTTGGTTCCAAGCAATGCAGTGAGCTTTGCTGCCGGCTCATCCGCTGGCAAGTGCAACATGACAATCAACCCTGCTGCCAATCAGCCCGTGACCGGTGCGAGCACAACAAGTGACATTACGGTCAAGATGGTTGATGCCAGCAGCAATGCGCTCAGCGAATCGAGAACCTTCACCTTGACGGTGAATCCGGTGAACGATGAGCCAACGATCAGTACAATTGCCTCGCAAGTCGCAACAGAGGATACTGCAAAAACAGTTAGCTTTACGATCAATGACGTCGATGGGCCTCTAGTCTGTAACTCAACCTACCTCCTAGCTCTTTCCACCGATTCAAGTAAGGTGACAACCGCAGGAAGTGGGGTTACTTTCGCAGGGACGTATCCCAATTGCGTTGCCACGATAAATCCAGTTGCCAACGCGAACGGCACAACATTCATGACGTTCCTTGTGCAAGATGGCACTGGCTCAGATGCTCTGTCTTCTTCACGAACATTTCAATTGGCAATTGCTCCCGTGAACGATGCGCCAACCGTCACAAGTCCTGGCGCACAGAGTACGAATGAAGACACGGCTCTAACGGTGAACATCACAATGTACGATGTGGATAATACTCTTTTGTGTCCTGACACATCTCCAACGAATACATCTTCGATGACGATCACATCAAATAATACGACGGTGCTGCCAAATGGAAATATAGCGAAGGAACATTCTGGAAGTACTGGTGGACATGTCACGTGTGCTGTGACATTGACTCCGTCTGCAAACGCATCCAACACGACGGCATTTAAGATTAATCTTGACGTCTATGATGGTCAGTACCACGCTACCACCGATTTCAATTTCACCGTCAACGCCACAAACGATTTGCCTACGATGTCAGCAATAGCGACCCAAACGACCAACGAAGATCAAGCAAAGGCAGTTACATTTACAATCAGCGATGTGGACCTCGCAGCCGGAAGCAGCCTCAGTTGCAGTTCGCCAACACTTTCGTATACGTCGTCGAATGGAGACCTCGTTGCGGCGAGTGGTGCAGTTGTGTGGAGTGGTAGCCATGGTTCTTGCACAGCGACGGTGACTCCGACTGCCAACGCGCACGGAAATACAAACCTCACCTTCACCGTAAATGATGGTGCAAACGGCGGAACAGGAGCCCTGACAGCATCTCAGCAATTCCAGCTGACTGTGAACTCCGTCAATGATGCGCCGACAATAACCTTAGGAACCTTGCCCAGCGTGAACGAGGATCCCGCGACTGCTCCCGTGGTTCCGTTCACAGTGAATGACATTGACGGCGGCTTAACGTGTAACAGTGGAAGTCCGACTTACCTCACATACGAGAGCAGCGATATAACGAAGATCGCAAGCACAGGTGCAGTCACTTTTGCTGGTACATATCCAAACTGCACTGCCACTGTAACACTCCTAGCCAATGCCAACGGCACTTCTCCATTCAAAATTATCGTCAACGATAACGCGAATGGAGGAAGCGGTGCGCTTTCCGCTGAACAGAGTGTGAGCTTGAGCGTTACAGCTGTGAACGACACACCGACAGGCACTCCAACGTGTGATTCGTTAAGCTCTGGCAACGTCTTCCGCACGGGAAGCGCCAATGGTGCTGCGTGGAGTCTTGGAAGTTGCGCCGGCGTGAGCGATATCGATGGTGATCCATTAACCTATCGATTAGATTTGGTGGAAACAGGTTCGAGCAGCTCGAGCTCGTATCCCTGCCCGACACCGTTGTCTTCATCCGCTGGTGGCACGTCGATTTCCGGTAATTTCCCGAGTGGTGCGAATGTTTATGGTTCATGCCGATACTTGCTCAAAGCCTGCGATGGTTCAGCAAGTTGTACAGCACAAAGTTCCAACTCGGTGATCATTTCCTCGTACCAACTAACAGTCGGAACTCCAACCACACCGACACTCTCGTCAGCTTGTTTGGTGGGAAGCAGTGGAAGTATTACAGCCTCTGCGAACCTTTCGAGTGTCACTTGGTCTGCCTCAACATCGGCTCCGGGTGCAACTGCAAGCACAGGCTCGGTGAGCACCTTCCCGGGTACCGCCTCTTTTAGCACGGACATAACGAGCCAATTGCTCACAAACACGTTCTTGCCTGCAACGCCAACAAAATCGACGACTCTTTCGTCGTCACAGGCAACCCTTGCAATCACGCAAGGGACACTCTCAGGTGCCACGGCCAACCCGCCAGCCGCGCAGATCACGAGCCCAGCGTCTTCAAGTTCGAGTTACACAGTGACTCGCACTCTGGAAGCGCTTGCTGTGAGGCAGGGTGGAACCTCTGGTGCAGCGTCGACGAGTGGCGAAATGCACAGCGATGGTCAACAAGCAGATTTTACCAGCACTGCGGGCTGTCGCACTTGCACAACCTCGAATCCAGTTGTCTCGCTTTCTGCAGGTGATTCGCATGCGTGTCTTGTCGAGTCGAACGGTAATACCAAGTGTTGGGGTAACTCCAACGAAGGACGCTTGGGTATTGGCTCTTCTCCGAGCCATGCGCTGATGCCGACTTCAATCAACAAGACCAACATCTCTTCATTTACACACACACAGGTTGCTGCCGGAAAAGATTTCACCTGCCTTTTGGGATCGACAAGCAATGGTGTGACCTGCTGGGGTGGGAATAGCCTCTTCCAGCTCGGAAGAGGTGGCACGGCCACGTCCGATATCTACACGCCTTCCGCGACAGTCGTGCAGAATCTCTCGAACCCAGTTGCAATTGCAGCTAGTAAGTCTGGAGGGCATGCATGTGCGATCAATTCATCCGGAAACGTCTCCTGTTGGGGCTCCGGAACTCAGGGGCAATTGGGTAACAACTCAAATTCCGACAACAGCAGCTCTGCCGTTCAAGTCGTCTTGTCGAATGGCAGCACTGCTCTTCCCTACGTCCGTTCGGTTGCAGTGGGTGGTTCCCATACGTGTGCCGCACTCTCTTACCATGCAAGTTACACCGGAGGCATCTACTGCTGGGGCTCGAACTCGAATGGGCAACTGGGTGATAACACCACGACCTTGCGCACCACTGCGACTCCCGTGGCGATAACAAACCAGGGTGCCACAACATCGAGTGTTTGGTTCTCCCAGGTGGTTGCGGGTCAGTCGCATACCTGTGCGTTGCGTAACGATGGAGCTGTGTTCTGTTGGGGTCGCAATGTGAATGGTCAGTTGGGCGATAACTCGACAACTCAGCGCAACGTGCCAACGCAAGTCAATGGTTTGGGAGCATCATCGGGAGTTGTTTCTTTGAGTGCAGGTAATAATCACACATGTGCACTCAAGAGCGACCACAGTGTTGTTTGCTGGGGCGCGAATGACTCGGGTCAGTTGGGTGATAGTTCGATCACACAGCGCACCACTCCAGCGACCGCGCTCAGTGCCGCGAGTTCTACAGCGGTTGCGTTGAGTGCGGGTGGCCGGCACACATGTGTGGCGAACTTTGATGGCACTGCGCAATGCTGGGGTGATGGTGCTTATGGCAAGCTCGGCAACAATGTCAATTCCACAACCGAGGGAGCATCCGATGACTGTGATTCCTCTTCCGAAATTGTTGCCTACTGCTTGAAGTCTCCAACGTCTGTAAATTGGAGCTCGGGCGTGACCAGTAATGCGACTTTGCGTCCACGGACCTGCCATCGATATGCAGTTCCTTGATCATCCGCTCGCTCCGCTTGAAGAGAAAAAAACAGGCTTGACCTATCCGCAACATGTTCGACTCATTTCTACGGTTGGATTCTATTCGCTCCTCCTTTGGACTCTCCGCTTAGGTCATGAATCACTGGCCCCGCTCCCTGCAGCATTTGAAGTGCTCTGGCTCATTGCTGCACGCCCATTGATCCTTATTTTTTTGGATATCTTGTTGCCCGTTACTATTTGCAAATTTTTTCTTTGCCTCGCCGCATGTTTTTCATTCATGCATTCGCTGCAGCTGCAGTGCTCTGCCTTCCCTATGTTCCGGACCTGTATGCATCGTTCGTAAAAGCGGGTGAACAGAATCCCATTTCTCTCGCCCTAGCCTTTTTTGCTCTCGGCATCTTTACTTACGGTTGTCTGCGACTACCATTGACATTGCTCTTGGGGCGTTGGATTTTTCTCCGTAGATTCAGATCATCATATCGAATTACGGCACTCTATATTCTCTTCCTGTCCGGCGAATTTGTTTTTTTTCACTCCTGGAATCCAATCACCTACTTTCCTGCTCTTCCTGCACCACTTCCTCAATCAACTTTTCATTTGGATGCGCCCGCAACCCATTCAAGCGAGCCTCGATCGGTTCTTCTTGTCGAGTCATTTTTTAACAAGTCATCACGCGAAGAAATTCAAAAAGGAGGAAGCCTTGCTCTCTCCTTGCTTGCCGAAAAACTCGGTCGCCATTTCTCAGAACAATTGACTTCGGATCGCTTAGCAGCAGAGATCACGGTGATCTTGCCCGAAACATTTGTGAGTCTCGAGAGTTCGGAAGATGCGTTTGTTTTATCGCAGGCGGTGTATGCAAAATTACGCTTGTCGCATGGCGTCCAGAGGATGGCCTGGATTCAGGGAGCTTTTTGGCAGAATACGAATGTTGTTCTGGGTTGGGAGATCAAGGGAGAGAATGAATCTTTTCAGCTTGAGAGTGTCAGGCAAAAGATTCGTCTTTTGCGGGTAAAGTCTGAACACGTTCCTTTATTTGAGATCGCATCAAAAGGAATTTCCTATTCACAAGTCCAGAACGACAAAACATTGCGTGAGGAAGAGCCTCTCTCAGATCAGCCAATGCTCTCTGAATTTCTTTCAAGGCATCGTATTTTGGTCTGCTATGAATCTCTCTATCCGCACAATTGGAACTTTCAAAAAGAAACAGTCATCATGACTAATCACCATCTTTTCACCGAGTATAAACTAATGAATTGGGTTTATCTGGGATTCATCCGACAACTCTCTTTTATTTATCGCTCGCCAGCTTATGTCGTTTCAAACTATAATTCTTCGGGTCGATTGGATCCCTGGTTGGGGCTCTTTCCCAATGAGAAAAAATCGTTTCGCGCAAGCTGGGAGGTGGTGAAGATCGATTGACGCCGCGCGCATGAAAGTTTATATTGTGACGAGCGATCATGGTGATACTGAGTTGACATCCGACGTACATTTGCAACTGAGTTCAGAAGCCAAAGAGGATTGCTTCAGATTCTCAAGACCCTTCTCGGTGGCATCCGGCCAATGTCTTGTGGCGCGTAGGTAAATTTGAGAGTCGGCCGCATTTTTGCTGACCAGGTTCAGTGGGCCTTCACATTGGCAGGTCCGGCGCGTTTTCCTCGGGCAAGTGTCGGGCTTGCTTTTCGCGTAGAGCCCATTGTTTTGACACTTCGCGGCGAGGTTCGCGGCAATCCGATCCCGTTCGGCTGTGGAGAGCGTTTCCGAAATATAGAGTGAATCACAATTTTGCTCAGTTCCAGAATCAGTGCCGATGTGTTTCCATTCACACGAAACCGCAAATTGATAGCCGGGCACGGCACTGTTGGGTGCGAGGCTGGATTTTCCAAATTGTAAACTACTACATGCGTTCGCACACCAGAGAAGGGTCGCGAGCACTAAAAAAGACTTAATGAATGCCATCATCCCTCTTCCCAAGCCTGGGGTTTTGCGAGTCATTCTTCCTTGAACAATGCGTGTGTCAGGAAATCAAAATTTTGACCTCATATCTGTTTTATAAAGGTGCGATTTCACTGCTTTAAAGGTAAATCGCCACTGCCTAATTTCGCAGCTTACGGGAAATGAAAAAGTTATTTGGAGACAGCAATTGTGCCAGAAATGGGAAACCGCCCAGAGGAGATTTGGGGATTCTCCTGGGCGGCCCTGGTGGGCGAGTGGCGTGGTGGGGTTGGGGCGTTTAGCGGGGTCGAATGACGACGTTCAGAGTGTTGATCGTTTGGGCTCCTGCGTTGTCCTTCAGTGTGAGCTGTACTTTGACTGTTTTTGCCGCTTGGCTCGTGGCCGACATCGCATAGAACTCGATCTGGCAGTACGAAGCTCCACCTGACACCTTCAGATTCTCGGTATCGTTTTCCGCATTAAAGACGAGGAAGCTGTCAAGCGACTCTGCTTTGAGGTCGCGTGCGCATGAAAGGGTGCTGTCAACATCCTTAATGGTAGCCGAGATTAGATACTCGGTACCTGCCCACACACGAACCGACGGTGCAACGACAAGCGTGGGTGCATCATTCACCGCTGTGAGAGTGAGCGAGAACGATTGTTGAGCTACAACCTCTGTGCGTCCACGTTTGAGCTGAACATTGACCTTTGTCTGACCATTCGCGTTTGCGAGCGGGCTGCCTTCCAAGATACAACCGCGGATTGGGTCGGTGCGGAACTTGAGTCGACTTGCAGTGATCAGCGTGTTGCCTTGTGGAACCGCTGCAAGAGAGCTTTCGCATGTCATACCATCGCCTTTGAACTTGACGGGCACCGAGAAGGTTGCGTCTTCCTCAATTTTGATGTTTCCGATAGGTGACAACTCCACCTGCGTTGTTGGTGGTTGTGGTGCAGGTGGTTGCGCCGCTGGAGGCTGAGGAGTTGGTGCGGGTGTCTGCGGCGTTGGTACGGGTGTTGCCGGCGGCTGCGGAATGACGCCGACTATCTTTCTGATCCATGGGAGTTGCTGGCGCACGTCGGTCACATGACTTCCTTCAGTGCAACTCCTTTCACCATGCGAAGTCACACCCAATACAACCAATTGACCGCCTTTAAAGATGTAAGTTGGTCCACCGGAGTCACCGTGGCAATGCTGTTGTGGATTTGGATCAAGACCTGGAAATAGAATACTTCTTTTGATCCTGAGAAAAACAAGTCCAATTGAGTCAGGATCGAACCCTGGGCTGACTCCTGCATAAGTGCCTTGCCCCTGTAAGACAACACCAGAGTTATTGTTGGCGATGTTTGAGCGGCCATACCCAGCAATCGTGACGGAGCTACCCTCGCCGAGTTGTTCGTTTTCCTGTGGTAATTTTGCAGGAACGTACCCTGGAGGAAGGCCCCCCACGAATTCAACAATCGCAATGTCTGGGAAGCTAATTCTACCACCCCTGTTTTCGTTGAAGATACGGACAACGGGGCGTGTGATCGGACGCACTGCCGATCCCGGTTTGTCTAAGTAGGTTTCGCCAAAGACGATCTGTCTTGGGCGGAAATCGTCAACCACACAGTGAGAAGCCGTGAGAATGTGTCTCTCGCTCAAGATGGTACCGGAGCAAAGTGAATTCGAAGTCAACAGAGCAACCGTTGATGCTTTCACGGCCTCTGAAGGCGCACTTCCGTTAATGATTCCGATGCCGTTTTCATCTAGAACAGTTTCAGTCAAATCGTCAGGGGCGCTCATCAGCGATGCTTCGTTTGAGCAAGCCAAAACCAGCAAAGGCCACGTCAGCGGCAAAGAAAAACGCATCAAAGAACAAACTTTCATCTTGTAACTCCTTCTGTTCGACGACGAGAACAGGCGGCAGCCCCGGTCGATGCACGAAAAAACGTTAATTTTTATAAAAACACCAATAAAAATATTAATTTGAGTTATTCTTTTTTTCCTATGATAGTTTCAGTGAAAATCCGACACCGAACGGCGTGTACCGGCCCGATTCTCGACTTGCCGGCCAGTTCGCCGAAATAGATGAGATATCTTTTATATTTACAGGATAAATTATACTTTTTTTGGAAAAGCCGACGTCGGCCCACATGTTGGCGGTCATTTCGCCGCCTTCATAGACGACCCTATTCCGGAGGGATTTATGTTTTCGATTGTGTTTTCGATCTTTCTTTTGCGACTTTTTATTTCTCGAGCACGTTCATTTTCTTGCCCATCGCCGCCACATTCTGAGTGGGTCGCGCGCAATCCCTGATGGACTAAATCTATATTAAAATTTTTGAAGGAGTCTCATTATGAGAACGACGTCACATGTTGCCTTTGTTTTTGTTTTTGCGTGTCTCACAGCCTGTTCTACATATGAGGGAGGAGTCAATAACCTCGCTCCCGCGCAACCAGCACCGAACAACGAAGATTCGAAAAGCCCGCCCTCGGAAGCAAAGCCAAGTACACCCGCAGCTGCAACGAGTTTTGGTTCGTGCAACTATGCCCCTCAGAAAATGTGTCTTGATTTTCACTCTGCTCAGGCAGCTGAGAGTCTGAAAGCTTCGTGTGCACAGGGCGGAGTTCATTCTGAAAAGGAAAGCTGCGCTGCGAAGGCTAAGACCCAAGGATGCCAGATGAGCGTTCAAGGTCTGAAATACATGACCACCTGGGCCTATGATGAAAAGTCGAAAGGCCTCGTAGCATATTCCTGTACCAGCAGCGACGGCATGAATGCCGAGCTTGTTGCGCCATAGGAAAGTGCGGAGGTTCTGCGCAGTGGAGTGAATATCTGCGCAGAACCTCTATAGACCTGTGGACTGCACTGGCGCTTGTTCAGCAGTTTCCCATGGAATATCCGGCCACCATTTCTTTTTCATCTCGTCCTGGATTCCGTTGGGTTCAAAAGAATCCCCTGGCCGAGGAAGGACCAGATCGACCTTGAGCTTCTGCGCACCCGCAATCAATCTCTCACCGGGTTCCGTCCAACTGTGCGTTGCCAAACTGAATGTTGCCCAGTGAATGGGAAGAAAAGTCTAACCTTTGAGATCAAGGCATGCTTGTAGAGCTTGCTCGGGGCCAATGTGAACATCAGGCCATGCTGAATTGTACGCAGCTGATTCAATGGCAACGACATCGAATGGACCATACCGATCGCCAATCTCCTTAAATCCAGGAAAGTATGCCGTATCGCCGCTGAAATAAATCCGATGCTGTTGGCTCTGGAAAACCCATCCGCTCCAAAGGGTCGTGTTGCGATCCAAAAGTGCGCGGCCTGAAAAGTGACGCGCAGGAACACAGGCGAGCTTAACGCCGGCAATGTGTGTCTCTTCCCACCAATCAAACTCTTGAATCAGTGAATGATGCACGCCCATCTTTTCAAGGCGGTCACCCACTCCCAGTGTTGTGATGAAGGGCACCTTGAGCTTCGCAAGGTGTTCGATTGTATCTCGGCACAAGTGGTCATAGTGATCGTGTGAAACGATCACGGCATCAAGTTTTGGGAGCTCACCGAGAGAAAGGGGTGGTGCAAAAAATCGCCTTGGTCCTGCGAAAGAAACGGGTGAAGCTCGCTCTCCCCACACTGGATCTGTGAGAAAGCGCAGGCCAGCCATTTCAATCAGCATCGTTGAATGTCCCAGCCAGGTCACACGACTTCCTGAAACGGGAGCTGTCGCAAAATCTGCCTTGCTTCGTTTTCGAGTTGGAACTTCCCCATCGGGTGTGGTTTGTCGACGTGAGAAAATCATCTTGGTGAAGGCTTGGGCAAATCGGGTGATCTCAGGTAGTTCATTTCGGAATTTGCCATCTTTCCATTGCGGTGAGGCCAATTTTCGCGCCAGTCGAGCCGCACGTGCGGCGTCGGCTGCGTCTTCTGTGGCGGACTGCATGTTCACCTGTGCGCTGGCCTTGCTCCGATTTGCGGGAAGGAAAGTGCCAAGGCTCAGTGCCGTAAATGAATTCAAAAAACGACGTCTAGAATTGTTCTCTCGGGAAAAATCGCTGTTGCTCACGCGCACTCACCCCCGTTCAGTGCATCCAACCATTCAGATTGGTGCGCCTCCAGGTTACCGGGTTTTGCGAACAAGCAAAGGATTCTTCACTTCGAGCCCAGAAAATCTGTTTGGATTCTGCCATTTTTGGAATGGGTGGCATTATTTTGCCACATGCTGGCTCTTTAAAGAGGCTCAAGCAACATGACCGCAGCCATCTCGGCGGGTGGACTTCATACGTGTGCGCTTATGCTCGATGGCTCGATGTCCTGCTGGGGAGAAAATGGCTCCTCCCAACTAGGTAGCAACGCCAGCTCGGGTTACAGCCCTACCCAAGTGAACTGGAGCACAAACGGCGGCACAACGCTCATCAACACCAAGATCAAACCCAACACCTGCCACCGCTATACAATCCCGTAAGTCAGTTCGATATCCTCGAGTGACAGTTTGAACTCGACAGTGTCGAATCCTTGAACAGCTCAGCACACGCTCTTGGATTCGACTCCACTCCAAATTTTCTCATCATTTCTGTTATTTAAAAGAAAATCTAGCTCGCCACACCTCCTGGCACGAGCGTTGCTAAAACCACTCCGTTCAACAAAAAAATGATGACCAGGAGTGAATTATGAAACTCAACAACATCTTCGTGTTTGTTGCTGCGCTGGTGTTCTTTGCCACAGGCTGTGGTCAGCTCGATGTTGGCCTCGACCTCGAGGGCGGAGCGGACGCCGAGGTGAATTCTGTTGGCTTCACTCAGACCGGTATGGCTTCATATTATGGTGTGGGTGATGGTTTCCACGGCCGCCGCACGGCCAACGGCGAAACCTTCAACGCCTATGGCCTCACTGCAGCCCACAGAACGCTGCGCTTTGGAAGCTGCTTGCTCGTGACCAACCTCTACAATGGCAGGAAAGCAAAAGTGCGCGTGAACGACCGCGGACCCTATTCCGGCGGTCGAATTCTCGACCTGAGCTACGGTGCAGCTCAAGCTGTTGGCATGGTTTCTTCAGGAACGGCGCGTGTGAGCATTGAAGGAATCAGCTGCTCTGCGCCAGCAACCACATCCAACTCCGGTGGCGATGCCAGCGCAGCGAATCTCGCACCCGCAACCGACAACGTTCAGTGCAAGATTTTCTTAAGCACAGCTCCAGCTGCCAACAGTGAAATCTCTGTGACTATTCAATCGCGCGTGGGTGACACCACTCGCCCGTGCGGCAAGAAGCTCAAGCTGCTTGGATCAGGCAGTGCTGCTCAGGCAAAAGAAATTGCGGCCGTGGACATGACATCCGGAGACGGCCGCAAAACTCTAAAAGTGAAAGCAAGTGAACTGGAAGGCCTCTCGCATATCTTTGCACAGGCTCTCGACAGTAAAGGCGAACGCATGGGTGAAAGCGCTGCCAAACAGCTGCAGCTTACTGCTGCGGGCTCCTAATTTCGGAGCCTTTCTTTTTCGGTTCTGAGAAAGGTTTGGCTTTGCCAAAATGAGGCTTGCCCTCTCCCTTGCTAAAGTGTGGCTTGCCTTCAGGCTTGCCAAACTGAGGCTTACCTTCGCCCTGACCAAACTTTGGCTTGCCTTGACCAAATGCTGGCTTGCCGCGCTTAGGTCCACCGAAAGACCGCTCTCCGCCACGGAAGCGGTCTCCGCCTTTTCCGCGCGGCGCATCACCGCGGCTCAGACGATCGCCCCACGATCTTTTCTCGCTGAAGTCTTGATCGAGGCGCACGAGTGGTTTGGTCATCTTGATGTCGTCGTTGTAATAAACATCCAACTTTTCCAAGCGACGACCAACCATCTCCTGCAGAATCAAATCTTTTTCTTCTGCGCTGAGCTGGCCAACAGTTCTCTCCACAGCCTTTTGGATTGTTTTGCTGAAGGGCTTCTCGCGTGCCACCTTGAGCTCAGCAACCAAACCTTCTGCAGAGCGGTGAATCACTTCCGAAGCGGAAGGAACATCAACAGCCTCAGGCTTGATTTTGAGTTTGCGCATGATGAATTCATAGGAACGCACCGAAGAAGGAGTCACAATAGTCCAAGCTTCGCCGGCAGCGCCGTTGCGGCCTGTGCGACCCACGCGGTGCGTGTAAGACTCCGTATCAAAAGGCACGTTGAAGTTCACAACCAACGGCAGATCCTGCACGTCAATACCACGCGCGGCGACGTTGGTCGCAATCAAATACTTGAGCTTCTTCTCGCGGAATTTGTCCATTGTCTGGTTGCGCTCAACTTGGGTGAGGTCACCATGCAGAGCCGCAGCATCGAAGCCGCGTTGCATCAGGGCATCGGTGAGCTCAGCGCATTCCTGACGCGTTTTGCAGAAAACGATGGCCTGCACAGGGTTGTGGAATAGCAACGCATTGATGAGTGCCTTTTGCTCAGCGTAACCACGCACTTCGAGATATTTGTGCTGAATTGTGGAGGGGGATTGTGCACCAGATGCAGCAATATTCACCTCAATTGGATCTTTGAGAGTCTTGCGGGCAATCGCGCGGATTTCCGGACTCAGCGTCGCCGAGAAGAACAGCGTTTGTGCTTTGGGAGAAAGCTGCGCACGAATTTTCTCGAGATCTTCGGCAAAGCCAAAGTCGAGCATTTGGTCGACTTCATCCAAGACAAAGCTTTCAATTTGGCTGAGCTCGAGCACGCCTTGATTAAGAAGGTCGTTCATACGGCCGGGCGTACCCACCACAATATCCACGCCTTCCTGCAGAGCGCGTCTTTGCCGCGAGTAGCTGGAACCGCCCGTGATGGCGAGAGTGCGCAACTTCAACGCACTCACTGTGGAATCGAGAACAGCAGCCACCTGTGTGGCGAGCTCGCGTGTCGGCGTGAGAATAAGCGCACGCAAACCACCATGCTTCTTCAAGCGCAGCGCAACGGGCAACGAAAATGCCAGGGTTTTGCCTGAGCCAGTGCTCGACTGAGCCAGAATATCGCGTCCTGTCAGAGCAGCGGGAATTGCGCGGGCCTGGATACTCGTTGGCTCCGTGATCCCCTGGGCGGCAAGCACATCACGCAAAACCTGTGGCAGGAAATCGAAATTTTCCATGACTTCAGGATTTGAAGAGGGCTGCGACTGCTCAGTGTGTGACAGTTCGTTGATATTCAAGGTAGAGTCTTTCTGTGGGTTTCACTTCTAAAAGAGGCTTCAGAAGTAAAAAAGGTGAGTTCTTGCAGCAACTTTTGCCGCGGGAACAACTCAGTCGTTCCACAGAGTGCCCACAGGGTCAAGATGATTCTTGAATTTGAAGATTTTGCTCAAAAATAAAAAAGCTGAGACCCGCAGGGGGCTTATCTGCCGCAGTCGACCTTTTCCGCAAACGGAGCCCGAAAATCGAAGCTCTCAAGAACAGCGGTGTCGTTTTCCTGCATGTCCTTCAAATTGAACGCCCAGCGTCCGCGCAGGCTCATAGGTTTTTCGAAGTTGAGCTTCACAAGAATTCAAAGTAGGGCTTGAACCAACAGCGCGGGCGCTGTGCATTGACCCAGCCATCGCGCGCCAAACACGATGTTTCACCAGCAGCACGCTCTGCTTCAAGACTGGAGCCACCTTGAGCCAGGCCTTTGCCTGGAATGACGCTTGGGTTGAAGGGAACCGTACACAACGCTCCTGCCACGTAAGTATCGAGGCGGCACTGCGCTTCGGGGTGTTCGTCGTTGGTTTGAGTCACGACCTTCTTGCTGGGAGTTTCAAACTTGGGAGTTTCGGAGCTGCGCAACGCCGCAAGCAGCGAGGCAAGCGACAAGCCGGCGTTTGACGTGCGATAGCAGAGGTCACGTTCGGGCTGCTGTGCGTGATTTGTATCACAGAGCGACTTGGCAAATGGCAGAACAGTTTCTCGGTGCTTCGCATTTTCGTTGAGATCGGCACGCCAAATCTCTTTTGCACAAGATTCGGTGGCAAAGTAATCGGATTGTCCTTCATTCGATGCCCAGCCCATATCGGCATCGCGCGCCATCACATAGCCACCCAAATGGTGGCCGAGTTCATGGCACAACACCATCGCAAAACCGTCGGGAGTCACCTCAGGACGACGCGCAAGGCCTCCGTACATATTCACTTCCCAGAGATCGTCGGTTTGCACCGCCGTAGCATTGACCGTGTCGTCTTTCCAAAGCCTGTTGATCTTCAACTTGGCTCCATGACCTTTCACAATCGGTGTGTAAATTTTCTCGGCGCGGGCAATGATCTCCGCAAACTGGCGTGCACTGATGTTCGACTTTTCCAGTGGTGAAGGGCGCAGATGCAACTTGTTGGGAGGAAAGCAGGTCGTTTTAGATGCCGCGCTCAATGAGGCCGGAAAAATTCCCAAAACAATGGCACTGCTCAAGACAAACTGCTTGAAGGCCATGAATCACCGAGGCTTTTAATTATTATTTTAACGCGCAAAGAATAGCAGAGGAAATGTTGCAGCAAAAATATTTCGAAGGAATTATTTTGTGGTAACAGCTGCAAGAATCCGCACCGGCTCACAGATATCATTGTGATACGCGAAGACTTCATCAATCGAATTCACCGCAATCCATGCCACGCCGCGGTGATATGCGGCGTCATTCACGACCCGTGCGTGTGGATTCAACAACCGGCCACAGAGAAATGTGGTGCGACAATCATTAATTTGCCCATCCCACTCAAAATCATAGGTGCGCTCGAGCACAGGTTCTGGAAGTATTTCTATTTGATAACCGGTTTCTTCGAGTGTTTCGCGAACAGCTGCGTGTGCGGAGGATTCGCCCTCCTCAATTTTTCCACCAGGAATGAAGAAATACCGACGCTTGTTGTGTGGATCTTCGGCATAAAACCCAAGCACACGATCCTCGTGCACAACCACAACACTCACCCTGCGACGAACTTGCTTCATGCTTTAGCATTGCCCATCTCACAGAAGATTTCTGGGCGTAGAACCTGAGCATCGCTCACATAGAAGCCCACATCAAAGTGGTTGAAAAACATTTTCTGCAAATGTTCGAGGATAGCAGATACCATTTCGGGCCGCACCAGGAACTCGATTTTCAGTTGTGACTCATGCAGGTCGACACTGGTTTCGTTGCCAAATTCCTCAACCCGAACGGCACTTGTGCGCACACTTTTCACGCCCATAGATTGAAGCAAATTGATAGCTCTCTGCGCCACAGAGAGTTCACACGTCATGGAAATCAATTTCATCGGAGTGAGGGATTGGGTCATGGGAAAATCTCCGTGAGGTACTGCACGATTTTAAGATACAGAGGGATTCCCACAACCAGGTTAAACGGAAATGTGACTGTCAAAGCCGCTGTCAGATAGATTCCGGGATTTGCTTCGGGCAAGGCAATACGAACCGCAGCAGGTGCTGCAATATACGAGGCACTGGCAGCCAATGCACTCAGAATTGCTGTGCCACCCAAGCTGAGACCCGACATGTGTCCAAGCACTGCTCCGAGCATCGCATTCAGGAGGGGAACGAGCGTGCCGAAGAGCACCACAAAAACGCCGACCTTTCTGAGATCCCGAAAGCGCTTCGATGCCACAATTCCCATTTCAAGAAGAAAGAGCGCCACCACACCCTGAAATGGAGCACCAAACAGAGGTTCAACCCGCGCGTAACCCGAACTTCCACTAAGCGCACCAATCACAAGGCCACCCATGAGCAAGAGTAGGCTTCTGCCCGAAACGATTTCGTGCAGCGCTGTGCGCAGGGTTGTCCAGTCGGTTGAAGAATGGGCAGAACCTGAGCCAACACTCGAATCTAGGCCTGAAGCAGGAGATGGCTTGAGCCGTGCCAGCATAAGACCCACAACGATGGCAGGAGCCTCCAGGATAACCACAAGCGTGGAAATAAACCCCTCATAGGCAATCCCAATGGATGAGAGAAAGCTCTGGGCCGCAATGAATGTCACAACAGAAACGGAACCGTAGTGCGCCGCAAGAGCTGCGGAATCGGTCACACTCAACTTTCCGAAAATCCGGGAGACGGTATAAGCAACGAGCGGCGTAATGACGCCTATGGCAAGTGTTGCAAGTGCTGGCTTCCAGAGCTCAGCGACATTTGAATGCGAGAGCTCCACCCCACCTTTGAGTCCCAGGGCAAAAAGCAGATAAATGGTGAGCAGCGAATAAATAGACTCCGGAATGCGCAGATCGCTTTTCACCCAGGTGGCAATACAGCCAAGCAGAAAACAAAGCACAACTGGTGACAGCAGGTTTGTTTGCACGGCACTTAGGGTGTCGAAACCGGACATTCAGCAACCTCATGAAAAAAGCACCGACGGCTGTTCCACAGCAGCGACCTCACAGGGATAAAGAATTCTTGGTTGTTAATCAAATCCGGGCACGGTAGAAATATTCATTGATGGCTCATGAATACGCACCGAGGACGCGACCTTGACCAACATCCACCCGGCACTTCTCAAACGCAAAATCATCCATGTCGACATGGATGCATTTTATGCGGCTGTTGAAATGCGAGATAATCCGGCATTGGTGGGGCGCGCTGTCGTCATTGGCGGATCACCACAATCGCGAGCTGTGGTTTGCACGGCAAACTACGAAGCGCGCAAATTTGGAATCCGTTCTGCTATGGCATGTGCAAAGGCTTACCGCCTGTGTCCCGAAGCGGTTTTTCTCTACCCCAATTTTGAAAAGTATTATCAGGTCTCGGAACAGATCCGTGCGATCTTCGCACGCTTCACTTCAGTCATTGAGCCTCTCTCACTCGATGAAGCGTATCTCGATGTAACGGAGAACACCTCAGGGCTCTATGCCGTGCAGATTGGCAAGGCTATCCAGGAAGCGGTTGCGCGCGAATTGCAGCTGTCGTGTTCTGTTGGAGTGGCACCTAACAAGCTCGTTGCCAAAATAGCATCCGACTTCCGCAAACCCGCGGGTCTGACTGTCGTTCCTCCCGAGAAAGTCGCAGATTTTATGCATGGACTGGAAGTACGAAAGATCTTCGGTGTGGGTCCTGCTACAGAAAAACGCTTACATGCCCTGGGCATCAAAACCTGTGCTGATGTCCTCAACACACCCCTCATCCATCTCGAAAATCACTTGGGTTCTTTTGCGCACTGGATTCACTCTGCGGCGCAGGGGATTGATGAGCGCCGTGTGCACACGAGCCGCGAGCGCAAATCGCTCGGCCGCGAAGACACCTTTTCCAAAGACATCCTGAGTCTTCCGCAGCTGCTTCAAGAGTTACAGACCCTATCCGAGAAAACCGCGAGCGACTTGCACAAACGCGACCTCACGGGAAAAACAGTGACCCTCAAGGTCAAGTATGGTGATTTCCAACAAATCACCCGCAGCCAAACGTTGCGCAGAGCAACCAACAGTGCAGCTGAAATATTTGAATCGACACGAAGACTGCTTCTCGAGCGTTCAGAGGCGGGTCAGCGCCCAATTCGACTCTTGGGACTCAGCGTCTCTAACCTAGAAAAGGCAGACGCAACGGCGTGGGAGTTTTCATCCACCCTGACGGACTGAAATGCTGACGGTATCGAGCGTAATGCCATCGGCCGCTGGAAAACGTGATTCACTCCACGTTTTGGTTTCAGGATTGTAAGTCTTAATTACAATCTGACCGTCGACCAGCGAAATATTCTGAACCGTGCCGTCCGAACAAACAAACTTCCGAATATTTCCTTCGTTCAAACCGCGGCAGCTTGCTTCCGCATAAGCCGACCCGAGTGACACAACGGCAACCATAAAAAGCTTCATCCACATGACACAAAACCCTCGAAAAAAGATTGTCTTCCCGTTGGGAGCGTTATCGGAACAAATCCGAATCGCCTTTAATCTCTTTGATAACCCATTGAAGCAGCGTCAAAAAATCTGAAATGCACATTTTTCTTGCAGGCGCCTGGATTTGAGCCTACTTGACCTCGTTGACGCCAATCCGGAGGGATGAAGGGTGGTTAGATTCAAGTTTCTAATTTTAATAGCCTTTCTTGCTGCGCTCAGCCCCTGGAGCACCGCTCTGGCACAGGGTGTTGGACCACTTTTTCGAAGCGAAATTGAAGCAACCTTCTTCGAGGGTGGAAAAGTCTCACCTCAAAAAATCGACCGCTTCCGCGCGAATGTGGAAACAACTCAAAACGAAATTCAAAAGTCACTCACAGACTATTACATCAATGTGGGGCAAAAGAGCCCCGAAGAGGCTGCAAAAAAAGCCGCTTCCACATCTCTTGTCAGTGCATATGAACGCCTGAACAAAATTATTGCCAAACTAAAAACAGCCCAAGGGCAGGCCGCCTATGACTTGGGAGCAGCAGCGCTGCAGCTTGGTTATGGCGTGCGCTCGGAAGGGCGCTGGATGGACTACGAAGAAATCGCCGGTTACGCGAAAGGTCTATTCAAACGCTATCAAGTCAAGCGCCGCAACAACCACCAGAGCGAGGCTTCGAACCTCTGGAATGCGGCTCAATCGCGCTACTACACTCAGGCAGAGCTGCTGGCACTCAAAGCCAAAGGCGGCGATGTGTCGGCTCTCAACCCGATGGGCGACGGATCCTATTGGACTAACGTGGAGCAATCTCGCCAAGCCATGATGGGTACCTTCCAGCGTGCGGCGGGTTTGTATCAGAACGTGAATTTCGAGTTTCCGATGGATGGTGCAACCGTTAACTTTGATGAGGTCAAACGTTCCCAAAGCCGCCCAAAATTCGACGTCACATGGACGGTGAATGGCAAGAAGAAAAAGTTCAAACTCAAATTCCTTTCTGAAACCAACAGCGAAGTCACAGCAGCAACCCTCCTCTCCGCCCTTGGATTTAACACCGATGCATCGCAGCGCATCAACCGAGTGAAAGTGCGATTCAAGGACGGTGAGAAAGCCATCTTTCATCGCGATTTGGAAAGCTACTATGCCTACTGGGAACTACAGAACGCGGTATTGGAAGATGGTCGCGATGCCCAGGGTGACTATCTGATTTTACGCGAAGCGCTTCTTGAAGGACGCTCGGAAGAACTCACCCGTGTTGGTGCCTGGTCGTACACAAAGACAGGTCATCCTGAAACACGTGAGGTGCGTGCCCTTCCTGTCTTTATGGCTTGGATTGCCAACAACGACATGAAGGAATCAGGTCAAAACAAAGTGATTCTGAACCGCAACTTTCCCGCCGAGAAACTTTTCTTCACCAATGGCGACCTCGGCTGGTCTTTCGGAAACTTCCTGTTCCCTGAGTCAGTTGGATGGTTCAAGTGGAACGTTATCAAGGATATTCGCGAAGATTCCGTGTCGTTCAACTACCTCACGTGGCACTATACAGAACTCTTCCAGCACACAACGTGGGATGATGCCCGCTGGATGGTACGCCTCATTGCACGCCTGAGCCGTGATCAAATTCGTGCCGCTGTCCTTGCAGGGCAGTGGAATCCCAAGGTGGAAAATGTTCTCATCGAAAAGCTCGTGGCACGGCGCAATCAGCTCGTAAAAACATTTGAACTCGACAAAGAGTTTGAACTGCTGAGTGTTGATGGAAGCGTTGCACCCTCCGACAAAGAGACTGAACTCGGATGGCAGACCGATGGTGGCGCAGTGGGCGGAGCACCCACGCAGTCAAATGAAAAACTGCTCGCCATGATCGAGGCCATGAGCCGGCCGGTGTTTGAATATCTGAGTCCATCACTTATGAGCATCCAAGTGGGACTGATGAACTCAGCCGTCAACCGTGCGCTCAAACCAATCACAGAAATACGCTTAACAGGTGATGATCTAGCAGGCCTCGGACTCCCCTTTGCAGCAGGTATAATTCTGCGCGTGAACCGCTCCATAGTGCGCAACGAACAACCACGCAGCATGAATGAACGCTTCCTTGTGCACGACCAAATGGTTGTAGGTTGGACACTCGGTGCCAATGTTGTGAATGTCGGTAGCTCAATCACCTACTACCGCAGCTTCAATCTTGTTTATCCCGTGCGCAGCCAAAGCGAAGGTGCCTACAAAGCAGCCTACTTGCCTGCACTGCTCATGCCCTTTGCGCCCGGGCAATTCAAACTTCCAAACAAACATTCGCTTATGTTCGAAGACTACGTTGAGGGTCGGGGCTCACTCAATGTTGCTGGCCACACGCCCGTGGAACTCAATGCAGGCGCGAGCCTTGCACGGGTCTATTTGAAACGCACCTTGATGAGCGACCGTGCCGACAAAAAGGTCGATATTCTTATCGACAATTCTCACTACACCGAGCTCAGTGCACGTGTGACAGCCGCTCTGCGCGCGGGTTTTGTTGGAATCAGCTTTCCCTTCTTCGATGGAAGTATCAAGAAAGGCTCGCTCGACAGAGAACTCTGGACAATTCCGACTGATTCGCCCGAATCTCGCTTCCGAGCGCGGCAGGCACTGAGCCTGATTGCCACGGCCATGCGCACAGATTCCCTGCCAAGTATTGCACGGCGCAAAGAGATCGATGCGGAATTCCTCTCGCGCAAATGGGGCTTCAATCTCTTTAATCTAGTGACCTCACTCGATACGCGTATCACATCGAACTTTGAGGAACGCGACTCAGCCGCACCCGGTGTTGTCGAAAAGAAATTCCAAATTGAAAACGTGAGCGAGGAATACTGGAAGGCTCCGATTCTCGATATTCAAGAACGCGACACTGTAAAGAGCTTCTTCATGGGCATAAAATCCGAATCAGGCGAACTCAAGGATACAATCCTGGGTTTGAACATTCGCCAGTGGGATTCCGCAACCACCTCGCGCGAACTCAAGGACGATTCTGTTGTGCTTGCGCAAAAAGCAGCCGCAGACCCGAACTTCATTATATTCTCGCCAGAAATTCACACCAATAAAGACCAATGGGGGGCTGTGGTCACATTGCTCGACCTGTTGATTTATCAAGACGGTGTTGAAAAACTCCTGGCCATCAGCGACGAGCAATGGTGGGCGCAATTCACACGCCTTACAAAAATTGTTCCAGTACAGCGGCGCGACGATACCGCCACAGCCACAGAAAAAGCTCTCGTAGAAAACTTCCGTGGGTTTCTTGCCAATGTTTCAAAAGCACGAAGAATCCAAGACGAGCGCAGCCGTGCTCAGGCGCTCACACAAGCACTCGGCCAAACGGCTGTGTTCACCAGTCTCACAGCGGGTATTAAGGGGGACATTATTGGTGTGGTGATCTCTCAGCTCCCCGAAGATAGTTATTACCTTTCGGTTAAGATTTCTTCGCCATTATTTAAGCAAAACATTTTTCCGACCGAGAAACCTCTCGTGAACCGCAAAGGCCTCTTGAAATTCAAAGATGCACGCCTGCACGACTTCTCGCTCAATACTATTTCGGTGATTTACAACTTCTTCGACTCAGTCATACCTGTAGGCAGCATCGTGCCAAGTATTGACTACGGTTACTGAGCCTTCCCCCCACATCAGGGGAACGGAAAAATGGAATTGAAATCGAAACGCTTAAGCCAGATAGGCTTGCCTGTGCCATCGAGGCTCGGGAGGCCCCCAGGCAGTTCGCGCGGCGATAGAGTCTCTCCACTGTAGGGCGAAAGTGTTTGCAGCGAAAATCGACTCTCCATCACGCTCATGGATTCGTTGATATCCAGGAAACTGATGCTCTGCTGAGGACTCACTGCGTGCTCGCCCAACAGGCGGCGCGGGCCATCTCCCACCGCTCCCAGGGCGATTTGCACTGTACCATGCACACGGCTCCACTCGGGGACGCGCCCGGGGAAGAAGGCATGGTGATGACCGCTCACATAGAAATCGACTTTGTTCCTGTCGAACAATTCGTAGAGTTCACGTGAATCTGCAAGAACTTCACCCGCGCGATCGCGCCCCCGGGCAACGGCAACCAGAGGCAAGTGACCAACCACAATGCGCGTTGAAATTGATGGGTGAGAAGCAATGGTACTGAGCTGATTCTCAAGCCAGACGCGTTTGCGGCGCACTTCAGTTGCGGATGAACCATCGATGAATACCAGCGCTGTGGTACCAAACCGCACTGCGTAGAAAAACGGATACTCTTCCTGACTCAACCATTCCACAGCACCAGAAACAGAACCCATCAAGCGCTTCATCCACACTTCGGCTGCGGCGTTGCGTTCGCGCTGATAAATATAGCCGCCACTGCTTCCACGCGCTGCTGAAGCATCGTGATTCCCGAGTGCGGTGAGCATGGGCACGCCCGCCAGGTCGAGGGGCATGAGAACTGCTCTTTGAAATTCATCCCACATCGAACGCAGGTGAGATTCCGTGAGAGAAGGGTCTTGCCCTGCGACCAAATCCCCCGCACCAATAACGAGTCCACAGTTAAGCTTTGTGAGCTGCGACACTCCGGCGTGCACTGAGGAAGGCATTGAAATACTGCCATAGCTGCCATTGAAGTCGCTTATGAAACACAGGCGCGTGCTTGCAGGGTTCGTGCGTGAATTGGCAGATGCAACGGAAATCATCGCAGCACTCGAAAGCAAAACGCTCAAAAAATTCTGGATTGCACGCTTCATGAAGAAAACCTCGGCTGCGGAAAACGGAAACCTTCCGAAGTGGAAAGGAGACAGGCCACAGTCTCTTCGTTTTCGATGGAATTATCAAATGGGTGGGCTTGGCTCGAGAATAAGCTAAAATAACTCAATCATTTGAGATTAAAAAATCAATCCTTCCAACACAGTGCAGCGGGAGTCACCGGACAGCGCGGAATTGTATACTTGGTCACAGCAGAGAGCTGACCCGAAGCATCCATAACGCGCAGGAAGAACTCAGCATCACCTGTATTTCCCGCAGGGAAAGAAATATGCTCAGCCGTGAGGGTTGTTTCAACGGGAACAACTTCTTCGTTAACCAACTTTCGGCATGCGCTGAACTCAGCAATGGGTTTTGCAGCGACGGGAGCTTCGGTAGCACCGATGGCGTATTTTACGAATTGGAGGCCAGGCTCGTAGTAGTTTTGATTTCGAGCCCAAGTTCTATCGAGCTCATCCCTGTAGAGAAATCCGCTAAACGACTTCAACTCGGCATTCACACCCAATTCACCGTTTGCATTCTCATATCCAGAAAAAGCCAATTGATTGCAAATTTGCTCTTGGTTCTCAAAACTCTTGAAACGAAAATTTAGCTCACCTGCCTCAAAGTCAGCTTTGCTCAGCTCGCCAAGAGCAGTTGTTTCTCCTGTTTTTAAAAACTCGAGTTGGTCAAGCGGATGTGCTGTTCCAAGCAGCGGTCCAGAGGTGTCAATGACGACGGTCATCTCGTTCAGATTTCCCTGCGCCAACGTGCTTGAAAGCGCCTCACTTTCGTTGCCGTATTCATTTTTAATAAATATTTGCCAGGGCCGACGACCACCGTTCAAAGCGATTTGCTGGGCCACATCAACCAAACCTGCCTCCTCCGCCGTAAAGGTTGCGGTGTTATTCACGCAGGGTTTGAATCGTTTGCGAATACTCAAAGAGCTGATACCAAATCCAAGCTCCCAGCCTTCCTTGCACAGCGGAGAAGAAATGGTGAAAACTCCACCAGGGTTTCCGTTCACAACATTTTCAAAACCACCCGGGCTTTTGACACTCACATTTTTCCAGTAATCAATTGAATCAGGAATTCCAGTTCCCGCCTCTTGAAATTCAGTGATGACCGCGGGTGTAGTTGAGTTGCTTAAGGTCTTAAGAGACATCAAATTATCCCGCGATGGCAATGAAATACTTCTTTTCCCAAACACCACCAAATCTGGAAACTGCTCTGGATTCAGCTGAGCACCATCCAGCGCGCCTGGGAGTCGAGTCACTTTAATTACAAAGCGACCCTCAAAATCCTTGGGAATCGCCAAATCAAATTCACCCTGATACTGGCTCACCTCACGCACTTCACTGAGTGGCTCTGCCTTTGGCTCATAATTCAAATTCGTTTCGTAAATGCCAACCCGCACACCACGGTATTTAAAAGTTGTGGAATCAAGACGCAGGAATACGCTTGTGTCTTTGGTGTGCACCACCGAACGATTCACACCCTCATCAGCAACATTGAAATATTTAAGTCCCGTAGGGAAGCTCGGCACAAGGGAATTCTTTGCCTCGGAGTCTTTGCTACAGGTTCGCATTGTCAACACAGGACTCTTCGACTCAGTGAGCGAAAAGCGGTTCGAGGGTGCAGAGAGAAAGTGGCAATAGCCCTCGGCCCGGGCAAGAATCTGGTAGGGTGCAAGTTCCGAGGCATCGATAGGACCAATATATGCAATGCCATTGGCATCGGTTTTAGTGAAAACGGGGCGCAGCATTTGCTCGTGCCACAGAGGCACCTCACCATAGGCCGATGCAATTTTTCCATCGGACACGGCAGCCACGCTGACACCACTGATGGGCGCACCAGACTCATTCACAACACTGAGTTTAACAAAACCTGCTTTGCCCAACTCTAAACCCGCACCCAGCCCAAGCTCATCGTTGCCTGAATAGAGATTACGGCGCGTGAGAGGCACTGCAATCTGCAGATAAGGCACAATTTGGAATCTTTCTTCGGAAAGTTTCTTTGGGCGCACTTCGAGCCGCACATACTTTTCAACTTTGCTCACCACACCTGCGTCGCCCAATCCAAGCATAGGAAGACTCTTGCCCATGCTGAGAATCTGCTCGATCAGGGTTGCAGTTTGCGTTTTGTAGAAAACGTCATCGGTGAGGTTCAAACTAAATTTGTTGGTCGCAGGGTCGAAGGTCAGCGACTCGGGAGTCTTCCGGAAGCCCGTTGGTTCAATAATAGAGAATGAAACATTGTTGGGGTCGAAACCGTTCTTGGTCACAAGACTTCCAGCAACAGATCGCGTTTCGTCAATTAAATAAACGCGCTTCTGCTTTCCCGAACCGCACGCAACGGCAAGAGCCAGGGAGGCCACAAAAGCTCCCCAGCTTATCCATTTTCCCGCGCTTTCTCGTAACCAGAGTCCCATCCTTGGACCTTCCTTCACATCGTCTTACTTCTTCTGCGACACCATGAATGCCGTGCTGAAGTAAACGTCATAGCTATTGCAACCCGAGCTTCCGCACTGCGCTGGACCCCAGAACTTCGCCGTGGTGCGCATTTCGTTGCCGTTTTCGAAGCGCTCAGCATCTTTCAAGCGCGTGTGCTTGAGGGCAATGCGGGTCACTTCAGACTGCGCCAAAGACACAACTTCGTCTGAGTTGGTCTTGCCATCGTGGTTGCGGTCGAACCAAACCACAAGCTTGCTGTAGATGGCATCCTTGCTGTCGATGAAGCCGTCTTTATTTGAGTCGTATTGAGCGAGTGCGGCATAGCCATCTTTGGCCTTCTTGCCGGTCTTGTTCACAATGGTCGCTTCACCGAACAACTCTTTACCACTGTCGATAGAACCGTTGCCGTCGAGGTCAAGAGCGAGCAGACCCACATCACGGTAGCCCGCGAGCCAACCGGTGCGTTCTGGGCGACCGTCGCCGTTGAGGTCAAAACGCACCTTGCTCGCTTCAACCGAGCTGAATTGAGGACGACCCACGGTCATGAAATCGAGCACAATTGGTGAGTAAAGCTGCACGGTGTAATCTGCACTCACACTGCCTTGGCCATCAGAGCCGAAAGCTGTAAAGCGGACACGTTCGCCATGCCAGCTGAGTGAGCGCTGCATGTAGGGATCCATGATGTTTGGAATGCGCACATCAAAGACACCCTCGTTCGGCTGACCCACAATTTTAGAACTCACGTTGCTTGTGCCGCTCATGACGCTTGACGTACCGGCCTGATAACGGAAAGTCGCGTTACAGGAGGCGGGGCCATTGCTCCCGCAGTGGTGTGACCAAACCTGCATGCGCTGTGCCGCACCAAACACGCGGAACCAAATTGTTTGCGCCGCGCTCGACCAACGGTTCCAGGAAAGACCGCGGAAGTTCACCCAGCACTGGCCGCCTTGGGTCCAGAACTTCACACCTGCACCACGCTTGATTGTGCTACCCGTGCAGGTGTTTGATCCGTTGGCGAGTGCTGGCGATGCGAAGAAGTGCTGAATCTCAAGAATCTTCGGCTTGACGAGGCCGATTTCCTTCGGACTGTAACCAATCAGCTGTCCTGCTTCCTTGGTTGCAGCCACCAGATCTGGGTGACCTGCGCGAATCGCGAGGCTCATGACCACATCGAGAGCCTTGCTCAGCGAAGCATTCAGGTTATCGACTTTACCCTTCAGTGCATCCACATCTTTGGCGGTCTTGTCGAACGACGCGAGTTTGCCTTCAAGACTCGCGATGCGATTGTTCATTGCTTTTTCACGTTTCTCCGCCGCAGCAATGACAGCAGCATCCTCCTTGTTCTCCTCTTTCAGAGCCTGAACAAACTGCTTCTGAACTGCAACCATTTTGTCGAATTCTTCTTGGCGCGCAATAGCATCGTAAGTGGAATCGGCACCATCGGAGATTGTATTGGCCATCTTGCCAAGTAGATCCACGGCAACGTATTCGGGCTTGGTCTGGCCGAAGATCGCAACAGGGTTGGGCACCTTACCAAAGGCCACGGCAATCTTCTTTTGACCGCGAGCAATGCGGTTTGCGACGCGCTGCTCGAGCCTGTCAGCACCAGCCTTCAAGTCGCCAGCAGCCTTTACGAACTCTGCAACGCGCGCCTGGAACTGGGCACTCGATGCAATTCTATCGCGGTGCGTTTTGAACTCGGGACTGTTGAGAACGTTATTTGCCCAGGCTTTGATTTGACTCATGCACTTAGGATCATCTGAGCCACCTTCAAGGTTTCTGAGTGCCTCGAGCATGATGTAGTGGTGCAAGCTGTCACCATCGGAAAGTTTACCGTTCTTCAGATAAAGTGCATCCACTGCAGAGCCACGCGAACCGGAAATCAGCCCAGCAATGAATTCATCAGCAAGGAAGTCAAACGAGTCACGGCCGAAAGCGTTGGCGAAAGTTGCCTCTGCGTTACCACCGCATTGGGTCATAATAGGAACGAAGGACTTGTCGTAGAATTCAATGCGCTCGCCGCCATCAGAACGCTGCTTGGGTTGCAGTGCTGCGAGGAACGCTTTGCGCACCTCCCCGAAGGTTTCAAGAGTGCTCACCAGTGGTCCCTTGCCCACCACCACAGGCTTACCGTTTTTGAAATCCTTTTTGGTTAACATCAAAGACTGATCTTCAGCTACAAGCTGAGCAAATTCTTCGAGGTCAGAATCCCACTCAAGCTTGAAGAGGTCTACGTAGTGGTTAGTCAGTTTTGCTTCCAGAGCCTTTTGAGCTGAGCGCAACTTGGCCATATCGGTTGCGGTCTTTTTGAAGTTTGCACGAACTTCGTCGCCGAGATTCTCGACCATCTCTTCAGCCTGAGCAGCGACCTCAGCAATACGCTTGTTGAAGTCCTCCTTCATCTTATCAACAGACTCATTGAGCTTCGCAATCTGGTCGCCTTGCAGCTTAAATTTCTTCGCCACATGAGCTTCGTGCGCATTGAGCTGCGCCTTCACGCCATTAATGGTTGTTTCCTGGCGCTTCAGGTCGGCCTTCACGAGCTTGATTTCCTCGGCATTTGCCTCGCCCAGCTTCAGTGCCTGGTTGGCAACCTTGGCAACGTCCTTGATTTCATCTTTGAGCGAAGCGAGCTCTCTGGTCATGCGGTCTTTGAGCGCCTGCTCTTGCTTCACGACCTCAGCGAATTTGGCTTGAACAGCCTCATGCTCGGCCTTCACAGCTGCATTGGTTTTATCGATGGAACCTTCAAGCTGAACGAGCTTATCGCTGAGTTCCTTCTTAACGTTCTGGCTCATGCTTTCAAAGTTGGCAGCCTGCTGCTTCACTGACATCATGATGTCGGCATTGACTTTATCTTGCAGAGTCTTCTGATCCGAGAGCGCTGCATAGAGCGCATCGTCTTGCTTCTTCATGTCTGTTTTGACATTGGCAATTTCAGAGGACATTTTCGCGCTTAAGGAAGCCAGCTGGGATTGGTAATCGGTGATGGCAGATCCAAGTTTATTCTTAATCCCGTCTACATTGGCTTCAACGGAACCAATGCGCTTGCTGAGTGCATCTTTGGCATCAGCAACTTCTTTTGAAATGAGTGCCTTCATTTCTGCGTTTGCACGGGTCATGTCAGCATTCATCACCTTGGTGATGAACTCAAGACCTTCCACGCGGAGCTGAAGCGCCTCGAGCTCACCTTTAGTTGCATAGTTCTTGGCAACGTGCGCCTTGAATTCCTCTTGGGCCTGGTTAACAGCCTCAACACGTGCGGCAACTTTTTGCGTTTCTAGTGCGGCTTCCTCGAGTTTTGTTTCGATCTTCGCCACAGCAGCGCCAATCTGCGCTTCTGTCTTTTTGCGCTCCTCAGAAAGTGCGTCTTTCAAGTTGCTTACAGTAACAAATGTATCATCTTCAAGCTTTGTGAGAGCTCCATTAAGTGCTTTTATTTGGTCTTGCAAAACTGCTTTTTCTGCCTCGCTCTTTCCAGCCAGAGCAGCGACCTTCGCCTGCATCTCGGTTTCCAGCTTTGCACGGGCCTGATCCTGTGCACTCTTCAGAGTGCTCATGTCGTTGCCCAGTTTGAGCAGCTCAGCAGCACGCGCCTGACGCTCCGCCTGCAATGCATCGAGCATCGCTTGTCTTTCGGCAGCTGCTGCAGCATCCTGGGCCGCATTGGCAGCCGCTTGTTGATCCTTGAGAGCTTGAAGTTGAGTATTGTATCCGGCTTCAGAGGCCAGCATGGCTGCCTGTTGCTCTGCAAGCATTTTTGAGAGTGCCGAAGCAGTTTCCTGATTGCGGAGAACCTCGGCTTGGTGCTTGTTGAGGAGCTCCTGAACGGAAGCATCCACAGTAGATTTTAGCGCATCCATATCGGACTTGAGCTTGGCATTCTGTTCCTGCATCTTTGTTTCAAAATTCTTTTCTGCGGCAGCGAGGCCAAGCTTCAAACCCTCCATTTCAAGTCGCTGAGCTGCCACTTCCTTCTGCAGATCTGCACTCAACTGCTTCTCCGCAGCAATCAGTTTTTCTGAGAATTCAGAGCTCAAACCCGAGAGTCCGTTTGAAATTTTTTCACTGAGTTCGGCGCGTGTCGCTGAAAGTGCTGAATTTAGATCCGCAACCTTCGAAATCATTTCGCCGCGCACATTCTCAATGCTGCTGAGCATCCTCTTCTCAAGATCTTCTCTGTCCTTGCGTCCCTCTGCCGCCACACTGGCAATTTTGTTGGTCAAGCCCAAAAGTGAAATACGCGTATCTGCGTCTTGCTTGGCGAGCTTGTCCATGAGCTGTTTCTGGACTGCTTCCACATTCGAAGCCGATGCCTGCTCGACCTGGGAAATGAGTGAGCGCAATTCTGCTTGAGTTTTTGAATCTGTTTTCTTGATGAGCGCTTCTGTTTCACCCTTAAGAGCCGAAATTGCCTCCTGTCGAGCTTTGACTTCCGCCTCAAGCCGACTGTCGAGCGATGTAATCTTCCTATCTGACTCTGCCTGCTTCGCAGCGAGAGCGGCATTTTCTCGGCTCAGCTGATCGTTCATATCGGCCATCTTGCCTTCAAGCAGCTTCACATTCGCTTCCATGGCCAAGCGTTGAGACACACTGGCCGTGTTGAGCTGCTCCTTAAAATCTTTCCTGGCCTGGGTGAGCTGCTGACTTACGCCGCTGATCTGCGACTCCAGAGATTTCCGCGCTTCGTCGAGATCGGCCACTGTTTTATCCAAACGAGCCTTCTCAGCTGCAGCTGCCTTTTCTACCAAGGAGATTCGCGCACTGATTTCTTCTTTCTCTTTTTTCAGCGCTTCCTGCTGCTCAGCTGCGCTCTCTGCAATTCTCCTTACAAGATCCGCCTCTTTCGCTTTTAGATCTGAACTTACCGAGCTAATTGCACTCTCAAGTGACTTCTTCTGATCATCTAATTTCTGTTGGAAGCTTTGCTCAACAGCATCAAATTTCTTTGTTACTTTTGTTTCAAGTGCAGCCTGCTCACTGCGAACCTTTGCAAACTCTTCCGTGCGAGCCTTTGCCTCTGCTTCAATCTGTGCCGCAAGTTCTTTGTCGACTTTCCGCAGCTCTTCGAAATTGCTTGTCATCTCACCACGCAGAGCCGCGTCGCGTTTGTCGACCTCAGCAAATTTCGCATTGACCTGGTCTCTAAATGCCCGCAATTCAAGTTCGAGTGCATCGATACGATCGCTGAGGAGCTTGTCGGCAGCAATGCGCTCTTCGCGTTCCTTGTCGATGAGTCCGCGCAACAGGCGCTCTGTTGCTTCCGCGTTTCGTTTCGTGAGAGAGTCAGCCACACCACCGTTTTGTGCCTTAAGGCGGGTGCTCGCCTTAGCTGCCAAGTCGAGCAACTGTTGATCGTTGCTACCCGCCGTGCGACCGCAAGCTCCCACTGTTGCAAGCAACGTGACCGTTGAAAAAGCCATAAGAGCCATTTGGACGTTGTTCTTGTACGATCTCTTCATAGCCGGACTCCCCTGAATAAGAACGCGGCAAAGTTTGCACCTAGACTTCCAGACCACTGAGTCGGCAATTTTTTTCAAAGCTTGATACGATCAAACAAGATCCTGAAGTAACTGAATTTTTACTGAGTCTCTTGAGTCCTTTTTCGAGTCCTGGAAAAGCGCGACTCGCACATGAAAAGTATTTAGATTCGGCATGTTAGGTTAAGCGAGGGCGATGGGATAATTTCATGAAGAACTCCGGCTTTTTTTCAAGCAGAAAGTCTACACCCTGGCACTCATGGTGCTGGGGGTCGGCCTCCACCCTTCTGGCTCTGCTTGCCATGCCGACGGTCTTTGGCTGTAAGCAGCGGGAGTTCAACACTCCCTCGCACTCCGAGGTAGCACAAGCTGCAAAGATCACGAGCCTAACTCCCTTTTGCCGCGTGACTGACACAAGTACAGACCTCTGGAGTGCTGCGCGGGTTCAGACCGAAATCTCAAATCTTCTCGGCGAACCTGGCTACAAGCAAAGTGGACTTTCGGCCTTCTCTGAAGCCTACCTCGCCATGACCGCACAACGCGATTCCGTCCGTTGCGCCGACAAGGGCTCGATGGTTCCCAAAAGTGAACTCGCGCGCAGACTCAATGATGCCTTGGCGGACATGATGAGCAAAGGGCTGGTTTTCAGCCAACGCGCTTGCCTCAAGTCACTCACGCAGCCCCAAACACCTATCCCGGATATTGGCCGCCAGATGTGCGATACAAGCAAACAGGCTCTCATGGAGCGGTGGTCAGCTCTCGAACTGGCAATGGGCTCAACGGCTGTGTACCTCACAAGCCTCATGGGGATCTCGATTTCTGCGCTGCCACATGCAGAGACGCTCTGGGTCGATACGCCTCACAGAACACTCGAACAGCGCATCGCAGCCTTGGCTGAATTCAGGCCGACCTACGATGCCTTTAATCTATTTCTCTCCAACAACCTTCATACGGTTGCGCGCGCGCTCATGAAAGAGAAGCGCGTTGACTGCAAACTCTTCGAAGCAGCAGCGCGTGCAGCGCAAATCACACGCGCCCCGGCTTTGGTTTTTAAGGATATCCGCGACACGACTTTTGAGCTTGGAGCTGAGTTGGCAAAATCCTGGCCTAAAGGTCTCCATCCACTCACAGCAGGCGAGAATACCTGGAATGTAGAGAGAGTGTTCGGAGCGTTTGCAAGAACTCCTCCGGCACTCATAGCACTCTGGGAGCATGGTACGAAGTCCACCCAATTGCTCCGTAACCCCTTACTCAAGGCGTTCAACGGGCAGGATGCCGCCACCTACGTGACCTTTGAGGGGTTGACCTGCGAAATGCCAAAGTGAGAAGAAACTCTCGCGGCTACCTCTGTGTTTTTGCGCCGCACCAGCTACGCTTGAATCGCCTCTTACGCATTTCACAATCAAAAGATTTGCCCTGCGACCCGCTCCTAAAATTTATTTAACCTCCTTGAGTTCATGTCTGATCACTCCTACGCGAGGTCACCCACATGAAACTCTCACCTAGGTCTGCAGCTCTTCTTGCCGGTTTCGTTTTGCCTGCGACTTTGTCTGCAGCGAATGCAGCCGAACAAAACGCACGCTGGAAAATTGAAGGCTTGGTTGCCAATGGAAATGGCTGCCAGATGAGCGACAACATGGCAGCGATTATTGCGGGCGATGAAATCCAGCTCGTCTTTTGGAACATGGGTATTCATTTACCAGCAAACTCCGGACTTCCGCTGGCACAACGCAAAGCCTGTGCTGTTGCGATTGCTGCAGAAATCTCCCCAGGATTCTATGTCAAGGGATTGAAGCAACAGCTCCGCTTCGGAGGAATGAAGTCGACAAATGCATCTGCTGCAATTGCAGCGCAGGGATCACTCTTCGGACTACCGCTCAAACCTCTCAGTGTGGCTCTCGAGAGCGGGAGTGTCTTCAATGAACTCTCAGCAACAATAGAAACAGAAGATGCCTTTCCTGCACGGATGGCCAATGCAGCACCGTGGTGCGCGAGCGCAGCGAACCCCAATGGTTTGCTCAGCACGCGCGTGGTCACGCAAGGGCTACGTGAGAGCGATGCAGACGACCTTCTCCTGAGCTCCCACATGTACGACCTGAAGTATAACGCCAAACTTCTCTGGGAGCCTTGCCCAGCGACAAACTGAACAACTGCGCTCCTTGATTAAAGATCCAGTAGCCCCTAATACTTTTCAAACAGGTTCTATGGTTTTTTAATCAATTGCATCGACCGCAAGGAGCTGAGTGTGAGCAAACTGACTTTGGTGATCAGAATTATCTTTGGCCTGACTTTCTTTGTTTTTGGACTCAACGGTTTTCTGAACTTTCTGCCGCAGCAACCCTTTCCCGAGGGAGTGGCAGGAGAATACATCAAGATTCTTCTCAATACCGGTTATTTCTTTCCATTGCTGAAACTGGTTGAGGTAGTCTGTGGACTTGCGATCCTGGCGGGCTTCTTTGTGCCACTGGCATTGGTTATCATTGCGCCCGTTGTCATACATATTAATTTTTTCCACATCTTCCTCACACCACCTATTGGGCTTGGCCTAATTCTCTTGGCCATGAACGTCTATCTCGGTTGGGCATATAGGAAGAGCTTCACCGAAGTCCTGAAAATGAAAACGGCACTGTGAGTGCCGTTTTTTTTTACTTGCATCTGGCTTGACTCTCGGGCTGCGATGAGATGATTGTCATAGGCCTGAAGATTTTCTGCGCGAAACAGAAACGCAGACTGATTGTTTGGGAGACTGTCGAAAATGAAAACTTCATTGTGGTTTCTGGCCGTATTTTTACTCAGCCCCATGGTCGCTGCTTGTGATGAAAATTCTTCCCACAAATCCACACATGCTGAGCATGGCACTACTCAGAATCAGGAAGCTCGCGGAAAATTCTTTAAAGCCAAAATCACAAGTTGGACAGCCGGACCAGAGGTGAGTGGCGATTCCATCGATGAAATCAAAAACGCATGCCAAATTGAAATCACAACGCCTGATGGACAAGTTCCAGCAAGCCTAAGTGTACAGGATATTTTTCCATACATGAAAGTTCATGGCCATGGTGCCCCCGACGAGCAAATTACCTTTACCATTGAGGGAAATAAGGTCAGCGTGAATAGAATCGCCTTCACCATGAGCGGCCCTTGGGAGCTGCACATCAAGGCAACTGTTAACGGACAAAGCGAAGAATTAGAAATCCCCGTTGTCGTGCCCTGAGAGAAAGGAAGACGCATGCGAACCCAAGCACTCACTTCGCACGCCTTGCGCGCTTTGGCAGTCCTCAGTTTATGTGCTTTTCAATTCGGTGAAGCAAAAGCATGCGCTTCTTGTGGAAGTGGAAGCGACGACCCACTCGTACTCTGGCCTAACGAACAGCTTAAAACCTATGTGGGCGTCTCAACCAGCGGGAACTTTGAAACCGTCGATACGAGAGGAACGACGGGGAAGGAGTCTGGGCCGAAATCACGCGATGCGATGACGTTTGCAGTGGGCAAAGCGCTCCGCAACGACCTGTTCTTCACGCTTACCGTTCCTGTACAGCAGAATCGCCTAGGAAGGGACTCGCTCCGCAGCGTTGGCGATCCGATGGTCGCAGGGCGCTGGTCGTGGCTCTTGCCCGACTTCACCGAGCCGCTTCAACCGCAAATCCAGCTGATGGCTTATTACAAGTTTGCGCACGCAAAGGCTCTGCAGGAATCCGAACGCCTCGATCTCCTCGATGCATTTGGCACGGGAATACCCGAAACCAAATTGGGCATCGACACGTTCTGGGGACAATCTAAACTCAAAGGGGGCTTTGCCATCGCAGCCCTGTTTCCAGCGGAAAGAATGCTCGGGAGAGCGCAGGTGTTTCCTGGAAATTGCTTGAAGACGACCTCAACTTTGGGGATGTCTCTGGGTGGTGACAACAAGTTGCTGGCAGGAATGGTGCGTGAAATGCGCGAGAAACGGCGCAACAATGGCACACGTGTTTCCGACAGCGAAATTCTCGCTCACTCCGTTTTCATGACACTCGACTGGTCGCCCGCCGCACGACACATGGTACGATTCACAGTATCTGACAAGGGCAGGATTTTCGCGAACCGCAACATGATTGCAGCTACGTCAGCAAGCGTGGCCTGGTTGGCGACCTGGGAGTAAAAACAACTCAAATGATGCCCATAAGAGCGATCATAGTGTGGACGGATGTCATATTGCTGCTGGCAGTAGCGGCTCCGCACGCGTCTGCGAATACTCAAGCTCCGGCTCAACACATCACGTGCCCCCCACTCGACCGCGCGGGGCTGTTGAATTTGGTTCAGGCTTCACCCAACAAGGAATTGCAACTTGTCTTCTTCTCGGGCTGGTGCAGCGAATGCGCTGTTCATCTCAACAACTTAAACAATCAAACAGCTGTCCTGGTGGGTATTTTCGACAAACAGCCCCGCATCGAGAAGGTGGTTGGCAAATTGAAACTTGCAAATCCCTGTTACACAGACTCAGGCATCGGAAAAATTCTTGACGTAAAAACCGTTCCCACAGAGCGCCGTGTAACTTTGGAAATGCTGCTGAAACTGAAGTAATGCACAAAAATAAAGCCAAACATAGGCTCGCCGCAACAATCTGCTGCGTTACCTAAATTTCACGATTGTTGTAGCTTTCCGTAAAGGCGAGTCCTCACGGACTCTCATGCTACACCGGAGAGCCCATGACCAACGACCAACGGCATCTGAAATTCATTCTATCTCTCCGCTGGATTGCTGTTCTGACGCAAATTCTCATCTTGTTTCCGGCACTCAAACTCGGATGGCTGCAAGAACACACACGCCTCCCTGCAGTTCTCATTGTTGCCACTCTGGCTGCGCTTAACGCTGCAAGCACCTTGGCTGAGCGCACCCGCTTGATTCGTCCAACTCAGGGATATTTGCTGACACAACTCAGTCTGGATCTTTTCTCATTCTGCGGTCTGCTGTGGTTGAGTGGCGGTGCTTGGAATCCATTCGTTGTCATGATTTTCTTTCACGCCGCACTCGGAGCTTTGCTGCTCCAGGGACTTTATCTTATCTTTTTCGTCTTGATGATGCTGTGGTCAACAACCGCACTCTATTCTAATCCACTGCTTCCCCCTCCCGTTCTTGGAAACAGTCTGCAGAGCGTTATCCTCTACCCGGTTCATATGAGTGTCATGCTCGGACTCGTGGGGCTTATTTCCTGGATTTCAACAAGGCTTGAACGAAAACGCAGAGAATTTGAAATAGCACAGTCCGAACTGCAGCAGCGCGACCACCTGCGTGCATTCGGAGTTATCGCAACAGGATTCTCGCACGAATTCGCGACACCATTATCAACACTCAAGATCCGCCTGAATCGATTAGCGCGATTCCATCCGGAGCTCGAAGACAATGAGGATCTCAATGAGGCACTACATGCAGCGGACAAATGCGAAGAAAGGCTGCGTGCACTGCTCAATCGGAGGGGCGATCTTTCCGATTGCAAATTCGAAAAAATCGACCTGCGCCATGAACTGATGGAACTGCAAAAGACCTGGCCGTCTTCGCAATCACAACTGAGCGTCGAGTTCCCCAACTCACCACTTGAGGTAAAGACTCCATTGCCAGCATTTCGCCAAGTGATTGCCGATCTCTTGGAGAATGCTCAACAAGCCAATCCCGGGGGACCAATCAGACTCGTAGCAACTGAAATCCCAGGCACGGGGCTGGCAGAAGTACGGGTCGAAGATCACGGCTCTGGAGTGCCTTCATTTATCAGAGAGCACCTCGGGGAACCGTTCTTCACAGCCCGTGAAAATGGGAACGGCCTGGGACTCTTTAATGCCTTCACCTTTGCAAAGGCCATGGGAGGAAGACTGGAAATCAGTGACCGCTCGGAGGGTGGAGCCAAAATATCCCTTCAAATTCCGATGCTCGTTCCGCAAATCAATTGAGCGAATAACAAATGCAAAAGCGACTTCTCATTCTCGATGATGATCCCGACTTCAGAAAGGCTTTGGGACTTGAATTCAGCGAACGGGGCTACAGTGTCACTCTAGCGGATACCGTTAGCACTGCACGTGCTCTTCTCGACAGCGGTGAGATTTTCGACTTTGCCATACTCGATCTTCGCGTTAAATCTGAGCTAAGTCTTGACTTATTGAAGGAAATCATTGCAACAAATCGTTGCTGTCGGACAGTCATTCTGACAGGCTACCCCTCGACAGCGACCACAGTTCAGGCGATCAAGAATGGCGCGGTCAACTACCTTCTGAAGCCATCTTCAATTGAATTGATTGAACAGGCGCTTTGGCTTGAGGGCGTAGGTACAGATTTCAATTTCGAAGCATCTGATACCCAATCGATGACGCTTGCGCATTATGAGTTTGAACTGATCGAATTTGTGCTCGGGCAATGCAATGGAAATATCACACACGCTGCGCAGCGACTCGGATTGCACAGGCAAAGTCTGCAAAGGAAGATTAAAAAAGGTTCGCCAAGAAACTGAAAGGAACTCGGATGCTAAAGTTCAATAGAATATCAGAATTACTCGCATACTGCGCACTAACGCTGCTTAGTGTAGCACTCTCTTGCGGAAAAAAGGAAAGCCCATCCTCGGCAACAACCGACAAACAGCTGATTGAGATTCCCTTCCGTGCAACGGTGGGTGATGAAGATTTTGATTGCAATAAGAACTACACACTCGGCACCGACAACACCCAGGTTCAACCCAAAGATTTCCGCTATTTCGTGAGCGACATCAGATTTATTAGAGCAGACGGCAGCAAAGAAACACTCGAACTCGAACAAGACGGCAAATGGCAAACTGGAAACGTTGCCTTGCTCGACTATGCAACAACTGACGCCAATTGTGCAAAGTCAACTTCACCGGACAGTGAAACACGCAAAGTTGTGCGAGGAGTCATCAAAAGAGGCGAATACACCGGAATTGAGTTTGCACTAGGACTCGACGACAAAACCAACCATCTCGATTCAGCAACAGCACAGCCACCGCTTAACAATCCGGGCATGTGGTGGTCTTGGAAGGGCGGCTACAAAGAGGTTCGGCTTGAGCTCACTATCCTTTCTGATGGAGCAGCGAAAAATAAAGATTACTTGGTGCATCATGGTGCCACAAATTGTTCGGGCAATTCACCCGAGACATACAAGTGCACACATGAAAACAACCTCACAGTGACCCTTTCCGGGAACCCTCTGGCATCGGGCGTGAAGTTCGACATTGCCAAATATTTTGAGGGCGAGAAAGTGCAAGAGGAGCTGACCCAAAATCTCACCACAAGGCAACTCGGAGTGGTCAGCAACCCAAGCATTAGGGGTTGCATGGCGTTTGTCTTAGATGGTGACTGCGAAATCCTGTTCGCAAACCTCGGTCTCACCTTCAAGGATGCGGTTGGCGGATTCACACCGAGCCAGAAGGCATTCACGCTGTTCGCAAGCACAACCACAACACAAAATGGTGATCCCTCGAGCATCAAAACAGATGCCAACACTTGCACCGATGAGAAGAAAAGGTCTGTGGGCGACAACTGTTACTTGCGCGACACTGCGCTGAATGTGAACCTTGAGGTTGGAGATAGCAATCATGCTTCTGGAGCAAATGGATTTGTAAGCCACAATGCTGGCCAAGCCTGTATCAGCTGCCACCAGAGCAAAGGCCCCGGAAAGGGCCTGCACACCTTTTCTGGTACCGTCTACAAAGCCGACCAGAGCACTCCTGTTGCGGGCGCGAAGGTTCGGATTTACAACGATTCTGCGCGAACAAACCTCGTCAAAGAGTTTGTGACCGACAAGAGCGGAAACTTCTATTCCACCTCCGACTATCTCGCTCAACTGACAAATGCAAACAAGGAATACTGGGTCAGTGTTGTTGATTCTGATGGCACCGGCGAGAAAAAAATGATGTCTCCAAAAATCACGGGACAATGTAGCCAGTGTCATGTGGGCGGACAGAGAATTTGGATAAACAAGTAATTGCCAATACTGAGTCGAGACTAAATATTTGCAAGCGAAAACATTTGAGAGGCGCTGTCTTGCAGCGTTCCCTTCTTTGTTTTGCCGTATTTATTTTTGGACTGACCTGCTCAAAACAAGTGTTTGCCCAGCCTCTGTCGAAGAAGGCTGAGTGGGGTAAAGCCCTGTTTTTTGAACCACGGCTTTCAGCGAATGGGAAGATTTCCTGTGCCACCTGTCACGAAACGCAACGGGCATTCACCGAAAGCAGAGCCACATCCAAAGACATTGAAGGTCACTCCGTTCATAGAAATTCTCCGACACTCATCAATTCAGCTCACATGGATATCTTGACTTGGTCGAATCCTGTGCTTCGCAAGCTTGAGAACCAGATCATTGTGCCATTGTTTCTCGACACTCCCGGCGAAATGGCACTCATCCGTGTTTGGCCAAAAGTACGCTCAGAAGTTCTGGAGAAGTCACCACACATTGAGATGTTCCGTAACGCGTTTCCCGAGGAAAGAGGAACACCCGACACGCGCCATTTGTTTTCTGCACTGGCTGAATTTGTACGGACACTCGAGGCATTCGACAGCCCCTATGATCGTTTTCTCGCAGGCGAAAAAAATGCACTGAGTTCCGGTGCTCTTCGGGGGCGGGAGTTATTCTTCTCTCAGCGCACAAACTGTGGTTCCTGCCACTCGGGAGTCCTGCTCAGCAATGCCGCAAAAAAAGAGTTTCTCATTGCCAAAGATCCACTGGCTCTGCCTGCCGTAAAGGACGAAGAAGGAAACGTTCTGCAGTTTGCTCACAATGGACTTTTCAACTGGGATGGCAAAGGCGGTGTTCCTGAAAAGCATGAAGGCCTTTATGAGTTCTCTTTGAAACTGGGAGACCGAGGTAAGTTCAGAATCCCCCCGTTGCGCAACGTAGCCCGCACGCCTCCCTACATGCACGATGGTAGCATCTCGACCCTCGAGGCAGTTGTTGAGCATTACAACCTCGGCGGAACACACCGCTGTATGAAGAAAAGGGGCTGCGTTCCGGCACCACAGAAACACGCTCTCATTCGTCCCTTGTTCCTATCAGCCAGCGAAAAACAGGCTTTGGTCGAATTTCTAAAGTCGCTATCTACCCGGAAATTCTGAACTTCAACTCCGACGGAGAGAGAAAACTCTGAAATTTAAAATATTCTCTGTTTGCTTCTTAAGAACTACAATTTACTAATTTCGTCGGCACACCGTTTCGGAAGCAGATCGGATGTTTTCTTGTATTGAGTCTCGTAAGAAATTCCCTTTTCCTCGCCTTTAACAACTCAATGATCTCCTTAAGCTCAAGGAAGGTTCACCCTCAGAGCAGACCTAATCGCTTGGGAGATAACCCCTGACATTTTCGATTGGTAATTACACTTAAGTCTGAATTGCCTCAACTTTCAGAGCGAAAGATCCGATTGGAGTTTAAAAAAAACTGAGGAAAAGCCTGATGCGAAGCAATAAGGTGTTTGATGCAGGCTCCAACGCACGACGTCGTGCGGTTCATGCACGATCGACTGCCTGGTGGAAGTCGCTGCTCCTTGCGAACGGCGCCTTTCTTATTGCAGTTTCGTGTTCCAATGCTTCTCAGAGTCTGACCGTTCCGGGCAGTTTCGATGGCAAGAATTCAAAGAGTATTGCCGGTGCCGGAGCAGATGCATCACAAGTGTCGGGCTCGGTTGAACTTGGCCTCACACCGCTCGACGTGGCAGGCAGTCCGCTGGACTTAATTAAAGGCTTCAATCATATTGCGTTTGTCGAACGCGAACTGCTCGTGGGCAGCAGCACCATTGCAGCAGGTGCCATTCCCCTTGCGAAGGGTCTATTCGGTGCTCCTGCTCCGCTCCCGTTGCCACCCTTTGCTTCTGGAAAAGCCTACCTTCCATTGCGTGCAGATGGTTCAGAGTTTTGGCTCGTGGAATCTCCCGAGGGCAGAACAATTCTCACACGCTCGTTGGAGGCCGCGGTTCTGCCGCTCGGACAAACGTTGCCGAAAAACGTAAAAATAACCATAGATAGCCCGACTTCTTTGATTGGATTCGGTAAAAATTTTGTAATGTTTGTTTCGAGCAACTCCCTTTGGATTGCTGAATTTGCAGCAGGTAAACTCAAGGCCTCGTCCGTTCCGCTCCCGAACTCGGATTTCAAGCCCGTTTCAGCCGGAGCGCTTGGCGAAGCTGCGCGCTCTTTTTGGATTGCAGAGTCCGACACAATTTGGACCGTTGTTGGAAGCGCTGATGAATGGAAAGCGAAGAAGTTCGAATTGAACGGAAAAGCAGGTTCCTTTGCACTTGAGAAATTCGCGGCACTTGTTGAACTATCGCAGGGAAGTCCAAAGCTGGCTGGCGCTGCCGTTGCAGTCATGAATGCAAAGATTTATTCCGCTGGTGTGACTCTGCCACAAACGCCCAGCACCCTTCCTTCTCCCGTTGCAAGCGCTCCACCGATGCCAAATGTGGGAGCCATGACTTTTGCCGAGGCACGTGCCCTGTGTGACTCATGTCACGCGACATCCTCAAGCAACACACCCGCCAAGGCGAAGCTGACCGGAACAGAAAATATTACGACTTGGGTCAACAGAAAAGAGGCTATCATCAACTCCGTGCGCGATGATGTCATGCCGCTTGGGACGCGCCTCACAGAACCCAACAAAACGCGTTTCTTAAATTTTGCACAAGATCCCAAACTATGAATTTGAATGAGTCGATCTGATAAAGGATCTGTTCGGGGGAAAAATGAAAAACAAGATTCACATGATTTACACGGTTCTAGGTATCGTTGTGGCTTGTGGACCAGCTCAGCTTTCCTCTGAAACAAGCAACGCCAGCACAAAGAAAAGTGGAACAAAGGGAAGCGCCGATGGCAGCGCGACGGACGGTCAGATTTTGAAGGCTGAAAAAACAATTGAATCGTCGACCTCATCTGGCGAATCCGATGGGTCAGCTGGCGACTCTGCACCAAGCGTGACGCTCTCGTTTGCATCGCCAGAGCTCAGCCTACATCAAGGCGAAAGCAAAGAAATTGAAGTCAAAGTGAGAAGCTCAAAACCAAACGGATCTGTAAGCATCACTCCGCCTTCAATTCAAGGTTTACAATTCGAGTTGCTCACGGCCATGGGCTCAACAATGGCTGCAGCACTTCCTTTGGATGCATCGGGCAACGGCACATTTAAATTAAAAGTCACATCACCCTTTCGCATCGCAGCAGGGCTCGTCACTGCACCAGGATCACTCAACGCAAACCTGGATTTGCGCGGCAGTAGCGATGCAGGTGCATTCTCGGCAGTACTTCCCATCAAGGTCTCCAACGTTGCTGTGTACGTGATGTCTGGAGTGACGAATGTGCGAGAATTGCCGGCTCGGTTCGAGTTTCCCGCAGGAACCATCCCCGTCTTTGCAAACCCGAGCAACAGACAAGTCGTTAGTGTGATGCACTTCCAGGGTGGCAGCCAAGCCAACCCGTTCAGACACCAAGCCGTGATGGGTGATATGCCCATGGGCTCGGGTTACTGCCCGTTGAATACCTCAACCAGTGCTCTCGTTCCCCTGGGGGGAGCCATAAACGCAGCGTGCTTGTCCTGCCCCGCAGAGGCGACCGCTGACATCACAGGAACATTTTACAACCACGAAACCGAGAATAACACCCAATCACGAACCATTGTCTGTAAGCGGAAGATTTAGGAAAAGGGTGAACAGATGGTGCACCTGCTTCAACATAAGCGAATCGGCTTAGTGTTGCAGTTGTCTGCAATGGCCTGCATTGCAGTTGCCTGTAAGTCAAAGTTTCATGAGACAAACACAAGTAGCGACTTTCAGTCTACCAGGCCAACTGACCCGAAAAGCTCCACGCAATCTGATGCCCCTCTGCCAACAGGTTTAGTGCGCCTTGACGAAATCAGGAATTTTGTCGAGCAGCGGCAACGTATTAATTCCTCACCACTTAAAAAAATGTATTCCTTCGAGTCTTATTGTCTCGACTATTCGGCTCTCTGGCTCAAAGAGCTGCAGCAGAGCCCATTTAAGGGCTATCTTCAACAGACTCAGGGCGTGCATTTCTTCACAATCGACCGCAAGAAGGTCATGCGTTCACCAACTCATTTCTTCATTGCATTCAATCCAAAAACAACCGACGAGATTATCCTCGATGTAACCTACGGTCAGTTTATTTTGGGTGCTGAAAGTCTTGCTCTTGATCCAATTCTGCTTGCAAAGACTTCCGAAATCGAAAACATCTTCTCAAAATACAAAAGCCGTATCAGGATTAAGACGTCCAGCGACGACTTCATTGGACGGTATGATCCTCAGGAAGCTACAGAACTCATTTATTCAACAGGCCGTTTCTCGAAGAACCGCACTTCTTTCGATTCAGATACCAAGACCACACTTGAGTAGAATCACATCCATTGCGCAGCGCGGCTGAGTGAGCTATTTTTCCCCTCAAACAGCACTCGTCTCACAAACCTCTATCAAGGTGGATATAGATATGATGACTCGTTTAATGGTTTCCGCATTGATCTCCGTTGCAGCGGTTTCAAGTCCTGTGGCATTTGCAGAAGACGGGCACCAGCTCGCAAACATCAAGGGCGATCTCAACATCGACCTTAAGGCCTACGACCATGCAATGGCGGGATCAGTTAAGGACTTTGTCATTTGGGGCAGCGTAAACGAAGCCAAGGGGATGAGCGAGCTCATCATGCGCCGCGACGGGCAGGACGTAAAAGCCATCTTCAAACAGGTCGACAAAAACTTTGGTGGCACGGTTGAGCACCGCACCGATTATGGCCCACGCTCGACCTCTGTTCAGTTTGCTGGGCTCGATCGCCAGAAGAACGAATACAGCTTTCTCGTGAATGGTGACATGATCAAAGCGCGTGTCACGTCGGAAGACTTCCAGAACAACCACTTCATCAAGCCGACCTACACAATTGTGAACAGAGATGGCAGCCAGACCACCTTCAAGTTCGAAGGCCAGGCCTGCTACAAGTACTCCATGCACATTCTCACCATGATGATTGCCGCGACCACGCACTGAGGTGCGGTTTTCTCATTTCACACCGCTTGCAGCTGTCCAAATTGAAACAGAAACTATTGATTCGATTTGGGCAGCTTCGCAAGCAGCTGCTGCGCCTGGCGGCCGATCTGAGGATTGGTATCGCGGCTGAATTCACTCAAAGTTGTATTTACCTCTTGCGGATTCAAAACCACTTGGTGCGCGATCGTGTGCAGGGCTTCAACCCGAACTGTCGCACGTGAATCGGAGGTACGGGCAACTGCAGTCGCAGCTTCAAGATTGCCGCGTGCAGGTGCACGCATGCGCATAACGCGCAGTGATTGAATCACGAGGTCACCATCGCTGCCTTTGTCGGTGCTGATTTTTTGCAACCAGACATCAACTGATGGGTCGGAAACAAAGCGCAAATCATAGATAGCCGAGCGCTGCAGAGCAGGCTCCTGTGTGGAAGTCATGAGAGTCTTCACACTCGCCAAGGTCTCCTGCGCACCGGCATTTCCCAGTGCTCCAGAGAGAGTGACCTTGCGCGCTGTGGACGGGGCAGCATCGAAATCACGCGCCAGCCTTGAAACGGCCTCCTGATTCAAATCAGGACGATTTTTTTGTGCACGCTGTGCAAAGGTTCCAAGTGCGAGAGTTGAAGTTGATTTCACCTCATCTGTAATACCATTCTCATATTGCTGCAGCAGTGCATCGCGGGTCTTCTCGCCTGGGCGGCGGTGTGCAGCCATGGCTGGAATGATTTGCATCAAAGCATCGGTGTCGTTGCTCATGCGCTGTGCCAGGGCAACAATTGCTGCTTCGGCCTCTGGTGTTTCCTGATTCGAGAAAGCGCCAGCAAGCAATGACAACTTGCTCGCATAATGAGGGTCATCTTTCTTGAGCTGTGCCATTTCCTCGGCGACAGCCGTACAGATTTCAGGCTGCAAAAACATGAGCGCAGAGAGCTGTTCAAGAAACTGGAAACGCGCAGCTCCGTCTTTGTGAAAGTCAGCGCTCTGCAGCCGTTGCCGCAAAGATTCCCAAGTTTCACCACCCAGTTTTTGCGCAGCCACCTTCTTCTTCAGACCCTCTTCACTGGCCGCCTCCAATTCAGCTTCACTCATGAGATCTTGTGTGGTCGGCTGCTCGGGAGAAGATTCTACTTCACCCTCGTTCTGAGCAACAGAACGCTTTCCGACAAACTCCATGCGGGTAAAAATGTTCGTGGTGGCATAAACGCCCGCCGCCTGGAAACGCAGGGTCCAACGTTGTTCAGCTTTCAGAACATGGCCGGCCTGGGCATCGAAGGTGAGGCGCGTCAGGGAGCTTGGCAAAACTGCGAGTGCATCGCTTTCTGCATTCAGTGCACGTGAACCCGAATGAGCCTGCACAGACTTAGGCTCTTTCTCAATTTCCGCGACTCCATTCTTCAATGAGACAAGACGATTGGTGAGCGTGAAAACACCCGTGGAGTCGGACTCCTGAGAGATCCACTCGGAGAGTTGCTGCTGCGCTGGAAGAAAAAGAGAGCCGGCAAGGACTATGGAACGAATGAGGTTCAAGCTCTCGAGACTCGTGCCACGCGATGCACTGAAGCGCAGGTCTCGGCGGAGTTCATCGGTTCGCACAACAACAAAAGCTGTGGATAGAGATTTCTTAACTGCATCGATATCTTGGGGCGCCATTGCAGGCTGCCCCTGTGCATTGGTGCTCTGGAAGTCGACCTCTTTCAGGTGATAGCGATAAAGACGCTTGCCCTGCGAAGCCTCAAGGAGCTGCTCGTCGAGCTGTGAGCGCAGCTGAATCTGCGATACAGCCGGTTTGCCCTCGGAGGACTGCAGTTCAATGGATACATCTTGCAGAACCGACCAAGTGCGCACTTCATTCAAAGTTGCGCTGTGACTCAATAGCCCTAAAGCAGTTGTTGCTGTTTCACTTGTTTGCACACCACTCAGGGCAGACGATGTTGAAGGAGCAGAGGCCTCGCGGCTGCGGGCGAAATACACACCCGCAGCGAGCAAAAAAATGACAAGCGCACCCGTGAGAATCTTTCCGCGAGAGACGAGGAGATTTTTACGAGTCACTCGGCATCCTCAACCAGAAGAGCGTTAGCATCGTTGTCTGAGTCTATGCCATTAGGATTCACCGGTGGCATAGGGCGTGGAAGTGGCATTGGCAGCGGCATTGGAACGCGCCCGATGGGCAAATTCACACGCGGTGGCAATTTGATAGGTGTCAGCGAGCACTGGTGCACGATGCCAACATTACGGCAAATGCCTGGTCCACATTCTTGTTTGTGGGTCACGGAACCGCCTTCGAAGTCCTGCACGTACGTATTGACAACACCAGGCACATTGCCCAATCCGGGCATGTTAACGGTTGTAGAACGTGATTCGGTTATGCGCTGATCATTCTTTGGATAACCCAAGCATCCACGTTCCCAATTGAGAGATTCCCAACGGTCGCGGATGGCTCCGCGCACGATCCATGTGCCGAATTCAGGATGGTAGTAAACCGAGCCACCTTCAAAGTGGTTGAACCGACCAACGCCATCTGGAGTTTGCCACTCATCGGTAACAGGAAATCCAAGCACACCACGTTCCCACTGTGCATCAGCCCATTTGTTACGAATCAGGCCACGCACTTCAAAAGCACCATGCTCAGGGGTCCAATATATGGAGCCATTCTGGAAGTGGTTGTAACGACCGCGTCCATTTGGAGTCGTGAGTTCATCGGTCGTTGGGTATCCCAGAAGCCCCATGCCACGACGCAACGCAGCCCACTTCTGATAAATTTTGCCCTTCACGAGGAACGCATTCCCGGTAGAAGGATGATACCAAAGCGAACCACCTTGGAAGTGACTGTATTTGCCTTGACCATCGCCCGCCGTGAGCTCGTCGCTCGTTGGAAATCCGAGTTCACCCTGCTCCCAACCTTTAGCACCCCACTTGCTGCGGATGAGGCCAAGAACAACGTGTGCGCCGGTGTTTTCAGACCAGTAGATGGATCCACCGTTGTAATGCCGAAAGAGACCCGGACGCGCTGCAGGTGTTTGCGATTCAGGACTCGTCGGCGCACCAAGGAAGCCTGAGGCTCCGTTGAGCTGACGATATTTCCAACCAATATAGTCGCGCAGTGGGAGGCTTTCGCGTTGATTGAAGATTGCGAGATTCTCTTGGAATCCGGCCCATGAGAAAAGTGTTTTCTCCCATCGCTCGCTATCGAGCCAGTAGTCGATTTCCGCAAAGAGACCAACACGCCCGCTCAGCGCATCGAAGTTGGCGTTCACGCCGAGTTCAGCCGTGAGTTTTGGATCGGCAGACACCATGTCGTATTTCACGTTGGCATCAACCGGGATACTCACACCAACGAATTTTATCGAACCAAAAACACCCGCCGATGCAATGTAGGCATCAACAGCTGCGTCTACATTTCCGTAGGTGTCGAGATAAGGACGCACGAGGCCGGTGACGAGCTTTTCGCCCACAAGACCACGGATGTCGTACTGGGCACCCAAACGGCCACCCACGCTGCCACCCACCGAAAGAGGAACGGGTCCAAGCCAAAAGCGCGCACGCGCACCTTCGGAACGGTCAAAACCCTTGTCGCCTGAGAAGGTCGGCGAGGTTGCATCCCACACTTTCTGACCAAACACGGAAACATATGCGTAGGAATTCTCTCCCGTGGCATTGTGCGCCTGCGCATCGAACACGGAGATGTTTTCTTTAAGCAGCGCGCCCTTCACCGTGAGGCTGGCATCGGCACGCTGGTTGTCTTTGTTGACCTTCACGCCGAATCCCGCGTTTGCATCAACACCGAAATACTCGTTGCCCATGGCGCGCGCGTAGCCACCCGAAAACTCTGCCGAGCGATCTTTGAACTGAGGAGTGTCTTCCACCTGACCAGGATTTTTAAATGCGTCGCCCTGATATTTCAGAGCCTGCAGATGGGCGAGATCCATTGGAATCTGACCCACACGCACGTTGCGGTTCTTGGTGGGGCTCTGCTGATTGAATTCTTTGAAAAGCATGTTCGCAAAAATTGGGCTGCGACCAGCAAAGATTTGATATTCGTTGCGTTGCTCCGCTGCCCAGGTGTTCATCGCATTCTGAACTTCCGAGAGCGACATGTTCTTCGCGCCGTCAACATCGCCTTTATCGGTGAAGTTACCAATGGTCACGAGCGTTTCAGGGCGAAGTTGCGAGAGTGGCAATCTCGGCAATCGCGTTTGGATAGGCGTAACGATTTTAATAGGTATAGTTTTGAGCAAGTACGAGTGCCGAATGACCGGCAACTTGGCTGGATCAATCAAGATAGGCGGACGCGCTGGGAGATTGGGGTTAGGGAGAGGCCGCGGGATGTTGTCGGCGACCGCCCGACCCACGCACACAGATAGCCCCGCAACGGCGAGCACAGACCAGACCGCTGCTCCATTGAAGCTCCCAGAATTTTTCATTTTTCCCCAGTGTTTACGCGAAGTACATAATGTATCCGTTCTCGGATACAACAACACTGGCCGATTGGTCAAACTTTCTCGGCGAACTTTTTTAATCAATTTTTTCAGCAGTTTGCTTGTGCATCCAGACGACCGAAAAAGGAACAAGATTCTCAAAACGGTCCAGCAACAAAACCAAGGTGATCTGAAGGCCAAAGAATCGACGCATCCGCGGGTGCAGCTGAAGCTGTTTCCGGAAACAGCTGCGCCTCGCGCGGTGTCATGCCTTTAAGAAAAAGATAGTCGATGCGCGATGAAGCGGTCTTTTGTTGTGCGGTGGTGCTTTGCCCTCCGGTATGACCAGGCTGCCCTGGATTCACGGTGCTCCAGGCATCCGCGAACCCCCATTTCAAAAACTCTGCACGCACAGCACCATCTTCCGGAGAATTGCAGTCACAGGACACCGCGACGGGTGCATTCTTTTTCTCAACCACCTGATTGATGTACTCGTTGATTTGTGTGGCTTGCCTGACCTGTGATTTCACCGATTCGCTGGTGATGTTCGTATAGAAGTGAGAGTTGAAGAAATGAAAAGAGCGACCCTGTAGAAGCATTTCAGCGCGCATCACAATACGCGATTCGCCAGCAGCCCAGCTTCGACACCGATCGGATGTGCACAACGGCAATTCACTCAAAACACGCGCACTCACCCGCCGCGCACCCACAGAACCAAAAGGCAAACGCGAAACAATCGCATCGCCCATGAACCATGTTGTTTGTGCGAGCTTCTTGGTATTTGCATCTTGAGTGGAATAGGCCGCAGACAACGGTCCTCCACCACCCACACTCACATCCGGTTCTATCGCCGCATGGGGGTTGGATCGAAAGAAACACCAATACCAGTTCTCGCCCGTAAGTTCCGACAAACGGCGCGCGAGAACATCCGCACTGTTCCCCCAGGGAACCATATCTTCAGCTTCTTGAATTCCAATCACATCCGCCTGCACCTTTTGAATGTTTGAGGCGATCTGCTCAATGCGTGCATTCAAAGATGGGAGTGATGTAGCGAACGCACCCAGCATGTTGAAGGTTGCAAAGCGCACCTGCTTGTTTGTGGAAGCATCAGCAACCGACTTTCCCAGCTGCGTTCCACACAGAGGCTGCTTTTCATTTACACCTTGAATAACAACGGGGTTATGTGATGGTACAGTCGTTGAACCAGTTCCATCAGATTGTCCCGGCACAGGCGCAGCCGTTGCAGGCAGGGGCATTGCAGCTTCCGGACTCGTGGAAGATTTCGCGCTGCCACTCAAAGAATTCTTTCTCTGAAGCATTTGACAGGAAATCGAAAGCAAACCAGCAAAGAGCGGTATGGAAAAAAGAACAACTCGATGCATGATCACATCCTATCTCTCATCGGTCTTAAGGAAACATATACCCTCTACGAACCTACCTCATCAGAGCGTACCGCTGGTGCAGGCAACTGAAAACCGAACAAGTGATGAATCGCTGACGGGATTAATTTGCTCAATATATTCATAATTTTAAACGAATCTCTACTCCTTAGGCGCCGCAATTATCTGCGTAATTTTCATCAATGCAGCCTTCTCTTTCTGGCAATCGCTAAAGGCCGAGCGAGCACTGGAGGCTCTGCAGCGTGAGATTGGGATCTTAAGCAAAAGAGTTTCCATTTTCTCAATTGCCCTCGGGATTGCCTTTGCATTGCTTGGTCTTGCCTCGGGGCTACCTGCAAACCAATCCCTACTCCTCGGCGCAGCGCATGGCAAAGCTCAATGCACTCGTTCGGCATCTTCCCGCCGTGGAGGCGCTTGGCTCAACAACAGTCATCTGCAGCGACAAAACAGGCACACTGACGTTGAATCAGCTCGCAGTGAAACAAATTAACTGGCTGGGAGAGACAATCACGGCAGCTCAGATGCATAAACAAGCCGACTACACGGCCGGTGAACAACTCTTTCTGCGTGCTATGCGGTTAACCCACAGCCTGATTCAAAACAGGTCGGACGGTCGAGAATTGGGCGACCCCATCGAAATGGCTCTGGTTCGCTTTGCACGAGATTGCAAGCTGGAACTGAACGGAGTCACACGCATTGCAGAAATTCTATTTGATGACTCACGGCGCCGCCAGTCAGTCATTGTGAGCGACGAACTCGGAAAACAAATACCTCTCTGCAAAGGCGCGCCAAGGGTTAAAGGTTCTTGCACATGCACAGCGACATCTCAAAGAAGCACATCATGAAAATGTCGACTCCAACAAAAACGGCGAGCATGAAGGAAACTTAAAAGCAGCTGCGGAACTCGAAGTCGAACCTGAATTCCTTAGTCTTGTCGGCCTCGATGATCCCATACGTCCTGAAGTTCCCGGAGCCATAATGGCATGCCACGGGGCAGGCATTCGAATCATCATGATTACGGGCGATCACCCCGAAACAGCGCGTTCGGTGGCCAGTGAACTCGGAATATTCCGCAACGCATGTCCAGAAGTGATTTTGGGTTCTGACCTCGAGCACTGGAGCGCAACTCAACTACAACTCGCGCTTGAAGAAAAGGAAATCGCCTTTGCCCGCGTCAGAGCCAATCAAAAGAAACGGATTGTAGAAGCACTCAAACAAAAAAACCACGTCGTTGCGGTCACGGGAGATGGTGTGAATGATCCACCAGCACTGCGTAGCGCTGATGTAGGCGTTGCGATGGGATTATCGGGCACAGATGTGGCTCGCGAGAGTGCCGACATCATACTTCTTGACGATAATTTTGCGACCATAGTGCGCGCAATTCATGAGGGGAGGGGAATATACGCCAATATCCGCAACTTCATGACTTACATTTTCTCGTCAAATGTTGCCGAAGCTCTTCCGTTTGCGCTCTTCATGTTGTTTCCGGTTCCTCTACCTCTCACAATCATGCAAATCCTGGCCATCGATTTGGGAACGGATCTCGTTCCTGCGCTCGGTCTGGGAGCAGATCCAGCCGACCCACGACTGATGCACGTTCCACCGCGCGGCAACAGTCAACACCTTGTGGACTTCTCATTTATCTTGAAGGCATATGTTTGGTTAGGATTGTGGCTTGCGGTGTCCAGCCTGAGCGCGTTCTTTGTTGTACTTTATGAGGCAGGATGGACTTGGGGCGAAACTGTAAACCCGGGCTCGACCTTGGCCAGAAGTGCCGCAACAGCAACATTCATCACTGTCATACTCATGCAAGCAGCAAACGTGTTTCTTTGTCGGCAGCAACCGCTGTCTGTGCGGAACAACATCATTCTTCTTGGGATTTTCTTGGAAATAGCATTCGCTTTTGCCGTGATGTTCTTCCCACCGCTCAAGAACTTGCTTCAGACTGAAATTGTGCCTTGGACTATTCTTCCACTGGTCATCGGCTTCATGATTTCTATGGTCATCGCAGAAATCTTTCGAAGATTCCTGCAGCGTCGCACAAGCAGACCTTGAGTAGGTAAAATTTGCCTGCCTGCGAGGTAAAACTGAAGATTCGCGATATTTGGTGAAAATCTCGGATTTACCCCAAACTTTTGACTCTCTTCAAAGTAAACTCGACAGACGCTTGGCCGAAAATAGAACGTCTGTGCCAGGGAAGAGGAAAAAGTATGAAGTCCGCCAGCGTTAAGACCATCGCTCTGTTTGCAACTCTAGGAAGCTCGACAGCCTTCCCCTTGGGGCTTGAACTCGAATTCGGAAGTGGAATTGGGAAGGACAAATTAGAGGCACGCAATTCAACAACGACAACCAAGGAAGACGCTGACTTTAAGAAATTCAGGGATGAACTTAGTAGTTTTCTGGCCTTTGGATTCCGCCTGGATCCCCGACTTCTTGTCGTGCACAACCGCTCCGTGCACTTGTCGGGAGGAGCAGGATTCGGCTGGGAACGCGCTAGCACAGAGGCATCTCTCCAAGAAACTACGGAAGAATATACGTTCTACCGCTTCATTCTTGAACCTAATGCGCGTGTTGTCTATTTTCCAGCACGAAATTTTGGAATAGGACTGGGGCTGGGCTATTACTTTACGCTGACAGGTAGTATTGATGCAAAGCAGACCGAAGCGAGTACGGTTTATGAAGAAAAAAGCGATATAGATGAGAACAGCGGTTTTAGAATGCGCCTTTTCAGTTCCTTCGTAATGCCAGGCAGCAATCAGCCTCAACTCACAGCCGGATATCAACTCACAGCTGCCGGAAGCTTCAAAAGAGAAAAGGCGACGGAGAAAGCAGATCTCTCTGGTCACTCATTTGTACTCAGCTATGTGCACCCCATCATTTTTTCAAATTCAAATACAGATAGCAACGACGAATACGACGACAGGGATTCTCGCGGACGCCGGAGAACCTCGGATCAGGATGACCGAAACCAACGCCGACGCAAACAACGTCCCCGGTGAATTTCGCAAGATTTTGACGTACTGAAAGGAAACTCCCGAAATAATTCGCCGATACTCCTCACGGGAATAACAAACGTGAGGATAAGTGCCTTGAGAAATATTATTTTACTATTCACGCTCCTGCCTTCGCTTTTCCTGAGCTCAATAGCCTACCCTCTGGGACTTGAACTTGAAGTCGGTGCTTCGGTGGGAACCGAGAAACAGGAGTTCGAAACAAAACCTGAGGGATGGGACGAACTCGGTTCAACAGTGCAAAAATTTACGGAAAAAGTCTTAAACCCATTTACATTCGGGTTTCGGATGGATGGCCGCTTGCTTGTTTTGCACAGCCCCAAAATGCACCTAGGAGTGGGAGCCGGATTTGGGTATGATCGGGCAAGCACGAGTGCAACACTCAAAATTGAAAAAATGAACCTTGAACGAACAGTTGACCGCTCGTATCTTCGAATTTCTTGTGAACCGAACATTAAATTTGTATACTTCGTGACCCAAAAAATTGGGCTGGGACTCGGTGCGGGATACTATCTTGGACTATCCGGGGACGAGGAAACAAAATCCTCCGGAGGAATGAAAATCGAAATCCCTGATGGATCCACTCCGGAGAACAAACAAGAGACCGTAAAAGTGAAATTGAAGAGCGACAATGGACTCCGCATCCGCGCGGCAGCATCCTATGTTCTCTCCAGCAAGAACCAATCGCAAATTCAGGCGGGGTATCAGCTCACAACAGCTGGCAAGTTTGAAGCTGAGGCGAGCGAACCCGACGACAAATCTGAAAAATTAAAACAATCTGGGCATGCCTTCGTATTGAGTTACATTCACCCAATTATTTTTGGTGGTGCGCCACAGACCGATGAGAGCGCTGCTCAAAACAAAGGTAAACAAAAGCCGGGTGAGAATAAAAACCAACGCAGAAAAAAGCAGCAACCACAGAACTGATTCACGGGAGTTTTGAATGACCGGCAACATGCTTATATGCCTCAGCGCAACCTTTGCACCAATACTCGCCCATGCTTCCGTTGCAGATACTCAGGGGATCTTGTCATCGGAATATACCCTCGGCCAAAAAATCACAGTGGCACAGAGCAACCGCAAGAGCGCGAGCCGAGAGGACAGCAGTCGGGAAGACGAAGAGAAACCGAAGCGGGAATCAGAATACCTTCAGTACAAGATCAAATCGAAACCTGTTTTCGGCGTCGGTGCAGGTGTTGGGCTAAACCCGTACCCCACAACCCGGCTTGAGCTCGGTTGGCATTCACGCTGGGATTCAGGGTTCCTCTCGCTTGCCTATGAAGCAAGCTGGTTCAGCAAACAACACATGCTCGCACGTGCCTTACTGCTCGATACCTACGAGCGCGATCTCAACTACAGGCGGCTGATGCTCAACTGGCGGGGCACCGGATCTGTTTATGCGATGACTTCCATCGGATATGAAAACCAGGCTGTGCAATTATTCAAGCCTGTGAGCGATGAAAGTAAAGAGCTCAGGAGAATCATTAACGGCTCGCGCCAGGGATACTTGTTCGGTCTTGGCCTTGGAAGCACCATAAGCTACGACACTGTGCGTATAAACATGGAGTGGTTGGGATTTACCCTACTCAAGGAATTGCGTTCTCCGACGTTTACGGATCGGGGCACCAACGTCAGCGATGAACAGGCAGAAAAATCGAAAAATGAGTTCAAAGATGAAAGCAGGTTTGGCATTCGCTTTTTGAACTTCTCTCTCTTCTTCGACCTCTAATTTGGCGTCTCTTCAATCATCATCTCCTTCACTTTCGTCGGGCTCAATCAGCTGAAGCTGATCGAGTATATCTCATGAACCTCTACAACGCTGACTGCATAAGGAAATCTTCCCAAATCTTGATGATGCGCCCCAGAGCTTGCTCGCGGGGTATAATCCCCTTTCCGCACATCCATTCAACCAAAGTCATTTTCTTCATGCGCACAAAATCTGAATGCCCCAAATCGTCGAGAAGAACTCTGTTTAGAAATTCAGGATCAACGTGCAGGTAAAAGTGCTTAGGCCCCATGTCCTCCGGCACACAAGAATAACCCAGCCGTTTGAATTGAGACCCCAACTCACTCTCAAGAATTGTTGTCGGAACCCTCAGGGGAGGAAAGCTGCCATCAAGAAAAACAGGAAATCGGCGAGGCGATGAAAACGGTGGTGTTCCATCAACAGGATCCATGAGAAACAGAGCGCGAACGTTTGAATCCAGACTTGCGAGCTTTACCGCGAATTTGCCAGCCTCACTGTAAGCGAAAACCACCAGCCCGCGGGAGGAAGTCTTTGCCGCTTCACGAGCGACGGTAACGATAGTTTGCAGATCTCTGATCTGATTAGCTGTAACCGGATTGTAATCGACCTCTGCGAAGAACAGGTTCGCCTCACGAAGACAATCATTTTGAAGATAAGGCTCGTAGACCTCTGCATTAACAGCCGAGCTTCGCAAAACCAGAACACCGATTCCGCGACAATCCGCGAAACCGGTGTTTGAAAAAAAACAAAAGACAAAAAAAGAAATGAGTAGAATCAGCATCCGCAGTAACATCAGCACCCCATCTCCGTTGCAACACTCGATGGCAAAGTCGACAAGAAACGTTAGCCTTGGCTTGCTGAATTTCGCAGCATCATGTTGGTCGAAACGAGCCGATCGGCCATGATGAGAGCCAAGTTTTTGAAGACGCGGTATCCAATTTTCGGTTGCGATTCAAAAACTCCAATCAATTTTTCTGAATCAACCACGTAACAGCGACAATCAACCTCAGCCTTCGCCGAGGCTGCCCTGCGGGCGATTTTCGCCAACGACAATTCACCAACACACTCGCCAGGGCCAAATTTTGCAATGGATGCATTTCCTCTTTCGCCGATGAGCGGCAGGCAGACCTCGGCAATTCCAGCAACAATGAGATAGAGCTGAGCAGAAAGTTCGTCCTGCTTAATAAATGTTGTTCCGGCAGGCAAAACAATCTCTTTGAAGAGTGGAGCAACGACCGCCACCTCCTCTGAACTCAAATGCAAAAACAGAGGAAAGCGGTTGAGCGTGTTTTCAATTTGGCCATCGAACATCGCATTGACTCCTTTACGGTGCAGTCGTCGCTAGAGGTTAGAAGATATCAATCCAGACAGGCCAAAAAAATCATTGGTGTCAGAAATATTTGAAGCGAGAGAGCAAACGAGAGCTAAAGTACCTATCGCAAGTGCGCCCTAGAACCTGCCACAGATGAAGTGTTCGACTTCCAAGACGGTCGATCAATTCACTGAAATTACTGGATAAAGAATTGCCTAATAAGAAGAATCGGTTGTTGAATGCATGGCTCGAAAAAAACATGCTGCCAGGAATGACCCCATGAGGACACAATGACTTCAAAAGCCGATCTCGATGCTCTCCCCTTCGGCAAAATCCTGAGCAAGCTGATGAAGGAACGTCAGCTGACCATTCAGGCCATTGCCAACCTGGCAGGAGTCAACAAGAGCGTGGTTCATGGATGGATGACCGGTACAACGCCTCATGACCTCTTTGCGATTGGAAAGCTCTCGAGGGCACTGGGGATTGGCTTCCGTGAACTCCTCCTCGGAGAGCCTGAACTGCCCGTCTCGATGACCACTCTTGATCTTCAATTCGACAAAGAAGACGTCTTTGATGGACTCTGTGAAGTCCGCATTCGACGCATCGTGCCCAAGGCACCGCCACAAGAGTGAGAACAATATCAGAGCACAACTTCATTCAATCCGAAGAAGCTCCAATCAGCGCAACATCGGCAGCCAACGATTGAGTCTCACGTTTGAAGTGTGCTCTCTGTTCATTCGTTATGCTCAGAGACAGATCAGATATAAGTTTTGCCCACTGCGCCCGCCGTTCGCGCCTGAGGGCAGCATGTTCGGGATCAAGCTGTGAAAAGGGCAATGTCTGCTGCTGTAAAAATAACTCAGCAAGTTTTTGTGCACTTTGCCTTTCCTGCAGAGCATTTGTGAATTTTTCATGAGAACGCTCACGGGCAACGACCTCGCGCTTCCGCCAGCCAAATTCTTGCTGTGCAAAACCAGAAACTGCGGCGAGCTGCTTTTCATTCAGAGTGCCAATCCAAACTGAGACTTGTTTGGCAGTCTTCTTCCTGCTCCTACTTGCAAATTCGACTTCACCCACGGAAAGTGATTCCGAAATCTCTCTGCGACGCTCGAGTTGAACATCCTTAAACTGGCTGACCTGTTCGGGGTTCAAATCTGCAAGAAAAGCACCAATTGGTGCGCTTGCACGCGTCAGTGCACCGGAATAAAGGGTATCCCAACGAACAAAAAAACTCTCGACCTCATCCATGGTCGCGCCTTGCTTCAGCTGCTTTGAGGAATCAATGAGCAGCTCCTGCACCGCGAGAACCTCACGCCTGTTCAAATCAGTTAGGAAAACATCAAGCTCACGGCGCAAGGTAGCCCTTTGAAGGCTGCTTAATTTGAAGATTGAATCAATTTTGAGCTGCAACAAAAAGCTGGCACGTCGAAAAGCCGCTGCACGAAAAACGCAGCTCGAGGCAATGAACGTAATTGCCACCAAGAAGAAAGTTAAGGTGAGCCTCGCTCGCCTTTTTAACTCGTAAAATCCCATTGAAACCATTTACTGAAAGGGTCGAAATAATCGAAAGAGCTCCAAGCTTAGCACGTGGTTGTCAACGGCGAGGGCTAGACATCACCCCCAAGAAAATGACTCTTGAATCGCCCACCAAGACCAGAGGGTGCCTCCATTTCTCAAATAAATGGTATACTCAACCAGCTCCCCTTTTGCGCTAACTCAAATATCCATTGACACGGAGTTTCAGATGAAAACTACCCAACACGCCATGCTTTTGCTTCTCATTGCCTCAGCTGGATGTACGCAAAGAGCCTTCAACACTTCCGAGAACAAGGATAAATCGACAAAAACTGGTGTCGCAATTGTGAGCGTTGAGAGCACCACTGTTCGCCAACTCACCCGAGTCATTGGAATCGAAAAAGATGAAGCAAGCTGCGTAGGTGGCAATCCGAAGCATCTTCTCACCGTGAAGAGCACCGAGAAAATTGAATTGGAAGTTCCCACAAGCGTCACCCAAATTGGCCTCTGCGGACAAGCCACACCCACCGGAATGGACTACAAACAGCTCCCTGTGGTTCTGAGGGCCGGTCAGAAGATCATCATCAAGAACGATGTCCCGACGCTGGCGATCCCGTCTGGGTTTGCACGCATCCGGATCGAGAGCACTGCGGTGCGCCAGCTGACCCGTGTGATTGGAATTGAAGGCAATGAGGCTTCGTGCGTGGGTGGAAATGCGAAGTTTGTCACCACAGAAACAAGCAAGTTACCAATCGAGTTGGATCTTCCTCTGAGCGTGAAAAAGATCGGTTTGTGTGGCCAAGGAACGCCCACTGGCATGGATTACAAGCACATTGCCTTGACTCTTAAAGAGGGCGAAACTGTGGTTATTGAGAAAGATGAAGTCAAGAAAGACTGAATCTCCGCAGCTGCAGGCCATTGAACCCGCACAGAAAACGCCATCTTTAGGCGAGAAAGCCGCTGCACTTATTCAAAGAAACCAAAAGAAATCGGCCAACAGCGCGCAGCGCGCTGCGAATACACAAAAAGCAACGGATGAATGGAAGGCAATTCGCAATATGCCGAAGTCGCCAAACAATCTGATGGAGGCCGAGGCGAGATGTAATGCAATCAGCGCTGCGGTGAACACGCTCAAGTCAACAAACTCGTCCAAGCGTCCGTTTGATGGTTTGAGAAAAAATTTCAGAATGGCATTGCGCAACCAACGCCAGCACGTCTCAAATGTGACCATACTTTGAAGTAATTTCATTCAATCGCAAACGCCACTCGAACAAATAAACAAAATCGAACATCCTCGGCGGTTTTCCGCTGTGGGGTTGGTCGATGCATGCATG
>VGHE01000015.1 GCA_016868315.1 Betaproteobacteria bacterium
CATGCATTACTCACCCGTGCGCCACTGGTGTTACCACCCGTTTGACTTGCATGTGTTAGGCACGCCGCCAGCGTTCGTTCTGAGCCAGGATCAAACTCTTAAGTTTAATTTGGCTACATGATTATTTAAAACGTTCATTGACGTTCATTTGGTTAAAACCGCGCGTCCGTTACAAACTTCTCCAAGCATTGCTGCCCGAATCACTCTGTCGCTTCGCACGGCTCTTCCCGCACTCTGTGACTTCTTTCTTCTCTTTTCAAAGAACGCTCTCGTTGAGAGCCTCGGAGACTTACTCAAGCGGTCTGAGCTTGTCAACGACCTTCAGAAACTTTTTTAGAACAGTCATTTCGCGCTCTTAAATTGTGCAGCGCGAACAATGCGATGCGCCCCTTCAATAACCCGCTCCAATGGCTGTGTCAGTGAACAACGGAAATATCCTGGCTTACCAAAACTACTCCCAGGAACGGCTAATACACCTTCACCAAGAAGGCGTTCAGTGAATGCATTATCGTCGCCGAGGGGCGACCTCGGAAACACAAAAAATGAAGCCCTCGGGCGCGTGCACTCGAGACCTCCCGCCAGGAGGATGTCGACGAAGGCATCGACTCTCTGCTTATATTGCAACACATCTACGGATGCACTGAAGACACGAGGCAGCAAACGCTGCATCAAAGCTGGAGCGTTCACAAACCCCAACGCCCGCGCAGAATTTCTTAAAGCATTTAGAGTTTCGGGAAGAGCAAGCTGAGGACCCCAAGCCAGATATCCGATACGCTCTCCAGCAAGACCAAGATCCTTCGAGTGAGAGCGCACCAACCAAGCTGCCGGATAGATTTTCAAGATGGGCACAAGTTCGGCAGGATTAAACAGGAGACGCGCATAGGGCTCATCCGAAATAAGATGCACCAAACGCCCCGTTTCCGAATAAAAACGGTTCAGTGTGTCGGCAATCTCGAGCAAAACTGACTCCGGATAAAGCGCGCCAGATGGGTTGTTTGGGCTGTTCACAATGATGGCTCGGGTGCGCGGCGAGAGTGCTGCCTTCAATTGCGATAGATAAGGCAGGTGGTTTGAATCAGAGCCCACAATAACGGGCACACCACCCATGTTACTCACATAAGGGCGATACTCCGAGAAGAACGGAGCCAGGAGAATCACCTCATCCCCAGGATCGAGCAGAGTCCGGAGCAGGATCTGCAACGCACCAGCCGCGCCACAAGTTAGAAAAACACTGTCGCGCGTCAGCGCAACACCTTCAGACTTTTGCAAAGTAGACGCCAAGAACTCCCGCACCTCGGGATATCCAGCGTTATCCATATACCTATGCGCGCCAGCAACATGCTCCTGTGCCAAACGCACAAGCTCTTCGCGCACCTCAGTCGGAGGCTCAAGGTCGGGGTTGCCGAGGGAAAGATCCACCAAATCAATTGCAGGATTCTCCTCCCGCAATTTTTGTCCCAACAAAAATACTCGCCTAATTTCAGAGCCCATTGAGGAAAGAGTGCGGCAGCTGAACCCAACGATGTCTTCACTGCGAAAAGGAGCGGAGCGTGTCTGCGAACTCATGGACTGTTTCTCCCGGTATAACTTGCTCTTAGCCCGAAGCGTCGGGAAACGAAAGCAAATCGCGTCTCATTTCCATATACAAATATACAACTCAAAATACGGAAGAAAAATTACAACCAACCAATATCACTGAATCTAATTATTAAAGAAAATATAATTACCGCCGATAAGTAAGACAAAGAAAATTGAACAGACTGTTTTTGGGGGGGGCAAATGAGAAAAAATGCGACAGTTATTGCTATCTCAACAATTCTTCCGCTTATCGTGGGCTGTGGAAAGTTTCGCAGAGGTGGCTCCGACGATGCGAAACTTCAGTACGACCTCGCAAAATGCCAAACGAACTTTCAAAGCAAGAAATACACACCTGCCCTTGCATTTCAGAGTTGCGAACAAATTCAGGGACAGTGGCTGCTAGCATATGAGTACGACAGCTGCGTCAGCGAAGCTTATCAGACCCACCGAGAGAGAACTGAATCTGAGAGAGGCATCCATGCCGCAAGCAGTGCCGACGTTGTGGCAAAATCTGCAGACAGTGCGAGAGCAAAAGATGTCCTCACAAATGTCCGCCACGCAGGCATTGATGAAGCTGACATGGTTAAAATCTCGCAAGAGCAATTTTTTGTTATTGGAAGCGATGGGATAAATGTCGTCGACCGAAAAACTAAGAAATTGATTGGCACTCTTGCAGTCGGTGAAGCAATTCAATCCCACAGCAGATGGGATCGCCCAGAGAGCAACACTCAATTGCTTGTCGCGCAGGATAAACTCATTGTTTTGAGCGGCTCAAAAGTGGCTGTATATGACGTTCTTCCTAACGCGCTTCCGCGCCTCAGACAAAAGCGTGAATTCAAAGGAAGGATTCTGGAAGCCAGACTCCGCAACGACAGCATCACCCTGGTCATGCAAGGTCACCTGAAAACCAAACAGGTCAGCCAAAAAAATGGTGTTCTGACAACCAACCTCGTTCTCGACAACGAGGACTGCTCGTCGATCTATGCGTCGTCAGACAACAACTACTTGTCGACAAACCTAACCCGTATTGAGACTTTTCCAGTCAGCAACATTTCCGAATTGAAGAGCATAAGCTTTCTTGGTGAAAATAAGATGTATATGACAGACAAAAATATTTACCTCTATCCCCAATATTCACACTTTCGGTGGAGAGGATCCGCTCAAGGAAGCGCAACACAGCTAGAAACATCCTCCCTCCGCAGAATCCCTTTAAACGCCGATGGCTCTCTTGGAAATCCTGCAATTGGAGAAGTCAAAGGTCGGATAAAAGACGTTTGGGCACTCTCTGAATTGGCAACGGGAGAACTTGCAGTTGCCACCACGACTGGCCAGCTTTGGAACAATTCAGCACGAAATCACTTCACTGTTTTAGCAGAGCAAGAGGGTCAACTGCGCAAAATTGGTGAGACACCTGAATATGGTGCAAACGAAGATATCCGCTCTGTTCGGTTTGTCGGCAACACAGCTTATGTGGTTACGTTCAAAAACACTGACCCATTGTTTGCAATCGACCTCACAGAACCAGCATCGCCCAAAATTTTGGGAGAACTTAAAATTCCAGGCTTCTCCACTTACATGCACCCATTGAATGAGAATCAACTTATCGGACTCGGTTTCGATGCTATCGAATACGAGCGTCGCGCAGCCATTCAAGGTTTGCAGCTCTCTCTTTTTGATGTCAGCAATCCAAAGGAAATGGCACGAACTGATGTTAAAGTGTTTGGCACGAGCGGCTCCCACTCGGCGGCCATAAATGATCATCGAGCATTTTTCTTGGATGCTGAGCAGGGAATTATGGCCTTTCCCGTTGAGCTGATTCACTCCTGCAGCAACATTGACCTGACCTGCATGAATCAGAAGAACCTCATTTCAGCCCTGTTAAAGCAGAGTGGAATGATAAGTGGGGCGGCCGTTGTGAATATCGAACAAAACAAATTCGGAACTGAAAAGTTTATCTCACATGCTGACCTACTTTCAGAAAACTGCAAAGATTCAGGCATTCAAACCAGGTGGAACACATCTGCTCACTCTAGAGACATTGAACGCATTTTGAAAGTCGATGGGGAATACGTCAGCTTTTCAAAATTGGGAATGAAGGTTTTCAGAATCAACGATCAGGTCGAGACCATTCACTCAACACGCTGGTACAGCACTTGCGCTCACTAAGGTTCAAGAGACTGGCCGCTCCGGGCAAAAACACCCCAAGAGCGGCCAGCCTCGGTGTTTAATCGGGCTGCACTAAACCGTCTTTGATTCTGACCGTGCGGCGTGCCAAATCCATCACGCGCGGATCGTGAGTTGCGAAAAGAAATGTTGTGTCGTGTTGACGGTTGAGCCTCTGCATGAGTTCAAGGATTTGGTCGCTGGTTTTAGAATCCAGATTCGCAGTGGGTTCATCTGCCAAAACAAGGCGCGGTTGCGTAATGAGGGCACGAGCGATGGCCACGCGCTGGCGTTGGCCACCAGAGAGCTCATCGGGCCTGTGCTTCATAAAACGCTCCAATCCAACCTCGGCACAGAGAGCACGGACACGTTCACGCAACTCAGCACGATTCTGTTGCTCCTTACGAACAAGACATGGAAATTCAATATTCTCTAGTACATTTAAGACTGGAATAAGATTAAAGTTCTGAAAAATAAACCCAATTTTGTAGTTCCGGACTTCAGCAAGTTCATTGAAATCGCGCTGCGAGACATCCTCACCATCGAGACGGTAGGTTCCCGAAGTTGCTCTATCCAAACAACCAATGATGTTGAGCAAGGTTGTTTTACCTGAACCCGAGGGACCAAGAACAACCGTAAACTCACCTTCGCTGACCTCAAAATTCACTCCGCGCAGCGCCTCGACGCTGGTCTTGCCAAGCTGATAAACCTTCCTGAGGTCGCGAATATCAATGATAGCATTCGCATTGGGCGCATTCGTTAAGGTTGAGTGAGTTTCAGTATTGGCCATAGGCCCCACCTCAGAAATAAGCTTTGAGTTCGAGCCCAACACGAGCCCGCACGGGATTCAATTCAATTTCACGCAGCCGGCCGTAGTTCTTGACCACGACGCCCGCATTCGAAAACAGTGCATATTCGGAACTGCCCGAGAGCGTCAGGCTCGTGGATTGTGAGGGTGTCCACTGCAACCCAGGGCTCTGAAATCCAGCTGAATCGTGCAGATTGTGAGCAATCGACCATGACAAAAACAGGTCTTCACTCAGTTTGTATCTTTGCCAGTTCATGAAAAGATAGTTCTGCATCCCAAGCTGACTCACCGTTCGTCCAACTTCCCCCTGCGCAGCAATCGAGGTGGCAGCACGCAAATTTGAAAGCCCATTTTCGACCCGAGCTTTGAGGTCAGCTCGTGAATCACCATCGCTCTGACGGTAAAGCTCAACCACCAGTGCAGACTCATTCTCGAAGTCATATCGTCCGCCCAAAAGAACACTCATATGCCATGAGGAGTTATCCAGCCTCGAGCGTAAAAAAGGATCCAACCGAGCAGTGCCACGCTGAACTAGGATCTCACTGTGCCCTTCGAGTTTCTTGCTGATGCCAGAAAGTATCTGCGACCAAGATGCCCCGAATTTCCAGGCATTGCCCCTTTCTTCGCGGTAGCGTTCACTTCGAAAAATCAAAAAATTTACATCTGCAGAACCCAGCAGCTGGTACCAACGCGCGCCAGTGAGTGATCTGTATTCTTTGTCCTGACCCGGTTCGGACGCATAACGGAGTATCTTCTCGGGAAGTGTGTTTTTGTCTTCCAACACACCAGGAGCAAAGAAAAACGAGAGCGCGTTCTTTTCACCCAAATACTCAAACAAGCCCAGCCATGCGCCGCGCCTTTCGAGGGTCGGGTCCAAGACGTTTTTTCCCGGATTCAGAGCATCGGTCGGGTTACTGGCAAAACCAGATCCCCACAAAACTCGTTTCTTTCCAAGAGCGAATTGAAATTCAGGACTCAATTCGGTTGCCACAAAAACCTCGTTGAGACCCAAACGATAAGAGGGGTTCTCAACTTCGACAGGTTCAGCCTTCTCAGTTTTTCCAGACAACAGATTACGCTGTTCAAAATCCCATGAGCGGCGCGCAACCAGATCGAGATCGAGAGCAAAGCGAGTTCCTGAATGAAGCTCCTGTTTGCCAGTCAGGTTCAGGTCGACTAGCAAAGTCTGACCGGGAACAGGTGGTGCCGGCAGCCTCTCGCTCAACCGGGGCTGAGAAAAATCGCTCCGCAAAGCAACAAAACACGTCCAAGAGATTCCTGCTGGGAGAACCAAACAAGGGCGAGCGGCAGACGAATCATCCACCGCCGAATTCGTGTCCAACTGCCCCCAAGCGACTTCTGCTGAGAGCAAAAGTAGAGCCGAAAAGGCCATAGCCGTGAAGCAGAAAAAGTTTCTCGAACGGCAACTCTTCATGGTTATTTACCCAGGTCTGGCAAAGTAAACCGCTGATCTGGAAAACTGACTTCAACTTTCATTGACTGAGTCAATAACTCAGTTGAGCGCTCTTTGATAAGTTCATTCTTCATGAGCACCTTTGCTGGTCGGCGGTACCCCTTTGAAAACTCCTTATATTCCGAAAACTCCGCAGAACGCAGAATCTTGCCGCTCGTTCCGTAATACTCACCGCGAACTGGCATGGAGTCAGACTTTCTCATCCAGAGCTTGATGGCATCGTAGGATGTGCTGCTGTTCTTGGCCTTCAACTCAATGAGCCAAAGATCGGGCTTCTCGGACGCCGCAAGTGCAGCGTTGTAATCGGCTTTGTAATTGACCCGCAGAACGTCTGCATTGTTGAAGTCACCGCCCTGGAATGAATCGCGGTTGGCGATGCGCGTTGCACGTTTCAAGTTCGGCAGGTAAACCCAAGAATTCTCGCCAACGCGCAAGACCTCTTGTCCAGATACCGCGGCAGGACCTTTGAACCAAATCCTGAACTTCTCTGTCCCTTTTTTTACAAAACGCATCTCATAGACGCGCTTCGTTCCATCTTCACGCGTGGCTGTCATGCGCGCGGTTGAGTCGAACGATTCAGGCCCCATGACAGAATCGTATTTCTCGAGCAGCGATTCAGCTGTTATTTCAGCTGCCTGAGAGGATGAAAAGAACGCAGCCACGCCTACCATCGTAGCCAAAATAGGAAAGATATAGGACTGACTGAATCTCATGAGAGAAACCTCCAAATTCAATTTGACCGCAACGCATCGACCGGATTCATACCGGCCGCTCGTTTGGCAGGAAAAATCCCAGCGATACCAGAACACAGAACCGCAACACAGAAAGCAGCCACCACAAATTCAAGAGTCAGGAAAGGTCTGAGTATCCCGCGTTCGAATCCAACCGAACCGAAAGGTATCCCAATCCGATGCGTGATCAATACACCAACGAGTCCAAGGACGAGACCGATAAATCCGCCCACAACACCAACAAACAAAGCCTCGGAGAAAAATATGGTTTGAATTTGACCACGCTTGATTCCCACAGAAAGCATTGTTCCAATCTCCCGTGTCCGCTCAAACACAGCCATGGTCATGGTGTTTGCAATAACAAAGAGAACAAGAACAAAAAGAATGACACTGACTATGGCGATCATGACCCGTTGGCGGAATACGATATCACGCAGAAACGGCTGAACATCAGCCCAGCTACTGACCTCATATTCACTTCCCAGAACCAACTGAAGCTCCCGCTGAACTGTGGAGATTTCGTCAAGTTCATCGACGGCAACTGCAATTTCGGTCACCTTGCCAGCCATGCCGAGAAGCGACTGTGCCAGCGAAAGAGGTACAACCATCGAACGCTTTTCCTCTATCGGCAGAAGAGAACGAATTGTGGCCTTCACTTGAACATCAACGGCATTCTGCCGCCCTTCAGGACTTGCAGCAGACAGATTGAGTGTGTCACTTGCAACTTCGACTGGAGCAGCTTCAATAAAAGACGCATCGCCCTCTGCGGGAACACCCGCGCGAGGTGCAACAGACAAACTCCGAGCGAGCTCATGCCCTACCATTGCATGCGCAGAATCAGTGGAAAGAAGTGCGCTACTCCCCAGCGTCAGTGCGCCCAGCCAACGTGGACAGACTTTTTCTTCCCGGGAAACGTCAACTGCGTTGGCGAAGAAGAGAGCCTGATTTCGACCATTTGAAACAAGACCTCGAAACGCAATGCGACCTGAAGCAGCCTTCACGCCCCGAACAGACTCAATTTTTTCGAGCAAATCCCGAGAATATTCAAATTTAAAGGACAACGGATTGAGCGAAAGGTTGTTCATATAGCCACTTCTGTGAATCTGGAGTGCACCCAGTTTCGCGTTAACCGCATTTTCAACCGAAAAACGGTGAAACGAGTTGGCAACTGCAGTGATCATGAGGACCACCGCAAGACCAACAACCAACGCAGACAAGGTAAAAAGACTACGCCGGCGGTTTCGAAATACATTGCGGAGCGCAACCTGGAAGAGAATATTCATATGGCAGACAAAGCCTCCACAGGACGAAGCCGCGAGGCTCGCCAAGCCGGCCACACACTGACCAGGGCAGCGCCGAAGGTCGTGAACGAAAACGCAGTCACCACAAAATCCAAAGTCAAAAACGGACGCAATATAAACTTCAACGAAGAACCTGGAGCAGAAATGGGAATCCCGATGAGTGACATGAGTTGAACGATCCCGGCTCCCAACAAAAGCCCAACCAATGCGCCAAGAGCCCCGAGAAAAACGCCCTCAACGACAAACAATGAAAGAATGGAACCCTGCTTGACTCCGATGGCCATCATTGTGCCAATCTCACGCACCCTCTCGAGCACATTCATGAACATAGAGTTTATAATCCCAAGCATTACAACAAGCAGAAAAACGCCGGAGATAATATCGAAAATATTTGTAAGATTACCGATGAGATCTTTGATGAAAGGCAAGATCTCGTCCCATCGACTGACTTCGAAATCTGAGCCAAGCCGCTGCTCAAGTTCCTTTTGTACCTCTGCAGCATGAACCACGTCATCGAGGCGAACAACGTATTCCGTGATTTGGTCATCCATTTTAAGAAGTTTCTGGACAGACTTGAGTGGCGCCAAAGCGAGTCGCTTGTCGGTGGGAACAGCACTGCCAAGCAAACCTATAACATTGAACGCTTCACCAGAAAGAGAGCCATCGCGATCCGGTGCCAGAACAACAGGCCATGTTTCCGAAGGCTGTTGAAGATTTGCTGCAACATTCTCAACGCCCAAAGGACCTGCGATGTCACGGTGCACAACCAAAGCGAGCGAATCAGCTCGAGGAAACATCATGCCTTCTATCAACCACTCGTACTGCTGCGGCAGAGTCTGCCGATCGAGCTCTGGATCAACTGCGTTGGCGGTCAAAAAAGTCGTTTTAGCATCGCCCACATTGGCAAGGTCACTCGCCATTGGCTCGTTCACCGAAATGGAACCACTAAACTGAAGCCGAGGAGCAAGCGCACGCACATGTGCCGCAGAGAGAATCTTGTTACGTAACTCCGGCGAATCCTCGAACGCGAGATCGAGTGGATTGCTGAGAACGTTTTTAAGATAACCGCTGCGATGAATCTGAAGCATACCGGTGGTGCCAAGAAGCGTCGTATTGAGCTGTGCTTGCTGCACTGAATTCACAAACCCGCGCAGCACGGTGAGCGCACACAACCCAACCACAACCGCACCCATTGCAAGAAGCGTGCGCCTGCGGTTTCGGGCTAAGTTACGCGCAGACATAAATACCAAGGGAGACACAGCAAGCCCTCCTCAACCATCAGCAGTTGCGGGAGTTTACAGGAGAGCAAGCGTTCTGCCAAATAACAATTGCGTTCCCTCGTATCTCTCGCTATGCCCCCTCAAGACTGCATGAAGATGAGGTGATCTTTGTTGATCCATCCGGGCAATGCCTCGCCTGAGTTCCGGACTCTTTTCGATCGCTTTCCCGGTGCGCGCTTAGCACGCCCGGACGATTCGGCGGCCTTAAGCAATTTTTTTAATGCCACAGCCATGAGCACCAACGGATTCAACTTCGGCTTTACCCGCGGCGAGGACTACTTCTCACTCCCGAGCTTACAATCCGATCGGTTTGCCACCTTGGTTTGTGAAGAAAACAATTCCATTGTCGGAGTTGGAGCAGTCTCCATGCGCAAGGGATTTGTGCGTGGAAAGAAGCAAAGTATTTGTTACCTCCAAGACCTTCGACTGATACCCACAGCCTCGGCACGCATGCGCCAAACACTTTACGCACTCTTTTGCGAGTTTGTACGCGTCTGCCCTAGCTTGTCGGATTTTGACAACTGCTCGGTTTTCTTAACCGCAATCCTCAACGACAACGCGGCAGCGCGCTCAGCTCTCTCGCGACCATCTTTTCCGCTCGAATACGTGCGTTTGGCGCAGTATAAGGCACACGTTTGGCCGAAGCTTTCACTTTGGCCAAAGCATGCGCATCGTGCGGAAATGAACCTAAATTCCAAAGAAACAGCACTACTTGCGTTCTATGAGTCACAACTCGGGAAGTTGGGTTTTGATTTAACTACAGACGACATTATTCGTTTGCAGAATCACTCAACGCCCGTTGTGGTGGAGAGAAACGCCGAAATTCAGGCTGCGTGCCTGCTTGTTGATACATCTGCCGAACGCCGCATTCGTTCGCAGTACGCACCCCTGGGCTGGGCAATTGAAACATCGGGAACTTATATTACTGCATTCCGGGTCAAGCGCTCAGCATCACACCTCGAACGAGCATCTCTCGAACGCACCTTGATGCGCAAGGCACTCCGCACCTCACAAGGGCTTCCAGGCAATTTCACCGGCTTCATTGAAACCGAGAATGCCCTCCACAAGGGGGGGGCGTGGCGAACGAAAATACGCTTCTCCATTGCGGGCGGGCTCTATCGGGTTTTCCATCCCGAGCATTTAAGACTCGACAACTTCCAGAATGGCTTTCTTCGACCAGCGCACACAGCTGCTTTCGATTGGGTGATGTCATGAGTCGAAATGCGCTTGGAAAAATCTTTAAAGTCGAGAAGCAACTCGGGCGCGGCGACCTCTTTGAGGTCATCTCAGTCTTCCCCGGGGGAAGAGAGGAAACTCGAATTTTTCAGCATGAGGATTGCGACGGACTGGGTGCATTGCACAGACTTTCGCTCGAGTGGAATGCCCATCCTCTTGAGCTACCAAGCTTTGGCTTATCTCCAAGAATGAGCACGCTTCCTCGGGGAATCAGTGGAATCATCAGGGATCTACAACCACACCAAACTCGTTGGAAGCAGATTGACTTGAAGGCGAATTACACACCACGCCTGCTCGCACGACGGGTGCTTTCGAAGCACGCAACAGTCGCCGTTGTAGCTGCCGCTTCCAAGCATAACGTGAATCTCAATACCCTCCTCCTCTGGTGCTTCAACAAATCTGTATGCGAAGAACTTCTCGCGACCGAACAGCAACACTGCCACTGGCTTCTTCCTGTAAACATGCGCCGAGCAAAAGACTCCTCGTGCAGCAGCAACCAAACAAGCTCCATTGGACTTCATTTTGATCGCAAAACTACACTCTCTGAGCTTTTTAGAACCTACAAAGAATCAGTGAACCCCTGGCAAGCCCTTGGGAATGAGAAGCTCACCGAGCTGTTGGCTTCTTTAAGCGAGAAACAACTCCTCGCACTCGCGCGTTTGCGTGGAGAGAAAAACTCTTGGCTAGGGTCTTTCAGCAACCTCGGGCGTTGGGATTTTCCATCCCTGCAAGAAAATCCACTTTGGCCAACCCATATCTCCATCGCACCACCCGCAGGTACGCCCTGTTTTCCCATTGGTATTGGAATCATCACCTGGCAGGGACACATGTCTCTTTCAATCCGGCTGCATGCGGCATTGTGCGGTTCGAATTTGCAACTGCAAGAATCCGTGCTCGATTCAGCTATGCATCTGCTCGAAAGCTACACCAAAACACAACTCCAGGTTATCGCAACGAGCTGTTGCAATAAATCAAATCAAGACAAAATTCAGGAACATAAAAACTCGTTCCTGTTGCGCGAACAAAACACCCTTTGCAATGCAGATAACTGTGCATCACACTCGAATTGAGCTGGAGGTTACTCAATGTTCACGCTGATAGGTCAAGGGTTGATTGCATTCTCAGATTTCAGCAATTTTTTTCTGGGTGAAAATAAATTGCATTTCAAAAAACTAGAAAGCGAGCGAGATTACAGAGTGCTACAAAGACAATTTAAGCACGCTGATGGCATTAATCTTCCCATCAATTACCTCAGGCAGGGCAAATCCTTCGTGTGTTTTAACTCACGCCTTGAACCACAGGGGGGATTCGCACTTATTGAATCAGGTCCGTTCCGTTCGTTCGAGCAGATCCCCGACATGGGTCCGATGCCGGTCGATGCATCCGTTCTTGAACTCACGGCTGTTTGTCTTTCACCTGGTAACACGCTGCGCAGAACGCGCTATTGGTCTTACGTTGTCGGTCAAACCCTCAGCGCTCAGGCAAAAAATATTATCTATGCGGTTGATTCTGATAAAACCAACCTGCGCGAGCGTGTTTTTAATCACATACGCCATCATGTGATTTACGAAGGACCAGTCAAACAACTCGATGGAATGGAGAATGAAACTGTCGAAGCTGTTGAACTCACCAACAAGACACAGCTGGCAAAAGGGTTCTTCAAGCTGGCTTTAAACGAAATCTCAAGAGCCGGGCGTCGCGTTGCAACGCCCGTTCCGGTCAGAGCTCACTGACCTCTTCCGACATTCGCGCAAGAAATTCGCACATGGGCAGCAGACCTGCCGTTGTGTCGGTGTTCAATCGAGAGGAAAAAGGATTTCGTCGACCCGTTCCCAGCACGCGGATTGTCGCCAAGTTGCGCCAAGGATCTCGACCACATCACTGCGCATTTCATTTGCTGTTTTCGTAATAATCGCTGCATGCCCCTCAGCTGAGGTGTTGCAGAACAGGATTGAACCGCGTGGAGCCAACGAAGGAGTTGACCCGTACTGAGCTCTCAAAGAACGAAAACGAACACCATTGATATCGATGGTTCCATCTGCAGACTTGCGTGATCTGGCGGCCGCAGTCGCGCGCAGAAAGCCATTCGGCGACGCATCTGCGCCGGAACCCAAACCTGACGGGAACAGTTTAACCGCAGTCATTGACCAACCCACGCAGCCCCAGCAACCGCGCTGGCCGAAGGAAGTTAATCCGCAAGCCTTGTTGCCACCCGAACGCCGAGTTTCAATGTCACGAGCAAGAGATTCCGCTTTCCGGCTCGTCAAAATACCAGAATCGGGAAGGAGTTCTCGCCCGGGCTCGGGAGTCACGGTCGCGGAAGTCAGAACTTCAACTTCGGACTTAGAAACATAAAAACTGATGTAATCGAAATCACTATCACCATCATCCGATGACTGGCACTCGGAGGCCGGCATAGGCGATTTAAGCTTAACAAAATATTCCAACCCGTTCGTCGACGAGATGCGTGCAAGGGTTGAAGGAACAATGCGCAACTCGCGACTTTCGGAATCCGCTGGGTAGCGACAGACGATTCCAGGCCGGAGGCTGCGGCGCGAAAGTTGAGTGAGTGTCAGTGCAGAGCCATTTTTTCCAACGAGTGCAACAATCGCTCCGCCTGCAGAAGCCATATTGACCTCAGAAAGGCCACCTTTTGTCGCAGGCTTGCATGCCGAAACCACAGCAACAACCAACAGCATCAATTTCAACAGCGTATTTCTCATCTTTCCTCCGGCATCTGTATCGGAAGAAACTCTAACTTTCTTGAGATAATAACCGCAAATACACAATATAAATAAATAAAATAAGCATCACGAATTCACTTTAAACCCTGGTGATTTCTATTGCCTCACCCTCCTCTTGCGGATAGCGATGGGTTTCTGGGTGTAAATCGATCCTGTAAAGGGGGCTTTCTATGAAACGCATATTCTCAGTTCTTCTGGTGTTGTTCTTTCTTCAGACACAATCCTACGCGCGCGCAAACACGCACGGCTTCAAAAATGATTTCAATCAACTTGCGCATGAAATCATGGATGGCCAGATGAAAGCAGACGAAATCGTCAGCAAAGCCAAGAACCTGGTCAGCACTGCCCGCTCGTCAGGTGTTAGCGAAACCGAGTTGCTCAAAACACTGAGCGAGAAAATGTCACTCAATATGAGCGAGGAGGAAATTGCGTCCTCAATCGCAGATTTGCGGAGCAACCCTTCTGAAATTAAAGTTCAGCAGCTCGCTAAACAAATTGAACAAAATCAGACCGGCGACAAGGTTTTCATGGTTCTTCTGACTTTCGCTCTCATGAGTCTCTTGATGGTCGGAATCTTCTTTTTGATCGCCGATCCGTCTTACCCTATCTGAATTTGCAGACAGGCCAAGGGTAAAGGAGGCAGTATGACGCACCAGAAGTTTCTGAGCGCCTGTTTCATGATTGCCCTTGGTCTTTTTTTTGTGGTGGGTTGCTCACGGAATCAATCAGATCTTCTAACTATTTACGCTCGAGACGATCGAGCAACACTCGCCACAGCCGAACCAAATCTTGCTGCGTTCGCAGGCTCGGTTGCACTCCTCACGCACTCTTTCAGAATGAAAACTGTGGGAGAAAGCTTCTTCAAGATACCAGCACCGAAACTTGGGGATTTTTTCGGGCTTTGCCAAGAGGAGCCGTTTTTTGAAGAGCGCGTTGTGGGAGACTGCACAGGATTTCTGGTGAGCGAGACGCAGTTGGTCACTGCAGGTCATTGCATTTCAAGCCATGCGGAGTGTGAACAGCGCAAATTCGTTTTTAATCATCATACCGCAGGACAGGAATTATTTGCGACACAGGATGTTTATTCTTGTCGAAGAATCATTTCTTCGCTCCCAAAAAGCAAAGGTGATCTGGTTGTTGTCGAACTCGATCGCCCGAAGACGAACCCATCGGGAAGTAGACTCTTTAACGTTGCGAGCGTTGCCAGCACTCAACACACAGAGCTCGTGACGCTGGGTTATCCCTCAGGCATATCACTTAAATCGGCGCCTTTGGAAGGCAGAAGACATTCCCGCGACACGTACTCGTTTCGTGGAAGAGCAGATGTCTCGGGTGGTTCATCGGGATCACCGCTTTTTAGTCCTGAAACAGGTACACTTGAGGGTGTGGTCTTGGGTGGCGAGAATGATTTTGTTTGGGATGCGAGCGCGTCTTGTAGCCGCAGCAAAGTTTGCACAGCTGACACATGTAGCGGCGAGCGATTTGCAAGCCGTGAAGCGCTCTTAAATCTCTTCAAAATGTAAATTATGCAAACACCGGCAACGCAGCACTGAAGCAATTGCAAAACGCACACTTTCTCAGGGTGAGAACTCAGCAATATCCATGAATCTGTGACCTCCCTGCTGGTCAATTTCAAGAACACGATTCGCCAGGGATGTGATGAAATCGATGTCATGGCTCACAAAAATCAAGGAGCCCGGAAATTCTTTGAGGGAATCATTCAATGCAGTGATACTTTCTAGGTCTAAGTGGTTCGTGGGCTCATCGAGCAGCATGACATTTGCTCCATCCATCATCAACTTCGAGAACAACACACGCGCTCTTTCTCCACCGCTCAGAGATTCCATTTTTTTGTCTTGTTCGGGTCCACGGAACAACATTCGTCCCAAAAAACCTCGGACATTTTCGTGCGGCTCATTCGGAGCGAAGGTGGTCAACCACTCGAAAGGGGTTGTTCCCGAGGGCAGAGCCTCTTTGTGATCTTGCGGAAAGTATCCGATTTGCGTGCTCACCCCCCAGGCAACCTTTCCTGCATCGGGAGACAGCTGCCCAACCAACATTTTGAGAAGGGTTGTTTTTCCAACTCCGTTGGCACCAATAATGGCTAGGCGGTCGCCTGGGTTCAAGTACAAGTGTAAGTCGCGATACAAAGTTTTCGGAGCCGACTCTCCTTCGCTTGGAGGAAAGGTTTTACTCACCCCTTCAACCTGAAGAAGTTGCTTTCCGAGCTGCTTATTTGGTTTGAACATGAACTTTGGATAGAGGCGTTTCGAGGGAACAATCTCCTCGACCTGCTTTTCCAGTTTTTCGAGAAGCTTTTGACGACTGGATGCCTGACTGCTTTTACTCGCATTTGCGCTGAAACGAGCGACGAAGGCCTCAAGCTCCGTCTTGCGCTTTTCAAGCTTCATGTTCGATAATTCTTTCTGTTCAACTGCAAGTTGGCTCGCAGCCATGAAATATTCATAGTCGCCCGTGTAAAACTGGATGGTGTTGCGGTCGATGTCGGCGATGTGGGTGACCGTCGAATTGAGAAAGTGCCTGTCATGCGACACAATCAATGTGATCCCGTCGCGTAGTTTAATTGTGTTCTCGAGCCAGCGAATACTGTGAACATCGAGGTTATTGGTTGGCTCGTCGAGAAGAAGGATATCAGGCCTTGGAAACAGGCACTGAGCGAGGAGCACACGTACCTTGTAGCCACCTGCCAATGTTTTCATTTTTTCGTTGTGCTTTGAGGTGGGCAGTCCAAGTCCCTCAAGCAATTGAGCAGCCAGGACGTCTGCCTCATATCCATCGTTCTCGGCGACAACCATTTCGAGCTCACCAAGTCTATCATTCTCGCTATCTGTGAAGGTTCCGCGAATGTATATTTCTTCCTTCTCCTGCATTGCCTCCCAGAGCGCTCGGTTGCCCATGATGACTGTATTGATGATTGTCTGCTCGTCGTATTCGAAATGATCCTGCTTGAGGAAGCCAAGCTTCAGATCTTTTCCGAGGGTCACGTCGCCAGTATCGGGCTCGATGAGTCCCGCGATGATCTTCAAGAGGGTCGATTTACCTGCCCCATTGGCGCCGATAATCCCGTACGTGCACCCCATGTTGAAACGGGTATTGATACTCTCGAAAAGAATTTTCGCGCCAAAGCGCATGGTCAAATTGGACAGGGTGATCATCTCGTTTTTCGAAGCCTCATATCGATGTGAAAACCAGAGCGGGAGCCCAGGCGCCCTGCTCTGAATACAAAAAATGACCGCAGACACAAAGGAGTCTGCGGTCATTCAAGACCCTGAACAGAATGAACTACTGCAACAACAACGGGCAACACGTGGTGTTCAACAACAGAAACAGCATCAACAGCAACAGGAGCAGCAACACAACGGAGTCTACCTTACTTCTCGGAGCCCCTGACAGCCAAAAGACGCTTTTCAAGTTCAACTTTAACTTGTTCAGGAAAAGTTCCCCATTAATTTCGCGGTTTCTCGCCTAGACGAAGGTTGCCTCGGGGTGGATTTTGGCCAGCAAGCCACAATATTACGGCCGATGCTCGCAAACAAAGCATAAAAAAAAGCGAGCCAGCATCCTGCCGGCCCGCCCATGTGGAAGGAGATAATCTTGAAAGCAACCCGGCCCAAAGAGCCGGGCGCGTCTTCGCTTACCCGAGCAAGCGAAGTGCCGCCTGAGGCGACTGGTTGGCCTGCGAGAGAACCGCAACACCAGCCTGTTTGAGGATGTTGGACTGCGTGAGTCTCGCAGATTCATCCGCAAAGTCGGTATCACGAATACGACTGTTGGCAGCCGCAAAGTTCTCAGTCTGCACAGACAGGTTGTTGATCGTCGAGCCAAGACGGCTTTGGATCGCACCCAGGTAAGAGCGGTAATCGGCGACCTTCTGGATTGCTGCATCAAGAGTCCCGATGGACTGCTGAGCGCCCTCTTTGCTGTCGACGCGTGTTCCGCCATCTTCTGTGCTACGGCCAAGGTTCAGACCATTCGAATCGGTGTTGGTGTTCAGGTTTTGCAAGTCAATCCGGATTACGTTGACCGGATTCGACTGACCCTTATCATCAACAGTCGTGAAGTAGTCCTTACCCACCTGGATTTCCAAAGGATACGGATTGCTCCGGTTCACCAAGGAAGAGTCCAGGGACTCCTGGTTGCCTACGAGAAGTCGAGTTCCGTTGTACTCGGTTGCATTGGTAATGCGGTCGATTTCGTCCTTGAGTGCGGTGTATTCCTTATTCAGAAATCCGCGCTCAGTATTACCAATCGTGTCCGAGCTTGATTGAACTGCGAGTTCACGCAAGCGACTCAGAATGTTTCCGACCTCATTTAGGCCGCCTTCAGCAGTTTGAACCAGTGAGACACCATCGCTGGCGTTTCGCCTGGCCATATTTAGTCCTCGGATGTCGGCCTTCAACTTTTCAGAGATGGCCAGACCAGCTGCATCGTCAGCAGCCTTGTTGATCCGATAACCAGAGGCCAAACGTTCCATCGACTGATTGTTTGATTCAGTCGAGGTCACCAAGTTTCTCTGCGCAGACATCGCCTGCATATTGGTTTGAATCCGCAAACCCATACGGTGTTCCTCCTAGACACACGGCCGGCACTTCCTATGTACTCAGAGCCGTCGGGTCGTCCTGACCCTATGAAGCAAAAAAACCCCACATCCAATCAACTGAACATCTGCACGCCGTTTTGTTGCGGCGGACAGAGCGTCTGGAGCAATATCCTTTGCTCCAAGCGCGAAAGGTTGATTGACTTTCTGGCCATGGGATCGGATCATGTTGCGTTGTCATCAACGCGTACAATTTGCAGGGGGGAGTCGAACTGCTGACAGTTCGTCCCAAATGTGTTTTGCGACCGCAAAAACAAGCCTCTGCTGTTCAACGATGGAGCAACAGATTCAATGACTTCTCGCCCACAAACGAACTCAGGGCAGATCCGCCGCTCCAAGGGAACCCTTCTCAAGGTGAGTCAATTTCTTTACGTTATCGAGGGGCAGTCGTTCTCCATTCAGCTTCAAGAGTCACCCGGGAACATGTTCACTGCCTATGCCGAGAGCACTTCAGACCCTCACGAGGCTTTTCGCCCAGTCAGTGGCTCAAATCTTGAAGACGTCTTACAATCAATCACCCATGAAATAGATAAAAAGGTGAGCAAATGGTGAACTCAGCGATTGATAGAGTGCGAAACGATGCAAATCTTCTCAATCAATTGGGAAAGATCGGACTCGTGACCAACCAGGCCTGCACAACGCAGGATTTCGTCCCGACTGTGGACGTCGTGGTCAACGCTCTCGAAAAAGCACGCGGCTCAACCCTCACTGCTGTTTTCGGTCCACAGCACGGCTATGGACAAACCGAGCAAGACAACATGATCGAAACACCAGACAGCACCCTGGTGATGCCCTCCGGAAAAACTGTTCCCCTTTATAGCCTCTATTCCAAGACCCGCATTCCCACACCAGAACAACTTAAAAACGTCGACACACTCGTCGTTGACCTTCAAGATGTCGGCTGCAGAGTCTATACGTACATGCTGACCCTAGCTGGTTGTATGCGTGCCGCAGAGAAGGCGAAAAAGAAGGTCGTTGTGCTCGACAGACCCAATCCATTGGGCCTGAGTCAACTGAAAAGCCCAGGAGACTTCACCCAAGGCAACAACCTGGACATGCGCTGGGAGAGTTTTGTCGGATGGTACTCCATTCCGATGCGTCATGGCCTGACCCTCGGAGAGCTCGGTAAACTTTTCCATGCCACCGACAAGATGAGCATTCCTTATGAAGTTATCACGGTCGATGGGCTGAAACGCAGTACGCCTTTATCAGTGCTTTCCCAGCGACGCTGGACGCTACCTAGCCCGAACCTTCCAACCTGGGAAACGGCATTCTGCTTTCCATCTTTCGTTGCGCTTGAAACGACCATGATCAGTGAAGGTCGAGGAACGACTCTTCCCTTCCAAACGGTTGGAGCTCCAAATCTGCCAGCTCAGCGCATGCTGAGTGCATTTTCAGATTGGAATAGAACCGCCCCTGAGCATCTGCGCTTCTCAGGGCTCAAGTTTCGAACCCACGAGTTCAGACCAACCTTTAACAAGCACCAAGGGGCACTTTGCAAGGGGTTTCAAATCCACGTCGAGAATCCAGAGCACTGCAATACATTTGCTTTAGGGGTTCTATTCCTCGCCGCGGCCGCATCGGACTTTAAAGAATTCCAATGGAAAGGACCGGGCTACGAATACAACCTTGTGGATCCTCCGGTTCACCTTGTGCTTGGGAACAGCCGCTGGCGCGATTTCTTTGATAGCTTGCGCGGACGTCCATGGAGCGCTGTTCTGCAGGCCGAGCTCGTAGACATGCTCAAATGGTCAGAGAACGATGCAAAGGCATTTGAAGAAATGAGCTCTGCTTACCATCTCTACACCGAGAACTGAGGACGCGTGCAGAATGTATTCACACAAGCGCTCATTCACAGGCCAATCCTCACGATCGCTCGGCGCGCTCTTTGATGTTCCATTCCTCACAACAGTGGCGGCACTTGCCGCACTCTTTTCCTTTGCTCATTCAGCTCTCACCTTCTATAAGCTCGACCAGCACGTTGGAATGCTCCCCGAGGCAATCAATCAACTCCCGAAAGCGGAATTAACAGCAGCACTCAAAAGCAGCGCTTCTCTCATTAATTACGAATTAATTTTCTCCACCTGGATTGGACTGTGTATTCCACTTGTCGCCATGAGCGTCGCAGTGCGCTGGGCTTTGGCATCTTTGAGAGTCTCGGTGCAACGCTCGGTGACTTTGTGTTACCTCATTGTTTTTTATTTTTGCAGCTTCATGACAGTTGCGTTGCACAACCCTGACTGGACCCCGGGAAATCTTCTCGTGCGCTTATTAGCACCATTGGGCGAAGGATTTTTTGAAAGTCTGCGAGCGCTGCTCTGGATGAGCCTTGTAGCCGCTGCAATCTATGCACTGGCTAAGAATGCAACCTCAAAGCTCAACCGCAGCGTTCGTCTGACGAGCGTCGCCCTGTTGCTCGTCGGGCTATTGATGCTCGACTATCTGCATTCAAAAAATTCACATTCAGTTCATGAATCTTTTCTGAAGAATCCGGCATCCACAACATTTATTTACATTTTGCCTGGCCTCAAGCGCACCGATGTGCCTCTGGCTCTGGCAGACAAGAAACTTATTACACTCAGAGAACAACTGACCTCATTCCAGGAAATTCATCCGAGTACTCCGAGTTTACTTGGCCAGTTTGCAACGAGTCTTCTGGGGACAGAACCGGTTTCCCACGGACTCAGACACGACCTCATGGATGAAGAAGTTATTTCAAATGTGAGAACAACTTTCTCATCTCGTTTTAAACAATCAAAAAGCGGTTTTTTTGCAACTGCAATCGCTGGCCCAGCGCCATTACCGGCCGTCTTGGCAGCGTCCCTCCCCGGCGAACGCTGCGGACAGGAACTCACCCAGTTGGCACGCCTTGGACATTTTCAGGCTTCGGTTATCCCCTACAGCCTGACACCCCGGATTCTCGACCGTTGGCTGCATCCACAGCTTATCTGCTCGAGCAGATTCCTGACCACCGACCAGCACCTTTTTTTAGCGCACCATCGAATCATTCAACACCTGCATGAGCCTGGCTCCAAAACTTTTCTTGTTTGGCTCGCACCCGGTTTTGAAAACCAGACAACGCAAGCCTCTGCCGACACCAAAATCGATACCTGGTCTAAGTCAACCTTTATGGTGCACAGCGTGCTGCAAAACCATCTCGATTTCCTCGACTCAAGTGGTCTAAAAAATTTCCACCAGACGTTCTTTCTCGGATTGGCTGATTCCGAGTCCACCTCAACTGCTTTTGTACGATTCGATGGTCAGACAAAATCGGAGCTGACTGACCTAACCCTGGAATCACCAGGACGCCGTGCTCAATCTTCCGTGGCAGAACTCTTGCGCGGTCAAAGCCAACAGGAAGAAAAAGATTCGCCATTTTTTTATTCCGAATACAACCTTGATCCCAAAGACATAAGGATTTCATCTTTGAAGCCGGATGTAGTGGAGCTCAAGACAACTGGCGCAAAACGTACCCAGTTACGCATCGACAACACACTCCTTCGAAAGGTGATCATCAACGCTCGCCGACACGTGATTTGTCAAAATGTTGGTTCCGCAACGAGCAAACGTTTAAACGTCCGAGTCAGCCTGGCACTGCGCGGCAACGAGTCGCGCCTGCCGCAACTCATGTATGAAGATTTTCAAAATACAGACATCCCGTCCCAGAAAGACGCAATGACCCTTGATGACTGTTTGAGCAATGCGCGCGAGAAACTTATTAAAAGTATTCTTCAGGACGTCACACTGCGCGAAAGCTCAGCCTTCAAAACGCTGCTGATGGGATTGCCGGTCAAATCCATCATGACTTCATCGAGCGTTGCTGAACCGAATCCTGAATCGGAAGAGCTCTTTGACCAGTCGACGTCGGCACTTCCCGATGCCGAGAGCGAGGAAACCGAGGAATGACCAAACGCACCAAACGACGCCAACACATTTCAAAAAGCAGCCAGAATGAAATCATCGTTGCGAAAGTTGCAGCAGCTGCAGCGCTGGCACTTGCCATTCTGATTGGTCTCTCGCTGGGAACGAGAACCTCACAAACCAACCTCTCTCCTGTACACCGCCAATATGAGCAAGTCTCGAGAAGCACACGAGGCTGGGAGCCAGATGCAGCTTTGCAGAGCGAAAGCGCAAAGACTGATCTTAGGGCGCATGCTGGTTTTCACTTCGAATGGCCTGCCCGACTCAATGCACCACAGCTGAAGAGTGAACGGCTGCAGAACCCCGAGAGAATCAAAAACATAGACACACTTCTGAAGCTTGGACGTTCACGGGCAATACTGCGCGCCACGCCAGACACTCCGAACAAATTCCTTCTTGAAGAAAGGCTCGCCAAGAATGGGCAAGTGACTATCCACAAGGACGTTTACGTTCTTGTGCCCGGAGAGAAGATAAGCATCCACTTTGATACACTCTCGACTCTCGTGCGCCAGTGGAAGCTCCGCGTGCGCACTCTCGCGGTCACACAGGACAGGCGCGACTCTACCCTCCAGGCTGCAGTGGGCTTCTCAAGCGATGCTGCAACGACTGTAGATATTGACCCGCATGGAAACCACACAGATCTGGATATTCCTGCCCTAACAGAGTTTACCCGCCGTGGAGAGAAGAACTTCGCCATCGAGTGGCCCAAATCTGCATCAGGTCTTCTTGTTCTTGAGGGTTTTCAGCCGGGAGTTGTTGAAGCTGAGACTCGCGCGCAGTCGCCCAAGACTCTTATTGTATATATCGACAAGATGAATGCGCCATTAACTCGCCTGACAAAAACACTGAGCACCATCAACAAAGCAACCGGCAACGAGGATAAGCAGAATTACTTTAGTAACGTCATTCCTCCTGCTGAGTCATATCATTTATCACGGGACGCACTCATTACGGGTCGAACACCGGTCGAGTTGGGTGCTTCTCTGAAAAATGAAAAACTGCGAAGTTTTCTCTCTCCGCAGAATCAGCTCATCAACAAGATGATAAGTAAGGGTGGTTCCGCTCGACGAATCCAACTCCGCGCTCAAGAAAAATGTGGCGAGATTTGCAAACAAAACGCGATTACAGCGGCTCTCAACAGCGTATTCACATCTGAGTTAACTCTTCTTCGAAGGGAAGAATTCGCGAGCACGCAGTCCTACCTGCGGAGTGCAGAGTTTATAAATGATCCAGGACTTCTCTTTGTTGAGGTTGAATTTCCACAGGAACATCTTCGACTCAATTGGGATACAATCAGTCAGAGTGAGAGCTCAACCACACGCTGGATAACATCAGGATTGCTTGAGTTTTTCGGAAAGAAGGATCAGCAGCTCAAAGGTGAAGAAAAAATTGGACAGCTTGACGTTTGGCTTTCCAGTCTGATGGAGTCTTTCCTCTCATCAACTAATCCTGCGAATATTGCTCTCATTCTGCATGACAACGGCTCGCCCATCCAGCTCTCAGCTGAAGCCGAAGAGCGCAGGGTGCTCAAACGTGGCGAGGCTTTGCTTTATCTGCACAATGCTGGTGGAAGTGCTGCGAACGAGAAAAATGCAGAAACTCAAAAAAACGAGAACCCAGCCTCTCTCCAAAACATCTTACGTGTCTTCGAAAAGTCAGCTCACCAGGCATTGCCTGCTTCAGAGCAAGACTCTCTCTTGAAGGCTGCTCAAAACGACGAAGAACCGATCGCGCAAATTCAAAGTCAAACTTACACAACTCTGACGCGCGACGGCTGGCTGATTGATCCTAAACACGCGACCAATGGCAATAACATTAAATATGCATTTCGAGCATTCCCCGAAAAGATTCAGCTTGTACAAGAGCAGGCCAACGCGGAGAAAAAGAAGAGCCGATTAACCGGGCTGCATATTACTCTCACGAGCAGCAACATGCGCGACGAAATTATCGAAACAGAACTGAGTACGTCGCTCGGTGCAGTGGGCTGCGAGTCACAAACAGAGAATGCTAAAATCAAGGAACTTACACTGAAAGAAGCTCCCTTCGGTACAGAAACTTCGATGACACTCATCGGACGACGACCCACCCAAGCTCAATGGCATATTTTCTGTTTATTCGAAGGACGGATCTCAAATTCCACATTCATGAGATTGCGCTTCAAACTGAACGGCCAAGTCATTGAAAGAGAGAAAATAGGGTTGAGCGAATTTGCTCTTCCTGTGCGGGGGTTTCTGTGGCGTTCTCCCGACACAATTGAATTGGTAGGTGCGCAGATTTTGGATGCAACGGTTGCACTGGGCGCGCCTGATGCTGAGGCAGCGAAGCCAACTTCGGTTGTCCTCTGGAGCGAAAAACTACCCAGTGGTATCGACGAACCGCGTGCAACATTCTTGCTTGAGCAAACCTCAACCGCAACTCACTTGCCCACACAGTCTCCTGCAAGCGAATCCGAAGAACGCTTAAGCGAAAAGGAATAACGTCTCCATCATGGCACCACGACGAACGCTGACACAGCAAGGTGATTTGCTGAAATTGGGCGGAGACACCTTCACCATCAAAGAGGAACTCAAGAAACTGGGGGCACGGTTTGATGGTGCACAGAAATGTTGGTTCTTGAGTTCCAGCGAAAGTGTTCTTAAGAAGCTTGAGTTTATGGGATTTATCCTCCCATCGAGTTTTCCAACGCCTAGCTCGCTTGATTCACCTGAGTCAACAACACCCACTTCAGATGCTTTGGCTGACACAGATACGCTCACGGTGACACAATTCACCCAACGTGTTGAAGCCATCTTTCAAAGACACTTAGCATTCGATTTTTGGATTGTTGGAGAGATTTCATCTCTCAAGAGTTCGAGTGGGCACGTCTATTTCGATCTTGTTGAACCAGAACAAGAGCGTGCACTCCAGACAGGTCGAGCAGCCTCGATTCCTTGTTGTCTGTGGGCTGGAAAAATACGCCAGCTCGGCGATAAGTTTACCGGCTTGCCACTCGCCGAAGGAATCAAAGTCAAACTCAAAGTGCACTGTGATTTCAGAAAAGAGGGCGCGCGCCTCAACTTGATTGTCGATGATCTCGACCCACACTACACGTTGGGTGACCTCGCGCTTCAAAGAGAAAACATAGTGCGCGAATTAAAGCGGCGTGGGCTCTACGATCGCCAGCGCATGATGGCACGTTGGCCTGAATTTCCCATGCGGATTGCCCTGCTCACGGCGGCTGGTTCGCGCGCACAAACTGACTTTTTCGACGAGCTCAAGCTGCCCCACATGTCTTTCCAAATCACACTCTTTGATTGCCATATGCAGGGAGAACAGGTCGAGGGTGATATCAGCAAAGCTCTCAATGAGGTTTCCCGCAACAGTAGCGGATTTGATTGCGTGGTCATCACACGCGGGGGTGGTTCGCGGCTCGATCTGCGCTGGTTCGACAATCTTGAGGTGGCCAAGGCTATTGCCTATTGCCCTCTACCAGTATTGACCGCCATTGGGCATTTCGAGGACGTCAGCATTGCCGATGAGGTTGCGGCAGTTGCAGAAAAGACCCCAACCGGCGCTTCACGTTTTCTCACGCAAACAGTGGCACAGAATTTCGAGCGCCAGTTGGCTCGACTTGAGCGCGCTTCAACTGCAGTGCGCGGGCGCCTGCTGCGCGAAGCAAAAACTCTCGAACGCACCGATCTTTTGCTCGTTCAGTCGGCGCAAAGACGCTTGGAACGGGAAAAAGCGAAAAACGCAGAGGGTGAGCGTGCGCTCCGGCTTGTACAAAGAACCGCGGCACAGCCCCTCCGCCTCGGCTACGCGGTCATGCGTGCGACAAACGGCAAGGCAATGACTGCAGATGACTTTCTCACATCTGAACTGCCGGGTACGGTGCAAATTGAACTGCACAGCCCCCAGAAAAACGCCCTAGTTTCGCTCGAAATTCAAATTGCTGCCGTGAAACAGAGAGTTTCAACGGCCGGAACTTCACATCCAGTGGAGCACCCGCTATCTCCCCAGACAAAGGATCACAGTCAATCATGAACCCCTCAAAAACATTGTCCTACAAAGAACTCCAGAGTGAGCTCCAAAGCATTCTGCATGCCCTCGAACAGGATGGAACTTCTCTCGACGACATTGGACAGCTGTTGAAATCGGGTTTCGAGACTGTGGATACTCTCAAGGGTCGCCTCACTGAGGCAGAAGCCCAGATTGAAAACATCATTTCGCTGCGGCACAACACCCAACAAAAGACGCTGCTCCCCAAAGGTGAAGGAGAATCCGAATAATGACATCGGCAACCAACAACACGCGCACGAAAATCGTCTGCACTCTGGGTCCATCGAGCAGCAACCGAGAAAGCATTTCCGCTCTCATTGATGCTGGAATGAACGTCGCACGGCTTAATTTTTCGCATGGTGAACACGCAACCCATGCACAAAACATTGCATACATTCGCGAACTATCCCGCGAAAAAAACAAGCCGGTAGCTATTTTGCAAGACCTGCAAGGACCAAAAATCCGCGTCGGAAAGTTGCGTGGAGGGTCAACCACTCTTACAAAGGGACAACACATCACGCTTGTTTTCGGACTAGAGCAGACCGACGACAACATTCCCATCGATTACCGCGAGCTGGCTGCTGATACTCACGTCGGTGCGCAGATTCTTCTCGACGATGGCCTGCTCGGAATGACGGTCGTGGGCATCCGTGATGGCCTCGTTGACTGTGAAGTTGTTCACGGTGGCTTGTTGAAGTCTCGTAAAGGCGTAAATTTCCCCGACAGCAATCTTTCTATTCCATCAACAACTGAGAAAGACACGCGCGACTTGCTTTTCGGTGTCGCACAGGGTGTTGACTATGTCGCACTTTCCTTTGTGCGCACAGCCGGCGATGTGCAAAAGCTCAAGCAGATGTTGCGCGCACTGGGCTCGGATATCCCGGTGGTTGCAAAAATCGAGATGCTCAGCGCGGTTGAGAACATCGACGAAATTTGCACTGTCACCGACGCGGTGATGGTTGCGCGCGGAGACCTTGGTGTCGAATGTGGCTTTGCAAACGTCGCGGCTTTCCAGAAAAAGATTGTGCGCTCGGCACGCGCCCATGGCAAACCCGTTATCGTTGCCACTCAGATGCTCGACTCCATGATCGAAAACCATGTGCCGACCAAAGCTGAAATCTCTGACGTTGCGAACGCGGTTTTCGACCTTGCTGACGCCACCATGCTTTCAGGCGAAACAGCGTCGGGGCGTCACCCCAGCCATGTGGTCAATACCATGCGCGACATTCTTGCACGTGTTGAAAATTCGGGGATGCTTCTCCCAGGCGAAGAGAACGCTCGTTTGTTCACATCAAACAAGACCCCAGAAGTGGTCGCCCGCACGGCAGCGGAGCTCGGTGATGCCTGTAAAGCAGCTGCAATTGTGTGCCTAACCCTGACGGGCAATATCGCGCGCACAGTTGCCAAATATCGGCCACAGGTTCCTGTCATTGCGCTCAGCCCGCGTCCCGATGTGGTGCGTAAACTGAGCTTGGTGCGTGGGGTAAGCGGACTGCAGAATGCTATGTTCTTCGATACCGACGGTGCCCTGCACGAGATTGCAAAGTCGATAGTTCAAAAAGGAATGGCAAAAGAGGGCGATTTGTTGGTCATCACGGGTGGCATACCATTGGCCTCGATGCAGCCGACCAACCTAATCAAGCTGCACCGTGTCTCAAAAGAGGACGTACTGTAACCACAGACACTCGATACCGCCGTTGAAGACCTTCTTGCGGCGAGTTGGCCGGAGCCCCACTGAGCCGCCCAAAGCGGTGCTGCCGGCCAAAATCCACGCCTGCCACCCCTTGCATTCTTTTTTCAACGTATCACCGATTTCTTTGTAGAGGCCTTTGAGTTGTTCCTCCTCTCCGAGGCGCACGCCATAGGGAGGATTCATGACAACAACGCCCGCGGGAGCGTGAACCTCAAGCCCCAGTACATTTCCTTTTTCGAACTGAATCAGTTTTGTTACGCCTGCATTCTCTGCATTCTTTTTTGCCGCCAAAATCGCGCTCGAGTCGGTATCGCGGCACAGCAAAAATGGTGAAACAGCATCGCTCGGCGTGTTCTGTCCCATTGCGTCTCTTCTGTACTGAGCAACCTTCTTGAATGCATCGAGAAGTGAAAGCTCCTGAGCGCGAAGACTGCGGCGAATTCTATCTTCTTGTTTGAGAACTGAAGATGGAATCACACTGAGATACTCATAGGCGAAACCTGCGCGATCGAGCTGCGGGCGGCGATTGAGCAGCTGCAATGCAGCTTCAATTGCGAAAGTCCCAGTGCCGCACATGGGATCTATCAAATCCGGCGAAAGCACAATGGCCTCGGGGATGCGTCGTTTGAGTTCGCCAGCGGATTCCTTGCCGCTCTCCTGCTGTTCAGCTGACCGATTTTGGTGAGTTTCCACCCTTGAAAAGTACACCCTTTCTGGATTTTCTTTTCTCAATTCCCGGCAGAGCTTCTGCCACCCAGTCATCCGCAACAAACCAGCTCCGAGAAGCTCGCTCAGAGGAGCATCATGAGTTGCACTGCGGTAGCCGCGCATAGCCAATGGTACACCTGTGGTATCGAGACTCACCGACAACAGCCCGCGGTGCACGCGAGCCATGATCCGAACCTGGGGGCTTTCCTTGTCAACGTTGGGTCTCCGCCCGAGAGCTCTTTTGAATGCATCAACAATGCCATCTTTGATTTTCAAATTGAGAGCATTCGACTTGATCGAGGTATCACTTGAGCTCGACTGAACCGAAAACGTCATTTCAGAATCGAATAATGTGTCCCATTTCAGGCCAAGTACTGCATTGTAGACGTCCTCAAGAGAGCGCACGTCCATCTCAAGAACCTCGCACAGCACGCGGCTCCCACACCGCAAACCCAAATTCATGGCCAAGCAAAAGCTCCAAGGGCCGCGTACGTAAACCCCTGCGCTCGCGACCACAGGATTTTCGGTCAATTGGATTCCGAGATCCTGAGCTAGCTCGCAGATTTCGTCGGCAAGCTCCTGCTCGAGGCCATGGATGGTGCTCACAAAAAAGGTCGCGTTCTGATTATCGTACAACTGCGGCCGGTGTCGCTGCGGCTCCCGCTGCAGAGGCCTCCTTGGTGTCGGACGCTGGCTCGCCTCCTGGCTCCTTTGATTTCGCAGCGGCAGATCCTGTCTCGGCTGGGGGCGCGGTGTCGGCACCTGGCTCCTTTGCCTTTGCTGCGGCCTGTCCGGAGTCTGCTGCAACGGGGATGGGCGCGGTGCCCGGGGTTTGCCCTGTGGGGCCTGGTTTGTCGGTCTTCGACTTGTCATTTGTTCCCTCCTCGGTGTCCGTTGCACACAGACCCATTTCACGCAACAGCTCATACTCCCGGCCCGAGCGGATACGAGTATAGTATTCAAGAATTTCGGTTGCTTTCTTCGGATTCACGGACTCAAGAAGTTTTGTGACCTGGCGTGGAGGCAATTTACGCAAAAGCTGCATCACAAGGTCTCTGTCCATGGTTTCGATCAATGGAGCAGCTTTTTTGGGCTCCATCTTGGAGATGAACTCTAAAGTTTCAGAAAGGCGTTCATCTTTTGCTTTGCGCTCTTTTTGAAGTGTTTCCTCGAGCAGTTTGCGTTCTTCCTCAATTCTCTTCAGTTTGCTCTCAACTTCGCCTTTGGAGCGATCATATCCTTGGCGAGCAACGTTAAGCTTCTCGATCTTTTGTTCCACGTCTTTTCGCATCAACAGCAACTGATTCCGAATTTCAGCCGCACGCGAGAGAGTGAGCCCATTTTCGGGAATCTCTGGGAGCTTCCCAGAAGACTCAGAGTCCTTGCCCGCTGCGGCGGGGCTCTCTTTGGAATCCTCTGCCTTGGCTTGATGATTTGCATACATGAAGCCCCCGAGCCCAGCGAGAGCAATAAGTTTTGCTGCGAAAAGCAGATGGAGGGACTTCATAACACGACCTCACTCCCTTGAGGAATCATAAACGGAAAGCGCATGCCTGAGGGTTGCCTGTTCATCGAGAAACTTTCGCTCTTTTCGCTCCTGCAAATCAACGTGCTCGGCCTGCTTTTTGTCGCGCAGGTTTTCCAAGACTTTCAGATTTCTTCGACAGACGAGAAGATGCTGTTCAGCAATGTCGACGTCTGACTCTGCAACCCTGATTGCCTCAAGAAGCTCCATCATTCTCGACTTACGCTTCTCCAAACTCTGCTCGAACATTGGATATTTGAAGGTCTCACCGCTGCGGATAGCTTCATTCAAAGTGTCACGCTCGGAAAGATATAAATCGCGTTCTTCAAGCAACATACGGCGCAGTTCGGATACGACTTTGCGGCAGTTCTCCAAATAGGTTTGCGCTTCATCCACAGCCTGAATGCGGATATCAAGAACGCGCTGTAGCCTAAAAACAAATCGACTCATTCAAGCTCCGTGAGTTCAAAGAGCCGTTCAAGTGATTCAGAGTAGTTTGAGATCTCATTTCTTCCCTGACTCAGGAAAGAATCAATGCGACTCTGCATTTGTATCGCTTTGTCGATTTTCGGGTTCGTTCCCTGATTATATGCACCAATGTTGATCAAGTCTTCATTCTTTTGATAGGTAGCCATCCACTCGCGGATCTGCCCCGCTGCGTTGCGGTGACGGTCATCGGTAATATCAACCATCACGCGGCTTGCACTCGTTAGAATATCTATTGCAGGAAAGTGATTTCGAGCAGCGAGTTGGCGAGAGAGATTTACGTGGCCATCGAGAATACTTCGCGCAGCATCGGTGACCGGATCATTGAAATCATCGCCATCAACAAGAACAGTATAAATCCCGGTCACAGAACCATCACTGTCGGAATTTCCAGCCTGCTCGAGCAGACGTGGCAACATCGAAAAGACTGATGGTGTGTAGCCCTTGGTGGTGGGAGGCTCACCCACAGCCAACCCAATCTCACGCTGAGCCATCGCAACGCGGGTCAAGGAGTCCATCATCAGCAACACTTTTTTTCCGCCCTGTCGAAAAAAATCGGCGATCGCAGTTGCAACATGTGCAGCACGAATACGAGCCAGCGGGCTTTGATCGCCCGTTGAAACAACAACGATGCTGCGAGCAAGGCCTTCTGGACCAAGGTTCTCTTCGAGAAACTCGCGCACCTCCCGTCCCCGCTCACCAATCAGAGCAATGACGTTGAGGTCTGCCTGCGTATAGCGCGCAATCATGCCCAAAAGCACGCTCTTTCCCACACCTGAACCGGCCATAATTCCAACGCGCTGCCCCTCACCACAAGTCAACATGGTGTTCATTGCCCGCACGCCCAAATCCAGAGGATCATGGATACGGCGGCGCAAAAGGGGATTTAAAGGTTCACGAACAATAGACCAAGGCACACCTGCAAGAGGCGGAATTGGATCTCCGGTCATCGGACGCAGATAGGGATCGACAATGCGGCCAATGAGATGAGCACCGACACGAATTTTTGGTTCACGCTCTACGCACTGAACCAGAGCATTGGCGCACACACCGGTTGGATCAGAAAAGGGGATGATAAGAGCACGATCCCGGCGAAAGCCGACCACCTCGCCATCAATGCTGTAGCTCTTGCGCTGATCAAAAATCCGCACAAGAGCGCCCAGCGGCGCGCCCGGAAGCGCAGCCTCAACAACCGTACCGACGACCTCAAGCACCTTACCGAGCTTGTCGAGAACGAGAGGTTCACGCGCGAGGGCAGGTCTGGCCTGCCGAAGCTTCTGGAGCGCATTCGCTGAAAACATGGGTCACCCTGCTTTTTCGGTGCTGTCGTCTTTTTTGCTCGCGTCGAAAAGATCATCTTTTAAGGAATCAATCATCTGCTGAACAGTGCTGTGAAGATCGAGAGACACAACCTCGTTGTTGGCTTCAATCTTAAGATCGCCGCGCTGAAGTGAGGTGTTAGCAACCAATCGGAAATGCTTCCGCTGCTCTTCAGCCAATTGTGGCTCGATGCGTGCGAGATCTTCGGGATGCATCTCAATTTTGAGCTCATCTTGCTTCTGAAACTGTGCCGTTGCAGCCTCAAAGACGCTCCGCAAAGCTTCGTCATTTAACTTGACGCTCTGCCGCAGCACACGCTCTGCGCAGATCTGAGCAATCTCTGCAAAAATTTCACGACCTGTGGAGAGCAATTCACCCTTGAGATGCTGAAGCTCCGACAAGGCGCGTGTGAATAGAACAACAGAATGGTTGTATTTCTCTTCAGCCTCTTGAAGTGCTTGGTCGCGTCCCTCTGCCCTGCCCTGCTCGAGCCCCTGGTCAAGCCCCTGCTCATAAGTCTGGAGAGGAACTTGGCTAGCATCTGCAGGCTCAGCAGACTTATTTTCATATTCTTGCAACGCAGATTGATAACCAGCGCTCTCTCCTTCGGTGCGTCCCTTCGCAAAGCCACTCTCATAAGCATCACGGATACGAGCCTCGACGTCTTCCAGACCAGCTCCACTTTCCGTAAAGGACAACGCGCTGTCGCCAAAGCCACGATTATTTTGCGCGGCTAGCTTACTGAGGTCACTGATATCTGGACCAGTCGCAGCTCTCGCGCCAGGTTTGGAGACGGAAGCTGCAGCATCTGCATTCGCCTCTCCGGGACTCATTTGTCCGCCTTCAGCAACAGCGCCGGCGCTTCCCATTTCAGAGTTTTCTTCGGTGATGTCGAGGATCTCGAGAGCAACAGCCTCATCTTCATCCATCTGCATACGACGCTTGCGTTGCCGCAGTTCCTCCTGACTTGCCAAGAATTCGGCCGTCATGTCTTCCGGCAAGAGTGTCTTTGCGGGCGAGCCGAATGTGCGTGAAAATTCTGGTGGCTTTTGAACTTTGCGCTTCAATTCCTGTTGGGGATGACTCTGCGCGAGAACGACTGTTTTACGCGGGTTGTCGGGCAGCAGTATGCTGTCGGTTGTGAAATCCTTCCATGGATAATTCTCAACCTGCATACCAGAAAGCTTGTCTTGCTCTGCTCTCTTTACCAGACGTCCACGAGTCATGCGCGATCATCCTTCCAGGATTGGCAGCGTTACACCAGAGCGTTTTCACCACTTGTTGCGATAACGATCTTGCCTTCATCGGCAAGGCGCCGAGCGATCTGCACAATACCCTGCTGCGCCGCCTCGACGTCAGTGATCTTTGCAGGGCCTGCGTTCGCAACTTCTTCGCGCAGTGACTCTGCAGCACGAGAGGACATGTTCTTGAAGAGAAGCTCCTTGACACCTTCGGACGCCGTCTTCATGGCCAGCTTAAGCTGTTCCATCTTAACTTCGCGCATGATGCCCTGAATGCCTCGGTCATCAATCTTGATGAGGTCTTCGAATGTGAACATCTTCTTACGAATCTCTTCCGTGAGGTCTGGATCACGCTCTTCAAGGCGGTCGAGAATGGTTTCTTCGGTCGCCTTGTCCATCATGTTGAGCATTTCAACGATAGGTGTCACACCACCAATCTGCTGCTGAGTGACATTACCCATACGCTGCACTTCGCCACGCAGTACATCATCAATTTCATCGATAAGTTCAGGCGAGACTGCCTCAAGACGGGAGATTCTCAGAATCAGTTCTGTATGCAAACTGTCTGGTAAGAGCTTGAGAGTCTCACCGAACTTTTTTGGCTCCAGATGCGCGAGAACAAGGGCTATAGTCTGCGGATGTTCGTTGCGCAAAATGTTTGAGAGCATTTTGGAATCGATGAGTTCCAGAGACTCAAGGGTGGCAGCGGTCTCAAGTGCAAGGTCTTCAATATAGTTATTTGCTTGACCGTCGCGAAAAGCAGTTTCAAGGAGTTTTTTGGTGAACTCATTGCCACCGAAAAAGTATTTTTTGTTGCTTTGCAAAACGTGATAGAACTCTTCCATCACCTCATCGATCGTTTCTCCATCCACACGACCGAGACGGCTCATCGCGCTACCGACACGCTTAATCTCGAATTCATTCATCTGCTTGAAAATCTCAGCTGAGATTTCCTCACCGAAAGCGAGGAGCAGAATGGCTGCCTTCTGTGGACCCGTGTATTTGGTCGCCACCCCTGAAACCCTCCTGATATGCCCCTTCGAAAAACATGAAGGGACGCAGACGTGCTCCTCTCAGGATACGCAGACCAGATTCCTGGCACCCGGCAACCCTGACCACAGGCGTCACTTTTCCGGGATGCAGCCAGGAATCAAACACAACCCCCCAAAATAACCTAAAAAAACCACAAAATTCCTTCTCTTGCGGCACTTGACCCTCTGGAGTATGACCCCAAAACGTTAAACTTCAGGCAAGGAGTGCACCCATGGCCTTCAATTCAATGGCAGTTTCACTTGAATGGAAACTCAACAACATGATCCTGCGCCGCGGCGCGAGCATCCTCATGATCGAGGCTGCCAACGTTCAGGTTCTGCGCACACTCAAAGAGAAGAATGAGTTCGGCGAGTTTTTCCGCACCAAAGCGCTTGTCAACCGCGAAGCACGCCGCGTTTTCGAAGCATGGGAACGCAAAGATAAAGACCTGCTCGAAAAACTTTTTGCCGAGATGAACGCCTGAGCCAGCACGGGAGCAGTGCCATGACAACCTTTCACAACCTTGCCTTCTATAAATTTGTCCGGATTGAGGATGTGCCCGCAACGGCCGAGGCATTCCGTGTCCTGACAAGCGGGCTCGACATGAAGGGAACGCTTATCTTCGCCTGCGAAGGTGTGAATGGATATGTTGCGGCAACTCCCGAATCTGCACAAAAGTTCGTTTCATACTGCCAAAACGACGAGCGCTTTGCTGATATTGAATTCAAGCTTTCCACGAGCGAGTTCAACCCCTACTCACGGATGCTCATCAAACAAAAGAAGGAAATCGTCACCATGGGGCGTTCGGGTATCGACCCAGAACACTTCACTGGGAAGCACGTTGATGGCAAGACCCTCAAACAGTGGCTCGACAACGGTGACGAGGTCATTCTCCTCGACACCCGCAACGACTACGAAACCAAACTCGGAACTTTTAAGAACGCTATCGTTCCAGACATACGCACATTTAGAACATTCCCGAGCTGGGTCGAGCAGCAGTTCCTTCAAAACAAGAACAAACGCGTCGTGACGTTCTGCACCGGAGGAATCCGCTGCGAAAAAGCAACAGCCTACATGCGCCAAGTTGGATTCGACGAAGTGTACCAAATTCAGGGCGGAATCCTTAAGTATTTCGAACAAACCAAACAGATGCGGGGCGACAACCACTATCAAGGTGATTGTTTCGTTTTCGACCACCGCGTCGCTGTAAACAGCGGACTCAAGAAAACAGAGCATGACATGTGTTACGTCTGCTGGGCGACCCTTTCACCCGAAGACAAGCAGAGTCCTTTGTACCGCGAAAATGAGTTCTGCCCCCACTGCGCCGAAGAAACAACGCGCCGCCTTGAAGAACGCAAACGCAAGGCTATAGAAACGAATCAGCAGGCACTCGAAAAACGATTCGAGCGCATCCGTCTAGCTCGCGCAAGCCGGCAAGCCCAAAACCCAACTCCGAATTCGAGCACCGAATCCAAGCACTGATAAAACAGGCGGGAAGTTTACTTGCAGCGAGATGTTGTCGCGACTGGTTCCTCGTCCTCTGAGTGAGTGGGAAGAGGCAAGATGCTCGTTCCCCCTGACGTTGGTTCTTGATCGAGCGTCGACAGGGATGCGATGGGCACCGTACCAAAAACAGAAAGCATCGAGCCGCTGTCGCTCTTGCTGAGCCTGAGACGGCCATTTTGGTTATCAAAATTCAGTAGGATAACCTGATTGTTGAATTCTGTCGGACTCAATGTTCCCAGGGAGGGAGACACCTCAAGAATGTTACCTTGCCGCGTGTTGGCTGCAGCTAAGGCCCCCCCCTCTCTTTGGCTGCTATTAAACAGAATTGTGAAATATGACTCACGTGTGAGTCCAAAGACTCCTGGCTTTGCGAACGAATTATCGGTGAATGAAGCAATTCCACTTTTGATCAGTTTTGCCCAGACCATCCGCGTTAGGCGTTCTCGGTCGCAAATTGTGGATACGTCCGGAACCCCAGCCGTGAACGCATCGAGGCTCTCGAGCTGACAACCGAAAACGGAGCCATGGAGAGCCTTGAGCTCAACAAGATTGGCTGGCTTTGCATCTGCGACCTTTGCAAAGTCAGAGTAGTATTCAGGTACAGTTTGCTTGATTGCCATCTTGTAAAGATCGCGTTGTTCACAAAAATTCTTTGTTTCTTTGCGACCGTCAGCATCACTCGGGAGGTCGACATCTGGAGTGGAGCAATGCACGTCATTCATCCAGTACCCATAGGTGCGCATGTACAAAGGAAACTTGGCTGAGAGGGGGCGGAAACTCTCCACAGCTGAAAGATATCTTTTCTCAAGCTCTGGAAGAGCAGATTGAGTCTTCTCACGCCGCTGTCGAACAGCATCGAGCACGACGTTTAGCTTTTTCTCTGTTTCCGCCGTTGCCTGCACTTTGCCTCGCAGCAAACGCAGCTCATTTTTTGAAAAGCAGGCAATGTTCTTCTTTGCAGAGCCGAGCTGTGCTGCAAACGCTTTGGTTTGTTCCTGACAGGGCAGGACACTGTCATCACTCAAGGCGAACCGCCAGCGATTACGTTCCTTCTCCGGAAAGGAACTTAAAACGGGCGCAACAGCTCGGGCGGCTTTACCCAGCTTCGCAAGTTCCTCAAATTGAATGGGGAGCGGAAGATACCCGTTTTTGTAGAAGACGTGCAGAGTGTATTTGGAGTTTTCAAACTCAAGAGAATCAGCATCGAAGAGGCAGTGAACCGCAGTCCAAACCTTGATGATACTCGCATCTTTTTCATCGGGCGCAAGCATCACACTGCAACGCCGCTGGACGGCTCGTCCGGATTCATCGATCGCTTCAATATCTAGGTAACCAGAGCCACTTCCCTTTACATTTTGGATGTTAGAATCAAGTTCCAAAAGCCGACTGGGCGCACTCACGTTAGAATTCGTAGGGGCGCACAGTGTGTTGTTTTGTGAAGAATTGCTGCAGGCCCACAGCACAGTGCATGCGAGCCAAAGCAAACTTACCGCAGGCATAGAACGACGTTGCAAAGTCATAAACGCCCCCAGTGTGTATCGGGCGACTTATCCGAACCCAAAAGAATAAGTCTCCAAGTTCCTGAAAGTAGTGCAAAAAAAAACAAAAAACAGCTCGACTTTGCTTTTCTTACGCAGTCAAAGAAAAACCGGGACAACGTCAGGTTGACCCGGTTCGATAATAAAATGTTCTTGGGTACGAATGATTCACACCTGAATCAACTTATCCTTAAGACTTTGTGCACACTTTCTGCGAGCATCGCAACTCGGGAGCGACTGTGCTGCCTTCTTTTCCTCAGTAGGTTTTTCCTCGGCCTTCTCTTTTGCATCTGGTGCAATCACAGCAGGCGTGGCCTTCTTGGCTGCTTCTACCGGAGCGACGCTCGCTTCAACCACGCGGCAAATGGGGATATCGTTAAAACCAATACCACTCATGAATTGTCCCGCAGGGCATTCGCGCAAAACCTCCGAGCTCGACTTGCCGTAGCGCAACATCACGCCGCTCAACTGGCTCGTTGCAATCTCAAGCTTTTGCCTCGACTTTCTCTTGAATTCAAAAGTCAGTGTGGTTGTCTGCAGAACTTTTGCATCCTTAATTTGCTCGACAGTCACTTTATAAGAACGCTCCTGACGCAACTTTAAAGAAGATTTGGATTGGATGCTTGCTGCACCAACATCTGCAGGAAATTTCTCTTCAAGAACGACTTTCTCGCTCAGTGACTTATCCGCCACACCTGCCTCAGGCAGAAGCTGGAAAGTGACGCGGGCAAGAGAAGGTTTCTCTGCTGCACTGCTCACCTTGAGTGCGGCAAGTTTTTTATCTGCGTCTGCACTCACTGATGCTTCGGGAGCTTTTTCACTTCCGGCCTCAACGGCCTCCGCAGCCTTCTCGTCCCCTGCAGCTTTCAAGTCCAATTGAGAGTCAACTGAGACCATCTCATTCTTCTCGGGGATGCGAGTATCGGATGAAATTCTATTCGCATCGCTCTCCGCCGAGAGAGAAAGCTGGCCGCATCCCTGAGCAACGATCAACGCAAGAGACAGACTCAAAAATGACTTCATTTATTCACCCTCGTTTGTTCCTCCTATAGATAGTATCGGAGCTTCTTATTTGAAAGTTAAACAACTCCGATAATCACTTGAGAAACGTGGGGTTGAAATTAAACTAAGACCGAGAAGTCTTTTCGCATTAAGAACGAACGTGAAGCCCTTTCGCATGACAGAAGGCATAAATACCCAACCTCGAAAGGGTTGACCCCACACCGGAGGCTCCGCGCCCAGACCAAGGAAGCCAGGCTGAAACGCGATCGCAGCAATTCAAGTATCCTGTCCCTGTGTTGATTTGAGCCAAGATTCTTTTTCCACGCTCAAGGTTTCTACAATACACCGACGACGTTAGGCCATACTCAGAATCGTTCATCAGCTGCGCAGCCTCGTGATCGTCTTTCACCTTCATCACACCAATAATCGGCCCAAAAGACTCTTCCCGCATGATGTCCATTTTATGATTTACATTCAGAAGAAGTGTGGGTGGAAAAAACTGCCCCTTGCCCTCCAGTGCTTTACCACCAAGGACAAGCTTCGCCCCTTTAGCGATGGCGTCGTCAACCTGATTTTGCAAAAACGGAATCTGACTTTGCCGAGTGATCGCACCACAGAGCGTTGATGGGTCGAGTGGGTCACCCACCTTCCACGACTGCATTTTAGCCTTCAACTTCTCAACAAAAGCGTCGTGAATCTTCTCATGCACATAAACCCTTTCAACAGCGCAGCAGCTTTGGCCATTATTGTAGAGAACACCCTCTGCAACGGCATCTGCTACAGCATCCAGGTCACCGCATTCTTCAGTCACATAGAGAGGATCCTTGCCGCCCAATTCCATAATGAGCCGTGTCATACGGCCTGCCAGAGTCTCCGAAATTCTCTTGCCCGTGGCGAAGGAGCCGGTAAAACCAACACAGTCAAAGGGAAGCTTAAGCAGTTCAGCTCCCACAACGCCATCACCCACAATAGCGATAAAAACGCTCTGCGGAATGCCTGCTTCATGCAGCAGACGAGTCAGGTGAAGCCCTGTGAGTGTAGCGTGTTCGGAAGGTTTGTAGACAACCGCATTGCCACACAGCAGTGCAGGAAGAAAAACGTTGAAACCAACGAGAATTGGATAATTCCATGCTGAAATGTTTAACACGACACCCAGCGGGTCGAACGCAAGAATCTCTTCCGTGTTACCGTCTTGCCGTACTTTTTCTGGAGCGAGAGTCTTTTCGACCTCCTCGGTGAAGAAGCGAATCTTGTTGAGGCTCCCATTCACTTCGTTGCGCGCCTGCTGAAGTGGTTTACCCATCTCAAGAGTCATATCGCGTGCCACGTGCTCAAGATCGCGCTTGAGGAGCTCACCGAAGCGTTTAACAAGCAACACACGCTCCTGCAGAGGTCGAGTAGCCCAAGCAGGTTGCGCATCACGCGCCACTGCAAATTTTTCACGTACAGAAGCTGCGTCATCGGCCTCAACACGCCCGATCGATTCACCTGTTGCTGGATTCAAAATCTGCATCTTATGCTCCTGTGATGTGTTTTAAACTCAACGCGACTTAATCTTCGCCGCGACGACAGCACTCATAAAACTGGAGAAAATAGGCTCAGGATCGTCGACCACACCATTCAATGTTGGAGAAAATTCAGGATGCCACTGAATCGCGGCAACAAAATTCTTCTTCAAACCCAAATAAGTAAACGCCTCAATAATGCCATCAGTGCCACTGCGCGCCTCAACAACAAGGTCACTACCAATATTTTTGATGCACTGGTGATGCACAGAATTCACCTCAAGCTCATTCTTTCCGTAAATGCTCTCTAGCCAACCACCATGGCTCAAACGAACACCGTGATGCACTCTATCGTACGTCTGAGCATTGCGGTGTTCGGTGATTGTCTGTATTTCAGTACCGATGTCCTGATGCAAAGTTCCACCAAAGTACGCATTCAAAAGCTGGAAGCCACGGCAAATACCAAGAATGGGTAGACCCTTTTTGAAGAAAAAGTCCGCCAGGCTTAGCTCATAAAGGTCACGATGACGATCTCCTGGCCAACGAGCTTTGTCTAAATAGGGTTCATTGTAGGTTTCAGGACAAAGGTCTGCCCCACCTTGAAAAACAATTCCATCGAGCTGCTCAAGAATGGGCAAGAGTCTTTCACGCGGCAGATCAGGAATAAGAACCGGCATGACACCTTCGCGCGCAACGTATCGTGCCATGTCGTTTTCCATATAGGTCAAACTCTTATGACCAAAGACAACACGCGCAGGGTCGGGATACATGAAACAGGCGCTGAGGCCAATTTTAAGCATCAAGGTGTCTCCCTGATTTAGCCATCTTCAAAAGCATCCATCACACATGAAACGCCTGCTTAAAAAGACGCTCAAAGTCAGCATGCGTGACGGGTTTTGGATTGCAATGATGGCAAGCGTCGTCGATAGCCAAGTCAGAGAGCTCCTGAACTTTGCCAGCATCCAAATTCATTGCCTTCAGAGAAGAAGGAATACCCACGCGATTGTTGAGATCCCGAACCCATGCAATGAAATTCGAGGTTCCAAGAATTTTCTCGAGATACTCATACTTCTCCGCGCAAACGTCTTTATTGAATTCCAGTCCGTAGGGCATCATCACAGCATTTGCGAGACCATGGTGTGTATCGAAAACTGTTGAAAGCGGATGAGCCATGGAATGAATGATACCGAGTCCTTTCTGAAAGGCAGTTGCCCCCATCAAGGACGCAATCATCATCTTCGCTCGCGCCTCAAGGTCATGCGGCTTCTTCGTAGCGTTCTCAAGCGACTCGGAAATTAAACGTATTGCCTCGACGGCAATACCATCACACAGAGGCGATACACCCTTGGAGAGAAAGGCTTCAACGTTATGGGTCAAGGCATCCATTCCTGTTGCAGCTGTCACATGTGCAGGCAAATCAACCGACAAAGCCGGATCGGCGAAAACCTTGTTGGCGATCAGTCGCGGAGAAAACAAAATACGCTTTTTGTGTGTCGTATTTTCTGCAATCACTGTACTGCGGCCAACCTCAGATCCCGTGCCGCTTGTTGTTGGTACGGTGACGAATGCCGGCACCTTTTCGGTCACGTACTTGTCGCCACCCAGAGCATCGTCGTAGTCGAACAGAGGTCGCGTGTGGTAAGCCTTGAGAACAATGGCTCGGGCAACATCAAGACTTGCACCTCCGCCCAGTCCAATCACAGAATCACATTTTTCTTTATGAAAGTGTTCCACTCCTGCATGAACATCTGACTCAACCGGATTCTTGGAGATACCAGAGTAAACCGTTGGCGACAGCCCCGCCTTTTCGAGGCCTGCAATCACCTTTTTGAAAAAGTCTAACTGCACGACCGCTTTATCTGAGACCAGCAGTGGGCGCTTTAGCGCCTGCGTTTGCAAATAGGGAGCGAGTTCTTCGATGACTCCCACGCCAAAGCGGATGGACGTCGGGAAATTATAACCATAGCGACCGGTCCAGTTCATTCCATTCTCCTCAAATAATCTCAAAGTAACGTTTCATTTCCCAGTTGGTGACAGCCTTTGAATACTCGCGCCACTCCCAAAGTCTTGTGTTGGTAAAATGATCTACAAATTCCGCACCGAGAAGCTCTTTGGCAAGCTTGGAATCGCGCATTGCGGTGGCCGCATCGAAGAGATTTCGAGGTAAGGTGCCATTAGATTTATCGGCGTAGCCGTTACCTTTGCTCTGTTTCACATTCAACGGAAGTTTGTGCTTGATTCCATAAAGACCAGAAGCCAGAGATGCAGCCATCGCCAGATAAGGGTTTGCATCTGCACCGACAACGCGTAACTCGAGACGTGTGGATTTATCGGATCCAGGAAGAGCCCTCAGCGCGGTTGTACGATTATCGATTCCCCAGGTGAGAGTGGTGGGTGCCCAAGCACCCTCAACCAAGCGCTTGAAGCTATTCACCGTAGGTGCATACATGGGAGTCAGGTGTGGCATGCAGTGCAGCACGCCTGCCATGTAATGTTTCATCATTTGGCTCATGCGATCGGGAGATTTGGCATCGAAGAAAATATTCTTGCCGTTCTTCCAGAGGCTCTGGTGCACGTGCCCGGAACTCCCGGGAAGTGACGCATTCCATTTCGCCATGAACGTCGGCGTAATGCCGTGCAGGCTCCCGATCTCCTTGACTGCTCCCTTAAACAGAACTGCTCTATCGGCAGCTTCAAGAATATCGCTGTAAATGAGTGCCGCTTCGTAAACACCAGGTCCTGTTTCGGTGTGCAGACCCTCAAGCGGAACATTATATTTATTGAGCAGATCGAACAGGTCGTTGAAGAAACCGTTGTTTTGTATTGGTCTCAGTAAAGAGTATCCAAACATGCCTTTGGAGAGAGTCTCGGGTTCATGAAAACCCTTCTCATGCAGGTTCTCGGAGCTTTCCATAAAATTGAACCATTCGAATTCCTGACTGAAGAATGCCTGGAATCCCGCCTTTTCTGCCTGCGTGCGGATCTTTTTGAGAAGATTGCGCGGACACAGAGGCAAAGGTTCGCCCGGTGCTTTCCAGAAATCACCCAGAATGAAGGGGACATCGTGATCCCAGGGCACCGTGCGGTAAGTGTTCAGATCCAAAAAGACCTGAGCGTCGGGATAGCCGCTGTGCCAGCCTGTGTACGCAACGTTATCGTAGCAAACATCGTTCGAGTCCCAGCCCAGTACAACATTGCAGAAACCAAGTCCGCCCTGTGCAACTGACTCAAATTTTTTCATGTGAATCACTTTACCGCGCAGGATGCCATCGATGTCAACAACTGCCAGTTTAACCTTTTGCCCAGGATATTTCTTGATCTGCTGCACAACATCGTTGCTCTTCACCGCCATCGCCACTGTCTCCACCACGCTTCATTTTTCAACTGAGGGTGGGAACATCCTACGAAAGCCCGAGGCGCTGGTCAGGCACTCTCGGGCGTCAGTGGTTTGACTCTTTGTTTAAGAGAAGAGGCTAAACGAAATGTTCTTCGGTTTCCGGATCAAAAAGAGGCAGTACGACAATTCTCGTGACTCAGAAGAATCTTCGTATCAGGGTCTGTCACTTTAACTTTACCTTGAGAGTACTCAATCAATGCATGCCGGAGCTGTGCTGAAGTGCTCTGCCCATTGTTGTTCTTTACATGCTCAGCAGGAGTGAGCAGCATCCGTACGTGAGTCTTTTTCACCACCGCACCATCGTAAATCGTATTGTTGGAACCCGTGAGCGTATCACTGATCGAGAAACTTCTATCCGCTCTTTTCTCAGTTCGCAGGCGGGTGAGCTTCACAGACTTACCTTGCACAATCAGCGTGAGGCGATCACGCAAAACAACATCGCGCGCCTCGATTGATTTGAAGCACTCAACACGCAAATTGGTGCTGGAGAGTGATGCCACCTCGGAATTCAAAGCCTCTTGGTCTTGAGCCGAACCGCAACCAACAAGAAGAGCGGCCATAAGAGCAACAACCTGAAACTTCATTCTGAACCTCCGCACGCTGTGTTTATTAACGAGCAGCAAACACTGCGCCAACGCATAAGATTCAGATTTTATTAATTTCCTATGCCTTCAAGGGTGTCGAAGAACTTGACACCGACAAAGCCGTTTCAGAAATTCACAGAGGCAAAAATGCCAAGACCGTTGCTCTCGGTTTTCTGCTGCTTAGTGTTGTTGCGCTCGTTCATGTTGAGAATCTCAAGCGTATAGCGCCAACCGATTCCCACACCCGCAAAGACACGTCGCAAACCAAAGAACACACTCGCATGGAAGCTATCTTCAGGAAGCCCAACACGCCGCGCATCGCCACCGAGGTCATCGAGTGGTGAGCGCACAGAGCCACTCTCAAACGAACTCTCTGTTGTGGATGAGAAAATATATTTCGCTTGGGCATCTAAACCGATTTTATCGGTAAAAAGATCGAGTCCAGAGCGGGCAAGCAAATACGTTTCCGAAGATGAAGAATTCACTTTCAAAGACTCTGTCGATTGCGACAGTTTTGAAGTTGAAAACCCTGGGCCTGCATCAATAAAGAAATTAAGAAATCCTGCAGACAAACGCCCATGCAGCCAATGATCGTAGGAGTTGAGCTCTGGCGCAGCGGAACCATCGCCGAAGGTGCGATCGTAGGTCAGAGTATAGTGCGCAGAGATGTGTGGCAGCACCGCCACCCCCGTATCACTCACGAATTGAAAGCGCCGTGCCAATGGAAGCGGACCTCCGGAAACAAGACCATAATTCACACCGAAGAGCTGGCGCACGAAACGGTAGTAAACGGGAGCCTGGAGGCCGCCCCAAATACGCCGATAGCTCCCTGATTTCTCGCGCTCCCCAGGCTGCTGCACAGTTGCAGCGCCGAGCGCGTATCCAAAGCCTGGTTCAAACTGCAAACCCGGATTTCCAGGAACAACATTAATTCCCTTGGCGAATGCATAGAGCCCAAACTCCCCCTGACCAACCTTGGCTCCAGAGCGGGAATCAGAACTGTATTGAAAGCCAAGAACGGGACGCAGACCAAAGCCGGGAGCGTTAGGCTTCCAATCCGGGAAGAAAATGGAAGGCTGCTGCGCAGGTTTCGCTCCTTGGGATGCTTCCGTTTCCTCGTCGATGGTTTCGCCCTCTTTGGCAGTCACCGGCTGTGGCTGAGGTGCGACCTTCTTGCTTCGGCGTAAAGCTCCAGATGGCGTGTTCTCACTTTGAGCAACAGCAACACCTGCCGCACTTATAAGACCAACACCAAGTCCCAAACACACTCCGATACGAAGCAACGGCGAAAGCTGAAACAGCATTCGATTCTCCAAAAAATAAAAAGGCAATCACAGAGGGATGACTCCCTCTATGATTGCCATTGAATGCCATTTACGGCAACCGGTCAGAGTTCGGGTACAGGTGCACAGCGGGTCAGATATTTCTTATCGAGGTAACCCCGATTCACTTTCACAAAGTTTGTTCCCTCAACCTCAGCCCATACGGTGACAGGCCAACCGTTGCGATAGAACGACGAGACTGTTGCCGTGGGACTGGGAACGCTGGAGTAAACAGGTGCAATATTGCTCTCCTGATCGACCGAGCCAATGTAACAAGATTGTTTGTTTGGCTTGAGCGCCGGAACAGACTCGGGAACCGGAGGAACAGTGGGTGTTGCAGTTGCAACGGGAGCAGGAGCCCGCTCGGGCTGCTTCGTGACTTCTGGCTTTGGTGTGACCACTGGAGCTGCAGGCCCATCCACAGTGGAATTGAGAGCCGGATCATTTGGCCAGTTTCCAACAACCACGCGCATGTTTAGCGAAGCAACTGACTTGGTCAAAGTCCAGCGCTGATTCATGGGGCGCGCTTCCATCGATGCAACGCTGCCACGGAAAGAAGACAGCTCACCGAACGTATTCAAGATCCCGCTGAAAACCTCTTTAATCTTAGAATTAGGGTTGCGAATGCAACCGCCTGAAACGCGCCGCTCATTAGCCGTGGGGAGTTCAAGAATGCTCTCGTTGGAATTGCCATGCAGACCATATGCACCATGGAACCAAAGCACATAACGTCCGAGCGGATTGCGTGCTCCGCACGGGCCATAAATAGAAGGGTTGTTTGCAAAGACAGCAGCGCGCTCAGCCTCGCTGCGAACTTCGCGACCAGTGGCTGGATTGATTGGCTTGCGCGGGTACCATGCTGGACACATTTGCAGATCATCTACCGCGTAAATACCGGTTGGTGTGAATTGAGTTTCACCATTATGGTAGGCACCACTCACATCAGCACTGGCAATGTTCCACTGGTCTACAGCAACACCATTTTTGTAAAGTGTTGCTCGGTTTGTTTTGAGGTTAACACGGAAAGCAATGCGTGAGCGCAGAGCTTTATTGACTTCAGCACTCGAAAGCGAAGAGCTTGCAAGCCACGCAACTTCAGAATCAACAGGTTCGGACTTCTTTGCACAGCCAGCAACAGCGACAAGCGCAGCGGCTGTGATGGGAAGAACCTTTTGAAAAATAGCCTTGTTGATCATGACACTCTCCCTCACTCTCAAGCACGATGGAGTACGAGGGATTCTTAGCAATGATTAGGCCAACCTGATTTTTCGGAAATAGCCCGAAAATAAAGATTTTTCTTGACTTGCCGTTTTCGGAAAGTTGTCAAAAAAATAGACATCTCCGCAGAGGTGTCAGACAGCCCAAGAACGCTTTTGTTGGAATCAACGCCCGTCGCAACCCAAAATAGGACGCCCTTGTGCATCCACAGGAGCTGCAGCATCGGGGTCTGCCGTGTTGATATCAGGCATGTCTGGGAACACGGCACCGTTGGTCAATTCGCCGTTGTGAGAAGAGAGAGCAAAAGAGGGAAAACCCAAGAAGGTCCACCCCATCCCGCTATCAGAGGGAAATACTTTCCGAGTCTCTTCGGATGACTCAAAACGATACACGACTCGGCGCGCCATGTACTCATACGCTGCGCGTTCAGGTGCCAAGTTCAAAACAGACTCATCCGTTTCCAAGCCAATAGCGGAACTCTTTGGCTTGAACACGCCTCCCGCAAAAACCTTGCCTTCACTTGGTTGAAATCCCACTCTGGCTTCTTGACCACATATTGAGCTGTCAAACTCTGCAGAGCCGAATCGTCCAGCTACAATCGGATAGATAACGATAGGATTCGTTATTGCACCCACGCCAACAGGAAGCAGAGGATGCTTCAGAAACATCAAGCCACCGGGTGTACTGATGTTCGCATAGACAGGAAAAGCACGACTCAGAAACCCGGAGTAACGACATCCCTGCTTCATGAGAGTTTGCGCGGTTTCTGCAAATTTTCTATATACATTTCCTTCTGGTGCATCTGCCCATGGATTTTTTCGCAGTGTCGCAGAATCAAACATCGTTCTGGTTATCGATGCACCCATTTTCAAACTCGCCAAAGAATCGCTATCTGTGCTGAAAATCTTGAGACGATGACTATCGGGAAGAGTTTTATTACCCAGCCGGGAGAGGAGAAAGACCTGCGCCCGCTGAGCCACAAATTCCTCGAAATTTTTGTTTACACCAACCAGGTACTCTTCAAAGCGAGCAGTATCTGGTGGAGCGAGTTTATAAGAGCACTCGTAGTCTCCACCAGTAATGGACTTTACAATAAATCGAGTACCTAAAATTGCAGCTGAAGGAGGCTGAAATAACAACGTGTGACATTGCATAAGGTCAGTGGCAGCATCGGCCCCTGTGAGAAGATCGAAGTCTTTTGTAAGAATTCCAACGTTAACCTCCTTGAAATAATTTTGCAGAGACTGGAGCTGTTGTGGTGATGATAAAACCTCCTGTCCAGATTTCCTCTGTTCACTCAGCTCGTATTCCATGGCCTCGTATCGCCGCGACGCTTGAACCCCATCCATTTGTGCAGTAATCATTTGTTCAAAGCTAACAATACGACGCACAAACCAAATACTGTCCGTAAAACTGAATTTTAAATTTACATTGAAAGCTTGAGCCGTAGACTCAAGAAGATTCGAACGCTGCTTGTCAAGCTTAATAATTCGCGCAATCGCGCTGCGACGATTGCTTTGTAGCTTATCCGCCGAAAACGCTTTTTCCTCAGGACGTATCTTGCCAGCTCCTCGATCAGACAGAGCCAATAATGAGATCGAGGCTTTGAACGTAGCAAGATCCGCCGTCGTAAAACAATCGACGTTCTTGAACCGAGTAGAAGGTATCCCCGTCGGCAATGTCTCAATATTTTTGAGGCACCCCTGTGTTAGGGAGCGCGCGTATGTATCTGCTGAGCGCCCATCTAATGACCTAAGAATGAAAATCTTGTGTCTCAAAAGAGTATCGTTTCGATCTCCTGAACCATTGTGAGATACAACCCGCTTTGCATATTCCATGCCATCAACTTGATTCAAAGGAAGGGAAATATAAGAGGCATCAGTTGCTTTTCCAGCGGAGCCCATTGCAGTTGACATATGAGCAACCACATCGGTTGCATAAGAGGCTTGATAGCAATGTTCGGCAGTCCAGAGCCGCACACGCTGCATCCCATTTTTTGCTTCTCTGTCGCCCTCATCAACAGTCACCTGAGCCGTGCAATTTTTGTAGTAACTCTTTGGGCTCCAAGGTGAGTTCAAAACCTTTATTTTTGCTGCTGTGTTTTTTTCATTTTGAAAGATTTCCCAAACACTTCTGCTAACACAACTCTTAAGCTGCTCCTCAGTAACCCTGGGTTTTGCTGCAGTACAGTAGGGTATGTTGAGAACGTCAATCACGCCCTCCGGGTTACCTGCTCTTGTTCCGAAAATTTGCTCGCCGGTTGCAACGCCATTGAACCGGACAGTCACGTAACCACCAGAGTCATACTGGACGAGGTTTTCCAGGTTGGCTTTTTCAGTGCCGCTGCTCAAATCCAACTCTGTTCCAGTCAACTTTTGTTGACTCGTATTTGATTTGCAGGGTGCCTGAGCCGATGCCTTGCGCAGCCCGGGACTGACGGAGCCGTTCGGGGATCCCGGTGAACATGAAGCAATAGAGAAAAGGGCAGCACAGACAGGGCTCAACAGACTAATCCGATGGATATTTTTTTCGTTGCCCATGCAGTCCCCGCCTTTTCGCGACGTCTGATAACGTATCGGCCGAGGCGGGGTAGACCCAAAGAAAAACCTACAAGCGTTCGAGATTTGCGAGTTTTTAGACTTTACATTGACTTTTCAGACTCTTACAAAACAGCCGGATCAATAGATTTTTGCACGCACGGTATATTCAAGCACACGTTTCCCTTTGGCAGGAATAACAGTTCTCCACTCCGCTGTGCCTTTACCAAGCATTTTCTGCTCGAATGTCGTTTTTAGGATTTTGGCATCACCCGGCAACCCTTCACGGT
>VGHE01000016.1 GCA_016868315.1 Betaproteobacteria bacterium
AAGGTCAAATTCGTTGAACCGCTTTTGTTACTGACCGGTGTAACTGTCGCAGTGCAGTTTGGAACTGTCCCCGAAAAGGAAACTGCACCTGAGTTTGCAACGAGATTGTTGTCTCCGGTTGCATAACGCACCGAGCTAGAACAACTCAATGCATTGTCAACATCACTCATGGTAAAGTTCACAGACGTTGAAGAAGACTCGCTGACGCTTGTGTTGGTGATTGTCGAAATTGTAGGAGCGTCGTTGACTGATGCAATGGATAAATTGACTGTTTGAGTGACTGAGCATTGGGTGATGCCTGGGTCGTTGTCACACACCCTAAAACTGAAGGAGTCGGCGCCGTTAGCGTTGGAAGTTGGGGAATAGGTAATGCTGGTTCCGGATGCACCTGGATCCGCTGGCCAGCTTCCCAGATTTCCTTTCACTGGATTCGAAAGTACCTCGAAATTCATACGAGCAGGCGTTCCGCGTGCTGTACTGTCCTGGAATTGTGGCAGCAGAATGGCCACCGCCGGGCTCTGATCCTCATTCAGGGAAATGGAAGTCTGACCGGCAACAACGACCTCGGGAGCGGTGTTGGTCGAACGAACCTGCACAGTGAAGCTTGATTGGCTTGTAGTGCGTCCGTCGCTAAGAGAAAGTGTTATGCCCACAGGCGAGATAGCTGCATATCGTGTGGTGATCGCAATACCACAAACGGTTGTTTCTCCTCCTGTAATTGTTACGTCTCCGTAGGTCATAGATGTCTGATTGGGTGTACCTTTGTTGGTTGTTCTGATTGTTGAAAGATTGTTGCTGAGTGGAACCACTTCTCTGCACATCACCGTGTCATCGAAATCAAAAATTCGGAAACTCAAAGTCGGATATGTGCTGAGTTCATCGATGGTCAGATTCGAGATCTGCATGATGAGTGGGGAGTTGTTTGGGCTATCTGGAGCAGCGACAGGAGTTGGTGATGGCTCAGGTGTTGCAGTTGGTTGCGCATCGACAATGACCTCAACGGTTGCTTCCGTTTCATCTTCTTCAAGAGGAGGTGCTGCACGAAAGCATCCCGTCATGACTAACACGACGAGACACACCCACAGCAGTTCCAAACTTCTCAAAGATGGCCTGTTCACGTCAATAACCTCTCTGATTTTACATCGGAAAATGTGAGCCACGATTTATTGGTGAACGTGTGTTTTGATTTTTTATGCAAATTTTTGGCGATTTAAGCTGCTTCATTGCAGGTTAAAAAATGCATTAACAGCCAAGTATTTTCCTCCTTCCGAGATTAATTTCTGCTTGAAAGCACCGAAAAAGAGTGAGGAAAGGGACGTTCTCTTGATGACTGTGTCCGCATTAAAACAGCATCGAACGAGATTTAGGTTGCCGGAAGTATTGGCGATCCTCGTTTTTTTTGTGTTTTCTGAGATTCCCGAGGCGCACGCTGAGAGGGGCTCGGTCAGCGTCATTAACCGCGGTGGTACGTCATTGAATCGGGGCAATTTGTCGCGCGACCAGCGTTACCCGACTTATGGCTTGGCAGTGACACGAATCATTAGCGTAGATTCTGAAGGCATGGGAATGTCACTTGCAAACGTCTTTTCAGTCAATCACTCAACTTTTTACACTCAGAACAAGGAAACGCTAAAGTTTCCGCTGGTGGCACGTGCATCTCATCAGCTGATTGAACCAGCTTTTCTCTACGACGTGTGCTTTTTTTCCTATACGGCAGTGCGACCCTGTTTAGCCGCTGGAATTTCGGCCATCTATTTACGACATAATGCTGATAATTATCAGATGTACACTGCGTTTCCGGCACAGGCACGGCTGCAGTTTGTTTCTCGCGCGGGTCTGATTTTTGAATTCGGCGGAACATTCCGCCGGTTTTCATTCCGCACCGAAGGTAATCTGGCCTGGAGCCAGGACGTCTCAGCATTTCTCGGGATGGGGCTGTTTCTGACAGGCGGCTATTGAGCGGCTATTGAGCGCGCATGAGCAAGCGATCACGCAACCGATGAGAGTCCGGCATGGCCTGCAAGTTCTTCCGGACGCAGGATGAGGCTAGGTTCCACAAGAATGACGACTCTGTCGGTGAGTTTGCCAATGCCAATCAGGCATTGAGTGTGCGGGTGACCACCGATGTCTGGTGGCAGTTCAATTTGCTTTGCACGAAAATCAATAACTTCACGAACAGTATCTACAATGAGACCAACTTTCTTCGACCAGATCTCCACGATGATGATACAAGTCTCGCGTGTGTAATCGACGTGCGGCAGAGAAAACTTTTTGCGCAAGTCCATGACCGGCAGCACCCGTCCGCGCAGGTTTATAATGCCCTTCATATAGTCTGCCATGTTTGGCACGTGGGTTATTTCTGCAAGGCCTATGATTTCTGATACGGCTTTAATCGGAACCGCATAGGTTTCAGTGGCCAATTGAAAACTCAGATAGCGGCCTTCTTCAGCGATTCTCTTTCCAGGACGCTCCACGTCTGACTCCCCCTCACCGAGATATTCGGGTATCGGACGAATTGTGAAAAATTTCCGGTTTGTTTTCGACACTCTGTCATGAATCTGACGTCCTGCTTTCCTTTGTTTCTCCGATACAGCGAGTGAGACCCAAAAATAGGAGTGTGCCGTGTCGAGGGATTCGGGGTTGGAGAACCTCAAAAAACTAGAGCGTGATGTGATTGGATTTCAGAAGCTCGCTGAATATCTGCGGCTTGAAACTGGAATCAACCTGAACCTCTCCGACAAGAACCAAACCCTTCTTGCAAGCCGGGTTCTCAAGATTCTTCCGAACTTGGGGTTTGCTGATTATTCTGCTCTTCATGCGGCACTCATTTCTGGTCACCGTGATGCGCGAGATTTGTTCATTAATATTATCACTACAAACACCACTCACTTCTTTAGAGAAAATCAGCATTTCGATGTACTTGGGCGCGTGGCGCGTGACCTTCTCAGTCATCCCGAGAAGAAAAAAACACGCGAAATCCGGGTGTGGTGTGCCGCCTGCAGCACGGGTGAAGAAGCCTACAGCATTTCTATGGTGCTCAATTCGATTTTTCCTGCGCAGGATGGTTGGAACCTCCGCATTCTCGCGACTGACATCGACACCGACGTTCTTCGCACAGCCATTCGTGGGGTCTACCCGCAGGAGGCGCTCGATAGCGTTCCTGAACAATATCGTTCTTGTTTTGAAGCGGGAAAGGGTGATTCGCTGGGATATGCGCGCGTTCGTAAGAGCATTCGCGATCACATCACTTTTGCACCCTTCAATCTCATGACTCTGAGCTATCCATTTCAATCAAAGTTCGATTTTATCTTCTGTAGGAACGTTATGATTTATTTCGACAGACCGGAAATCCATTCGACTATCCGGAAAATCGAAGGCTGCCTGCGGCTGGGTGGATTTTTGTTCATTGGACATTCGGAAACCGTCGTTGGTGTCACCCCAGGTCTCAAATCAAGAGCACCCGCCGTGTACGAGCGGTTGAAAGTGATTCGGAAAGGAGAGGCTGCATGAACTCCCGGAAATTGAACGAGACTCTTCTTATTGTAGAAGACGATGCTGACATGCGGGATGCCATCCTGGAGAGTCTTCAAGGCTTGGGATGCTCTCTTTTTGCCTGCGCCAATGCCGAGGACGCGCTTTCATTTGCACGGGAGAATCCGTGCTTTGCAGTCTTTAGCGATTATCGCATGCCCGGAATGAATGGCATCGAATTTTGCAGGCGTCTCAAAATGGATATGCCGCGCATTAATTTTGTTGTGCTTACGGGATTTGCTGACAAGCAGACCGTTCTCGACGCTTTCAGGGTTGGTATCGACGACCTTCTTGAGAAGCCTGAAGATCTCGTGCGGCTCAGGGATAAAGCCGACGCATTTGTGCGAGCCCGAATTGAGGAGCTCAACAAAGAGCAACAGGAAATGATTGTATTGCGGCAGGTCTTCTGTGAGGAGGCCAACGACATTCTCAGAGACCTCGATACCTACATATTCAAGCTGGAGGAAGTCCCACCACAGCCTGAAGTTGTTGATGTGTTGTTTAGGAAGGCACACACTCTCAAGGGCTCTGCAGCTGCATTTCCTGGAACTGAAAAACTCTCCATGGTGACTCATGCGTACGAGAACCTTCTACAGAGCCTTCGAAAGGGAAAGCTCAAGCCCTCACAAGCGTTGACGCATGTTCTTCTTCAGGGAGCCGACGTCATCAAGAGCCTTGTGTCAGACTTCGAGGAAGGGCGCGAACGGGCTGTGAACCTGCAGCCTTTTGTTGAAGCTTTGAATCGCTGGACAGAGGGGCAGGTGGGTGCTCACACACAGAACCAGCAGCCCGCACCAACTCCTTCTCAAACTCCAGCACCAACACCTGCAGTCAATGTAACTGCCGAGTTAATTGTTCCTGAATCGGTAACGCCTGCACCAGCACGCGTGCCCGAAGACGATGGGATTGCCTGGGTTGAGCAGCCTGAAAATTTAGTAACCAAATCAATTTCTGAGGTTGCTGCTGTACCTTCAAGTGTTGCCGCGGAGGTGCCCTCGGGCGCGCAACCCATGACTGCATATTCTCAAGCTGTAAAGGCAAGCGAAGGTGCACCCAAAGAAGAGGAAGACGACGGGCTATTTGTGTCTATTGAGAAACTCAATTCTTTCATGGAACTCTCTGGGGAGTTGGTTGTTCTCAAGAACGCTTATCATGCCGTTGTAAAGCAGGTGCTGAAGTTTGAGCTACCACAAGAGCAAAAGCAGCGCCTCGAGGAAATGAATCAGTCGCTCGACAAGATCTCGGAGCAGATCCAGGGACAGATCATGGATGTCCGCAAGGTACAGTTGAAGGTCGCCTTTCAAAAGTTCCCGCGCATTGTCCGACAGGTCTCTCATGATCTCCAAAAGCAAGTGCGCTTAGAGATGACTGGCACGGAGCTCGGCGTCGACAAGAGTATTGCGAAAGCACTTTCGAGCGCACTCGTTCACGTTGTGCGAAATGCAGCGGATCATGGGATTGAGATGCCCGAAGTTAGAATTTCGAGGAACAAGCCCGAGTGTGGCGTGGTGCGCATTCATTCAAACCAGATTGCTGACAGCATTGTCATTACCATTGACGATGACGGAGCGGGGATTGATCCTGAACAAATCAAGAAGAAGGCCTTGGAGAAGGGATTAATTACCCGCGACACAATGATGAACATGCCTGCCCATGCAGCTATTGACCTTATTTTCCTTCCAGGTTTTTCGACCGCTGAGAAAATAACCAGTGTCTCGGGACGTGGTGTTGGCATGGATGTTGTGCGCACTGAAATTTCAAAGCTTGGCGGTACGTGCTCGATCGAATCGAATGCAGGCTTGGGAACTCGCCTGAGTATTGTGCTCCCGGTTCCTAAAACAGTCCTTGTTGAAAACACCTTGCTTACGGAAAGTAGCGGACACCAGATTGTTGTTCCACTTGTCAGTATCTCCAAAATTACTCCTATCAAAGACCTGATTCTCTCCAAGGTTGATGGCCGCATGACCTGTCAGCACGAGGGAGTCACCATTCCTTTGGGCGACTATCGGTCATTTATCGACTCTCCGCTTAAGGGCAGTGCGATGGAAAAAGTTGATTTTGCACCCGATGCACTCGTGCTGATCATCTCTCACAAAGAACACGCGTTGGCTTTGGTAGTCGATCGAGTCGTGGATCAGCTTGAGGCAGTGGTTCGGCCTTTTGATAACGTCGTCGAAAAACTGCTCGGATTCAAAGGCACAAGCTTGCTCGACTCAGAGCATGTCGCTTTTGTTCTTGATGCAGAGTCTCTTGTGGGGGCTGCATATGCTGCTTAATGAAGATATCGTTAATGGACTTCAAGAAGCTTTGGAAGAGCGTAAAAACAAGGGACCGCACGCGAGCTTCCTCTTGGTGCAGGTCGGGGAGCAGAAATTTGGTCTGCCCATGTCGCAGGTCATCGAGGTTCTTGAATCGAGGCGTTGGAATCCGCTGCCTGTGAATCGTCCCAACATCTTGGGTGTGGTGAATCTCCGCGGTGTTGTTTTCACCATTTATCATTTGGCAAGTCTGCTCGGTAAGGGCGGAATGCACGAGGCTCAATCAGGCCAGGGCTGCATTATTGTTGTGACCGATGGTCGACGCCGCTTCGGGCTTTGGGTTGAAAACATGCTGCACGTTCAGGATTTTCCGATCAACGAACTGCATGCACTCAATGAAAGACAATTACTCGTGACTCATCTTTGCGTCGTGGAACAAGAATCCATTCTTATGATGGACATCGAACGAGTTGCTTGAATGAACAATATTTATCTTTTCCCGGGACACTTTGTGGTTTCGGTCGAGCCGGCTGAGGTGACCACCATTCTCGGGTCATGTGTGGCTGTTGCATTGCATGATCCGTCGCGGCGAATCACGGCCTTGAATCACTATCTTTTGCCTCAGCCGGGCGGAACCGAAGGAGCTTCGAGTTTACGCTATGCAGGTGTATCTCTGCCCAGAATGCTTGAAGAGATTCTCTCCCAAGGTGCTGCTCTCGATCGTCTTCAGGCTAAGGTTTATGGTGGCGCACGTGTGATTGACAACATTGGCTTGGGAGATTCGATAGGTCGCACGAACGTAGATTTTGCCCTGGCTTGGCTTAAGGAAAGGAGAATTCCGGTCTTGGCCAATGACCTCGGTGGCAATGTTGGACGCAAAATTATCGTCAATACTCAAGACTTCTCGGTCAAACACCAGCTTATGAACCGGAGCGGCAGCGTCGATACTTCGGGTGGCCAGTCTACTCTGATCGATCGTGTTGCCAAGGTCGTCGTGGTCGATGACTCAGCTACAGTGCGCTCGATCTTCAGTCGTGTTCTCACTCAGTCTGGCAAAGTTGAGGTTGTTGGCGTTGCCCGAGATGCTTTTGAGGCGCGCGAGGTTATCGTTGAAAAAAATCCAGACGTAGTGCTTCTTGATATCGAGATGCCCGGTATGTCTGGAGTTAAGTTTCTCGAAAAGTTGATGCAGCATTTTCCATTGCCGACTTTGATGGTCTCATCATTGCGACCCGACGATGATGCTACTCTTCGGGCGCTAGAATTAGGTGCGCTTGAGTTTGTGCATAAGCCTGCACAATTCGATCCGAATGCACTTCGATTTTTTGCGGAAAGCCTGGTGCAGAAGGTCGTTGCAGCTGCAAGTCAATTGGAGCGTGTGAAATCGGGGCGTTTCAAGCGTCCTGCATCCACTTCTGCTGTCCGTCCATCCGCTGGAAGACTATCCGAGGGTTTGAATCTCGTACTTGTGGGTGGGAACGGCGGGGCACATCAGGACTTGGAAGTCTTGTTGCAGTCTCTCCCTCACGATACGCCACCCGTTTTGGTTTCTGTTAGCTCAGTCTCTGCATTACTGTCTTCGTATATTGAAAAGTGGAAAAAGTTGACCCGGCTGGATTTAAAGGTTGCGTCTGATGGGGTCTGCCCGATGCGCGGCACTGTCTATTTTGCTCCAGCGGGTCAGCATTTGATGCTGGAGAGTTCGGTCGGACAGCTGGTTATGCGATTGAGTTCTACTGCTCCCGTGTGCTTGCAGCTTCCCTCGGCTGATGTGCTTTTTCAGTCTGCACTGAAAGCCGTTGCACCTGGTCAACATGGCGGTGTGGTGGGCATTTTAATGAGCGGTTTGGGTCAAGATGGAGTGCAAGGGCTGCTTCAATTGCATGAGCGCAAGGCGCAAACTTTTGTGACCCACCCAGAAGCAAGCTCTTTTGCATTCGCGCCACAGGCTGCCATCTCCGTAGGTGCGGCAGAGCATATTCTTCGACCCGAGGAGTTCGCCACCCGACTCATGAGTTTGAGAAGTAAGGCGGCTGTATGAATAAAAGCACAATGTCGCAATTCAAAGACGATGCTGATTTGGTGGTTTGTATAGCAGCATCGACAGGTGGCCCCGAGGCATTGCGACAGGTGCTTTCAAAATTACCAGCCAATATCCCTCCGACTCTCGTTGTGCAGCACATGCCTGCATTATTCACAAAAAATCTTGCACGGAGCCTGAGTCAAGAATGTGCATTCCCAGTGCGCGAGGCAGCAGACGGAGACACCCTGCGTGCTGGTGTTGTGCTTCTCGCTCCGGGTGATTTTCATATGACCTTGGCTAAAATTGGCGGACGCTATTTTGTTCGGGTTAAGCACGACGATCCTGTTCATGGTGTGCGGCCGGCGGCTGATCCTTTGTTCGATTCTGTGGCTCGAGCTGCAGGTGCGCGTGCCATTGGTGTCGTGCTGACAGGGATGGGGCGGGATGGTGCCCAGGGGATTCTCAAAATGCGCCAGGCCGGAGCCTTCACAATTGCTCAAGACGAGCCCAGCTGCGTGGTTTTTGGAATGCCCAAGGAAGCCATTGCGCTAGGTGGAATCCAAATTGTCAGTCCTCTCGCAAAGATACCCGCCATCATTATCTCAGAAATCGCAAGAAGAACTATTGCAAAGGCGGGTTGACCCGGCTAGCGTGACCCGGTGGCCTGGCGCACGTCAGAATGGGTGGGCTGACCGTGGCTTGTACCGGGGTTATGTGTGTTGAAGACTCTTTCAAATTGGCACCCTTATTCGTGGCAGTCACGTCCTGTGCAGCAGCTCGTGGACTACCCCGATGCCGTTGAGTTTCAACGGGTACTTACCCAACTCGAGCAGCGACCAGCACTCGTTCACCCCTCTGAAATAACCAAACTTCGGCAGCAGATTGCGGAAGCAGGGCAGGGGCGGCGTTTCATTGTTCAGGCGGGTGAGTGCGCAGAGCGTTTCATCGACTGCCAGTCTGAAATCATCACCGAGAAAATGAAAATACTGCTTCAGCTGTGCCTCCTGGCTGCGCATGGGCTGAAGAAACCAGTTGTTGCGATCGGGCGAATTGCAGGGCAATTTGGCAAGCCACGCTCAGACGAAATCGAAAAAAGGGAATCTCAAACTCTGCCGAGCTACCGTGGAGATATCATCAACGGTTTTGAATTTTCTCCGGCAGCGCGCAGACCCGACCCTCACCGCATGCTCGATGCATATCAATATGCTTGCGCTACGCTGAATTGGATGCGTGCCGTGGGCGAAAGCGGGTTGAGCGCTCTCTCTCAGTTGAAACGATGGAAACTGAGCGGCGAACACGCACAAACGCGTCTTTTTCAAGACATTGCCGAACGCATTGAAGAGTCGATCGCGGTTTTGGGTGCATGGGGCGATTACGCACCGTTGTCGGCTTTTCTCTCACGCAATCCTATCTTTACGTCCCACGAGGCGCTGCTTTTGCCCTATGAATCCGCTCTCACACGATGGAGTGAGGATGAGGGTTCATACGTCAATCTGGGAACTCACTTTCTCTGGTTAGGTGAAAGAACCCGACAACTCGATGGCGCGCATGTTGAGTATCTCAAGGGTATTGCCAACCCGCTTGGCATTAAGGTTGGTCCCTCCACGGCTCCCGATGAGCTTGTTGCCTTGTTGCGGCAATTGAATCCAAACAACGAATGGGGACGCATCACTCTCATTACGCGTCTTGGGCAGAGCAAAGCTGCTGAACTTCTACCTCCACTTGTGCGTGCTGTTCAGAAGGCCAAGCAAAACGTGACGTGGGCGTGTGATCCGATGCATGGAAACATTGTCCGGATGTCTGACGGTGTTAAAACCAGATATTTTGATAGCATCATGGCAGAGGTTTTGGTGTCGCAGAAAGCCCATCACGAAATGGGATCGTGGCTGGGTGGATTGCATCTCGAGATTACAGCTGAAGATGTCACCGAGTGTGTGGGTGGCGAGGTCGGGGTTACGGAAAGTCAGTTGGCGTTGAATTATCAGTCCTACTGTGACCCACGCTTGAATTATGCACAGAGTCTCGAGCTGATGATTCGCTTCTGCGACGCTTTTAAAGGTCTTGCCCATTGTGAGGCTGCCAGTGGTGGTGTCATCCTTCCGCATCGTTCTGTTGAGCCTGTTGTCGTCGGCTCTGGTTGAGTACTTCCCTGCAAATGCCGTTGCAGCTCCTGCTGTGCTCGAGAATTCATCCCCTCCCAGTCGCTATCAATTACTCGGTCCGTGGTCGCTTTCGGCAGGGTTTCCCAATGGTGGCTCGACCTGGGGCAGTCCAGCTTTGGGTGTGCGCAATGAACTCTTTGAAGGAGAGTTTGTGAGTGTTGCATTGCAGCTGGCATCTAACAAACAGGAGAAATCAGAGGCCTCGGGATTGATGATGAAATGGAATCACATGATGTTCACGCCTGTCGGCCGCTCTTTTCCATTTTTTTTCCTTCAAGCTGGTCTGCAGAATGTGAAGGAGTCTGAATCAGCAAAAGCACAAAGCTCGTTTCAGGCCGCATTGGGTGTCGGAGTTGAGGTGTCATTATTAAGAGAGATTTCAACATCATTTGAAACAGGTTTCGGTGGCGTCTTCTGGCCTTCCTCGCGAATCAACTACAGCACAGCAACAACGCAGCTTTCTCTCCATTATCATTTTCAATATTGAGAGTGCTTGCAGTGAAAAGTCTTATTTTCAATGCGGTTCTGGCTTCTTTTGCGCTGATGAAGGTCGGTTGTCGTGCAGGAGAAAAAGAGCTTGCTGGCACTCACTCAAATCTGCCGGCATGGACTTTATCACTTCAGTTGGATTCATTTCGACTGAACGATTCGGTTGGATTGAAAAGTTCAGAGTTGAGCCTGCAGGTCGCTGATAGGCTGCGCGTTTCCTCTTTCTTTGATCCTGTTGGAAACTCTCCTTACAATACTGCATTGCAGGCGCCTATTTCGGGAACCTTTTCAATTGAGAGTCGAAATAATTCAGTCATGGAGTATCGGTGGACCCGGCAAATGAGCGTGCGAGCAGCGAATTCATTTGCAACATGCTCCGCCCCTGTTTTTGGAAGTCGGCAATTTGTTGCATGTGAAAATCAACGTGTGCTCGAATGTCTTGGGCGTCGAGCACAGCAATTTGGAAGCGATGCACTCAGCGAAGCCTCGTCCAGTGCTGAAAGCAGTCTGCTTATGCAATGGTTGAAAAGTTGTGGTGTTGACCTGCAGTTCGCAAATCTGATCGATGCCAATGTTTCCTTCAAAATCGAAGCTGGACAGTTGTTTTTTTCGCCTTCACCACTTTCATCTTTGCTCATCTACAAAGGCAGCTGGCCAAGCTACGAAGAGGCACAGGTTCAGGCGATCGCCGCAGCAACTCTTCCTCAGGTTTCCGAGTGCAATCGAGCCGATGGCTCGTGTCTGGTAAGCCCTGTTGCACTTTCTCAGTGTATTGGCTGTGCCGGGCTTGAGAAAGGAAAAATACACACTGTGTTTTTCTTTGAAGGTCTGAGGCAGGATTACAGCGATATTAAATCGCTTGTATTTATCCCTGAATGAGTTGTTCTCAGCGGTAGAGCGAGAGAAACAAAAGGTGCGCCAGTGGGACTCCAAACAGCAGGGAGTCGATGCGGTCGAGCATGCCACCATGACCTGGCAGCAGACTCCCGCTGTCTTTCACGTTGGCGGTTCGTTTCAGAGCGCTTTCAGCAAGGTCACCGACCTGACCTGAGGCTCCTACAGCAAGAGCCATGAAGAACGCCAGCAGTGGTGAAAAGGGCAAATTGAAGTATGCGCATACACCGAGTCCTGTGACTGCGCTGAAGAACAATCCGCCCAGAGCGCCCTCAACGGTTTTCTTCGGCGAGACTTTGGGAATGAGCTTTCGTTTACCAAGGAAGCGCCCGACAAAATACGCACCCACATCGCCCATGAAGATACACGCGAGGCTGAAATAAAGTGCGATGCCGCGTGGGGTTCCAGGAATCTCAATTTGGCTCAGGCGCATCATGATGACACCGGGAATCGATATATACACAAAGCCCGCAAGCACATTCATGAGTTTGTGAGTTGAGTGCTCGAGATCGATTTCGCGGCGGTAGAAAAAAGCGGAGCCGCAGACCGTACACAACGCGATCCAGGCGAAGACCAACGAGGTTCCCATAGCCGGGGGCTGACCCAAGAGGTCAGGTCCGTACCATTCAATTGGGACACACAGTGCGTAACAGGTTCCGATTCCCCAATGTTCACGCCTCAGGCTGGGGTGGGGGCGTTCGATGGCGGCCTGACCGTCGATGACGTGCCAGCGCATGGCAACGAACTCGGCACCGGCAAAAAGGGTACCCAAAGAGAAGAGAATGACTGGGACAGCGATGAGATTGCTGAAGGTGACGCACCAAAGCAGAACGAGCACCAGAACAAAAGCAGTCAGTAATCGGACCCTCAGCATCTTCGTCCATTTCCCACGTTTGAAATAAAATTAAGCTAAAAAGGAGAGAAAATTACTGAAGAAAGATAACCTTACAATTGTCATAAGTCTAGGCTGCCCGCCTTTTTAGTCTGCTTCCGGAAGAGTTTGCCCGGCAATCGCGTGTCACTCACTCAATTAACCTTGCTCCAAATTTAGCTACACTGGTGGCAGAGGAGTCTGACAACATGGCGCGTCAAAGTTCAAAAAATCTCCCTCAGGGAGTTAAGTCAAGCCTCGGAACCGAAGAGTCAGCTGCGGATTTGTTTGCGCAGATGGAAACCCTGCAGAAGGAGCTTCTCGTTCTTGCACAGCGTGCTCAGGCTGAAGTTGAGAACGCGCTCGCTAACAATCCGGCTCCGGTTCTCGAAATGCTCAAGGAATTTGCCGGCAGGACTTCAGCTCGGTCAGGGGCTGTCTGGTTTGGCTCATCACGCGGAGTGCGTGCAGAGCTTGCTGGTCTCAAGATTTTGGAGCTTGACGAGAGTGACAAACTACAATGCGATTTGGCGCTCTCGGGTCGTGAGATGTGTTTTGATTTCGTGCAGTCGCGTGTGTTTTTTCCAATTGTTGTGTTTGAGAATCCGCTTGCCGTTGCTGTGTTTGATATCCCAGGGCTGAACTGCGCGAATTATGAAGAGGTTTGTCGGCACGCAAGCCGCGGAATCGGTGACCTGCGAACGAAGCTCAAACCGACAAATACGGCTTTAAAATCACATTTCAATGTAGCATCTTGAATAAAAAGAGAGCGGAGATTTTCTATGAAGCTCGATATGAAGAAGATCTTCCAGAGTATTTTGCTCGGTACGGGAGCTGGAGTGCGCATTGCTGTTATCGATAGTGGTGTGAACCCTAACTTTCCTGGGCTGCGTGGCAAAGTTGGACGTGTTTTCGATTGTTCGCTCTCGGGTAAAGGCCTCGAGCTCAAAGAGCTACCTGCCTTCGAGAGCAGTGATCGCACTGGACACGGGAGCCTCGTCCAAAGCTGCTTGGCATCGGTTGCGCCCGAAGCTCAGATAGACCATTTCCGTGTGCTCGATGAGAACAACGTCTCGGACAGCTCTCTCCTTTGTTATGTGCTCGATCATGTGATGGACAAGGGCTATCAGGTGATCAACATGAGTCTTGGAACCTCAAGCGAGTATCACCTTCCTTGGTTGGTTGCTCTCATGAAACGAGCATACGAATCCAACATCGTCGTTGTCGCGGCGTGCAGCAACGTTGGGAATTGGCTCTATCCAGCGACTTTCACATATTGTGTCAGTGTTAACGCTATGACTGCAGCACATGCAATGCAGGTTCGCTTTCATCCCGGATCGGTCATTGAATTTTCTGGCCTCGGTGTGAACGTACCAATCGCAGGGCCAGCAGATCAATCTTTGTTTGTGTCGGGCTCGAGCTATGCGGCGGCTCACATCAGTGGACTGTGCGCACGCATTTTAGAGGTTCGCCCCGAATACACTCCATTGGATGTAAAGATCCTGCTGCGGGAGTACGCGCAGTCGCTTGACGGAGGCTCTCAGGTCGCCTGAGATTTCGCTGGACGAGCTCCAAAGAGAGCACTCCCAATCCGAATGTGATTTGAGCCACAGCGGATGGCAAGCTCAAGATCATCGCTCATCCCGAGTGAAATTTTCATCGGGCGCAGCTGCCGTGAAGGGTCACGCAGCGAATATTTCTCCCACAGCTGTGACGCGTTGCGCATGAATTTTTCATAGAGCATGCGGAGTACGTCCTGCGGGCAATCAGCTGGTCCCATGCCCATGAATCCTTCCCAAAGCAGACCGGGAGCTGCAGAGATTTTTGCACAGAGTTCATGGGCCTCTGCGAGGCTACACCCTGACTTATTTGTGTCGGTGGGGTCAACTTGAAGCTGCAGTAGAATTTTTGTTGGTGCGCTTGGATCCGCGCTTTTGATCAATTCCTCGAGCAGGGAACTGCGATCGAGCCCGTGGATCAGGCATCCAGTTTGAGCAACTTTTTTGGCCTTATTGGACTGAAGATGGCCGATGAAGTGCCAGCGGATGTCCGTGAGGTCACTGAGCTCGGTTTTTTTTCTAAAATATTCTTGTGCGTAATTTTCGGCAAAATCTCGGATTCCAAGCGCGTAGAGTTCTCTGATTTTCTCAGAAGAATGTCCCTTACCTACTGCAATCAGTGTGATTTCAGAATTGGCATCCTGCCGGTGAAAAACAGCCGTCGAAATGCGAGAACGCACAAGTTCGAGTCGGCTGATCGCAGTGTCGTTATTTTCGGGGTTCAAGGCCATGTGTGTGTTTTAGTCCTCGATGCTTGGCATCAGGCGCCTCAAAGACAAAACCACGTGCGACATCGGCAGGCCGACCACATTCGTGTAGCTCCCCTCAATGGATTCCACAAAGGTCAGAGCGTGTCCCTGGATTCCATACGAGCCAGCTTTGTCGAATGGCTCACCGCTCGCAATATAACGCTCAATTTCGTCTGTGAACAGATCGCGGAAGAGCACCTGTGTTTGCACAAGCGTGCAGTGCAGAACCTCTCCGGTTGTGCCGTTGCACAGGGCGAATCCTGTCATAACCCGGTGCGTTCTTCCGGAGAGTTTTCCCAACATGCGTCGTGCTTCGGCTGTATCAGAGGGCTTCTCCAGGACTTCGTTATCGTATGCAACCACTATTGTGTCAGCGGCCAGAACGATAGCCTTGGCCACGGCCACGGGCTGGGTATTGCAGACAGCCAACGCCTTTTCTTTGGCGTTGCGCTGGACATAATCTTCCGGGCGCTCGCCATGCCGGCGCTTTTCCTCAATGTTAGCGACAATTACTTCGTGCTCAAATCCTGCAGCCTTGAGCAGCTCTCGGCGTCGCGGCGATGCACTCGCAAGAACAATCTTTTCAAACATATTCAACATTCTCCCCTCTGCAGGTGTTGTCCAGCATGATTATACAGTCAAGCACTTGTGTGGGCAGAAGGGTCCCTCTCCGACAATTTCGCAGCCCACTGGGCGAGGGCTGACCACGAGCCTAGAAATTGAGCACCTAAACTGGGGTCGAGGTGGGGTGGATATGGAACTCAGTCAAGACATGTTGAGAGAGCTCAGGGCAGAGAGCGGCGAGCTGATTGAGCGCTTCTCCAGTGTCTGGATCCTCATGAATTCAGTTCTTGAAAAGGGTCAGCAGGTTCGCCGCTCCGAGGTCAATGAGCTGTTCAGAATCCTTCACACTTTGAAGGGTTTGGCCGAGATTGCAACACTGACTCGAGTTGTCTCTGCTCTTCATCTTATTGAAGACCGGCTCGCCGAAGTGCGCGCCGAAAGATCATCGCTCGAATCGGCAGATCTTGAGGTTCTTGCAGAGTGTCAACTTCTGCTTGAAAAGATATTTGTGTCCGCTCACCAAGCACCCAACGAGTCGTTGTACAGCGACCTGGAAATGCAGGCTCAGGTTTTCTGTGTTGGTGCGCAGCCTGTTGCGCACGGCGAACGGATTTCCCATTCTTGCATGCCGTTGAGCACCTCCGAGAAGGAGCTTTGGGCATCATACACGCAGCGCCCCGAGTTTTTTTATGCGTTCGAATGTCATGGAAATTTTGAGGATTTGCGTTCTCGCATCGTCTCAGTTGCTGACATCGTGATTGAGCGGATTCATGATGGCCGCGCGCTTTTTGTTTTCGCAACCGAGCTCGATCAGAATTTGATTGAACAGATTTTGGACGACAAAGTGCGTTTGTTGCAAAAAGCTGTTTCGAGTCTTCGCTCCTTAGGTGCTGCTTGGTCGGGCCTGTGGGATCGAAATCCGCAAGCCACATTTGATTTGGAATCGGCTGGCTTGCCAAGAAGTGACAACTCCTCAGCAGAAGATTTACTTGGCTCCTTCCTGCCCGAGGGTTCCCACGACGTTGTTGCTCAAGAGGCGTCCGGAGAAAAAGTTTTTGCTCAGTCCAAACCGGGACAAACACAAACGAGCGAAATCGGACCCGAAGTCGACAGAGAAATGATTGCGGACTTCCTACAAAACGGGGATGAGCTACTTGAGTGCCTGACGCAGAGCATGCTTGTTCTGGAGAATAACCCATACGATTCGTCCTGTATTGAAGAGATTTTTCGTGCCGCGCACACCATCAAGGGAACAGCCGGAATGATCGGTTTTGGTTGCGTAGAGCAGCTCTGTCATGCACTTGAGAATACCTTTGACAGAATTAGGAAAAAACAGCTGAAGATCACCCCGGCACTCACGGATACCTTGCTCGTTGGCTGGGATATTGTTCGTCATCTTTTCGATTTGCTTCGGGCAGGGCAACAGCCTCTCGCAAATATTGACGACTATTTGAACAGGCTCAGCAGAGCTGAGCGTGGCGAGCAAGTTCCCGTTGAGAAGGCGGCTCTGCTTAATCCGAGCAAAACACCAGCAACTCCAATTGGCGCTGGCGGAAATAGTCTGAAATCAGAAACTCCCAAGACAGAAGCTATCGAAACAATTCGAGTTGACCTCAAGCGGCTCGATAGTCTTGTGAATCTTGTGGGTGAACTGGTTATCGATCGTACCCGCTTTGCGCGCATCGAAGAAGCAATGAGACTACGCGGAACAAACGCTGAACTCAGCCACCAGATGGCAGAGAGTGTTTTGCTGTTCGGGCGTCACATGAATGAAGTTCAGAACATCATCATGAAAGTGCGCATGGTTCCTGTTGGTAATGCCTTTTACAAGTTCACACGTGTGGTGCGTGGTTTGTCTCGGCAATGTGGCAAAGAGGTTGAACTTGTTATTGAGGGTGGTGAAACAGAGCTCGACAAAACGTTGGTTGAAGAACTCGGTGATCCTTTGGTGCATTTGATTCGCAACAGCATAGATCATGGAATTGAAGAGCCTGAAGAGCGAATCAAGGTGGGTAAATCCAGAAAAGGTAGCATTCGTCTCTCGGCACAGCAGCAAGGCAACATGATTGTTATTTGTGTTGAAGATAATGGTAAAGGATTAGACGTCGAGAGAATTAGAGCCAAGGCCATCAAGAATGGGCTGATAAAAGAAACCGAGAACCTTGGGCGAAAAGATATTTTTAATTTGATTTTCGAGCCAGGTTTTTCCACAGCTGCAAAAGTGACCAACATCTCTGGCCGAGGTGTCGGGATGGACGTGGTTAGAAAGAACATTCAGAAGCTTAAGGGTGTCGTTGATCTGGACTCGAATATGGGCGAAGGAACGAAGATCACAATCAAGCTCCCAATTACTTTGGCTATCGTTCCAGGTTTAATGGTTGAAGTCGCTGGAGAATGTTTCGCAGTGCCACTCGTCAACGTGATCGAGAGCATTGGTATTTCGCGCGATCAGATTCAGCAGATGGGACAGGCTCAGTTTGTCAAATTGCGTGACGAAGTCATTCCTCTTGTCCGCTTCTCTGATGTTCTTGGGCTCAATCAGATTGATTCAAATTTCTGGTACAAGTCACCTTCGCCGACACCAACACTCAGTCGCCGGCGTGAGCGCCTCGTGTTTGTTGTGCTTGGAATAGGCTCGGAGCGGCTCGGTATGGTGGTCGATCGTCTGGCGGGGCAGCAGGAAATTGTCATCAAGCCGCTCGGTCAGCTTTTGGGGCATCAGAGTGGCTTCGCTGGTGGTTGTGTTCTGGGTGATGGTCGCGTTGCACTTGTCATCGATGTTGCAGATGTGATGGGTGTAGATGCAATTCAGCGAGGTGTTCATGCTCGAAGAACTGCGTAAACAGTTAGAAGCAAAATTGGCCTCGGTTGCGCACGAAGAGCCAGCGCCTGTCTATGCTGGAAAACAATTCTTGGTTTTTCGAGCTGATAAGCAAGAGATGTTGATTGCAGTAGATGATGTTCGCGAGATTATCATGCCACCGCCCATTTCATATCTTCCTCGTGCCACGCAGGAAATTGAGGGCGTAATTGCCCTGCGCGGTGAAATCATGCCTGTCATCAACCTGCGGCGCATGCTTGGTTTTGAACGTGCTGGCTTGACTGCGAGCACGCGCTGTTTGGTGTCCTCACCCGAAGAGCAGAGCTTTGCTTTGATTGTCGATGAACTCACCGAGTTCGTGTGGTTGCTTGAAGACGAAATCGATTCCGTGGCTCAGGACTATCTGAGCGATGAATTCAAAATCGTGCGAGCCATTTCAAAGAATTCAAATGTGGTTCGGCCCATTGTGGATGTGAATCTCCTTGTACAAGCGGTTTTCAGAAGGGAGCAGTTCAATGAACAAAATGCGCACTAAGCATGAGGAAAGGGGGAATTTCCTGATTTTCAAGCTCACAGCGCTCGTTGTTGGGGTGCTGGTCTCAGGGGTGCTGGTGTCCTGCGTGCCGCAGTCGAGGGCTCCCATCAAAATTAAAGTTTTGAGCTTGAATCCAGACGAATACATTGGTTCAAAGGTTCAAATTCAAGGAACCGTCAGTGGAGTTGGACTTGCCGAATCGTACCTCGTGGTCGAAGATGATACGGGTCGGATTTTGGTTGGAACTGAACAAATTGCTCAAAAAACGGGCTGCAGCGGCCGTTCAAAGGTTGAACTGGTGGGGACTTTGCGGCGTCTCAAAAGTTTGCCCCAGCCTTACTTCTCGATGGAGAATTTGTTATCCTGTAAGCCTTGAATTCGAAAACACAAGGCTGAGGCATGCTGCAATCCATCACAGTTCTTTTGGCAACTGCGATTCTTTCCGGTTGCACGCTCATCTCCTTGACCCGTAAGCAACCGTTGGTTCTCGACGCGCCTGCTGACGTTGAGCTCGTTGTCTACCGTCAAATTGGAAAATCAGGGCAGAGGGTGATGAGTCCGGTTGGCCTGATCCGTGGTGGTGAGTCGGTACCTCTCGAACCCGGCGAGTATCTCGTTGCAAATGAGTGCTCTGGCTACTCCTTCAAACAGACGCGCGACAAGCCTACAAAAATTCCGGTACGGCGGCTTTCGTTGATTTTGCATGGCGAGAGAGTCAACCAGATTTCCGAGAGTTCTCCCCCAGGCTCTGCGGCCACTGAGGCTGCCAGCGTTCCTCCGGAGGTTCAGGCGAGTCCTGTTCCAGCTGTACCTGCTGATTCTGGAACTACGCCTGCAGCTACCAGTGCGGAGCAGAGCAAAAACGTCGAGAGTGGCGCTGTTCAGTCTGCGCCGGCAGCGCCCGTAGTGCCCGCCGCAACTGTCCACACTCTGTGTCTTGACCCACTCGATGGTCAGCGCAATGAGTGGCGCAATCGACGTGAGTTCGACATCTTGCCGGGCACAACCGAATTTCGTATTGGCGGGCGTCTCTTCAAAATCGAAAACCACGGCGAGAACAGCGAAAAGATTCTTCTCGACCTCTACCCGGTCACTGTCGTTTCTACGTTCCCCGAGAATCATGCGCGCTTTTATCTGACTCCAGAAGAGAAAGAGTCAAAGTCTGAAAGTTCTGTGGTCGGCACGTCAGCCAACGGAAGCACATGGCTACTTCCGGGCGACTACTCTCTCGAAGTCAACGGTACGCGCCGCAAATTATCGATCGAGCGGGGGGCTCTCACCGAAATTTCAGTGGGTGTTCTTCGTGTAGATATGCCCAAGAACTTTCCCATGGAGGAGCGCTTGCGGGCCGGTGGGCAGCCGGTCTTCGTGTATCTTGATACGGGCGCTTTGCTCAACATGGACAATGATTATTTGGTTTTCCCGGGCAGCTATACAGTCAGTATTGAGGGTTCAGAAGTCCAAGACGAATTCTTGGTTGAGGCGGGGCAGCGTACCGTGGTGAAAACCTTTGCTGCACGGGTTGATGTGCCACCTTGCCCCGAGAGTTTTAAGTCATGCCGTAATCCTCCGGGCATTACTATTCACCGCGAGCAGAAGCCCTATGCCCTTATGACTGTCGAACCCAAGTTACCTTTCATTTTGTTGGAAGGAACATACGAGTACGGTGTTGAAGGGCTGCGTGGAATCAAACGTAATCTTCAGCGCCGCAGCGAGGCTTTGGCGGGTGAGCCTCTCGCACGCGTTAAAATCAAGTGGGATGTCCGACAGGCTCAGGGTCGTTTCAGAACCGATCTTGTCCGCATTGAAAGCCGTGGCTCGAATGTATTTGGGCGCTCACTTGATTTGTTGTTTCACAAGCCAGAAGAGGTTTACGTGCCTGCCGGGAGTTACGACCTCACCTATTTCCTGGGTGACCCTCTCGCAGATCGCGTGAAAACCCGCCAATCGTTGTTGCTCGAGCCGGGTCAGACCCGGGAGGTTGTGGTTCCTATTTACCTTGAAAAGGTCAATAAACCCGAAGAAGCACCTAATCCAGCGCTCGTGCGCGGCGCTGCGGTCGGTGAGAATTCTGCGCCGAGAAAAGGGAGCTCAAGTGGGGGCTCGGAGTCTGGAGACTCTCCAGCGGCGCAGCAGCTGCCTCAGAGCTTAACACCGCTGAGGCGTTGAGAACCAATCCCGGAGAGCTTACTTGCTTTTGCTTTCACTATTGCTGCTCGATTTTGCCGTACCACATTTTAAATAACGGTCGAGAAGCTGGTCTAAGCTCTTTTGGAAATCAGTGACTTTGACTTGGAAATAGTCGTCGCGCACGTCACCCGACTGTGGAACTTTGCGCAGAGCACCCCAGTAAGAATCGAAGCTTGCATGCTCCTCCGTACCCCATCCCAGCGTGGTGTAAGCGTTCTTGAGAGAGGCCTTTGAGTCTTTGTTTTGCTCGTCATCGTTTGCTTCAGCTTGGTAAATCGACATCAGCGCAACACGATTGTCTTTACCGACAGCTGCACGACCCGCGACAATCTCGCTCGGTTTGCGATCGGTTGGTAAACCATCGGTCACAAAGATCATCAGCCCTTGGCGGGTATCGTTCGCGTCTTTCTTTGCAGCGACCAAAAGTTCCTTCGCTGCATTGAAAGCTGTCACGTAAGGTGTCATGCCGCGTGAGTAGTGGGTGAATTCAAGCATTTTCCAAATTTGATTTCGCCAGCTGTCAGAAAACGCTATTTTTGAAACGTCGGTCATTTTGTCTGAGAGACCCTTGCTGGCACCATTGTGGAAGACCGCTTTTGCGAGGTCTTCTTCGCTTACGGCAGCTCTCTGTTTCTCCTCTTCAGTGAGTTCTTTGAGCACCGAGGGCAGGCCTGGTGGCGCATAGGGGAAGTGCGCAACACCCACGTCGATGCCTGCAAAACTTGGCTTCTTTGCACGTGCGTCTGCAGCAGCGCGTTGGAGTTTGAGAATCGCTTTGTAAACTGCGATTTGTCGGTCTGTGTACTCAGTTTCAGGTGCGAGTGGAGCCAAATCCGTATCTTTGAGAAGAAACTTTGCGTTGACGAAGCTTTTCACAGGATCTGTTCCAATGAAGTTTGGACCTTTTTGCACTTCACCTGGCGTTGCAGCATTTGAGCCTGTGTTGTCGATCACAAAGGCGACCCGAAGGGGGCGCACGGGATCTGCGCATGCTGGGAATTCCGCGGCAAGTACCTTCGCACCCATGGGCGTTGGGCTGGCTGATCCACTATAGGAGCTCGACATCTCGTTGCTGCATGACGTCGAAGTCGCGATGATGGCAAGGCTCGAAAAAATACCGCAATTGAGATGCCATAACGCACGTGTGCCATGACGCATGTTCTCATCCTCCACACCCAACCCTTGTCTATCGGAATTATTTGCCGGGTTCTTGAGGAACGAGTTCGGTATATCCAATACCTTCAATAGGTTGTGTTGAGTTTTTATCCGTTAAAGAGGCCCGTTTCCAGAAAGCTTGAACACCCCCTTCCCAGTAGGGCCGTGCGAGCCCGCCTGAGTGGCTGCCCATCTCCTGTTCAGCAAACCAGGCTTTGGTTGTAACGATGCTTTCTTTTCCGTTGCGCGAATCAGCAAACGTGATGCGGAAGGCCTGTGGATAACAACGCTTGGAGCTGAGGCAGGTGACGCTCTCGGGCACCACCTTTACATTCTGAAGCCTAACGGATGTTTTTAACTTTCCATCCCAGAGTTCTCCCTGCGCCTCGGCAAACACCCCCTTTTGGGAAATCTGATACAGCATCAGTGCATCGCCGTTCTTGAAGGTCAGACCAAACCACCGCCAACCCACTTCCATCACCTTCTTCACGTGAATTTCATGGTCAAACCAAAGCTGGCCACAAACAGGTTCAACCTTTGCCTGGCCGGTAGCCAAGCGTTCAATGCGTTGCCCGCTCGCAATAATTAAAGGGTTTGAATAGTAGAAATTCGCCGTGTCTGAAGTTTTTTTGAGAATGCCGCGCCTGCCGTGGAACCACAACTCATTTTTTGGAACCTTCAGATTCAAGAGATATTCAGTTCCTCGGACATCAAAGCGGAGATCCCAGATCAGGTGTCCTTGTGAGTGACCCATTTGGTTGAGTCGCCAATGCCCCAAACTTAAATTAAGAAGACCAGGATATGCATAGCCCAATGGGTGCGCCAGTGCATTTTCTGCAAATCCAACAGCACGTTCAGAAGAGCGATGCTGTTTCTTTTCCAGATTAGCTTCGGCCGCGTGTGCAAGAAGTCCTTTGGGCTTGCCCTCGTCGGCAAGAAAGAAAGTCGATTGAAGCGCAAAGTCGGGCATTCTTCTGTTGTGCAGATTGAGCACATCTGCATTTGAATCGCATGTCTGATCTGGGCTTGTTTTCCAGACGTGTCCGGTGAAATACCACCACTCAAGCGATGTGGGTGAGTGTGCTCCGTGCAGATGCTGCATGGCAATGCTGTTGTACAAATCCAACTGAGGAAGTTCCATAGAGAAGTCCTACTCCCGGGCAAGGGAACTGAGAGTCGTGTTTTCAGAGAGACTTTTTGTCTGCAGACGCCCACTGATATAGCCACTGAGTGTGGCTACAAGAACAACCGTCACCGGCAATGTCCAGGGGATGGCCAGCGTGAGTGAGTAGCCGAACGAATAATAGTTTACGGCGTAAACCAAGATGGCAGAAAGCACCCATCCGCCCAAAAGCGAGACAACAGCCGAGAGCATCGCCATGATTGCAGACCAAACTGAAAATCTGTGAAGAAGGGTTTGAGAGTCGATTCCCAGTGCCCACTGCAGACTCCATTCTCGACTGCGCAGTCTGATTTGTAGGTTCAGGCAACTGACCGTCGCCACAATCGCAATGATGCCACACAGCACGTATAGTGCATCAGTTACGCGAAAAGTGTTATCGAAAGTTTGGAGGATACGTGCTCGAAGATCTGCAAGGGTCTCGAACGACAATGTACCTTCAGAAGTGTCCGCAATCCGCCGCAGCTCTTTTGTAAAATTCATTGAGGCAGGAGAGCTCGCATCGTTCAGGTAAACATTACTAAACGATGGCTGCGGATGATTTTCAAGTCGTCTCTGAAAGACCACCTCGTCGGTCAGAATGACACCTTGGTCACTTCCAAAGTCTTGGTAGACCGAGACGACACGCACACACAACTGCTGTGATCGGAATGTCGGACACAAGACCGTGTTGAGAGGTGCGCTCAGATCAAAGTGCACCACCACAGGCTCGGAGATATACGCTGGACATGGGTCATCTCGTGTTGCTGCGCAGTTTTGTGCAGTTTCGAAAATTTTTGCAGCTGTCTTGGATTGTGCATCTGTGGTTTGATTTGCAGGCTCGAGAATTTTCATGGGAGTGACTTTAGCTTGTTCCTGAAAGCGTGCCGCAGCCAACAACACCGGTTTTTCGGGTTTCTCCGGGTGAAGTGACAACTCTGCTGTGCCAATGCTTAAACGGTCTACTGCTTTGACTACAGATGGTGAAGCGTTTTCAAGATGTCGAATGACCTCGGTCGGTAGAGGTGCACCGGCACCTCCCACAGTTCTCATCCAAAGATCAGCCTTCAACGTATTTTGCGACCAGTCAGCAAGCGTTTCTCGGAAGCTCTCGGCCATACCCTTGACGCCAAAAGTGAGTGTGAAGGTGAGTGTTAGAACTTGTAAAACAACGGCTGCTTGTGGGGCGAAGAAAATGCGCAGCTGTGTTGACCATCTGCTTCGCCAAAAGTCGAGATTCAATTTCGAATAAAGGAGATATCCAAACTGTTGTGCTAGAAGCGCTGCTATGACGAGAAAGCCCAGACAGGCAATCAATGCTGTGATTGGAATTCTATTCCAAACCAAAGGCCACGCAAGGCACAATAGGCTGATACAAAGCAGCACAGCTGCGAGTGTTAAACTCTGTTTTGGCGTAAGACCCGACTCATGACTCTCAAAACTCCCCTCACGCATCACCTGTGCAACAGGAAGTCGCTTGAGTTTCAGAATCGGATGCAACGCACCTAAAAGGCATGCGGAGAAGCCCAGAAGAAAGCCGTAAGTGAGGTCTGCTGCTGTCCAATACAACGTGCTCGCGTCAACGAAATTATCATAGAGATTCTTTATGGTGGACGAAGTTACGTTGGAGAGAAATGCGCCTGCGGCAAGACCAGTAAAAATACCGAGTAGACTGGCTGCTAAACCAAGAAAAGCGGCGAGAAAAAACAAAACTTGCATCTGGCGGCTTTGGGCAACTCCTAGAGCACTGAGCACCGCAAGTGACCTTGACTGCCGCGCAACGAGAAGTGAAAAAACATGGTGAACGATCGCAAATCCAATGAACAGCGCGATGAAACCCATAAGCTGCAAATTGGTTCGGAAGCTCACCGTGACTTCTTCAAGGCGCGCAAGTCGGTTTTGGTTGGAAGCGATCTCGAGTCCCGGAACCTGGACCGCAAGTTGTTTGAATTCATCGAGTAGCTTTAGCTGCGCGGGTTGAGAGTTCGGAAACACTACAGAGAGAGGGGCTGTATTCACCAGTCGACTGAGCTCTGCTGTCGCAAAGGATTGCACTCCAGCGCTCAAATGGCGACAAGATGTGCTTATTATGCCCGACTCAAGCACCTGAAATGAGACATCGACCTTCTGTCCCGCGAGCAGCAGTGCGCTTTTTTCTGGAAATTCTCTACGACATGCGCTGCTGATCCCAAGGGTAATAGGTTCAGGATTCATTCCTTGAGTTTCGGATTTTGAAGCAACTGACGATGTATCGGATTGCAATGCGGGTGGAGCTGTTTGGGTATCTCCTCCCCAAAAGACCTGGACTTGCAATGTTCGCTCTGCAGTCGTGCCCTTTTCATCGGCAATGATTTGAGCTTCTAGGATTGTGAAAAGCTGTCCATCGAAGCGCAATGCCGAGTCTTTCAGGAAGAGTTTTGCTTCAGAGGTTGTTGCGCTGAAGGGGTCCGACCAGCCCGCAGGGTAGGCCTGGCTCACCGATTGTTCGAGTGAGTTCAGCGCACTTTGGGTGCCCAAGCGAATCCCCAGAGCGAGCGCCACGCCGAGCGAAACCGTTAGAATCGCGGTCGCAAATAATTTCTTTTGTTCAAACAGAACCCGCGTAAAAAGCGCATGCCACAAAATGAGTTTCATGAGAGTAAGCGTCCGTCGCGGAGCCTGACAGTCCGCTGCGCCCTGCGCGCTGCTGATTCATCGTGTGTAACAAGCAGGAGCGTGAATCGGCGTTCGCGCTGCTGTTCAAAAAGGAGGTCAAGCACAGCCTCACCTGACTTGGAATCAAGGTTCCCCGTTGGTTCATCTGCGAGGATAATCTTTGGACGCGAAACGAGCGCACGTGCCAAGGCCGCACGCGCCTGCATTCCTCCACTCAACTGACCTGGGCGTTTGTGAGCCGCACCCTCGAGGCCGAGAAGCTTGAGTGTGGTGTGTGTTTCATCGATGATCTCATCGATACCACGCTGGCCTTGCTCAATTGCAACAAGAGCACAATTTTCGAGTGTTGTGAGTGTTGGAAGCAGATGGAAAAATTGGAAAACGTACGAGAGAGATTGAAGGCGAAGTCGTTCCCGCTCGCGCGCTGCAAGCCCTGAGAGTTCATCTTTTCCCAAGAAAATTTGTCCTGATGACGGTTGCTCAAGTCCCGCAATCAAATTCAGCAGCGTGCTTTTGCCGCTCCCACTTGGCCCCATAAAGGCAACAGAGTCGGAGGCCGTAATTTCCAGCGAAACCCCATCGATCACCGTTTGTTCTTGAGTCTCTGCGGGGAGCGTAAAGGTCTTCACCACGTCAACGAGTTTCACAGGGAGCATCAGAAGCGCAACTCCACCGAGATGGAGTCCGGCACAGTCTCAGACGAGGCTGAGGTGGGAACTCTCATGGAAAGCGTGATTGCCGATGGACGGTCGTTCCAGGGGAGAGACCATTCCGGCAGGAGAGTGCTGTCAAAGCTCTTCTCAAAAGTGCCACGTTTGAGATTGTCTGTGCTGGCATCGAATTTGAGCGCACGTTGGCCAGCTTTCAATTCGTCAAGTGCGACTTGCTCGCTGGGCGATGATACCTGAGCCGCCAGTTTGACAAGAGCTCGACCCGAAGATTCGCTCGTTTTCTTTAAACACGCTTCGGGCAGCGTCCCGGAGTATACGAGTTGTTTTTGATCTGTTGTTGCTGGGCTCTCGTCCGAAGGTCTGAGCGTCAATGAGCAAATCTCTCCCGAGGTGGAGCCCTCTTGCGCCGCGCTGCATGCACAGGCGAGCAGAGCGAGACCCAAATATGTGGTCGCAGAGTGCCAATTATTGTTTAGGTTTGAACTCAAAAGCTCCCTCCGCGTTGATTTTCTCAACTTTGATCGTTTGCCCCTCAACGAAGCGACTCTCCAGGATAGCCAGACTCAGTGGAACCTCAAGCAACTCTTGAATTGCACGGCGCAGCGGTCGCGCGCCAAACTGAGGATCCCAGCCTGCTTTGGCCAACTGAATCACAACTTCTTCGTTGTATTCTATTTTGAGGTTTTGTGCTTGAAGTTTGCGTTCGAGACCTTTGAGTTGGATGCGAACAATGTCACGGATCACATCCTCACTGAGAGCATGGTAAACAACCACTTCATCGATGCGGTTGATAAGCTCCGGGCGGAGGTACTTCAGCAACTCTCCCATAAGTATCTTTTTCAGTTGCTCGTAGGGCATCTGTGCACCCTGCTGGAGGATTTCGAGTGCGCCGATGTTGCTTGTCATGATGATGACACAGTTCTGAAAATTGACCGTGCGTCCGTGACTGTCGGTCAAGCGACCGTCGTCGAGCATCTGCAGGAGGATGTTCAGAACTTTGGGATGAGCTTTTTCTATCTCGTCAAAGAGCACAATAGAATAAGGTTTACGCCGGACGGCCTCGGTCAGCTGTCCACCCTCTTCGAATCCCACATAGCCAGGAGGAGCGCCAATGAGCCGAGCGACGGTGTGCTCTTCCATGAACTCCGACATATCGATTCGGATAACAGACTTCTCGGAGTCGAAAAGATTGCGCGCCAAAGTCTTTGCTGTCTCTGTTTTTCCGACTCCAGTGGGACCCAGGAACAGGAATGAGCCCATCGGTCGGTTGGCATCTTTGAGACCACTGCGCGAGAGTCGTATGGCATTAGCAACTGCACGCAGGGCGTGGTCTTGACCAACCACACTTTTTCGAAGGTCATCTTCAATGTGAAGCAATCTTTCTCGCTCTGCTGAGAACAATTTACTCACCGGAATTCCAGTCCAATGGCTCACGACAGCTGCAATGTCCTCGCTGTCGACTTCTTCTTTGAGTGTGATTGCAGTGTCATCAGCTTCACCCGGCAAGGCCTTGCTCGTCGCTTGCTTTTTCTCAGCGCCAGCTGCGGGCTTGGTGAGCTCCTCAAGCTTCTTCTCAAGTGTCGGAAGTTCTCCGAACTTGATTTCAGATGCCCGCGCATATTCAGCTTTGCGCTCGAGGGTCTCCATCTGCAGACGGAGCTGCTCGATCTGCCTCTTGAGAGTGTTGACCTGGTTCACATTGCTCTTTGCCATATTCCAGCGCGCACGCATTCGGGTTGCCTGTTCTTCCAGTTCTTTGACTTGCTTTTCGATGGCTTCGCGTTGCTGAATCGAGCGTTTGTCCGTTTCTTTGGCCAATGCTGCAAGCTCAATTTTGAGTTGAGATATTTTTCGCTCGGTTGTGTCGACGGCTTCAGGCACACTGTCGAGCTGAATCTTCAGGCGGCTTGCAGCTTCATCGATCAAGTCGATGGCTTTGTCGGGCAAGAAGCGATCTTGGATGTAGCGATCGGAAAGCGTTGCTGCTGAAACCAGAGCATTATCAAGGATACGCACACCATGGTGAATTTCGTATCGTTCTTTGAGTCCACGCAGGATAGTAACGGTATCTTCAACCGAGGGGGGGGCAACGAGAACAGGCTGAAAGCGACGCTCAAGCGCCGGATCTTTTTCAATCAGTTTGTACTCATCGAGGGTTGTTGCACCGATGCAACGGAGTTCTCCCCGAGCAAGCGCAGGCTTGAGCATGTTGCCCGCATCCATAGCACCTTCAGAGCCGCCCGCTTTAACAATTGTATGGATTTCATCGATGAAAAGAATGATTTGGCCTGCCGAATCTTGAACTGTTTTTAGAACAGCTTTTAGGCGTTCCTCGAATTCGCCACGGAATTTCGCGCCTGCGATCAAGGCAGCCACATCGAGTGCAACAAGGGTTCTGTTCTTAAGCGTTTCTGGGACATCGCCACGCACAATGCGTTGCGCGAGCCCCTCTGCAATAGCGGTTTTACCGACGCCAGGCTCACCAATCAGCACGGGATTGTTCTTCGTTCGCCGTGAGAGAATTTGAATCACTCGTCTCACTTCTTGGTCGCGGCCGACAACCGGATCAAGCTTATTTTCTCGTGCCAATTTGGTGAGCTCGCGTCCGTATTTTTCGAGTACGCCGAGCTTGGCTTCGGGATTTGCATCTGTCACGCGGTTGGAACCTCTCACCTTTTGGAGTGTGGAGCGCAGAGTATCTGCATCGACACCCGCCTTCTGAAATGCCTTCGCAACGGAAACTTGTTTGCTCGACTTGCCCGCCAGAAAAAAATGTTCGAGTGAAAGATATTCGTCGCGCAGCTCTTTGCGGAATTTATCGGCCTCTTCTACAAACTGAGTGAAGAATGTACCAATTGCTGGCTCTGTTTGACCCGACGTGATGCGGGGCAGTGCTGCAACCGCTGCCTTCAGATCGCTGTGAAGATTTTGTCTTGCAGGCAGATTGTCTTTGAACAACATTCCGACAATTTCTTCATTCGCGTCCATCGCACAAAGTAGGAAATGCGCCGGTGTGATCTCAGGGTTTTGATTTGAAGTGGCCAAGCTATAGGCCTGAGTGAGAACACTCTGTGAGCGCTCGGTGAGATTCTGCATGGCGGTCTTCCTCCGGAAGTGAAACAGACAGGCTCCCTTGCTGCCTCAATCTGTACCGGAACTTTGCGCTGTCAAGGGGAAGAGCTGATACACATCGCCCTCAAAGTGAAGCACGAGAGGGTGACAATAACAAGCTGATTGGGGTAAGGTTTTCGGGTCTCAGCGGAGCATGTTCTCGATGTTCATCCAGTTACGCCTCTGTTTTCGCATCGCGTCGCAGTTTATGCGCCGTAAGAACTCGCGTGTTCCGTCCTTTTCAGCGACTGTTTCAGTTGCAGGCGTTGCACTTGGTGTTGCTGCATTTCTGGTCGTCGTTACGGTGTTCAATTCTTTTCAAAACGAACTCAAAAGCATTCTTCTTGCAGCCAATCCCAACGTGGTCGTTTTCTCTCGTAGCCGAGGCATTCCGGATGCACGCGAAGCTGCGGCGCAGCTTCGGCAAAAGCATGCCGATCTCATCGACCGGGTCAGCCTGTTTCAATACTCGGAAGTGCTACTCAGTTCAGGACAACAAACAGCAACAGCCATTATTCGTGGCATTGAGGGGCCAGACGCTTCGAGTGCTGCAGAGATTAGGCGATTTATGGAGCCCAGAAGTGCACTAGATGCCCTTGGGGTCTCGGCTCTTGGGGCGAAGGAAGAGGAACTTGGTCCAGATTTTGAACCCGGCGGTCGACCCGATCCTCTCGCTCAGTCTTATAATGAGAGAAGCTTGCCCTCGCTCGTTCTTGGCAAGGGGCTGCTGTTGCGGCTCAACGTCAAGGTGGGCGATGTTATAACGCTCATTTCTAGCTCAAATGCGAGTGAATCGGCCAATCCCTCCCGCTACCAGGAGTTTAGGGTTGCAGGGCTTATGAGCGTCGGCCTTGCACAATACGATGACAGCATCGCGTTTCTCAATTTTCACGATGGCGTGAACCTGTTCGGCGCACGTGGTTGGGCAACCGGCCTCGAAATCAAGGTAAAAGACCCGAACCAAGCTCTTTCCTTGGCGCAGCGTCTGCAGGGCACGATGCCCTACACAGTTATGGCCTGGCAGGAAATTGACCGGCGATTGTTCCAGCAAATTGACCGGGATGGTTTGGCCATAAAGCTTATTGTGCTGATCATCGCGCTCGTAGCGAGTTTCAACATTATCGTGACTCTGAGCTTGGGTGTTCTGGACAGGGCGAAGCAAATTTCCATTTTGCGCAGCACCGGAGCGACGCGCGGATTTATTGTCCGGATTTTTGTGGCACAAGGCGTGACTCTCGGGCTTGTGGGGGCTATTGTGGGCGTCGGCTTGGGGCTCATCGTCCTGAGAATCTTCTCGGGAGTAGACATTGGCGACTTAAAAGCCTTCTATTTCCTTGAAAAAATTCCAGTCGAGTATGACCTCCCGTTGGTTTTCGTCGCAATTGCAGTGGCACTTGGGCTGAGCTTTGTGAGTGCACTTTATCCCGCGTATCGTGCGACTCGGGTTTCGCCGCTCTTGGGGCTGAGACCCGGACCATGGGTTCAATAACGCAACCGCAGAAGGATGTTTCAAAAATGAATTTGACCGGTTTTGCGACCGCTGAATCAACGTCCCGTTTAGGGGAACGGCGGCAGGGTGTTTTTCACGAGCGCAGGCGTCCGCTTTACGAAGGCGGACCTCTAGTTAGTCTGGTCGGTTTCGGAACTTATAGAATAGGTTTTTCACCAGGCCTGGGTCACCCGGAGTGTCGCGAGGCACTCGAGTACGCGCTGCTCAGGGGGGTAAACCTGATCGACACCAGTACCAACTATGGCAACGGCCAAAGTGAACTGCTCATTGGGCAGACCCTTGCAGCGCTCGTGTCCAACCAGACCCTTGCGCGCGACAATGTCGTGCTTGTGTCGAAGGCTGGCTATGCACAGGGCAACACCCTTGAACTTGTGCAGCAGCGCGAGCGAGAAGGGCGGCCATTTGATTCTGTGTTCAAATTCGGATCTGATCTTTGGTACTGTCTCGACCCTGAGTTTATCATCGACCAACTTGAGCGCTCTCGAGCGCGTCTCGGTGTGCAGTGCCTCGATGTTTTCCTCGTGCACAACCCCGAGTACATGCTTAAAGCCTACGAACACAATAATATTCCGCTCGAAAAAGCACGCTCAGATTTTTATGCGCAGCTTCAAAAGTGTTTCTTAGCTTTGGAGAAGTCAGTCGCTGCGGGTCACCTGCGCGCTTACGGCGTAAGTTCGAACACGCTTGGTTCCACCAGCGACGATCCTGCTGCCGTTTCGTTGCAACTTCTCATCGATTGCGCGCAGCGGGTCAGTGCACAAAACTCATTCCGCGTGGTGCAATGCCCGTTAAACTGGATTGAGGTGAATCCGGTTGCCATTGAATCAGCCGACGACGAAGACAACACACTGACTCTTGCGCGCAAGAACGGGATTGGTGTTCTTGCGAATCGCCCCTTCAATGCCATGCACGATGGTGGGCTTATCCGCCTCACTCGTCCAACGGTTGATGCCTCTACTGTTGCTGATGATGCGCAGCGCAAAGGTCTTCAGAACTGGACGCGATTGTCGCGCGATATGGAGCGCCTTGCGAAGGAATACATCACGATTCCCGGATACGAAGATGCCTCATTGTCGCAACTCGTGCTGTCCACACTCATGTGGCAACCTGGGCTGAGTTCTGTTCTGTGCGGGATGAGAAAGAAAGATTACGTTGTTGATGCAGAAACAGCCACCGGGTTGCCTATGCTCGTCAATGCCGATCAAATCCTCGCGCAAATCTATCAGGATCTCGAATTTCACAAAGATGCAAACTGAAAGGAGTCACTGGCTATGGGAATTACCTCACAGTTTTTGAAATTCGCACTGCTCGGAGCTGAGTGGGTGATGTACGTTCTGGTTGCCTGCAGCATTCTCAGTTTCTCTGTGATTATCGAGCGCGCTTTGTTTTTCTTCAAACTTCGTGGCGACTATGGAACCTTCGTTAAAGAGCTAACCGAGCGCCTGAACTCAGCTGACTCGGTTGAGAAGACGGCAGCCTGGTGCGCAGGACATCAGATGCTTGAGGCAAATGTTGCTGCTGTTGGTCTCGAACGCAGTAAAGATGGTCATAAAGCCATGGAAAATACGATGAATGCAACAATCATCGCTTCGCGCACCAAGCTCGACAAAGGTCTTACCCTCTTGGGGACTCTCGGGAACAACACACCGTTCATCGGTCTATTTGGAACGGTGATTGGTATTATTCAGGCGTTCAACGCTCTTTCGAGCAACAATGCATCGGGTCCGGAAGTCGTCATGGCTTCCATTTCTGAAGCCCTTGTTGCGACTGCAGTTGGCTTGATGGTGGCCATTCCTGCAGTGATTGCATTCAACGTGCTCTCCAGAGCGGTAAAAACAAAGATGGCCAACAGCGAAACTGTTGCTCGCATCATATTGAGCTACAATCCTGTGTCTGAAAAGAACAGCTGAGCGGGGGGCGCACCATGGCCGTTGGTTCGAATTTGAATGACGATGACGTCATCTCTGAAATTAACGTTACACCTTTCGTTGATGTGGTTCTCGTTTTGTTGGTCATCTTCATGGTGACAGCGGGCTTTATTGTCAATCGCGGAGTGAAAATACAGCTTCCTCAGGCGGCAACAGCCGAGAAGCTCAATCTGCAGCGCACGTTTAATATACTTGTTGCGAACAATGGCGGTCTTTTTTTGGATGGTAAACCTACGACCGCCGAAGAGTTGAAAGCGACCGGAGCAGCTGCGCGGCAGAAGGGTGAGACAGTCGTTGCTATGATCAGCGCTGACAAAGGTGTTGTTTACAGTTCAGTTGTTGGAATCATGGATGTGCTCCGACAGGTCGGAATTTCAGAGTTCGCCTTCCAATTGGAAGCTCTGCCCTCGACTCCCCAAGATTCTTCGGGCACTTCCACACCGCCCGTAAAGCCCTGACTTTTTTTTGTCTGTGACAAAGCTGAAAAGGATTGGACATTCGGTCACTTCTGTTTAAGTTGACCCCGGAGAGCGTGGCTCCCCGGGGCTTCGTTTGTTTTTTGAGACAAACTGTCGATACCCCAAGGGCGGCAAAGGAGGGATTGTGGTCGGTAAAATCAGAGCGAGCGAGGAGGTTGCCTTGGATAAACCGAAGGGAAACGTCTGCGACGCGCTTTGGAAGCGTCCGATTCGCGGTGCACCCCAGCTTGCTGCCGTTTCAACGCGCTCTGGTTTCTCGCAGAGCTCGAAGGCGTCATTCTCTGCTCCAGTGGGCATCGAAATGGAAATGTTTGCGTATGACGCTCAAACTTTTGTCCCGCTCGGGTTGCCAGGTTCGGTGTTTCATCCAAGTGAGTTGTTGAAACGTGTTTCGGACCAAGTCGAGGGAGCCAAGTTAAAGGTCGACCCTGCGACGGGAGTTGTGGTTGGATTGTCGTTGCCCAACGGTGCGAATTTCAGCCTGGAACCCGGAGGCCAGGTTGAATTTTCCTCTGCTCCTCAGAGTGATTCCTGCGCGCTGGTCGAGGACGTGCTTTTTGGTTTGAAAGCACTCGAGCAGGCTGCAGATGGCGAAGTTGTTTTTCTGAGTCACGGCACCAATCCCATTGCTCCTGCAGACATGCCGCTGTTGGTACCCAAAGAGCGTTATCAGATTTTGCGTCGTTACTTTATCAGCGAACCGGGTGGACGCGGAGCCGATATGATGGGACACACGGCGACCGTGCAGCCCAATATCGACATCACGGGCGACGACGCGGATTGGGAAGATGCCGTTCGTCTGACCTTTGCGCTGACTCCAGCAATCCAAGCATTGACTCGGAATTCATTCTACTTCGCTGGGCATCGCTCGCGTTATTCCTCTGAACGGCAACGCATTTGGCAATGTACCGACAAAACCCGTTCTGGAATTCCTGAGGGAATTACCCGCGCTCAAGATGTCGCTTGTCACTATGCAACGTGGGCACGGAAAGCCAATGTTTTCTTGGTACGTGGTCTGCCTGTGGATGAGCAACCGCTGCACGGTGAACTCGATTTTGAGCAGTACTTAAACAATGGATACAAGGGCGTCATGCCATCGTTGCAGGACTGGGAGCTTCATTTGGCAACCCTCTTCCCCGAGTTGCGGTTGCGCGGATTTTTGGAGATTCGTAATCTTGATGCTCAACCCTTTGAGCATCTGCTTGCAGGAGTTGCTCTCTGGAAAGGATTACTGCTCGATCCAACCGCGCGAGCCGAGGCCTGGAGCTTATTGTGTACCCAGGAATTACCTCAACGGGTCGAGGCCACACTGGGGCGTGAACTCATTACTTTGGCGACCGAAGCTATGCGTCGGATGGGAGATACGGTTTCTGTTGCTGCACTTGAAGCTGCTGCACAGTGGTGGCTTAAGCCAGTTGAATCTCGATTTTTGCCTGAGCAACCGCTCGAGTTTGTGAAAGCAAATGCGACTGCGCATCCATCTGAGCTTTTTGTTTCTTCGCTGGTTCGTGCTGGCTTAAGGTGGGATCGCTCTCGGGGGCATCCTGGGTGGGGTAGGAATAAAAGGTAACCCCCGAGAGACTGGTGGGACTTGCTGACGAGACCTCCCCTGCAAGCTTCCTGACCTCTAGGTTTAGAAGCCCATAGGGTACGGCGTATTGGAAGAGCCACCCTGGCAAGCGCATTCGTCTTGCCAAAAGGGTTCCTGTGAGGGAGTCCCTTCGAGTTTCCCCTGAGCACGTCACGTGCCACCATCAATTCACTGAAATGATTCTTTAAAATCTGCGATTTGAGTGTCTACAAATTCGACAGCGCGTTGCAATTTATGGGCTGCGCTCGTTGATCTGCAGAATCAATCGTTCCACCAGGGTTTCGAAAAGCCGAGTGCCGACAAAGGTTTGTTTGGTTTTTTGATCGCGAACGGTGTCTGTTTCCAAAACCAGATAAGCTGCGAGAGGATTCGGGCGGCGCACAAACACCACCTGACTCGTGACGTCACCGCTCCAGCGGCGCTGGATAGGGCGCGCTTCAGTCGCGGAAAACAGCATGAGTGTGTCAGTTTCTTCACCAGGTTCCAGCAAAAGTCCCGGGTGTCCTGGGATACGAAGATAAAGATATGGGCTTTTTCCAAGAACTCCGTATTCATCCTCGAGAATCACATCGCCGCTCAAACACTTCACACCCTCGAGCGGATTTCCGTTTTTAAATTCATCGAGCGCAGCGATGTCTCTGAGAAAAGCTTCAAATTGAAGTTTGAGATTAGCAATAATTTTGTGCGCAGGAGCATCCTGTTCAAGACGCTCCGCACTGAAATGCTTACTCTTCGCCTTTAAGAGTTTCATCAAATCCATAGGAACGTCTGTCCTGTCCCAAGCTGTCGAGCAGCGTTTTGTGTGGCTTGAACAATGTGCGCGGCACTTCTACAAACAACACATTTGTGCGCGCCGAATTTCCAATCAATTCGTAGAGCACAGTCTCATGGTAGCAAACTTTGCGACCCCTGAATTCTTTGCGCGCGAGTAGCCAAAAATGCTCGTCAAAAAGCTGACCAGGCTGAACAATTCTGCCGGAGCGCGGGTTCTGTGTATGACTGCGTTGGTGTGTTCTGAGTTCGAAAAACACGAGCACCGGGTTGAAGTGTGTCGCGCGGCCTTTGTTGCCAAAATATTCTTGAGCATCTTCCTTTGATGCGTGGGGCATTTCGAGACAAATCTTAACGTGTGTTCCGTCGGGAAGCTGCGCAAACACGGGGCCACCACCCACATCACCAATCTCTTTGCGCACCACTCCAAAGACACTCAAAGGTCGCGCAAGTTGTTGCTGGAGCCAGTCCCATTTCGCAAAAGTGCTAAGATTGTCGGGCAGGGGCTGCCAGTGGAAAAGATTTCCAAGAACCTGCTGAATGTTCTCTACAGTTAGTCCGAGGTTATGCGCCTCTTGAATGAGAGAGCTCGGCATCAACTGTCCTTGCGCGGTGCTTGGGATGAGTTGAGTCAGGAACTGAATAGCGACAACAGCATCGTGATTCTTGAGGCGATCGTTGTTGTTTGAACTGCGGCAGTGCGGCAAGAAATCCTCAACCTCGGCACGCAGAAATTCAAGTGTGTCTCGCAAAAGTCTGAACGTTTCCGCCACACCGCTCAGTTCTTGTTGACGCTCAGCCTGCGTCCCAATCACATTGTCGATATTGCGGACGTGCAAGCATTCTATGTTCGGCCATTGTGCCGCAATGTCGGGAAATAGGTTCAATAGTTCGCCATGCCCCGCAGCCACCGAGCTGTACGTATTTTCTTCGTTGATGACGGGCGTCCCGTTCTCATTGAAACGCAGGGTGCACAATTCTAAACCTTGTTCGAGCACGGTGGTGTCGCTCGCAGTGCGGTGCGTTGTTGGGCGAAGCCAGTTGGGTGCGAAGGAGGTTCCCGATAGGTCGAAAACGTTTTGAGCCTGGCGAATGAGTTTTTCTCGGCCATGCTCAATTTCATCCTTGAATTGCCCTGTCTGCTGAAAGGGCGCAACATAGACACTCACTGCACTAGGAAGCAGAGATATTTGCTCCACCAGCTTGAGAAATAGAAAGGAATCACCCTCGGCGGTTGTTGGTACAAGTGCTTTGGGGTGGCCTGAAAATTTCTCAATCAACACATGTGCAGCCGCAAAACATCGAAGTGCAAGACGCTCCTTTTCCGTGAGCTCGCGCCGCAGGCGCTTGCCTTGGTTTCGTGCTTCGCTGGGAGGTTGGCTTTGAAGTGCTTCGAGCCAGTGCATTTCTTTAGCGCTGCTACGTGGTGTGTGCGACGCACTTCGGCGGCCAAACAGACCCGCATCCCAGTGGATACGCCAATGATTACTTTCCGGAGCAGCGTCGCGCTGATTTTTTTCAGAAACGTTTGAATTGTCTGTACCGAATTGAACTTCAACTTCACGCCCATCAGTAAAATAGAGCTCGAGCGCATTCGCCATTGCGTTGAAATCTTCGCAGACCTCGGTTTTCTCCCAGTCCATGAGCAACTGAGGGATTACCTTGATGTCTGCAGGCAAGGGGAGTGCAGCAAGCACAGACAACGAATCGAGCCGCTTCGAGCGGTGCGCGGTCAGTTCCCCCTGCCCAGACTTTTCTGCGATCCTTTTACAGAATTCGTGCAGTTCGGGCACTTGGGTATGGACGTCTTGCAGGAAGCGTTGCAGTGAGGCCATGAATCGAGATGCAGCACCTGCCGCTGGGATAAATGTCCCGAGATGCTGGCGACACCAATATTGGAAGGCCGCTCTGCGCGCACGGCGCTGAGCATTGGTCAGGCGCTCTCCCTCTGCAAAACGAACGAGAGTCTTCCATGGGATCACTCCACCGTTGCTGGTCGTACAGGCTCCAACAATGGGAAGGGTTGTTTCGCGACCTGAGGTAATGACACCCAGGATGCGCTCTTGGTGCAGCTGGACGCGGTCGTAGTTGAGCCCGGCTCGAATCACCTGCTCGCGGTTGAGTTCTCCGGTTGTCATAGCCCCAGCATCACCGCACAGACCGTTCACACGCATGCTTCCTAAATGCCACATGAAACAGCTCCTTGAATTTCTTTTGGGCAACTTTACCTTCCGTCGGGTCGCTTCGCCAGGGCAGCACCCTCCCTTTCGAAAGGATATGAATGTCAAAGAATCAAAGAGTTGCTTGACCCCAGGGGGCTTTGCTGAATAAGGCGTTAACGGTGGAGGCAAGCCATGCCGGCGCATATCCTTGGAATAACCAGAGAAAATCTGGAAAGCTTCGTTGTACTCGGTAGCGGCGTGAAGAGCGCTGGGCACCGCGCGGCGCGCCTGTTTGAGGGTGTGTACGGCCGAACGGGGCAACCCGCCTGGCCCCCGGTCTTCCCCGTTGAGGTGCATCAAGCGTCTCTTGAGCGTTTGCGTAAGTCCTTCGATTTTCAACTTCCGCTCCGAGTCACTCGTTTCGAGAACAGTGCGATGGATGGCTCAAGCAAGTTGGTTATGAGCCTCGCCGATGGACTTGAGATTGAAACCGTTTTGATTCCCGAACGTGGGCGTTTGACACAGTGTCTTTCGACTCAAGTCGGGTGCGCACAGGGTTGTCGTTTTTGCCAGACCGGACGCATGGGGCTCATCCGCAGTCTCTCGACAGCCGAAATCGTCGGTCAGGTCGTGGCAGCTGAGCAATGGCGGCGCGAGCAAGGTGGAGCGCTTGCGGAGTATTCACGCATCAGCAACTTAGTCTTCATGGGCATGGGTGAGCCGCTCGACAATCTCGACAACGTTCTTGAAGCAATTTCTATATTCACCGATTTGAAAGGCCTGAGCTTCAGTCACAACAAGATTACAGTTAGCTCTGTGGGTCTTCTACCGCAGCTCAATCGATTTTTGTCTGAATCTAATGCTTGTTTGGCGTTGAGTTTGCATTCGCCTTTCGATGCAGAACGCTCGAAAGTTATGCCAGTCAACAAGGCTCATCCTATTGGTCAGGTCATTCAAACTCTGCGTGAATTTGCACTTCGCTACAAACGTCCTTACATGATTCAGTACACGTTGCTGAACAATGTGAACGACTCACGAGAGCACGCAGAAGCCCTAGCTGCACTTCTCAGGGGGCTCGACGTTAAAATCAATCTCATTCCATTAAATGAGCATGAGGGAGCAGCTTTTCGTCGCCCCGAATTGGCTCGTATTTGGTCTTTTCGCGATGTTCTCAAAAGTGAAGGACACGTGGTAACCGTTCGGCTTTCTAAGGGTCGAGACATTGCCGCAGCATGTGGTCAACTCATCAAGAACACCAAACCAAACGCAAAAGTTGAGTCTGAAGCTTGATTACCGCGCAACCCGTGCGGCCGTGGTGTTGCCAATTTTGTAATGCTTCTCGAGCTCCCAATAGCCCTCATGCCCAAGTTGCAGACTTTGCTCCGAAACACATTTTGGTGCTTTTGAGCGGGTGAACATCAGGACGTCTCCGTTGCCGGCACTGATGCGGTCAGAACCTGCTTTGGGGAGTTGAATGTGCATCAATTCAAGAAGCACATCGATCACTCCACCGTGAGCAACCCAGATACACACGGCCTGGTTTTGAATGCTCTGTGTTGCTTCACGCAAACTTTCGCCAACACGTCGCATTACATCCACACGCGATTCACCACCTTCGCCAGGATATCTTGTGTTGTAGGAGTCGGTGTCGAAGCCGCTCATGTAGTTTGTCGCGATTTCCGGGTTTTTGAGAACGAATTCTGCGTAGGTGTTATTCTCCATCAGGCCGCAGTGAAACTCGCGCAATCGGGCGTCGAGATGAAAGCTATGTTCTATATGTGAAAGTGATTCGCGCACGATGGTTGCGGTTTGCTGTGTGCGCAGCAGGTCGCTGCAAACAAACTCAACCGAGCAGGTTTTGTCCTGGCTCGTCAAGTACTGGTCAAGAAGAGATTGAAGAACGAGACCAGCACGCCGCGCCTGATCGCGGCCTGTGTCATTCAAAGGAATATCTGCCTGACCTTGAAACCGGCGTTGTGCGTTGTAGTCGGTTTGTCCATGCCTGACGACGAACAGCTTCACTTTATTTGCCCTCGCCTGCGAAACCGTGTGGCTCTGGTCGACCCTGGTCATCTATCGCAACAAAAACCAAGTCGCAGGCCACAATGAGCTTTGATTTGTCCTGGGCAGAGAAGATACGCGTCATGACCAGGCATTCAATTGTTATAGAGGTTCGTCCAATATTCTTGACGCGGCAGAGAAACTCGAGAACGTCGCGCCGATCGGCGGCCTCATTGAAGATCACTTCGGAGATTTTCTTCGTAACGATCTGCTTGCGTGAGAGCTGTGTCATGCAGAAGAGAGCGGCAATTTCATCAACCCATTCCATGAGACGGCCACCAAAAAGGCGATCTGCCGCATTTAAATCGCCCGGCATGATCAGGCGGAGACCCATGCTGGTATAACTCTCACCACCCACATCGACCTGGTGACCGGTTCCGTGGCTGTGTGGTGCTGATTTCGGGTTGGTTGATGGCTGATTCATTGTGTTCTGACCTCACGGCAGCTATACAGAGATTTGCGCAAACCGCCGAGAAGTCAAATCCCCGCAGGAGTGAAGCCTTCATGACAGTTGTTCCGTTTCGACCTCGCTCTAACGGTACACGACAAGGCAGTCTTGTGTCAGCTCACGGTCAGCGCTCTGTTCTGCCACCTCCCGGTGTGAAAGCTGTGGGTATTGACTTGGGCACGACCAACTCGGTGGTTTCTGTTTTCAAAGAGCATCGTGAACAGCCGGAAACGCTTATTTATGAGGAACAATCCCGGCTGGTGCCCTCTGTTGTGCATTGGATGCCTGAAACTTCCACTGAGCTTGTCGGCCGTCCAGCTCTGGAAGCAGCGCACGACAATCTTGGTGAACTTATTCGAAGTACAAAGCGACTTATGGGGTTGGCTCAGCAAACCTTTCTTTCAAATGGGAAGCAATACACACCAGAAGAGGCTGCCACTTCTGTTCTGAAATATCTGACAGGACATCCCACTTTATCGGAGGAGATTTCCGCTCACGGGCAACTCTGGGCCGTGGTCACCGTGCCAGCGCATTTCGACGATGCTGCGCGTTTAGCTACGGTCGCTGCCGCTGAATCGGCCGGAATCAAAGTCCTGCGCATTGTGAATGAGCCGACTGCAGCCGCACTAGCTTATAGCATGCTGCCGGATGTGCGTGATCTCGATAAGGAAACACTTGTGGTTTATGACCTCGGAGGTGGCACTTTCGACGTCAGCGTGGTTGAGCGCGAGGGGCTCGTGTTTAACGTCCTCGCAAGTGAGGGCGATGTTCAGCTCGGCGGTGATGATTTTGATACTGCCTTGGCGGAATATTTGGCCAAACATGTTCGCCCCGAGTTGGCGAGCAAACGCATCAAGCCAGGTTCAACGGCATTCAAATACCTGCTTCATTTGGCTGAGGACGCTAAGAAGAAGTTTCAGAATCAGGGTTCTGTTCAGGTCAAAGCAGAAAATTTGGATGGCACCGGTGCGCAAATTGACCTGCTCTTGCATCGAGATGTCTTCGAGTCCTTGGCCGCACCTTACATTGAAAAGACTTTGCTACTGACCGAACGTGCCATACATGCGGCAAAAAAACGCACCAAAAATATTTCTCGGGTTCTGCTCGTAGGAGGTAGCACACGCGTCGCGCTTGTGCGTAAAATGTTGGAGCAGTACTTCCCTGACTGCATGGTTGATGCGCGGCTTGAGCCGGATCTCGCCGTGAGTTGGGGTGCTTCAATACAGGCCGCCATCATTTTGGGGCTCGAGCCAAGCACAATTCTCGTCGATGTGTGCAGTCACTCTTTGGGGGTCGGTGTTGCAGAAGATAGCCGCAGTATCGACGAGAATTTCAAAAAGGTGGCGCGCAAATTTGGTCTCCTCCGACCCGTATCGGAAGAACAGCTTCATCTTGTATTGGGCGACAAGTTCGACGAGTTCAATCGCGAGCTGCGGGGGCTGTTGCGAGTCGCACCTATTATTCATCGCAACTCACCCTTGCCCTCTTTGCGCAGTGAATTCTTCAATACTCTTTTCGACAATCAAATCGCCGTGCAGGTGATTGTTGTTCAAGGTGAGGGAGAAACAGTCGCCGAAAATCGTCTGATTGGCACTTTCATGTTTGAACTGCAGCAGCCTTGCCCAGCGGGGAGCAAGTGCGAAATTCAATTGACCTACGATCAAAACGGGATGGTGCACGTCCTGGCCAAGCAGCTTGGAACTGAAAATCAGGCAGAAGCAATCTTCGACAGTAGAACGGGAGAGGTGAAAGGCTGGGTTGCCCTTGCAGATGAGTCACCTGAAAACCCCGCAACAGATTCCGATACCGAAGCGATAGCCGAAAAATCTCCCGCGGCCGTTGCTTTTGTTCCATCAAAATCAACGTTGGCAGACCCCTCTCCTCAGGGAGCCGAATCTGAAGGCAGCGGGGTGCCCGCTCCCACGCAAGTCAATGCGATTCTGGTGCGGGCACGCCGGCATTTGATGCGATTGTCATCATCCTCAGTTCATCACGGCAAGCTTGGGCAACTTATTGCCGAGTATGAAAAGCTTCTTGCACTCAGTGCTGCGGGTGAAGATTGCGACGATGCACTCGACGCAATCGAACAGGATTTTCAGAAAATTTTTGAATCATAAGTTGGACGTTGCAGCAGGAGTGAACGAGTGGCGGATAGACCCTCTCCAGAGAAGCGACTTCTTGAAGGCCTTCGTCACAATTGGAGTGCCTTCTCAAAGAGTCTCGCTTCCGTTGAACAGCATCCTCAATTCAATGATTTTTTGTCGCAATACCGGGGGCACGCTGAATCTGTACCGGTGGAATCACGTGAGCCCTTGCGCGCGTTTTTTCTGGCACATTGGAAAAGCTCTTTTATCGAATGCTTCAATCAGGCTGCGCTCACTGCCGAGGATCTTTCTGAGGAGTTCCTCAAGGAATTCGAAGCTTCTTTTAATATGGTTGTGCATTATTGGTTGGGTCGGAATGACCGGAACTTTCAGTTTCGAACTGTGGTTCACTTCCTTGGTCTCGCTGATGCTCAATTTGCTTTCGAAGTTGGAGAGGGAAGATTTTCATTTCGTGTGAGTGAGTGGGGTCTTTCGTTCTCGCAGCGCGGTCTGTTTGATGCCTTTCCACGCCGTCATTCTCTGGCTCGGGTGTGTGGAGTATCCTCCTTCGTTGAGAATGCAGAGCCTTCGCTTCCCGATGAACAGAAGCTTTTTAGAACTATTCGGATATTGCAGCGTGAATTTTGTCTGTTGATGGACGAATGGGAGCACTGCAACTCAATTTTGGCGGTGAAACAATTCTCAATCAGGAAGCTGCATCAGACCGACCCCGAACAAGGGCAGGCAATTTTGATGGAAATTGCTTCGGTTCGGAATGCATTGGCGCGTTGGTGTGTCAGGAGTGCAGCTGATTTTCAGAAGTTCATTGCTCGTTTAGGGGGGCGAAAATCTTTGCATGCCGATGTTGCTGCTGAGCTCTCTGCTCTGGACTCGCTTGTGTTGGCGGGATTTCAGAAATTCCTGCTCCCTGCTTCCGTGAGTCGTCACGTTTATTCGAATGATGTTCTAATAGAGTGTTTGAATTGGGTCGATGCACGCTTGGAAATACACCCGGACGATCTCTTCTCGTTGATAGGTGCTCTTGTTTTTCACGCAGCACTGAATCGTGAAGGTGATGCCAATGCACTCTGCGAGCGTATTCTTGGCAGAAGTTTTGAATGGACTTTGAGTGCCGATCCTTCGGCAGCACTTAAGTCGGTATGCTGGGGTTTAACTCGTTTTGAGCATAGGTTTTTCTCAGCAGCGCTCGTGGTTGTTCTTGACTCCAAATTGGCTCCAAGCATTTTAGACTCTCATTGGCTACAGACGCTTGCTTCAGTGGTGGAAATGCCAGGAACCTTTCCTTTGCCCGACAAAACTATTTCCGATCTTAAGATCGCGTCAGACAATTTTGAGAAAATTCAATCTCGAGCGGTGTCAACGCTCGAGAGGTGCTGCGCGCAGTCTCGTGATGAGGCGCTTCAAGCTGCTCGCTTTGTTCTCGAATTTCTGCGTTCCGATCCACAGACAGACGAGGATGCTTGCGATGAAGGGGATCCATCATGAGCCATCAAACACTTGAGCCACGCCGCAGAGCTGCTGTGGATATCAAACTCTTACGGCTCGAACTGGTGCCGCGCGGCCGCACACCGTGTGAGCAGATCTCACATGAGTGGAGCCCCGCACAGCCCACTGAGAATCTTTCTCCCGATGCGGCAGCCGCGTTGCTGAGAGTGGATATCTGGGCACCGCAAAGTGTGGTCAGAGAGAGATATAAAAAACTCCAATTACGCTATCCACCGGAACAGTTCCCCGAGCGTCATGTTCAGTTACGACCTGCATTCGAGTTGCTCTCAGAACCCGTTGTGCGTCTGAATTGGTTTTGGCAAAGCGGGCTTATTCCCAACATGACTTCGACATTGCAGCCCACGGACTCGCCGCTGTGGAATCGCGACACCTCGCTCAACCCTATGACCCCTGAAGATGCGCTGAACGCATTGCTTGAAGCGCGTTTCTGAGCGCAGCGTGGTTTAGTTAATCCGCCTGCATCAACTGATTTAGAGCCTCTGACATTGTATAGAGTTTCTTTTGCAAAGCATGATTAAAAACTCTCTCGCACAAGTCCACCGCCCCATCAGCAAAGAGTCTGCGTGAGTGTGCCATGTGCGTGAGACGCAGCTCCTCCGCGCCTTGGCTCAGGAATAATGTGTGTTCTCCCACCACTGCGCCCACCCGCGTGGATGCAATCCTGTCGTTTGGAATGCCAGCAGCCTGCGCGAGTGTCTTTGCGGTACCGCTCGGTGCATCTTTCTTTAGAACGTGGTGCGATTCCCAAAGCGCGAGGTCGAAACCAAGCTCTCTCGCAAGTTCGGCAACCGACTTGCCGCAGCTCGTTTTGGCGCGCAGCATTTCTTCGGTAAGGTAAACTCCACGCGAAAAATTAGAGGAAACAACCACGGACGTTGCCTGCGAAACATTTGTGAGCTTCTGGGTGAGCTCCCTTGAGTGTCCTGTGGTGCCAATTACGACAGCTGCGAGATGGTTGAGATCCTTCGCTCTTAAAAGGGAATCGGCGATCGTTTCGGTGCCTTCTGGTAAAGAAACATCGACAATAATAATTTTCTCGTTTGATTTTTGTTTCAAATCTTCAAGCAGTGACAACACGTTTTTAAGTTCAGCACGGCTTAATGGAGTGAGGGCAGCGTTCTTTGCTAAGGCAGCCGAGGTGATCTCTTGTCCTAACCGTCCTGAGGCCCCTGCAAGGAGAATTCTATTCATTTTAAGTCCTTTAATCTCAGGTTGTTAGATGATTTCTGAAAAATCTCTAAATCTCTGTTTGACAACTCAACTCCAACAGACTACCTACCGCGTTCGCCAATCACAACGATTCGGCTGTTCTTTGAAAAGAGAAGAAAGAAGTCACAGAGTGCGGGAAGAGCCGTGCGAAGCGACAGAGTGATTCGAGCAGCAATGCTTGGAGAAGTTTGTAACGGACGCGCGGTTTTAACCAAAT
>VGHE01000017.1 GCA_016868315.1 Betaproteobacteria bacterium
GTTTGCCATTTTTGCCCTATGCACCTCGGGATGAGTTGGGATTTGGGCGGGTTGCCCTGCCAGATGGCAAAGTTAGGGAAAAGTAAGGACACCGGAAGACGCAAAGGTGGGGTTGTGAAGGCTGACTGGGGTGAAATTTTCGGGAGGGTTCGATGCCCAAAGCGCTTAATTCCGCTTAGACGCAAAATAAAACCAATCAAGTAATTTTTGCAGCAACCGACAACCACAGAGAAGCGAGTGATGACACACTTGCGGGATGTAAACTCAATTGTTTGGAGAAAATCATGATTGGATTGCCCCATCGGAAGCTCGCTCTTTTCAGTGTCGTCTTTTCTGTCGCAGCAGCATCCTGCGGAAAGAAGAACAGCTCGAGCGGAGGAGATTCTGCGCCAACCGATAAGCTGGCAAACAGTCTGGCGCTCGCCCTGAAAGCACGAGGGCTTTCCGAAGATCAGGCAAAGAAAATTGCAGATTCGGGAAAGGGTTTAGCAGCTTCAAGGAAAGCTGCATCAGCACTCCTTCTTACCCCTCAGGCACTCAGCCCCGGCAAACCCGACAATGCCGCAGAGCGCGAGATATCGGGCTTTGTTGAGGGTGCAATTGCCGCTATCGACGATGCAGGCGTCACCGACAGGAGCAAAATCCTTGCAGTGCCCGGTACCACTGTCGAGATTGTCCTAAAAAGCTTTGCCGAGCGGAAAGACGAGCTCAAGGGCAGCCTCAAGGACCTTCCCGCCGTTGTCGCGGATGCTTCCAGGAACGGATTGAAGACCTCAGGCGTTCCGCAGGACGACTTGGATGACGCACTCAGAGAGATCACAAAAGAAATTATCGAAAATCTCAATGAGACTGGACTTGAAAAGGATGATTCTGACGACGCCGCAAGCGCGGTAATCGCTGAGACGATCGGCGGTCTCGACGAACTCGGCATAGAAAAAGATCTCATTGACGACTACTCCGCCTCCATCATTGCAGGTGCCATGGACGGAATTCCCAAAGAGATGCCTGTTGATGAGATCACCCTGTGGGTCAAAGAGATGTCTGAGGCTGTTGCGGATGGCATGAAAGACACAGGTCTGTCAGACGCAGAACTGGCACTGGCTATGCAGGCAGTCTCGAGGGCCGCGAGTGAATCGGTCGACGACATTGGCATCAGCAAGGATCATTGGGCGAAGATCTCCGAAGCAATGACCGAAGGGATGGTCGCCGGACTCGACGATGCTGGCGTATCGAAAGATTATTATGATGAAGCGATTAAAGCCATTGCTCGGGGCGCAGTGGAAGGCTCGGAGGCGCTCAATTCGGAACTTTCAGATGAAGAGCTCGAAAACTACATCCGGTCGGCAAGCAAAGGCGCTGCATCAGGCTGCGCGGAACTGAATCTGCCCAAAGACGAATGGGATGATTATGCGAAGCAAGCCGCAGAGGGAGCGGGGGCCGGACTTGCAGGCGTTAAAATTAACGACAGCTTCAAACAACAAATGGAATCGAGAATCGCTGATGGCACGAAGGAAGGGTTGGCCGATTCCGGCCTGTCGCAGGCTGAACTCGACAAACTCCTGAATGACGCAACACTTGCTGCTGACCGGGGAGCAAGGGAAGGTGAAGTAGCGACTGACAGAAGCTCCACACAAAGTCCCCCCGACTCCGTCACCAGATAATACTGAATCAAACACCGCAGCGGCCGTCTCCTGACTCATCTATTAGGAGGCGGCTGCGGCTGCTTCGCCCCGCCTAATATTGTAGCTCCGACCGTAACAATTCCCGGAATTAAAAAAGGCCTTTCTGGACTGGTTGTCTTCATACAAAGATTCGACAGTGCAGCAAATTTAAATATCCACTTTCACGTCATTGCGCTTGATGGTCTCTCTGAAAAGAAATCAACCGGCCGTTTGAAATTTTACGCTGCGCAGGCGGCGACAGCTTTTAGGCGAAATTAAGCCAATTGCTCGTTGAGTCCTCCTCAAAAATCCCCCCTGTCAGCCTTCACAACCCCGCTTTTGCGTCAGCTGGTGTCTGTGCTTTTGCTCGATTTTGCATTTTGGAAGTGCAATCCGCCCAAATCTCCACCTGTTTCTGTGTGCAGTCGCCTAAAACGGCAACTTGAGGACGTCGATTTTGAACGTCCGGTTTCACAAGTCGATCTTTTCGCCACAACCCCTGAGTCGATGGGTGGTCAAACACAATCCTCTCGCATTGAGTCAAGCAGCCTATCCTTATTTGATTCAATTTCGCCAAGGCGTATGTGGATTGTTTCAGGTTTGATGTCGTCTCATTTTGTTGATCACACTTTTGCTGGCGCTGATCCAAAACTGCAAATTTCTGAAGTGGATGTATTACGTGGGCGAGTGAATCTGCCTGACGGAAAAAGCGTCCGCCTTGATGATTGGCAATCAAATCTAAATTCTCTCATCGAACCAGCTGACTGGCAGTGAGAGGTTGCTTGGTTGGAACAGCCAATTGTGATTGACGCTCGAAAAGGCACAGTAGGTCGGTCTAATTCAATAAATTTAAATACCATCAGGGTGAATGACAGCTCATTGAAGGAATGAACTCCAATCACTCATCCCCAAACGGGGTGTGAATAATTCATCGAAAGATAAATCTGAGTCCTGTGAAAATAACTTTGTCTTCGCAACTCATAGCTAAATTCACATAGCCTGTTAATTTATCGGTGAAAGCATAAGATCCACCAACTTCACCATTAGGGCACGCTCTTACATTTGAGGTGCCATCCACACTGACTGCCGTCACACCTCCGCCGGCAGTCAATTTCAATCGGTCGCTGATGGCTTGTTCAAGGAGAACTCGACCCAGCAACTTGCTATGATCTTTCATTACCGAAGTGTTTGCAGACAAAAGCAGAAGGTGCAGGTAAGTTTTATCACTTCCCAGCCGAATCTTTGAGCCGATGGAGATCTTGGTCGAAGGACCCTTAAATAACGTTGCAAAAAACTCGTTAGGGCCGGAACGAAGAATTGTCTGGAGCATCACAGTGTCGAGCGAAAATATTTTCTCGCTGGCATCGAATTCACTTTTTGAGAGCATCATGTTTTGCATAAAATACTGAGCTCCCGTGATGAATGGAATTTCGTAGCCCCTCGCCTGAACTCCAGCGAGTCCAATTTCCAATGATGTATTTTCACTTAACACCTTCACCAGCGCTGCCTTCACGTAGGTAGTGAGTTGATACCCTGCGAGCTGTTCAACTGCGTCATTCATTAACTTGGCATTTTGAACTGCAGTGCGTCCATTGGTGTTTTCAGGAACTGCTCTGAGGTTTCCCTTGCCTGCTTGGAAATAGAAAAAGATACGGTTTTTATCAGAAACGTTACCGATGGTCACTATGAAACGCTCGAAGGTTTCGCGCAGCTGAAGCGTTTCTTGTCTGTGAATAGCTTCTCGTTTGGCTGCTTCAATTTGCTTTTCTATCTCCTCTTGCTTTTCTCTAATCTTTCCGTCGATGGCGGCGTCGATAACTTCTTTTTTATAGTCAAAAATAATTTCAACAAACGGTGCGATGACTGCGCGAAGGGCGGGATCAGCATCATATGTGCTGCGTGGTATGTTGCTGTGAACTAGGATCCCGCCTAAAATTGCGTTCTTTGCGATTGCATACTGCGCAGCCTGGGCTGCTGCTCGTGCGGCTTCGAGCTTTTCCGCAGACATTTTACGCGCTGCGTTAATTTGAACGTTGAGTTCACGCATGGCCACTTCTTTAACAGCGAGAACTCCGGCGACCGAAAACGTGAGGTCGATTCTAAAAATTTGTCTTTGAGTAAACTCCGCTCGTTTTTGTCCATTCGTGATTGCTGCGATGACGTCGGGTGCTGACATCGTTCCGATGATTGGAATTCCAATGTGGGCTTCGTCCCAGTTGTAATCTATTTGACCATTTATGAAACCACCGCTGACATCAATCAACGCTTTTGAGTCGAGTGTTGGACCTAATTTCCATGCTTCACCACTGGTTTGCCGGGAGTTTTGGGTCGTCGTTTCGTGGCTGCGGTTTGGATTTTTGCAACCCAGCAAAAGAAGGTGACTCATACAAATTAATAGTCCACTGATGCACAAAGTTCTCATCGCCATTGAACATGCCTCAACAGTATCTGTTTTTGTTTAATCACAATTGATGATTCCAACCGACAAAGCGTCTTCGGCAATCCGACAATATCGTCGAGATAAATAGAATCCTTGAGTTGAAAGCGCAGTCTTTTTATTACCAATCGAAAATGTCAGGGGTTATCTCCCAAGCGATACTGTCAGGTGCGAGGTTTAAACTCCCCCATTCCAGGGAAAAGGGAGGGGGCATGGCCAAGAAGGGTCTACTCGTGTCAGCTGACGATCAAATCCGCTACGAAAGCGTACAGTCCTATCTTCAAGGGGAAATGTCTCTGTTGGAACTGGCCTCCGTCCTCAAGCTCACGGAGAGGCAGACATACCGAGTGGTCGCCAAGGTCAAAAAAATGGTCCCAAGAGTGTCTTTCGCTTTTAGGCGAAATTAAGCCAATTGCGCCTTGAGTCCTCCTCAAAATTCCACCTCAGCCAGCCCGCTGAACCCCACCTTTGCGTCTTCCGGTGTCCGTGCTTTTGCTCAATTTTGCCATTTGGCAGGGCAACCCGCCCAAATCTCCACCCATCCCGAGCTGTGTGGGTCAAAAATGGCAAACACCCTCCGTCCTCGGCCAGTTTGGATAACTGCGCGAGAGCGTCTCAAATGCCGTCTGCTCATCACCATAAAACACTCTTCACACACCCTCCTTAGGTTCGGCTGCCTATCAGCCAACTTCAGAAAGAGATTTAAATAAGGATATAACGTTGTCATGAAATCCGCTGCACGCGACAAATCCCTAATAGAGCAAGAAGCAGTCGTGCCATTTTTTCGGCACACACGCCATCCATCAGAACCATGAAAATGCTACCAACAAGTCTATCACGCTGTAGTGACTGGAGTGTCCCATGAGTCCAAGAACTAAAAAAGTTGCCTTATCGTTCGCGGCATTTTCTCTGATTTTCGCCTGTGTCAAACGAACCTACAACACACAGAACAAGTCCACCTCCGAGCTGCCGGCCCTGCGAGGTGTCGAGAGCGAATATTCCACTGAAGCCTTTGCAAAACTAGATGAACAGACACAACTCCACACCTACTCGAGAGCGTGTGAGCGAAAACTCGGTCGTATCCCCAAAGTGGATTGCAGTGCAGGGTTAGAGGTTCCCGTCGGGGTGACCAATGCGGATGGGTTTCAGCCCCATGGACGCACCGCGTTGCACTATAACGGAAGCTGGAATGATGAGCGAACGTGCGATAGGCCCTCGTTTCTGCTTTCGGCCATTTCCAGCAGCGGCTCTTGTGCGCCCTTCTCGCGCGTGGGTCGGATCAAGCCGCAGGACGGATTCAACACGGAGTGGGTGTTTGTTTGCCGCAGATACTTTGATCGCCCTGTGGGTTCCACAAGGTACGATGACGTCAACCTCATAGGCTATGATCGATCCACAGGTGCAACCTGCTTTTTTAACTCAAAGGTAAATGAAGAACCCCCCACGTCCGAGGCCACCGATAAAGCGGTGGATGTGGCAACGATTCCAGAAGTCAGCGCGCCAGACAGTCTAAAGTTTTATCAAACGCTGAAACTCAATGCATCGGAGGCACGCTGCGTTTCCTGTCATGCGTCGCACCCTTGGTTGCGGACACCCTATCTCCAGCAGGTGAAATGGGGCGATGAGCCCGTGGTCCCAGCCATGAGCGCGAAAGACCCCTATTACTTGGTTGCATCCAACTATATGGAAGCTGTTCACACACAAAAGTGGACGCCTAAGGTTTTGACCTCACCTGAAGCCAAAGTGTGCAGCGGCTGCCACAGAATTGGAGGCGATGTGTACGCCTCCTATATCGCTCCCGCTGCCGTTGGTATCTCTGAAGGCCTGAAGGGCCAAGAAGACAAGCATTTCCCCCCGAAGTTCACGGATCACGTGAAAAAATTCCCAAATAATCTTCACTTTGAATTGGGGCGAAACATTTTTCCAGCGCCAAAAAGTAAGGACGATTGGCTCAAAAGTCGTCAAAAAATGGCTGCCGATTTCATTCTCATCTGTGGCCGTGACTCCGGAGAAAAATGCCTCTGGGACACGAACGAAATCCTCCCCCATTGATTGTTCCTAGCGCAGCAAGAATGGAGCCGCCTTCACGCAAGCAAGCTTCCTCGCGCCTTAAATTTTAGCGAATCTCTATACACGTCTTTGAATGTTTGATCTTCACTGATAGAACTGCCCCTCTCATCGATTGACTCACCTGACTCACAAAGAGGGCTCATTGATGCACTGCTTGAAGGAACTCTTTCGCCGAATTTCCTGTCTTTCGACGACGACTGTAGACGAGCATATTACTGTCACGACAATTGCATCGCTGAAAAATTTCGTCGTTCTTTGAATGAGGAGAGTGCTGAGCTTTTTCAAACTGCGACCGCAGTGCGTCTAAAATCTAATCACCCCATGACTGACTTTCATTCAATCGCAAACGCCACTCGAACAAATATACAAAATCGAACATCCTCGGCGGTTTTCCGCTGTGGGGTTGGTCGATGCATGCATGCCAGAGTGTGGGCTTTTAGGCGAAATTAAGCTCTTTGCGCATCGCTTCCTTCCGAAAATTCCACCTCAGCCAGCCCGCTGAACCCCACCTTTGCGTCTTCCGGTGTCCGTGCTTTTGCTCAATTTTGCCATTTGGCAGGCAACCCGCCCTTCCAATCGCTGCTGCAATCAAACAATGGACTGGAGCGGGCTGGTCCGATGGGCGGCGCCCGGACGGGTAGACCCAGTGCGCGCAGAGTGGTTGAGATTGTCGGTTGGTCAAACACCACGCCTACGAGTTTCATGCGCCCGCCGCATTTATCACACTTGAGGACGTCGATTTTGAAAGTGCGTTTGAGAAGTTGTGCCCAGGAGATGTTCGTCGGCTTGTCTGGCAGAGACCTCCTGTGCGGTGGACGTTGGTGATGAGAAGCTTGTATATCAGGTGACACCGGTGGGAAGCGATACAAGCACTCTGCACTTGCAAACCTACCAGGTGAGGCCAAGCGTGGGTATGCAATTGCTCTCAAGCGAGGAGCTCAAACTGCAAATGAAGTCAGACGCAAATTCCGGAAGCAAATATATTGCGGACAATGAGCGCGGTTCCATTGCTCTCTGGCTTTCAGAAGCACGCAGCGGTGAAGCAGTGTCTGCAAAATTGGCCCATAAGCTTCCCTCGGGAGCGTACGTGGGCAACCAGGCGCAGATCGAAGGCTCGTGTAAAATCTGATAGAGCTGTTTGGACTTAAATTCAGCGGCTCAGCGCGAGAGCGCTGGGCTTTTTTTTTGCATAGCAGGGGAGCATAGGCGCTTTGTCGAATCCAATACCCAAGCTCGTTCTACACAGTGACCAGACCTTCGAGTTGACGGGAGCCCGTGACGCTGAGCTCCTGCGTTCACTCTCCGGCAAAAAGAATCCGAAGATTGTCTATCTGGGCTCGACATCAAACGCGCGCCGAAAAGTCTTCGACGACTGCCGAAAATACTATGAAAAGATTGGGTTTACTGACGTTCAGTTGCTTGAACCAGAACAGGCGAACAACGATGAAAAGTCAATCGCATTCAAAAACAGTGACGTCGTGCATCTGTCTGGTGGCGAGGTCATACCCTTTGCAGAGCGACTTCGAGCCACCGGCTGTGACCATCTTCTCAAGGAATTTGTGCAGCGCGGAGGAGTTGTCATTGGAGTCAGTGCAGGAGCGATGATCCTGGGAAGCACATTCAAAACATCAGCGCTCTTTAGGGAAAAAGGATTTTTCGTAGGGCTGGGACTCTACGACTTCGAAATCATCCCTCACGCTTCAGAAATGTTTCCAAAAAAAGATGCGGTTAAAAATTTCGCTGAAAAGAACAAAGTGAACATCTATACGCTGAATGATGGCGACGTTCTTGTCGTTCAGGGAAAGAAGATTAAGGTTATGGGCAACGTCGATTTCTTCAGAAGCTCGCTGCCACTCAAATAAATCCATAACTATAAATATCTATCGGTAGCCAGTGACCACAGTTGACCGACGTTCGAAAAATTGCGCCGTCTTCAGTGTCGTTCTTCCCATGCGTTAAATTTACGTTTCACCAAGCACTTTCACAGTCCCATCACTTCCCATATGATATAAATTCCATAGGGGAGAATTTATGTTCAATGCACAAACCCGTTATCTTCGTTTATTATTTTCCGTAATGAGCAGCATTTCGCTCTTGCTTACACCAGCTGCGTTCGCACATGGAATTAGCGATGCGCAGAAGCAAAGAATGCTTGAAGGTGGCTACGGTCAATATGTTTTCTGGGTGCAGAACATATGCTGACCGGCTATGACCACCTCCTCTTCCTTTTTGGAGTGTTGTTCTTTCTCACCACAATTCGGGACGTGGCAAAATTCGTCAGCGTGTTCACTCTTGGGCATTGCATCACTCTCGTCTTCGCGACTTTTTATAAAATCACCTGGAACTATTACCTCGTGGATGCAATCATAGCTCTCAGTGTTATTTATAAGGCCTTTGATAACAACGGTGGCTTTGAAAAACACCTGGGAATGAAGTCTCCGAATCTGCTTATCATGGTCTTCAGCTTCGGTTTGCTCCGCGGATTTGGACTCTCAACACGTTTGCAGCAACTTCCTCTAGGTGATGACAAAACTGGCATGCTCTTCCGCATTCTAAGCTTTAACGTCGGGGTTGAAGTTGGCCAGATTATCGCACTTGCAATTATGGTACTGGCGCTGTCTGGATGGCGGAAGCGCGAGTCCTTTAAGCGATTTAGTTACGCGTCCAACAAAGCCCTCCTCTACGCTGGTGTTTTTCTCCTCGCTATGCAAATGCACGGTTACTGGCATGACTCACACCCCGACGATTTCCGCTTCCCCGCGCAAGAGCACAATCACGCGCATGAGGACATGGAGATCGAAAGTGAGAAGGCCAATTCTGGTCGTGATAACTTGGAGTAAAGCGATGTCTAAGCTGGTTTTGAATGCACTCACATTCGCAATTTTGCAATTGTTTCTTTTCTCGAATTCTGTGGCCATGGCAGACGCGGGTGGCTCATGCCACTTTCATGGCCGGAAAGAAGCTAACGAGGAAACAATCATTCGTTGTGCAGCCCACCACCGCAACCGACTTGCGAAAAAGGGAACTATAGATTCCCTCTGGACATCCCTGAATCATGAAACGCTCGACAAGGTCACAAGTCCGAAGGGCAAACCTGAGTGGCGCATCGTTTACGCACATCCTGCTGCGACCGACGAATCCAAAAAGAAGCTATTCATGTTTTTTCCCTGAATGGAAATTTTGTTGCAGCAAACCATACGGGTAAATAACGGGAATGCTTCCAAAGCTGCAAAACCAAGTCCTTCTCAGCCGCCTTCTGACTCGCTCGGGCGACCAAGCCTGGGATTTTGCGCTTCCCGTGACACTGGTGCTGCTTTTTCCCCAGCAGCTCGGCCTGATAGCTGCGCTTTTTTTAGCAAATAAAATCGGACAATTCCTGTTTCAACCGGCGCTCACCGGAGTGGTTGATCGCTGGAGACGCAGTCACACAGCCTATTTAGGCACTGCTCTTCAACTTGTAAGCGTTCTGGGCGCCGCTGCGTGTCTCTTCTCGCTGTCCACAAAGAGCATAGCTGCATCCCCCAATGCACTCTCGTTCCAGGATTGGACTCTCATTGCAGGAATCACAGCAGCCTCCGTTACCTCAGCACTTGGCTCCGGACTTATGGAAATCGCAGTGGGCAGTGATTGGATACCAACACTTGTTCGTGCCGAAGAACTCGCCCAAGTAAACAGCAGGATGAAGCAAATCGACTTGGCCACTGAGGTTCTTTCCCCCGTCTTGGCGGGGCTCCTGCTGGGGATGAGTTCCCCTGCCAAACCCCTATGGGGCTTTTCGCTGGTGGTGCTTTGGAACGCTGTTTCATTCGTACCCGAGATATTCCTTCTGCGCAGTGTCTTCAAACGCTCGCAGGCGCTCCAGGCTCTGCCCTCCGGCCTCAGCGAGAGAACGACGAGTCTGTTGGAGAAAACCCGTAAAGGGTGGAATAATTTTTGGCAACATTCAGCGTCTTTGGTGATGATTGCCTATGCTTTTCTCTGGCTCTCAGCTCTGAGCCCTCATGGCGTTCTGCTCACAAGCTTTCTTAAAGGTGGTTGGCAACTCTCTGAATTTGCGCTGGGCATCTTCAGAGGTGCTGGCGCGGTCTTTGGGCTTCTTGCGACACTTTGCTTTCCGCCCGTCGTGCGCCGGTTTGGTGTTGTTAAAGGCTCCCTCGTATTTATTTCATTACAAGCAGTCGCAGTTCTTACAGCTCTGCCCTTCTTTTACTTTCGCACCCTCGATGGATTTATCTTTTTGACATTGATCTTGTTTTCAAGAATTGGTCTGTATGGGTTCTCCATGGGAGAAATGGAGATTCGACAGCGCTCTATTGCTCCAGGCCAACGCGGAGAAATTAACGGGGTAGCAACAGCTCTAACGAGTTTTGCTACGTTAATTCACTATGGAGCGGGCACGCTCGTTGGTGAGCAAGCTCAATTCGTTTGGATGGTTGCACTCTCGGTGGTCGCCGTCTGCTGTGGAGCAGCCACGTACTATCTTTGGTACAAAAGAATAGGTCGTTCGCACCTGTAAATCCGATGACTCGGATTTACAAACCCATGCGCTTGGTTGAGGAAAGTCCACCATCGATAGCAATCACCTGCCCAGTGATCATTCCACTCTGACTTCCAATCAGAAATGTAACTGCACTCGCCATATCGCTTGGTTCAGCCAGACGCGCAATGGCCTGCAATTGCAGGCTCGCCTTCAGAGCAGGCTCGCTGCCAACAATCTTCTGGCTCATACGCGAACGAGTGAGTCCAGGAGCAATCGCATTAAAGCGCACCGGAGCGTAGGTCGCTGCGCAAGAGCGTACCAATGCTTCAAGGGCACCTTTCGCAGCAGCAATGGCTTCATGGTTCTGCAGACCCACACGTGCTGCGGTGCTGGAAATTAACACAACGCTCCCATGCCCCTGCCGTTTAAAAATGGGAAGCAGAACCTTCAGTCCGACAAAGGCTGTGGTGACGTGCTTGCTGAATATTCCCTCCCACTCCTCAATGCGAGTCATATGTAAGGGCTTCAGGAGTATCGAGCCACTGAAATGCGCGTATCCATCAATATTCTGCCAACGCTCCAAGGCTTGCTCCAGCGAAGACCTCAAGAACTCTTCATCTAAAGCAGAGCCCACACATGAGATGTACTCACCAGATGGCGGCTTCTCAATTGGGTTTTCAGAGAGCAGTAGAAACCGGGCGTTAGGATTCTGAGCAATAAACTCCTGCGCCATCGCCGCATTTGAGCCTTGAACAATATAAACTGGTGACGACATTGTGGAATTGCCTTTCGGGTGGAAAGCACATCGAGATTTTAACCCAAGCGATGGCTCTGGTGCTCTGCTCGCAATATACGAGGAATTTACAGGCTAAATATATTTCTCAAGTATTTCAAATAATCTTCCGCTGAATCAGGTTGAATTGGCATTGCGCTCTCTCATGACTTTTGGCTAGAGTTGATATGAAGACAATCCTTTGCTTTGGAATAATGCTGCTCGCTGCTGGATGTAGATCCGGGAGCACTGAAGGCGATGCCGATGCCCAAGCAGTGAAACGCTACCAGAAAGACGGTGAGTTCATTATCGAGGCACAGAAAGCAGATGACATTAAAATCATGTCTGCAGGTTGGTCGCCAAAATACCGCGATGCGAACGGCAACGAGAAGACCCTACGATTTTACCGCGGGTATCTCTATATTTCTGTTCGGCAAGCGCTTGGGGATGGAATTCTTGCGTGGGCGAGCGGCAACGTCATACGCGACGTTTTTGTCATGAGCGAAGGAAGCAAAGAGGCTTCAACCGTTAAGACTGCTATGAGGGACGACTGGCAGGTCACCAAAATCGTGACTGATCCGCAAAATTACTTGACCGCAAGTGGCGTAAAAGTCTTCTGTCCACTGAGAATCGAGTACAAGAAAAAAGATGGCAAGCCTTATGTTTCCAACTTCTCAGATATAAATTGCAGAGATATTCTATTGCAATGATGGATAGCGGGTGTTGTTAGCATCCCGACATTGCAGATTCCACACTGGCTCTCTAACATGAAAGTCGGTTTTGTTTTTCAAGGGTGGAAGCATGCAATTCAAAAATCTCTTCGCCATGTTTGCTGCGGTAGTCCTTCTGCTCGCCTGCAAGGCGCGCGACTTCAACTCCGACCTCCGGGGCAAGGTCGACAATCCAGATGCGCGACAAACTCCTTGTCTTGAAACACTGCAGCGCAATGCTCCCTACACTCCTGAAGTCCTGAACCAGCAGCTCACCGCAGCGTTGAATCAAGCCGCGACCAGCAAGTTTTTTGAGGCTGAGAACTTCCGTGACCTGCTCTTCTCAAGCGAGGTCGAAGTTGCTGCGCGTGGTGCTTTGAAAGCAGAGCTCTTTCTGGGCGACAACTGCAGCTTGATTCGTGCCATCAACGAATCACGCACCAAACCTAGCCATTTCTATTGGCTGACAGGCAACGGTCGAACATCTTTTGGCGGAATGGCTCTCTACAAGGGCGATATCTATGCCGAGGGCTTTTATCGAAACCGTCAATCCGGGGTAGATGGCAGCCTGTTTACGCGCAAAAAATATGGACTCGACGAACTCATGAACAAACAACCCTGGTTCGAATGGAGTCCTCAAACCAAGAAGTTCACACCTCGCCTCGGTTCACCCGGCGCGCGCCTCGTCTCTCATATTGCCGCTGACCAGGGAACCGATGCTGTGACACTCTATCGCGGCACTAACGTAAAATTCGCAGACAAACTCACAGCACTTGCAACCCTCAATTCCTTCGCGTTTGGCAACAACTTTGGTGGGATTTTCAGTACGCCCTCATACGATGCAGCGAAAGGATGGGCGAATCCGGTTGTATTAAAGTCCCGCCTCAGCCCCAAAAGCTTGAGCGATGCAATGGCCGCTCAGAAGCCAAATTCACCCAAATCGCCCTTGGTCTATGCGGGTGTGGAGTTTGGCTACGTTGAAGTAGCATTCCTCTATACTCCTGGAGACAAGAGCAACTTGTTCTTTGATAACGTTGTAAGCAAATGCATTGTTCAGGATAAATCACAGGGAGGGGACGCTGCGTTTGCATCCCCTTGCAGCCAGTGAAAAGCTTCTCAGACCAAGCCAACCGAGAGCTGGTCACAGAGGAAGTCAGTTGGACTTTTTCACCACGAGAGTTTCAGTTTTGGTTTTTGAGTCAACTTTTTTCTCAAATATAAAGCCACCGGCCGCGAAGCAATCTGCATTGCTGGGCTTCTTAACCCACTCGAGGTAACCGGCCTTGGCAGAGCAAGCGTTCGAACCACCGCACTCATGCGCCTGAGACTTTTTGAACTGATTTTTGAATGCTTGATTCGCAGCGGTGATCTGTTCCTTGGTTACAACGCAAGAGCCCGTGCCCTTACAGGTGTTTGTACCAAAGCACATCACGCCTTTGGCTGGTGCGTGACCCATGGACTGTGGAGCAGGTGTATTTCCGGATTGTGCAAGTGCAGTCCCCGAGGCCAAACCAGCAGCCGCAGCAGAGAGCAATGACTTCTTCAACGACATTGTAGAACTCCACAAGGCAGTGTCTGAAAAAAAGCCCGCTCACTCAGTTGAGTTCGGGGCATTCCATTTCGAGAACATACACCGCGACAACTTCAGCTTCAACGGGATGGAGTTCAAAAGCTTGCGCAACCCGGGTAAACGCCTCTGGGGAACTTGCAGAAAAGCCCTGATTGCGAACCTCTCGCAACGTGCCACAAATTGCTTTGCGCACGTCCGAACGTTTGACCCAAGTCATGATTTGCACGCCGTCTTTGGTCTTGAAATCAGGTTCACCCTGAGGACGAACGGGTGCAGTTATTTCATTCAACTGGCTGACATTCGTATTACTTTCAGTCCCACAAGCAGCGACACAAAGTGCGGCTGAAAGCGCAATAAAAAGAGCCAAGTTCATAATCTACCCCTCCAACGGAGCTCAAGAAAATCAAACAGGAGCTCGCCCATTGATTAGGAGTAGCAAAACTCAATGGGCTTTGAAAGGCTCATTTTTAACAGGAAATTTCTGGCCAACCGCCCAATAATTTCACCAGAGCTTTCTGGTCTCAGCGCCTAGGTACTTTCCACGGCTGACTTCAAATTGAAGAATATCTTCCCGACAGGGTGTGCCCACACGCTGATACTTTTTCCAATCCGGATGGGTTGTCAGTTCTCCCAAGGTTTTTCGGAGGTTCTGGTACTGAGCGAGCTCAAGCTGCTCGTAGTCGGTGCGCCGAATAATCTCTCCAGTCTCCTTGTCACACCTCAGTGCGTATTCGGTTATCCTAGCTTTCTCTTCCAGAGAAGGAATTCTTCTCAGCTTCTGACCCTCTCCGCGATTGACCGCATCACACATGTCTTTTTCGAATTTTCTCATATTGATGGCCGATCTCATGCCACTCATTTCAGCCGAAAGCTTTTCGAAAATATCGTATTGACTCGGGCCGATTGGCTCTCCTAACGGCTGCTTGCGAAACCAATGACCGACCACTTCAAACTCCAAAGGCCATTCGTGTGCCCTTAAAAATTTCCTGCGGCTAAAGACAACCTCATATTTATCTTTCCGCTCGACTCCCGAATCAAGATTCACGTCAACGACAGCGTCCTCGAGACCCGTTTTGATGATGGTGGGTGTGTAGGATTTATCTTCAACGTAGTAACACCAACCAAAGCCAACGTATGCAAATGCGAGACGCTCTTTCCCCGGAGCAGTGAGCGTCTGCAGCTCGCTCGCCTGATTGTAACCACGCCGCGTACACCCTCCGGCTCCAAGCAGACCAAAGGCCGCGAGAGAAATTGCAACAACCAGCCGAACGGTTTGGAAACTGCCAAAGACATTCATAGCGCTTTGCGTCATGGCTTCGCTTCCTGAACAAGACAAGCCCGAATACCCTTCACAAGATGGGGAACACGAGAAATGATGGTCGCCTTGTTGTTCTTCATGGTGTCACAGCCACCATGGGTGTGAATGGCAACGGCCTTACCTGATGCAGCTTCGGTGATAAGAGAGCCGCTGCTTCCGGCGCTCGTATCCAAATTGTGGAAGAGAATACTTCCATCGATGGCAAGCACATCACCGCGAGCCGCCACGCGTCTATAACGTCCGGGCGCTTCGCGCTGCGCGGAATGAGTTTCGAGAGCAGTCTCAATGGTCAACTGCGGCTTCAACTCAACCTCAACAAAGCCGTGGGTCTTTCCGGGAAGTAATCCGGTGTGGGTGTTTGGAAGGAGGCGGACAACCGCCCAATCGTTGCCAATCCGCGACTGCAGGGCTCGCACACTTGCCTTGTCCACCTTGTAACGGTTGCCACGAGGGCTCTGTGCAAACTTGCCATCTTCCCCATCGGGATCTGAAAACTCCGCCTCATCGAGTAGATGAAGACAATGACCAGCAGTTAATGCACATGCTTCGCTAATGAGTGTAATTGTGCAGAATCGGGCTAATGGGTCTGCTGACGGAGTGCTAACAACACCAACATGACCCGCGCTCGAAGCAACACGATCATCTGTTTCACAAACAGATTGTGTGCCCAATGAACTTGCTGAAAGAAGCGCTGCAAGAACCATATTTGTAGCCAAGAAACACCACCTCGCGCTCAAAAATCGCCGTTAATAAGCATATTCTCAGACCTCAACACAAAAGAGAAACCTAATTTTTGATGAGAAATCTTTGCCTCCCATGGCTCTTTTTGCCCATTGTTTCCGAACCAACGCGTCCTTCAAAATGTCTCAAGACACAACGGGAGCGGCAGGATGAATCGACTGATTTCCATTGCAACGGTTATGTTCCTTGCCTCGCAAAGTGCCCATGCAAGCACAGATCACCTTGAGCTTGCAAAACACTCTGAGAAAGCTGATAGACGTCAGTACCTGAACCCTAAATTACCCTGTGCTGTCACTCCGACTCTCGATTTCATGGAACCAAGCAACAACGAACCAACCCAAGAAGAACTGCTCTCCGCGGCATGGTTTGCGCGTGCCGTGCAGCTGCCTACGGAGCACCGAACAGCACACTGGAAACAACTCAAAACACAGCCACTCTCTATACAGGACATTTATGCTGGATCCTTCGGTCTGCATGCAACGCTGCTCGAGTTTGAAAATCGGGCACTCGTTCTTTACCGTGGGACTCAGGATCCTTTGGACTACATCTTGAACGCAACATTCTTCGCGTCACCCGGATTCGTTCACGGCTTGCCTGGATGGGTGCACAAAGGCTTTCTCATAAATTTCGGACTGAGCTGGAGAAACCTCAGAGGAAAACTCAAGAAACTCGCTGCACAGGGAAAGTCTGTGAGCTTTGCTGCGCATAGTCTCGGCGGGGTGTTGAGCCAGTATGCTGCTTGGCGCGCAGAAAAGGAAGGAATTGTCGTAGACAGAATTTTTGCCTTCCAGAGCCCAAATCCTGGCGATGAGAAATTCAAACTTGAGTTCGACAAACGCTTTGCGGGACGCGCCAGCAATCTGATTTACAGCGACGACATCACCCCTCACATGCCACCTGCGCGCATTGCTGTGCGAGAGTTCTCTGATGCATCCATGAGAATTCTTTCCGGAGCACTCTCTGCAATCGTCAGACAGGCAAAGTACACCCCCCTCACGGAGCGCTACAGACTTGCAGCGGATGGAACAGTCGCTCATCTACACAACCTGGAATGGGCTGAGGATGAACGCAACTTCTGGCGCCTCTACCGTGAAAAGGCACGTGGCCAGGCATTCCCCAAAGGCTTGGGACCTGACTCGACGTTTGTCGCCGACCACAACATTGAGAAGGTAGTCTGCACCCTCGCTCGGGGGCTATAACGCCCGACCTCAAATCGCACTGAGGCGTTCCTCAGCTCAGCCGCGTGTTCTGCAAAGCCTATCAATTACAACGCATTGCACTTGGCCTGTGGAAACAACACCCGCAGAATTTGAAAATCGCAGCTGCCTCAACTATTCAATGCTCCAAAATCTGCTTTTACAGCAAGGAAGTGCGCACATCAGAGCCAGCATGGGCAGCAGATGTTAGCAAGGGCTGGAGTGCAGCTGCGATTTCGTCTTTTTGGGTGATCATATGAAACTGTCTGTCTTGCTTTTGCTTGTCATCGCATTGCTCCAGCCTTCAGCCTGGGCTAGCTTTTTTGACCGGCCTGACTATTTCGAGAACAAGCCCATTTACGATGAGGTCGAAGAGATCATCGAACTTCTCTACGATGAAACTCTCACCGATAAAGACCGTGAACTTCGGCTGATGTTCAAAGATAAAAAACTGGTGCCAACCTTCAAGGCACTCAAACTCGAAAACGAGAAGCGTCTTGCCGCACATTTGAAGCTTGATGGGAGATTAACCGACGAGCATATCCAAACACTCATGAAAGAACGCCCGGTCATCGACGCACTCAAGGTCACCATGGAAAACGATTTTCTCGGTGGAACCGATATTTATTACACCAATGGTTTGAGAATTGAGTTGAGCTTCAACAATCCGGAGTTCGAGAAATTCTTCAAGAAACTTGGTTACGACCACAGCGACTTCTTTCTGCTGTGTGCCCAGAACATGTACAACACATCCAACAACGACGACGGCTCACTGCGTCCCAACGAGCCACCCAACGCAGGCGTTCTTTACTGCGGAGGAGCGGTTAATTCCTACAAAATGAATAAAGACAAATCGCGGCTTCGCTCTCTCCAACGCATCGAAGCAACTCTTGGTGCAATTGGGAAGTACTCTTTCGCCGAGCAAGTTCAGAATGGTTTTCACCGCATCATCGGTGATAAGGAAGTCAATTGGGACTACCAACTCGCAGACCGGTTTTACGTCAACGTCAATTTTCAAAAGCACATCAGAGTGGGTGAGGGCGACCTCTACGGAAACTCTGAGCCTGAGTACAACGTCATCATAAATGCCGGCGGCAATGCAGGATCATTCACCAACTTTGTTAACGCCGGGATCATGCTTAACTACCGACTGCTCGGAACCCTAATCGACATGTATGTCGGTAACAAAATGACTCCCTCTCTCATCGAAGAGCTTGCAATGATGAGTCTGGAGAGTCGGCTCAAACGGATCATCTGTGGCAGCAGCAACTGGAGCCTAAATCTGCTTTTCGGAGCCGAAGCTCGATACGTCTTTAACAATTATAGACTTGATGGCAGTGATCAACATTTCACCGAATCTGAACCGCTTGTCATCGACCTTAAAGCGGGAGTCGTGGTGCGGTACCGCAAGGTGTTCTTTGAGCTAGGCATGGTGCGCCGAACAGGTGAGTGGGATAGCACAAATGGCAGTCGCGATGCCCGACCTCATACCTACGGGATGGCGTCTTTGACTGTGCGTTACGACAATTTCAAAGAACTTGGAAACTCCATGGTGCACCCAGTGCGGTGGATGGTGGATGCGGAGTACCGCAAAAAAATTATGGAAGAAAACAAAATACGCCAACTGATTGCAAAAGAAGGTTTGAAAGTCATCTACGACAGCGGTGATCCTAAAAATCCGCAAAAGACGTTCAATATCACCTGCCAGCGCTAAGAGTGTGCAAACCGTTGAGTGCCTCACGTAGATCGGCGTCGGGAACAACTTGATAGCCCGTCTTTGACTTTGAGTTGCTCGTTATCCAAGGAAATGGGCTTCTCAGCGCGTTTCCAATAAACACATCGATGTGATCTCCATGAATCAGCCCGCCAGTGTCGCCTGCAAAAAAATATCCGTCGTGGACTCTCTCGGTGCCATCCGAAAGATTGAACTTGAGACCTCGCGCCGCTGGGATAAAAAGAACACTTCCATAAGGGATTATATCGGGATCAACAGCAATCGTTCTGAAGGGAACCAGAATGTAATTGCGCACTCCATCGCCATACGGGCCGCGCGCCAAAGTGAAGCGGGTTCTACCCACGGGATGGTCATAAAATTCGCTGCAATCCACCTGAACGCTGCCAGCAGTTCCGGCATAGTTGTAAGTCTTCCAAACACCATTCATTGCGACCTGAACGCTACCTTCCATGGCTGCTTGACACCATTGAAACTTCGTTAGCTTTGGTCCCAATGCTGCACCACTCATATTGAGCAGGTCATAGCCAGTGGCCAAGCTCTCGAATCTCAAGGTGTGATAGAAGGTCGCCCAGAGACGCTCAGCAGGGGTTGACCAGGTCCGCGCAGGCAAGCGGAACTCCTGTGCTGCGAGCACAAGCGAACGATCTGTACCAGAGGTCGGGATGGGTTCAGCAATCGTGGGACGACCCGAGACTGGCAGTTCACTCGCTGTGCCGTCCGCGCGTGAATTCATCTTTTTGTTGGTGGCGTCACCCTCTTGTGAAGCTGCCAAATCAACCGCTGAACGGGCAGCATCTCCATCATCTTGCCTTGCAGCCTCTCTGCCACAGGCCGCCAGAAGAACACTCAGGACCAATGCTTGTGAAAAGGAACCCATGACCACCTCGTCGAAATCGTCACAGCCGATGATCGCAGGAGGAAGGGTGAGGGCAGGGGGAAAATTTGAACCACACTCACTAAAAACTGCAAACTTTGCCGAGCCCTGCATCTTGCGTTGCTGCGGATTTGCCCAATGCAACGCAAAGCGCTAAATCTCTGCGCAGAATCAGAGCCCACTCGGCGAACTTAACGGCCACCGCACAGAAGGCGACATGAAGTCTCGATATTTTTTACTGACCTGGATCGGTGTCACTGCATGTGGTGGCCGACCTCCCGAGAAATTTGAGCCGATAGGCGAAGCAAAAATCTTTTCTCAGGTTGTTGGTGCTGGAGTGCTGAGCGCGGAATTAAACTCATTCTTAGATCCGTTGGCACATGCACAATGGTATTTCAAAAACTCGGGTCAACCATCCCCGAAGGGAATGCAAGGCGTGCCCGGAGCAGACATTCGCGTTGGCGCGCTCGCCACGTTACCTCGCTTGCCGAGCACAGAAGACGTAGTGATTGCTGTCATCGATACAGGGCTTGCTCAGAATCACTCTGACCTTGATTCAACGCGACTCGCTCTTAATCCTGGTGAAAATGGGCTCGATGCAGATGGCCGAAGCCGTGCATCTAACGGAGTGGACGACGACAAGAACGGATTTATTGATGACCACACGGGATGGAGTTTTGCCGACAACAATCCCAACACAAGCGACACTCTTGGCCACGGAACACACGTCGCTGGTTTGCTCATGGCTCGCACCAACAATGGCAACGGGATTGCGACTCCATGGCACGGCATAAAAATTCTTCCTCTTCAGATTTTTTCAAGCAGACACCCCGCGCCGACAGCAGAAACAATTGCTCTCGCAATTCGCTATGCTGTTGAACGCGGTGCGCGGGTCATTTCGGCAAGCTTTGGAACCCCATCATCCTCTGAAAGCATGAAGGCGGCCATCGAAATGGCTCGAGAGCGGGACGTTTTGTTCGTTTCAGCCGTTGGGAATTTTCGGAAAAACCAAGATATCGAACCAAGCTTTCCAGCAGGTTTCAACCTCGACAATCAGATTTCGGTTGGAGCCACGGAAAGGCGCGATCTGGCTGCAGGCTTCTCGAGTTTTGGAACACTGGTCGATTTGTTTGCACCGGGCGAGGAGATCCTTTCCCTCGGACTCAACAATGACTTTCTCATCCGCTCGGGAACCAGCCAGGCAACACCACTGGTTGCCGCCGCGGCCGCAACAGCGCGCCAACTGCTCCCCCAGGCCACAGCGCAAGAAATCAAACAACTCCTGCTCGATGCAGCCGACGAATTGCCGGGGCTCAGCGGATTCTCACGCACAGCAAGACGCCTTAATGTTGAAAATATCATTCACAAGAGGACTGGCTTGCGCCAACGAAAATTCGATTTTGAGACGTGGAAGTCAAAGTCAGTCACTCTTGAAAGTGAACATCCCTACCGTGCCAATCTTCGCCAGGAGTATACTATCGATCCGCCCGAGGGCAGCCGATTTATGCGGCTCGAATTCAGCCACTTCGCCACTCAATCCAGTGATACGCTCGAAATAATCGACGCCGACAACAAAGTGATTTCGCTCTTGAGCGGCGCTCTTGGCTCCCTCTGGACAACGGTCGTTCCAGCACAGACGCTCACACTGCGCTTTTCTTCAGACCAATACGTCTCCGATTTTGGCTGGAAAATTGGGCGCATCCAATATATAGATTGACACAATCTGCTTCTCTGCATAGCCCAACGGAGAGAAGCTCAACCGAGGAAAAGTCATGAGAAGATCACTCACCACAGCCGCGCTGGCCGCAGTTTGTCTCAGCAGCGCCTCTACCTCCCTCTTGGCTCATTCGACTGAAAGCACGCCAGAACTCGGGGTCGTGCTGCTGGGAGACCAAGGTAAAGGCAACGCCGGACAACTTCAGGTCGCTGAAGCTCTCTCAGCTTTCTGCAAGCGCGAACGGTGTGACTTCGGAATTTTGCTGGGTGACAATTTTTACAATTCAGGTGTGAAAAACATCGATGATTCCAAATTCAAAACTCATTTCGAGCAACCCTACGGACAACTCGGAATTGAGTTCTGGGCTGTTCTTGGCAATCATGATTACGGATTTGGCTTTGCACGTGGAAATATTCAGGCGCAAATCGACTACACTCAAAAGTCGAAGTTTTGGCGCATGCCAACACGATATTATTCGTTTCATAAAAACGACATAGAGTTCGTTGCTCTCGATACAGTAGCTCTTCCGCGCGATCGCGATCAACAAAGCTGGCTTGATAGAACGTTGGATAAACCCAAGCCGGGCTTCAGAGTTGTTCTGGGGCACTACCCAATTCATTCGGGCGGACAGCATGGCGACACACGCTTCATGCGTGACAATGTCTCACAGAAACTTTGCGGCAAAGCCGACATATACGCGTCTGGACACGACCATCATCTCGAACATCTTAAAACAGACTGCGGCGTAGAGCTGCTCTTGAGCGGAGCGGCCGCTGAAACACGTTCCGTCAACGCCACACCTCGCACGCTGTTTGCCGCCTCAACGCTGGGGTTTGCCTATCTCAAGAAGACGTCAGAATCAGAGCTTAAGATTCAGTACATCGACAGCGCACTGAACGTCCTGGCTGAATTTGCGGTGGAAAAAGCGAAAGAGCGAACAGTCGACTGAAAAATCAGCCACCAATTTTCCGCATCAGAATTTCAAAACGCTCGCCATTTTTCTGAGGCATAATCTTACATTTTTCGTAGGTTGGTGCGCCAAGCAGAGCTGGATTCTGCGAGAAGCCAAACGGCTCCTCAGGAACCTGAACACCAAAAAGACCGCGCGTATCCAGCTTGCCATTCATATTCATATCTTGAAAAAGGCTAACGACGTACCCGTCAACTGAAGGTGGTAATTCTTCAATCAAAAACGAAGCAACTGTGCTTGTGACCCTTTGACAGCCCTTCAAAACCACCCTGCTTGGATCGGAGGGAAAGCCCTCGGATCCCGCGAAGACAGCGTAACAAACTTGAGTTTCTTTCTGTTGGGGCGAACCGGCATTGAAGCGCAAATCCTTCACAACAACTGAAATGTAGTCGACCGCACCGCCATTAAAGGAGCTCAATTGCGAGGAGCTTTCCTTTTCGGCAACACCGCACCCAACCAAAATCAAACCAACCCCGAGAAGCTCAGTAAAACGTCGCAGACAAGCCATTTCATTCCTCCTCGGAAAATTTCGTGGGCGCGGAGCGCCTAGTTATACACAATTGCTACGAAACGGAACATAAGTCAAAGTTTAAATTTTGATGCTCCGCAATTTTCAGCACTCATACATCCCAGTATGATGCAGGCGCCGCTCTTGCTGTGGAGATACTTCGATGTGGATGCTGATGATACTCTTGCTCGTGTTGGGTTGTAAGAACAACAAAACAGCTGCGATACAAACAGATTCAATGAATCTCACCGGAGCCACCGGACGAAACCTCACCATTCAGGTGTTTGGATTGGATAAAAAAAGATCGAAGACAAACGTGCACCGTGTCTGTGCAATTGGTTTGGCTGGAAATGAAGCTTTTAAAAGAGAAGCGGTCATCGATAAATTAGCCTGCAGCAGAGAAGTGAAGCCCGATGGAACACTTTCCGTGGAACTCAAGAATCTCCCTTACCCCGCTTATATCACTCTGTTTCACGATGAGAATCTTAACTCTGTTCTGGATTTTGCAACATTCAACGTCGTTCTAGCAAAGAAACAAGGACCGATGGAGGGGACTGGAACGCTCAAGGACGCAGATCCTCAAACGAAGTACTCACGTCCCATCTGGGTTGAAGTTGGAAACAATCAAACTGAGGGGTACATCAAATATACGCTCACTCCAATTTGGCAGTTTATCTCCGAAGAGGCGTGGCAATATTTCTATAATTGGTACCTTGAAAAAGCATATTTTGTGAATCATCCTAACGGAAAAAAGAATCCCTTCTGCACCCGAGCAGAAGACTGCCTGTAAGGGGCTGACGGGAGTTCATTTCAAGAATGCTAAACCATCCTCCTCAACACCACGACGTACTCATTGCTGCTGAGAGGATTCGTGCACACGCCCATCGCACACCAATTACGACTTGTTCAGCTTTGGACAAGCGATTGGGTGCTTCGCTATTTTTCAAGTGCGAGAACCTCCAGAAAGTCGGTGCCTTCAAATTCAGGGGGGCGTGTAATGCAGTTTTCTCTCTGAGCGATGCTCTCTGCGAGCGAGGCGTGATTGCACATTCCTCTGGAAATCACGCGCAAGCACTCGCACTTGCCGCAAAAACGCGGGGAATTCCGGCTTATATTGTCATGCCCAGCAATGCTCCGGAGGTCAAAAAGGCTGCTGTGGCAGAGTATGGTGCACAGATCACCTTCTGTGAGCCGACACTGCAGGCACGCGAGGCAACTCAAGAACGAATCATCGCTGCCACAGGGGCAGTGGAAATACATCCCTATGACAATTACGAGGTCATTGCCGGGCAAGCAACGGCAGCTTTGGAGCTCCTCGAGGAGTGTCCGGAGCTGGATGTTGTCATTGCGCCCGTCGGTGGTGGGGGACTTCTTGCGGGAACAGCAATATCTGCGCACGCACACAATGCCTTAATTCAGGTTTTTGGTGCAGAGCCAAGGAATGCAGACGATGCTTATCGTTCCTTGCGCGCGGGGCAAATCATTCCCTCAGATAATCCGAGAACAGTTGCAGATGGACTGCTCACATCCGTTGGAACTCGAAATTTCCCAATACTTCAGGAGCATCTGGCTGGAATTGTGCTGGCCAGTGAATCCTCCATGATTGAATACATGAAGTTCTTCTGGGAACGAGCCAAAATGGTCATCGAGCCTTCTGCTGCCACGGCACTTGCAGCCATTGCAGAGAATCAGGAGCTTTTTGTAGGAAAGAAAATTGGAGTTATTCTTTCGGGAGGCAACGCTGATCTCAACCGCCTCCCTTGGCTTTGAATCTGAACTTCAATCCAACTTGCACTCGACATACGTAAGCGGCTGTTCCACATGAGGCCTCAGATCAAACGATTGTGTCGCGCCCGAGCGGGTTGAACAACCATGAATTTTTTTCACAATTTCATAGTCGACGAGCTCACCGAGGGGCTGAGAGTTTTCAGGATAATTCCAGATGAAGTCGGGAGCGACAGGAGCAGTTGAGTTGCTTGCTCGCAGGGCTTTCACACGTGGCGTTCCAGGGAGCAATCCCCATTCTCCACCCACAATTTGACCCTCACGACTCAGCTCAATCGTGTAGTCAACGACCATCTCTTCGTGCGTCTCTTTACTTCCATCTGTGCCGTAACTTGCGAAGGGCCCATTTTCAGAGCCAAAAATAACTTTTGCACGCACCTGAACAATCTTTTCTGCCTTTTCAGAACGGAATGCTGCGTATGGATCGTCTTTGACCTCAGCCAGCTGGATGGGAACACCCGCACTCGCTTCGGAACCATTCTTCTTGAGGACGGGAAGATAGGTCAGCTCATATCCAAACACAGGTTGGTTCCAGACCTGAGTGAAGCGATCGGCATCAACAACAAAGCCAAGTTTTCTCCGGCCAATCAGGTCAACCAACGCGGCATGGAAGAGCCCAGGATTCATATCTCTGCAGGCCTGTGTCAGTTGAATCAAGAGAGTTCGCTTTGTACCGCTGCTCAGGTCGGTGACCTCCGCTTCATAGAATGCATTCCCGAGGAAGGCTTTAAGCGTCGCCTGATGAGAACTTCGATTTTGCGGATCAAGACCAAACGTGACTCTACGTCCCGGCACTTTTGCAAATGTATCGTCACTGCTGATGTAAATTGTATTTGCCGAGACACAACGCCCCGGTCGTGAACCTTTGCCCTCACAGAGACGTCCATCAACAATTCTTTTGTCTTTGACTATCGTGCGCGACTCGTTTGCATCACAGCGCACCCCGGCTCCCAGAGTCTGCTGCGGGAATTGCCATCCCCAAACCCAGCTCAAAAGTCCCCGAATATCGCCCTCGGTCAGAAGAATTTTCTTTCCTCCTCGAATGGCCATGACACTGTGTCGTGGTTGTGCCTCACGCAGCGCAGCTGGAGACCAACCATTACAAATACCCATCCAAGCCCACTCTTCATCGTGCGCCCAGGTGAAGGTCTCAAGCCAAAGATTCCAGTCGTGCGCGGTCACCGGAAGGAGTTTTTTGATTTCTTCGTTGAGTGCGAGCCCTTCACTGAGCAACGGTTTGAAGGTTGCGGCAGAAGCATTCGCCTCTTTGGCATACTCTTGATTCAGAGCCTTGTAGTTGTCGTCATATTGTCCAAGCTTTTCGAGTTTATCCTCGAGGCTAAGAAGAACTTTTTCGGCTGGTGTGCCACGATGTTTCGCCGTGTACTTTGCAAGTCGTGCGATAAAATCATCTTTGACTTGCTCACGCGATGTCAGAAAGTCATATTTCTCGGCTGGCGATAACAATGCCAATTCGCGCGGATCATTTTTTCTTGTGGCTGCCGCATATTGCTCGACAAATCTCGACAGTAAAACTTCTCTGCCTTCGAGATTTTCAGACCCTTTCCCAGATTTACGCAGGAGATATCTGTCTGCAATGCCTTTCGAATAATGCGGCCACCACGTATCTGACCAGGCCTTTGGACGCGCGCCACGAATGTCCTTTTGGATATTTTCCCAATTTAAAGCGTCGGCGGAAAGTCCGAGCGCCTCTGCTGTATTGTAGTTCCCGAGTGACTCGCGCAGTTCGGAACGATTGTTGAAGCCTCTCTGCTGACAACTCGCAGCGCCAAAGGACAGAACACAGAGAATGATAGAAGCCCGAGAAAGGACTGCTTTGCGCATGATGACTCCCCAAGACCTTTTGAATCTTCCTCTCAGCCTACCGAATATCTCTGTTCAGAAAAGAGAGTAGAGCCAATCCTGCGGCGTTCTACAGGGATTTGAGAAAATGGGGTGTGGCAATGAATCCTGAGGTTAGAAGCCGATTTTGTTGATCGTCTGAGTACAATCCGACATGGAGACACTCCTTCCGTTCCGACGCGTGCTGTGCTCTTGTGGATAACTTGTGGACAAACTCAGACCACGACTCCATGCTTGCGCTCAATTGAGGCTCATACAGGCCAGTCATCCAGCATCGCCGCGGAAGCAGGGCAGGAAAGGTGTGCGGATATCGCATGCGCAAGGCCTCAATGTCGTCCATGTGAATCCACCACGACTTGAGATGATCTGCAGCCAAGCCGTGCGGGACAACAATATGTTCGAGGCGTTCGGCAAAGCTTTCAACCTCCGGATTCCACCTGTAGAAAATGGTGCCCTTTGCGAACACACGCTTAACCAATGGCAACGCTTGCCAATCCTTTGGAATGGCCTCAACACCCAAGGCGGTGGAGGAGAGAGCCAACTGTTGCAGGAATGTTTTAGGTCCCTTGAGGTCGAGTCTGTCCTGCACACCAGGACCCCAGCAAAGGTTCCACGCAGGGCTATCTTTCACCTGGAGATAGAATTTAACCGACGACTCCCAGTGCTCGACACGTTTCAAATCCGAATTGAGGAGAAGGAAATCAAACTCACCCCAGGTTTTCAAACCCGGAGGAACCAGAAGGGGTTCGCGGACTGGAACCCGACAAAGAACATTCCCTACACCAAAGCGATGCCTTAGTATGACCTCAATATACTTTTCAAAAATGAGCCCGAGCCGACCTGTCTTAAGATGATTCAACTCGCTCTGGAGCTTTTGCAAGCATGACTTGCGCTCGGAACCAGGAAGCACAAGCCACGAGGTTTCCTCAGTGCTCAGCGCAACGATGTTGTTGGGAGCAATAAGCTCACCAGGGAGTGCCATAAGCGAATCTGCCCCAAGCTCATGCAGCGCCTGCTCAGGAGCCTCGTCCCCGTAAAAAACGGGGGAATCGAGAATCCAGTTAAGCTCAGATTCAACTTGATCCAGCATCCTTCAAGACACCCTGACATTGAGAGGGCATTGCAGGGAGGGGCACAGGCTCCGGATTTGGATTAGCCCTCTGCCACTTCTTACGCGCTTCGTAGACTCGCCGCCAGTCATCGCTGAACCACCACAGGAATTCTTCCGTATCGCAACCAATTTCTGTGAATGCAGGCTTCGGAACGCAACTTGGACTGTCCGCTGGGCAGTTGAGTCGCACGTGGACGTGCTCATCGTGTCCCCACCAGGGCTGCACCTTGGCCAACCAGTTTTTGCGATTCGCCGGATTCTCACAAATCCTCTTCTTAATGGCAGGGTGCACAAACATAACGTGGACTGCGGGATCTTCAGCGAAGGTGCGCAACATCGTTACGTACTTCTCGTCCCAGTTGCGATCAATAATCGCATTGGCTTCCTGATTTGCAAGATAGAATTTCGGCAGACGCTCGCGTTCTTCAGCGGTCAAATCACGCTGAAAGCTTCGCGGATCCTGGAGGAATTCAATATCAAGATCGAGCCCGACCTGGTGACTTGCATGATCCCAAGTGAAGGGGCCACCACGTGGCATTGAAACATCGGCCACGAGTAGTGAGATGCCCTGTGGACGCAGCGTTCTGCCCATACGCTCGATGAATTGATGCGAACTGGAATGACCCCAGAATTTGTTGCGCGAGAGTTCAATGTATTGAAAGCCAAAACCAGTGTCCTGAGGCGCCGCGGCACCCTGAACACACCCTGCATTGTAGCCACCGTAAATCTGTTGTTGTCCGGAGCTCGGACGAACAACGTCCTCCCAAGGGTTATAGAAACCACCAGCCACGGCAACTGCGACACACGACGACAAGATAAAAGTCAGAATTTTTTTAATCATAATAGCGTCATCTCCGCTTTTCCGGATGGTATATGGAGGAAAACGCTCGGGCAAGAAAATAAGCCAAGGTTCCGACGAACCTTGGCTTGTAGAGGAAAAGACCTTCTGAATCCAAAAAAAAATCAGTGTCCGCCAGCAGCCATACCACGACGCTTGCGCACGCCAGGCGCAGGAATTGCTTCAACCACCGGTGTGGCATCGACCTCGGCCTGTCCCGAATAATCAAGATCCCACATGTTGAATTCGACCTGCCCCGTCGACAAACCATAAATGGCAGTCACGAGCGCAACCTCCTGCAGCTGCAGACGCGTGCGAACGATTGCAGATTTCCGAACCAATTCTCGCGCAACCCCCGACGTGTTGGCCTTAACAGGACCACGCATACGTTTGTCGGTTGAAGCCGTTCGGAACGAAGACAAATAGGGCTTGATTTTCGCGACCAGTCTGTCGAGGTCCACCGACCCTGCAGACTTACCAACGGGTGTTGTCAAAGCTTTTTTGACTACACCACAGGATTCATGTCCGAGAACGACAATAAGGCGCGCACCAAGATGCTCGAGCGCGTACTCGATGCTGGCAATGGGGCCGGGATCGAGTACGTGACCCGCCGTGCGAACAACGAAAACATCACCGAGACCCTGGTCAAAAACCAGTTCGGGCGGAACACGGGAGTCTGAGCATGAGAGCACAACGGCAAAAGGATTCTGCCCTGTCGCCAGTTCGCTCCGGGTCTTTTCATCTCGGCGCTGACCAACAGCTTTACCCTCAACAAAACGTTGATTACCGTTGCGCAGAAGTTCGAGGGATTCTCGCGGTGACTTTCCTGCTGCGGGAATATGTGAATCAGCAGCAACAGAAACCGCTGCCCGTTGCGCAAGCGCTTTTTCCTTCTCTGCCTCTGCCGCACGCGCCTGCTCAGCATCTGTCACGATGGTTAGGTCAGGTGTGCGCTTTGTTTCTGCATGAGCTACCACGCTCCAACCCAGAAGCACTGCCAAGATTAACTTAGAACGTCCGGAACTCATTTTTACCCCTTACGAAATTGATTAGGAGTTTTGTTTCTTTTTAAAACCCTGACGTGGATCCCAATTTTACATCGGCCGTCCTCTCAGATTCGGTATCACCTTCAAACGGAATCACATCGCGAGCGCGCAGCCGAGTTGCCTTGACAGCCTTACTTGCTGGCGAGGAAGCTGTTGTGCTGTTTGTTCGCAGGGATCGCGTTGTCGGCTCATTCTGATGCGGTGTATGGAGTGAGTTGTGGCCGTTCAAAGCTCGACCAGCACTTGGACGTTCTGCAAATCTGCGCTCAGCTGACTTACTCATCGGTGGAAGTGTTGACGTTGGTGTGGACACCGGAGTCTCATTTTCAGTGAGCTTGGCTTGTTCACCAGGAGAAATTGGCTCTGCCTCAAGATTCACGAAATGTTCACCCAAGCGTTGTGCAGACGACTGCAAAGAACCTATTTTTTGTTGGAACTGCTCTTGCGCATCTTCAGACCAATCAGATGAGCTAAAGACTGACTTTGATATCGCATCCAGCTGGCTCATAGATTGGCTCATGTGCGCTAGAGCATCTGAAAGCTCTGCTGTGGATGTCGATATTTTTTGAATCAGTGCCTGCGATTTGCGTACATGATTCGCTGATGTACCCAGGCTCTCTGAACCGTTGCGGACGGCCTCCTGCGCACGCTTCGAAGTTTCAGCGCTGTCGCGGATGAGAGCGGAAATGTTTTTTGCAGACACAGCACTATTTTGTGCGAGATTTCGGACAGCCTCAGCGACAATGGCAAAGCCTCGTCCTTGTTCTCCGGCACGCGCAGCCTCAACGGCCGCATTGACAGCAAGAATATTGGTCTGGAACGCAATCGAGTCAATAACTGTGATGATTTCCTCGAGCTTGCGCGACTGCGAAGAGAGCTCCGAGAGGGAGTCAAGCACAGTCTTCAGCTGAGTTTCGCCCGTGGTCGACTGTTCGACCGCTTGCCGCGCAGCTTTGTCTGCATCACTTACATCAACAGCCGTGCGCTGAAGTGCGCCTGAGAATCGTTCGAGTGAGCCAATCGACTGCTCAAGTGCGAATTTGCTCTGCGTTGCTCCAAGAGAGATGCGCTCTGCAGCTTGATTAAAGTGTTTACCAAGTTCATTCATGTTCTTTGAGGTCGAAACAATTCCGAGGCAATCACCTGAGAGTTTGTTGAGAAACCGGCCAAAGATAAGTGCGCTGACCGCGATGGCGCCAGCTGCGCATGCGAGCGGCACGAAAAACGCGATGACCTCGGAACGGTCATGAGTTTTGGCCAATATACTTGCCACTTCCATGCCTTTTTCGGGCGGCAGTTCGCCAATAAATTTCTTGGTCACATCGACCAGATCGCCAATCACGACGAAACCAAACCAAGCCACCACGCCAAAACTGACGAGGGGAAGGGCAAGAAGAAGCGTAAACATCGCTTTCAACCCAGTGCCCCATTGCTTGAATTTCATGATGCCCTCCGCTGTCACTACAGCTCCCCCAAAACGGGTACCTTTGCTGCATCGGCCCCCCACCCCAAAACTCCAGCCACGGTGTCAAAGTGTCCGGGCAGCACTTTTTGCACTCAAATAAGGCAGGTGAGCTCATTCCCAGCCTTGAGGTCTCGGTGAGCTGGTCAAAACCCTTGACCCCTGTCGGGTTTGGGTCTAGCCCTGGTAGTGAAGCCGCTAGGAGAGGTGGCTAGAGGACGTCTGATGATGTGTCCAACAACCCCGCCAGGGCCGGAAGGCAGCAACGGTACTGGTCACAGCAGGTAGACCCATCTTCTAGCCGCCCCTCGTAGCGGTTTTTTTTATGCGGATGGCAAGTCGTGTTCGAAGGTTTTGAACAGAGCAGTGAGCAACAGACTCGTCCGGAATATCAGGTTCTGGCGAGAAGAACGCGTCCGCAGAGCTTCTCGCAGCTGGTTGGCCAAGACTCTGCTGTCAAAGCCATTGAGGGAATGATCTCGAGCGGCAAAGTTCCGCATGCATTCCTTTTCACCGGCACACGTGGAACCGGCAAAACCTCCAGCGCACGTATCCTTGCGAAGTCACTCTGCTGCGAGAGGGGTCCGACCCTCCATCCTTGCCAGACATGCACACACTGCGTGCAAATCACAGCTTGCGCACATGAAGACGTCTACGAAATCGACGGCGCCTCGCACACGGGTGTAGATAACATCCGCGAACTGCGTGAGTCAGCCCGGTTCTTTCCTCAGTCGAGCCGCTATAAAATATTCATCATCGACGAAGTGCACATGCTCAGCATGGGCGCTTTCAATGCTTTGCTCAAGACGCTCGAAGAGCCTCCTCCGCAGGTCGTCTTCATTCTAGCCACCACTGAGCTTCATAAGGTTCCAGTAACAGTCCGCTCTCGGTGCATGATCCTCTCGTTCAGAAAAATCGACCCCCCATCTATTGCGCAGCATCTTGGATCGTTGCTCGAGAAAGATGAAATCGCATTCTCTGCAGAGGCACTGCAACTTGTTGCACGAGAAGCGAAGGGGAGTTTGCGAGATGCGCTGAGCCTGCTCGAGCAAGTTCTCGCACTTGGTCAGCACAAGAGTGTTTCGCTCGAAGCGGCGCGCGCTGCGCTCAGCGTTATGGGAGAAGGTCTCTGCCAAGACCTCTTCGTAGGAATTCTGCGCAAAGACGCTCAGCAGTGCCTCGAGGCCATATCGGAAATTGACGCCTCGAGTCTCGACTACAGCCATATCCTTGAACTCACGGCAACCCTCTTTAGGAGCGCAATTGTTCTCAAGCAGGCCGGAGCCGATGCCACTAAGCGCAGCCGCGCAAACGAACTGCTGAGTCTGTTGCCTTCGGAAGTGGAATTCATCTCGCGGGAAAGCGGCGAAACCTCACTTGCTGCGCTCGTAGAAATATACCGCACTCTCATGCAAGCCGCTCGCGACGTTTTACGAACCAATGCTCAGAAGGCCTGGACAGAAGTAACGCTGATGGACTGCATCGGCCGCGCTGAATGGCTTTCCGCTGACGAGTTGCTGGGAATGGTTGCAGGCACAAGTGCAACGCAGCTTGCCCCGGAGCGGCAGCAGAAAACTCATCTCGCATCTACCTCGCCAAGTCCTCAACAGAGTCCCGTTGCCGCGGCACAAAAGAGTATCCCAACGACGCAAGATGCCGTTTCACAAGTGTCGAAATCCGCCGACGCTGGCTGGCTTGACCTGTTCTCGCGGCTCGTCATGCTCATACAAAGAGACAACCTGCAGTTGGCTGTCAAATTGAAACACGCAAAAGTGGAGAGCTTTACTCCCGACCGGCTGGTTTTTTCTGATTGCGCAGAAAATAAGCTTTTTGCTCAGCTTTCGGCTTCTGAAGCAGAAATATTCCTCGCGGCGCTTTCCGAAATGGGTCTCGAAAACTGCCGCCTCGATGGCATTGCTCTGCCCAGCGGCGCTACAAAACCAAACAAAGATAAGGCGGCTCAAGCTGCCGCAGCCCAGTTGTTAAATCCACAGACACCGAACACAACTGCAGCACCTAGCCACGGAACCGCCTCAACGAATGCGCGCCTCGCCAACAATCCACTTGAAGCGGTGAAGTCTCTGGTGCGTGACGATCCCTTTGGCGGACGTACCCCAAAATCGGATCCTAAAAAAAAAGATGAACCCGCATCACCCCGGGGAGAATCAGGAGTGAGCCTGGCAGCCATCGAGCAGGCCGAGCAATCCCGACGCTGGAAATCCCGCCAGGAAGAAATCAAAAGCCGCCCTATCGTGAGAAAACTTGAATCACTTGGGGCCGATGTTGAGGTGCTCCCCTTGCGGCAAAAAGATCGCCAGCCTTAGAGGCTCTCTGCCAAAGCCGAAAAAGATGGCCGCATCCTCTTGCGTTCGTTTTCGAGTTTTGATTACCTGATTCCAGTCATCGAAAAATTAAGAGCTGCCGTGGCCTACTGGGTGAACCAGATGCAAGCGGAACGGGGCTTTGAGAATGTTTCCGGAGGTACTAATGGTTTTTGAAGTCCGCACCAAAGATCACTCTGATCTGTTGGAAAAGCTTTTGCCTGGCGTCATGTCGCCGTCAAAAGGACGCGGTTCGAGCGATGACGAGGAAGAGGAAGAGGACGAAGACGAGGACGAAGACGACTACGACGACGAAGACCTCGAAGACCTCGAAGACCTCGACGACGAAGATCTCGACGACGAAGACCTCGATGACGAAGACTACGAGGACGACTTCGAAGATGAAGACGTTGACTTCGATGACGAAGATGAAGACTTCGATGACGAAGATGATGATGAAGACGATGAGGATGAGGAGGAGGAGGAAGAAGATGACGAGTGATGCACAAGTGCAGCTTGGCTGTCTCTGACCCCAGAATACTGCAGCTCAATGCTGCAGTTTTTTTTTGCTCAAAGTTTAGATCTGTTGAGATGCTGAACCGCTCTCTGAAGGCGGCGGAAGTACAGCGCCGTCTGGTTGTCCTGACTCTGATGCATGAATACTTGCAATCACCCTGCGCACGCGACGGCGGCTGACCTCAACGACCTCAAGCTCGACCCGACCAATCGCAAGCTTGTCGCCGATGCGGGGAATCTGACCAATGTGGTGCAGGATCAAACCACCCAGAGTATCAAATTCAACACTCTGCGCCTCCTCGGAAATTTCGGTGCGGGAAAGTTCGAAAAAGTCGCAGAAATCATCGATATGAATTTTGCACTCAACTAAGTACTGATTCGGCTGCTGTGTTGGACGAATTGCATCCTCTTCGTTATCGAACTCGTCTCGAATCTCTCCGACGATCTCCTCGAGGATGTCCTCCATCGTGACAACACCGCTTGTACCGCCATATTCATCGAGCACAATGGCCATGTGCTGACGGCTTTTTCGCATTTCCTGAAAGAGCTGATCCACGGGCTTGGATTCAGGCACAAACATTGCATCCCGTTTCAACTCACCTACGGGTGCATCCCACGTTGAATCATCTTTTGCATGTTTCTTGATGAAAAAGAGAACATCCTTCGAATGCAAAATACCAATGATGTTGTCGACACGGCCTTCATAAACGGGCAGACGCGACAGGCCACGTTCTTTAAAGAGTTCTGCTGCCTCGTGGATCGTCGAATGGGTGGTGAGAGCCGTCATGTCGGTCCGGTGTACCATCACCTCGCGCACCACCGTATCTCCGAGTTCAAAAACGCCACTCAACATTTCATGCTTTTGCTCGGCGATAACGCCTTCCTCTTCGCCAACGTCTATCAAGAACTCAAGCTCCTCCTCGGTGATCTGGGGAGCAGACTTCGCGTCGCGCTTTCGAACAGCTCGCGAAAAAAGATCAGATATACCCGAAAGCAACCAAGTGAAGGGAATAAGTAGAGCATAAAAAACTCTGAAAATTAGCATCAAAGGCACTGCAACTTGGGTTGAGTAAGTTTTTGCCAAGGTCTTTGGAATAATTTCTGCAAAAAGCACAATTACGACCGTCATGACAGCCGTTACGACCTCAACTGACGCGTTTCCAAAGGCACTGGAAATTAAGTTATCCGCGTAAATCGAGGCAAAAATATTGACCAGGTTGTTACCAATGAGAACGGCCGCAAGAACACGATGCGGCGAATGTAACCACAGATCGAGAACCCGTCCGGCACGTCCATGATTCTCGCGTAGATGCTTGGTTTTGAGTGAAGAGAGACTCGTCAGCGCCGTTTCCGTGGCCGAGAAAAACGCACTGAGCCCCAAGCACACCAAAATGACTAAAAGTCCCCATAATAAGCCTTCTTGCGTCATCTTGATGTTCTCCTCTTTGGAGACTCAGTGACTCTTTTGGCTTGGGCAGTTTCTTCTTCGCAGAAATCTGGCTCTCCGAGCGCACTGTTCAGTTGCACCCGAAGTCCGCGCTCAAGAAGAGTCATGACCGCATAGGCCGCATCAGAACGTTCGTGATCAAAACCTTTAAGATGAACCAACCCATGAATCATCATCCGCTCAATTTCTTGGGCTAGCGAACAGCGGTGCGAACGAGCTTGCGTTGCACAAACGGGAACGCACACAGCAAGTTCACCCAAATTAACGCCGCGCGCGCGAGATGATTCTGGAGCGTCTGTCTCAACATCCGGATGAGGAGGGAAACTCAGAACATCCGTGGGCTTGTCTTTTCCTCTGAACTGCCAGTTGAGTGACCCCATCTGCAACTCATCGACAAACTCGATGTGCACACGAGAATTCCCTTCGCACATGAGTTCGAGAACAAAGGCCAGGCGCCTTGTCATCGCTTTGCGATCCCAACGGAGACGCAACTTTTGGCCTTTTGGTCCGGCTGCAATCGAGCCCGGAAGTAACGAAAAACTGATTTTGTGAACCGGATATTTACTGCCCATAAGGACTCATGCGGGACACTGGAGACCAATTCCAGCAGGCGAAACCGATGGTTTGGTAACTCAAACAAACCTCGTTGAGCTCAACTCGCCCATTGAAAAAATCTCCCAGAACCGGACCAAAATTTGCTGCGTCTCCTGTGCCCTCGCGTCCACCATCGGCCATCCGCAAGGCAAACAAGGCACCGTCGGAACTCGCCACCATCAGGCGATCTTGTTTCTTCAACAAGGTCATGGCGACCAGGGGAGTTGAAACGGGCAAAGGTTGACGCCAGCGCAACTGACCTGTTGCAGCATCAAGCTTGTGCACAGCGCCGTCAGAGCCTGCGATATAAACTGTACCTTCATCGAATTTGGGCTGAACAACGGAACCCGTTGGATAGCTCCAGTCGACGCCTCGTGAGTTCCAGTTGAGCTTTTGAGTTGCGCTTTCAGCATTGGCAACAACGACACCGTCAGCCAGTGGCAGAGCCAGAGCAACAACACTCGGAAAGCGATCTGAGGGGTTGGGTGTCACCAGCTGACGCCACAGCAACTGCCCATTTTTGGGCTCAATCAACAGCAGATAGCCATCGCTCGTGCCCACAAGCACACCCTTCTCGTGCAGAAGAAGCGATGTGGTTGCAAGTCGGAGCTGCACTTCAGGAGCAATGCGCACACTCCAATTCAATTTCCCTGTCAGAATGTCATAAGCATTGAGGGACTGGTTTGCAGTCAGAACAAAAACCTGTCCGAAACCAAACTGAGGTGTTCCAACGAATTCAGCGTTGGCTGTCGCATACCATTGCCAGTAGGAACGAAACCCACCCCGGTAGGACTGCATCAGCGTGTCGGCTTTGTCCTTCGCAGTCAAACCTGATGCAGCAAGTGATTTCATCACGGAGCGTGCGTCTGGGCCATGAAAATACTGACTGTCGATGCCAAAACTGGGCGTGAGGTAGGGACCGTTCGCCTCAATGCGGATGAAAAATCCACGAGACGTTCCCACATACCATGAGCCATCATGATATTGCGGAACGCTGGTGAGTTGACCGGGAACTGGAATGTCTGCAAGAACTTCACCGCTCGCCAAATCCCAGCACCCAAGTGTGTTGAATTCTGCTGCCTGTCCGCACACAGGAAGAATGGTCTTCGAAATTTCTGTATCGGTAGACCAAATGCGGTGGCGAATGGCTTGCAGAGCGGCGCCACCTTTGGCCACAGGCAACAAAGCAAAACCAGCAGAGGTGCGCTCAGCGAGTGGAGATAAGCGCTCAAGGCGCGGAAGAGCGGATGGACGCACCGGAATCACAGCAGCACTCTGAGAAAGCTTCCCAGCAGCCTGCGCAGGCGCAGGAGAAACCAACTGCGCTGTTAAAGCAAACGAAGCAAGGACTAAAGCCGATGCAAATGAAGAGCTGACACGCTTACGGAAATGAATGTTCACGCTCAGAGCCCCCAATATCCCAACCAAAGCGCAGCTTCGGTTGCGACAGAGCGCGCGCTCCCTTCACCCACAGCAGCTGTGCTGTCTGCTGCCAGCTCCTTCAACAGTTGAGCTGCCTGATCCTTCTGACCCTTTTTGTAGAGCAACTGCGCACGCATCAGACGCACCTCAGGAACCATGGGGTTGTCGGGAAGTTTTTCGAGAAAGGAAAGCTGCTCCAAAGCCGGGTCGAATTGTCCCTGCTCGGCCATCAGACCCGCGAGCGTCTTGCGAATACGCACTTGGACGACCACGTGCTTTAGAGTCCGAATGAGGAGCGGCTCAAGCAAAGCCTGAGCTTCTGCATATTTTTGCTGTTCAATGAGCTCCGAAGATGCGCGCAGTGCTGCCTGCCATCCGAGAGGCGACTTAACATTGGCTCTAGCAAACTCTTCAAATTTCTTCGTGCTCGGTGCGTGGTCAGGACGCGCATCGGGCGTGTTGAGCTGCGGATCAGCCTTCAGCTTCTCTTCGAAAGCCTGATTCTCAGCCACGTAAAGTGCATCGATTTCCAGGTAGGACTGCACCAGCAGACGCTCAGCCTTGCTCTTTTGCCACGAGTAGACAAATAGACCGGTTCCAATCGCCAGCACGACTGCAACAAAACCAACCAGAGTCCATTTGCGGCGGTGTGCAGCCTGAATCGCCTTCGCGGAGGTTTCCTCAAAAATAGGGCGCTGCATGGTGCTAGCGGCAACCCCGCCCTGTTGGACAGTATCGAGCCATGATTGTTGGGGAGAGCGCATCGAGTTGAACACGTTGAAAATCCTCTCATTGACGCACGCATCGGCGGACTTTGAATTCACCGACGTTGTTAGCACATTCGCTGCAGTTTGTAATGTTTGCGGCAAATGACCAAAATATGCCTCAAGGGTCGTCGTTTTGACGCCTTCGGGTTGAAAGAATGCCTGACAAGCCAACAATAGAGGGTGTGCCTCAACGGAGGAGGCGCCTGCGGGGGTTCGCTCGCTTGACTAATATCACCATAGTGATATGGCAAGCGCGCGTGAGATGTTCATGTGCGGCAATGAAAAAGAAGTCCGCAACCGTCTCCGCCACCCTGTGACGCTGGCCATGGAGGGTCTGCAAAATGCTCGTACTGACGCGAAAAGTTGGAGATGTCATCGCCATTGGCGACAATATCAAAATTGTGGTGATGGCAATCAAGGGAAAACAGGTGCGCCTCGGCGTTCAAGCTGATCGCAATACCGTTGTCCATCGCGAAGAAATTTACCAAAAAATACAGCAAGAGATTAAGGCTGCGATGCAGTCCGACATGGGCACAACCAAAGTGGCAGGGGAAATGCTCAAGAACGCCCAATCCTCTGAATCCTCGACAGGCGGACAACCTCAGAGCTCAGGCGGAACTCCCAAAAAGGCTGAACCCAGCAAGCTGAGCAGCGGTGGAGCTGGAGGCGGAACAGGTGTTTTCCGAAGGGTCGAAATTCGCCGCGCTGCCCAGCCTCCAGCAGAGGATGAAGACGACTTCGACTCCGATGACAGCAAACCAACGAAGCGTTGATAGACTGACTCAAGACCAGAGCTCCTACCTCCGACATGCTCTATGGAGGAGGGCGGGCAATGCAAAATATACGCTCCAATACAATTCACTACCAGGCGCTCAAAGCAGCATACAAACGCTACATCAAGACCTACAAGGAATTGAACAATGGGAGCGTTGAGGGAGCGATAAACTTCTTTGAGTTCTACTACTACATCAATTACACGAGTCGGAACTCCGATCCACGCTCATGTGTGCCACTGGGCTACCGTTGAAACAGAAAACTGCATCCTGAAACGAGAAAGAGAGTGGAGGATACCTGCTCTCTTTTTTTATTCATCGTGAGCTACAGACGGTGTGCATCACGGTGTGGTGGCTTCGCTCCCCGACAAATCAATACGCACGCTATTTTGACCCGAGAAACCCTTGAACAACGAAAAGAATCCTGCCAAGTAAATGCGCCCCACGGAATTTAAACTAACCGTCTCCTGCGCAAATAAAAGACTGTGGATTCCAAACACACTTGAATTGTATTGGTTGCCCAAACCGCTCGAGTTCCATTCATCAGGCGCATGCGCACCAAGCACTGTGCCACCAAAAAGATTAGCCGAACCAACAGTCGCAAGATTGAGACTTGTGGAATTCAGCCGAACCAAAGAGCCTGAGGTTTCGGAGCCAACACTCGTGAATGCGCCGCCCACCCAGAGATGCCCGTCGGAGTCCAATTGCAAGGCGCGCACATCTCCACCCGTGATCCCAGCTTGCGCAAGCGGTGCAGCTGTATTTGCATTCAAACTCACAACACCCTCTGCTGTTGCAGCGCGGTAGCTACTAAAAGCACCGCCCACAAAAAGGGTTGAATTCGCCAACTGAAGCGCATTTACGGGCTGATCAAAACCGGACGATCCAACAGCAAAACCAACTTCTCGAGTACCGGTATGAGCCACCTTTACAAGGTTGGGAGATACGGTGCCTCGGAAAGTGCGGAAGTCGCCGCCAACAA
>VGHE01000018.1 GCA_016868315.1 Betaproteobacteria bacterium
CGCCACCTCGAAGACGATGGCGAGAAGAAGAAAGCAGAAGAGGCCTACGGGGATGCCCAGAAGAAATTCAACAAGCTCAAAAAGAAGTGTGAAGACAAAAACATGCTTGAGCCATTGAAGCGTATTTAAACAAAAAAAACAGCATCCCTTTTGGGGATGCTGCAGACCCGTTTACACGGGCACCACACGTCCTGTGTGGCGAATGAGGAAGACCCTATCAGAACTTTGCAGTGACTTCGACTTTTCCAAGAATTTTTTCTGTGAAGCCGAGGTTGCCCGTTCCATCTTGTGCGAGAGTGGCATCAACCATGTAGTTGCCAAACTTGAAGCCAACACCCATGGTGGGTGAACTCAAGCTACGCATTACGTATGTGGATTTTTCGGTGTTCGACTCTGACTTACCTTTTCGTCCTGCCGTTTCATAGACAGTCTCTTTTGATTCGGTCACTCCCACGATGCTCGCCTGAAAACCAGCACGCAGTGCAACCCAAGAAGCTGCCTCAACCTCAACACCATGAGCACTTGAAACTGACGTGTCTGTGGCTTCAGATAGCGTTTTGATATCGTTGTCGGTGAACTTCAAATAGGTCAGCCAGGACTTACTGTAGAGCTTGATACCCTCGGAGAGGGTGTCGTTGCGCTCACCACCCAAGGCAAGGCGCATGGCTTTTCGAGCATCTTTCGCGTCGTACTGGGTACCGCCGGTCTGTGCGTCGTTGCGATCCCACAGTTTGAGATCAGATACCTGCTGCGTGTAATCCAGAAACCACTGTGCACCCTTGGTTTGGTAGCGGGTCAGCAAATTATAGTATGTGGTGCTTTGAGCAGAAACAGCATCTTCGAGGTAAACCGTTCTCTTATCTGCTGTGGCCGTATTGCCATCGTGAGTGCTCTGGCTTGTGCCGAGTTTCCAGTCGCCCTTCGCCCAGCTCAATGTCGCTTCGAGATCGCCCATGATCATACCCGCGCTCAAACCACCGGACGAGTACGTTGGGTAGTAGGCCGTGTAGGTGGCCAGCAATTTTCCATCGGAGTCACGAGTGTCTGTGATGACTTCCTCGTTGCGCTTGATGCTCTGGTAACCAAGCTCAAGTCCCCATTTGATATCGCCCGAGGTTGAGCCCAACGTTAACACGAAAGGAAGACCATCTCTTGCCAATTCTTCCGCTGTTTTCCGAAGTATTGTCGTGGTCGCGGCAAAATTCTCTGGCGCTCCCTCTACGGAATAGCTTCCAGTGACAACGGCCAGCTCTTGAGAAGCGCCAGCGCGAATGCCCAGGCCGTAGCCAGCAGCGTTAGTGATGAGCTGCAGGCCAGCTTCCTTACCCAATCGCAAAGAACTTTTATCGCCTCGGTCGTTCACTGCTGCGGGGTTTTCCCGCACTCTATCAAAGAGGTCGCGTGTCGCTCCGGAAAGAGATTCCGTTGCTGTAGAAGCAAAGGACATGCTGGGTGCGAGAAGTGAAACGAACAAAAAACCCTTATGCAACATCTACCGTTCTCCTTGTGGCTGGGTTGCACGGAAGTGTTATCATGACAATTTGAAGCGACAAAACAATCGTGAGAGAAGACAGAGTCTCGAATCACTCAAGAGAGGAATGGAACATGAGAATCCGCACCCATCACACAGCTCTCAGTGTCCTTGCAGCATCAGCACTTTTCACTTTTCCTGCAAAAGCCAACGAGAACAAACCTACTCCATTTGAATTTCATGCGTATGGTCGACTTGGGGTCATCACAACTGAAAAACTCACACGTGCGGGTCAGGATCAAGGCGACGGATCGTTTGGCCTCCCCACAAGCCGCCACATCCGCGACACGAACTATCTGCGCCTGCAGTTCGTGGGAAACCCTGGCAATGGCAATTCTCTCAATGTTGAAACCCAGCTTGGAAATCTCCCGCACCTCGACAACAGCTGGGGCAATCCGAACATCGATGTGCGCAATGCCTATTTTCAAACCACCGTTTCGCCCGATGCGGAACTCTGGTTTGGTGCGCGCAGGCTTGAGTTTGAAGACGTGCGCCTGTTCGACAAATTTCCGCTCAGCGATACAACCTTCTACGGCGCTGGCACCAAGTTTCCATTGGCAGGTGCACCCACACACGTCGCCATTGGCTTCAAAGAGCGCAGCAGCACGGCGCTGCTTGCTAACAATCCGGCAAATGCCGCGCTGGGCAACGTTGAGAAAACTCTGAAGGGTCGCGATACCTCGCTTTTCCTTCGCCACGAGCACTCCTTGGGCTCAAATCTTTCCATCCGTCCCACACTCATTTTGAGCCAGGGCGGCGACACTCTCGTTGATGGCACTCCCATCACGTCATACAAAGTTGCGAACGCAGAAAAAACCGAATTTCAAAGCACCACACTCCCCGAAAAAACACTCTCCGGAAAAGTGGGCGCTGTGCTCTCACACTGGGGCGATGCAGGCGGCGGCTGGGGAAATCACTTCCTTTGGTTGGAGCAGCGCGCAGCAGCAGGAACAGCTGGTGGCAGCAAAAAAGACAGCATCATTGGGTTGGCCAGCTCAGGCGACTACGAGGGCTTTGCCACAGAGAATGTCGGCCTGATGTATGGCCTTCTGATTGAACACACTCTGTTCAAGAACGAGCAAACAAAGTTCAAGCTGCAGAACGATGCCCTTGTGGCGGATGGCAAAGGAAAGTCCAATACTGTGGTGGCTCTTGGTCTGCAGCCGGTTTACTACATCAGCGATCGCCTGCACGCAGCACTTGACCTCAACCACACCCTCACCACCAAAGTGGGAGCTGGTGCAGATAAACCCAACATGACCTTCGTCACACCCATCTTGCGCTATGCCTCCAACAAAAACGCTCTCGCCACTCCACAGTTCTTCACTTCGGTGACGTACGGCGTCTACGAGACCAAGACTCGCCAGAGCTCATCAGGCGCAGCCAGCAAGACCTCCATCACCACCCAAACGGGCTGTGAATTCTGGTTCTGAGGCGGCCGAAATCCAGCACCTCCGACCGCGACACACGCCGGGCACTTGGCTGAAATCCAGCCATGGCTCGGCTCATTTTTTTACCTGCCAAAAATATTCCAAGAATTCCGGGCACCCTGTCTGAAATCCTAACCTCAGCTTCGCTTGGCACACTCCGTGCTCAAGGCAACTCATGGATGAATTTTCAACCGCCTTCACACCAAGGAGATCGCCATGACGTTTGCTGCACTGAATTCTTGCCCACACGCCTCTGCCACCTCAATTCAAGCAAGTCCCTCACCCGCCAGAGCGCTCAAACTGCGTCGGAACTCTAAAACCTCCGCGCAGACCGAGCCAACCTTGAAGCGCATGTCCTCGCACCGCCGTCTCCAATCCGTTCCCCAAAACCTTGCACCTGTGGATTTGCTGATGATCAAACACGGCCAGTTCGAGTGTGGGCCAGGTGCTCGCCCCATTGTTCCACGCTGCATGACTGCACTCCCCGAGAACATCACTGAATTCCTCGAATCACTTCTGCCCCACGGCTACTAACTCCACGAAGTCATAAGCTCTCTCGTTTTTCTAAAAGGTGTCATCATGAAACTTTCATTGATTGGGCGTGGTCTGCGCCCCTGGGAACATCTCACTCTCGCTGGGCTGCGCGCCATCAAAAAAGCCGATGTGGTTTTAGGAATTGAACCCGACCACGGTGCATGGCAGGCGCTCACACAGGAATTCGCAATTCCTGCCATCAAGCCCATCGACTTCCTCTACCGCGATGGAGCTACCGACGAGGCCAACTACCGCGCCTTTGAACGGTTCATACTGGATGTTTGCGATCACTACGATCACGTCGCGTTCGTGGTTGCAGGTCACCCGCGCCTCGGCGTGAGCATTGCCCGCTGGCTCTCTGAAAAATCACTGCCCGAGCATATTGAACTTGAAGTGATTGAAGGCATCTCGAGCTTCGACACCATGTTCAACGACCTAGCGACAGACCCTCTCGAAAAGGGCACAGCAGTGCTCGATGCAAACAGGCTAGTGTTGTTCCGCTATGCCCTCGAGCCCACTCTCGATACATTTATTTACCACGTGTCGGCCGTGGGAAACACACGCACCGATTATGTGAACTGCAGTGCACGCAACCAACTCGAAATACTGGTCGAACACCTGCGCAGCTTTTATCCCAAACATAAAAAAATGACCCTCTGCAAGGCTGCAAACCTCACCGGAGGAGTCTCCGAATACATCGACGTGACCCTGGAAACACTCATCGATCACGCTCTGCTCATCGATCCCGGAACAACTTTGTTCATCCCGGGTGAAAAACCAACGTCCATCAACACTCAATTCCTGACACTTCTGAGGTCGAGCCATGTTACTGCGCAAACTTATTCTTTCTGAATCCTGGTTCAAAGCAGCCGCTGCTGCTGCTTTTATTCAACAACTTCTGGTTGCTGGCGGGACTTTTCTGCTCGGCGAACTCACAACCCGTTTGCCAGGCGAAGGTGTGCTGTGGCCACAGGCTCTGCTGATGCTCGGCTGCATGGCGCTTTCCGGAAGTGTGGCTTTTTACGTGCTGCAGCTCTTTTCACTGCGTGCCGAGCGCGCATCGTTGAAGAATTTTTTCGAACGCTATTTTCAAAATACCTTCAACCAACCTTTGTTTTGGCGCAGTGCGGAAGAGCGCACACGGCGTCATGATATGATGTGCCGCGAGGCACAGGAGGCTATTCAAGAGGGCAATGGCTTCTTTCTCGACATTTGGACAACCGGCTGGAACATCGCACTCAATACAGCTGCTGTTGTGCTTGTGATTGGCCTCGAATCGGGAGCCGTTATTTTAGCGACCGGTATTGCCAGTTCTCTTCTGGTACACTTTGCAAGCCAACGCCTCTCCAAGCATGCCATTGATGAAATCGACGATCAAAACCAGCTCAATGGCCATCTCAGCTCAAGTTGGGACAACCTCATTCTCGGCAACAGGCTCTCGTTTGGGCTTTGGAAAAACAGCTTCAACACACTGTTTCAGCGCGCCAGCCACTCTGCCGAGCGCAGCCTCAGTGCCCGCGAAAAGCTTCTGGCCACGGGCAGTTTCCTGACCACAGCAGCGGTTGTAGCTTCAGTGCTTGTGCAGGCCTGGCTGAATCAAAGCAACATCACCGCCGTAATTGCCTTGTTCGCAATGCTTCCGCGCACGCTACAAATCAACATGCATGTTCAGATCGTTCACTCCTATTGGGCCGGTTGGCAGCGTTTGCGTGAGCGCTTGAATGCAGCCGCGCAATGCCTGGCTCCCTTTCCCGAGGCCTCCGCTTTGGAACTCATGCAGCCCGAGAAAATTCAGATTTCCGAAAAGCTCAATTCCAACCCATGGCAGACAGAAGAGCTCATCAAGAATATCGCATCGCTCCATTGTGGACGTCTCACCATCCGCGGAGCAAACGGTGCCGGAAAATCGGTTCTGCTCTCGCTTTTGAAAAACACTCTGGCCGAAAAAGCATTCTACTTGCCTGCGCAACACGAGCTTGAACTTCCAGGAGTGCACTCTGGGCTCTCGCACGGTGAAAAGGTGATTGCAGCCCTCAACACACTCGCTGCTTCGCAAAGCGATGTGCAGGTTCTGTTGCTCGACGAATGGGATGCCAACCTCTCACCCGAGAACCGCAGGCTGCTGAGCGCACGCATCGAAACCATCGCACAAAGCAAAGTTGTGATTGAGGTGCGCCACAATCACGAAACTCTCTCATTGGTGCACAGCAATGCATAACAGCCCTGTGCACACACTGATGATCACCTCGCGCTGCTCGGCAGGTTGCCGACCCTGCCCGTTCGGTCAGGGGACACTGCCGCAGCGCTACCTGGGGGCAGCCGAGGTGATTGCAGCGATCGCTGCGAGTACAGCTGAGCTCGTGGTCATCACCGGAGGAGAGCCGCTTGAGCATCCGGATTTCGACGCCATCGTGCGCGGCAGCGCAGTGGCTCCGGGAAAAGCGCTGCTCCGCATTGCCACGGGTGGGCATGTTCCTCTCGGGGAGCTCCCTGAGCTAATCCGGCATAACCCGCGGTTCTCTGGATTTTCCGTGGGCACGGATGTTCTCACGGATGCCACACCTCACAGAGAAGAGCTGACACGCATGTGGCAGCAAAACATCCAGACATTAAACGAGCAAAACCTGCGCTATTCGCTGACACTCACACTGCACAGCAGCATCCAGAATGCAGGAGAGGCCATTGCAAACTCGGCTCCAGCTTCCGAGAGCACTTCACCGGTTCAAGAGGCGCTCTTCCCCCTCCGCGCAGCCGCAAATCTCGGAGCACGGCCGGAGTTTATTTACCTGCGCCATAGGGAAAATGAGGAAAGCGCTGCTCATCTGCGTAAAGAAATCGAAGAGATCTTTGAAAATGCCGTTATCCTGTGCGAATCATTGTGAGCTGCCACTTGCCCAAAGAGCGGCGTACACATTGGAGACTCCCATGGACACCTTTTGGACTCTTGAGAACATCGAAGAGAAGGCGCGTGCCGAACTCGGAGCAGAGCTCTCTGTTGTGGCTGACCTCTTCCCGCGCGTGGTGCAGGCTATTTACGTTCAAATGCACAACGGTGACCTGCAGCAAGCCTCTATGTTCACAACCACCGAGTACAAATCACGAGTACTCGCAGAGCTTCCCAAAAGCTGCGCCGAGGTGCTGCCGTTTTTTGTTCGCATGGTTTGGAACCGCAAGTGGCACCCACAAACTCACGCCCACGAGGTCACGCAACTCGCAGGAACGTTTGCGCACGTTGTTGAACTTGCCGGTGGAAAAACATCGACTCAAGAACTGATGGATGAGTGTCTGAAGGCATTCAACTGAACACGCTAGGTGCAAAGCCTGGCGCAGGATATTTCACTTCTCAAGTTTCCCAACAACCTCGAGAACCTCGGCTCGGGTCAAGCCAAAAGTGCTCGAGTACCATGCTGTAGCTGCAGAATTCTTTGGATTCAGTTCAGCGCAACGGCTAAAGTTCTCCGCTCCCTCTTTTGACATCTCGCTGGTGCGTACCGCTTGGCAAAATTTATCTGCCGTGGTCAATGCAAGCTTCTGAACAAACTGATCTGCAAGTTTAATATAGTGCTCCTTCAACCAGTCGGAAACCACCATAAACTTTGGCTCGAGCCGCCTAAGCCCAATATGTGGAAGGTTTTCTTCGTGAGTCACAAAGTTATTGTCTTTGTCTTGTGCGTATCCCATGCTGAATTCCTGCGGAGCCCTGGAGGCAAGGGTCAAGCTGAGCCGTAACCTCTCGTTATGCTGCACAGCAAGATAACGGTGCGTGCGATTTTCAGTGCGGTATTTTTTGACCGGACGGGTCTTCTTCACTGTGCGTGGAACGCTGCGCGCAACACCGTTTTCCACCTTCTGCACGTACTCCACGTCTTCGTATTCTTCCATCTCTTTGTATTCGACATTCTCTGTATAGGAATGTGCCATTCTGGTTTGCCGCGCTTGGTAATCGCGCACAAAGTCGCCCCTGAGCTCGGTGCTCAGCACAAGCGGTGAAGGGCCAGAGAAAAGACCGACTTTCTTCAAGCGTTCATCAAGCAAATCAACAATGATTTTGCCCTGAGCATCCGCGGTGGATTCGTATTTGCGCACGTTTAATCGGTTGTCGAGGTCGATTTTCGAAAAACGATAGTCCTGCTTAAAATCAAGCTCAATGGTTTTCTCTGGAGCACCGTAGTAGGCACAAACCCCTTTGTAGACACTGTTGAAGGAAAAGCTTGTGGCAGAAACGAGCCCGTGCAGACGTTCACACAACTTCTGCCCCTCGGATTCAATGTCATTGTAAATAGCCGACGAGTGCGAGCCAAACTGCTTGACCTCACGCACGCGGTTGAATTTATTCCAGTAGAATGATGCAACCACGGGTTTCTTGTCGTTGAGCTGCTCGCGGATCATTAAGTCGAGAACGCGTCGACCATTGCGGACTTCTTCCTCGGCCGAAACCAAATCACCTGACTGGAAACGACTCAAATCCCAGGCCGCAGTTCTTTCCAGCAATTCCTCGAGCCGCTCCAGCGACCCCTTACCGTTGCCGGACATACGCATCAATCGAATTGAAACAAGCTCCTTCTTCCACAACTCAGCGCGTGCCTTGGCGAGCCCAATTTTTGCATCGCCGTTGTCGGGGTCGTTTGCCAAAATCTTCTCGTAGGCGTTGGCTGCATCAAGATACAGACCCTCTTCGAGCAATTTTTTTGCTGCAGAAAGCTTCGTGGTGCAGGCAACGAGCCCCAGAACAAGCAGTACGCCCAAGCCCCTCAGCAAACTGCGGGAGCCACTGCTAAGAATTCTTCTCTGCCATTTTCTCAAAATCATGACCTGCGGGCTCCCCAAGAAATTGCGTATGCCAAAAGCCCTGTCATCATAGGTCTGCCCTGGGGTGCTCGTAAAGCGCAGCAACATGTCGTAAAATCCACGCAACACTCCTTCGACTCTGCACCAAGGAATGCGCCATGCTGAAACATTCAACCCTGCTGCTTTCAAAGGCAATGCTCTTGCTTCTTGCAGGGTGTCAGCGCGCGTACACACCTGATATCTCTCAGGGTACCTACAAACTCTCTTCTGCAACTTTGAATCAAGGTGGAAAGTTCCGTGAACTCACATGCAAGGGCGAGTTCAAGTTCTCACTCAAAAAAGCAGAGGTTGGCCTTATTACACTCGAACCCGATGGTGAGGCTGAATGTGCCTCAGAGAACCCAGCCTCGTTCAAAGAAATTTTGGGCGGAGAGTGCGACTTGGGTTTCGTCAACTTCTTCAACAACGGCCAGGGTGAGAGCTACATTCACAATGGCAGTTCTCTCACCTGCTTCTCCGCGAGTGGTTCACAGGTGAAGTTCACCATGCAGCCCATCAATGGCAAAATTATCCGTATCAATCGTTCGAGCAGCAACGATATCGACGTCCAAAGCGAAATTCTGTTTGAGCGCATTAGCGATGGTGTGTGATGCTTTACCGTCGCCTCCTCCGGCGGCCGAATGTTTCATTTACCGCCCGGGCGATTGGCGTCAGGACCTGTACACCATTCCTCTGGAAGCCGCAGTCGTCACCTGGATTAGCCAGCAACCTCCGCCTGCAACGCCGCGTTGGCCTTTTAACAAAGAAAGCGCGACCGAGTTCCGAAATCCATCGCGCCAGCCCGGATTGTTTTCTGCAGCACTGGCAATGGGGTCGCTCGTCCCATTGGCAGGGAGCATTGCTGCGGATAGACCTGATTATCCTTTTCTCACGCACCTGCGTGGCATGATTCACTCGCATCTTTGGACGGAATTCTTCACCTCAAGTGCCAAGGTTTATTTTGGCCGTAAGCGTCCTTTTTACGACACTGTGAAGAGGCGTGGCGAAGAGCGACGCGATGACAAACTCTCGTTCTTCAGTGGGCACGCATCTCATTCATTTGCATTTGCCGCCTACACATCGCAATTGGCATTCGATGCCCTCAAAGATGAATCGCTCGCTTGGACGTACTCAGCACTCCTGCAGGGCACCGCTGCGTGGGTTGCGGCATCACGCGCCGTGGATAAGCAGCACAACTGGTCTGATGTGATTGCAGGAGCTGCCGTAGGCGCCACTGTAGGATATCTGACCTTTGAGCGAGTTAAGGCGGTCAACAGCTTGCCTGTGCGTGTTTCGCTCGCACCTGGGCAGGTCACCTTCCACTTAGAACTTGATCCGCGTTGAAATCCAAAACTGATTTTTAACACGCACAAGTTTGCGTTTGCCGTCGTCGTCGCGTTTGGAAAGAAGCATGTATTTGGGCGTGGCGGAATATTCGAGACCCGTACCGAGCTGAGTCATGAAGAGCGGGTTTTCTGCTTCAATGGCCGCAGCGAATTGCGAATCGTTGCCGCCCCCTTGACGGAAGAAGCGTTCATCTTCAGTGCCATCGTGCAGCCGCGGTGCTGTGCGCGAAGCCCACGAGAGCATCAGCCAGTCTTTGTTGGTGCCATCACGGTCGAGGAGAAACTTAGCCTGAGCTGCAACCCGGTAATCATTGAAAGACCGAGGCAGAGTCGTGTCCACGGCACCAATCTTCACCTCGCCCCAGGTGTCATCGATTTTTGTGAGCGTGCGTTGCAGTCCCTGATTCATGAGTTGAAACAGACCCTCCACTTCGAAGGACTCTGCACCGGTCTTCAAAGCAACTTCAGCTTCCTGGGTGTGTGCTGCACGCTGCGAATTCACTATTTCACCCTCGGGGGAAACTAACAGGTAGTTAGAAATTTTATCGCGTTCGCCGCGGTAAAGAAGCGAGAATTTGGTTCTGCCAAAACTGTGTCCGAGCGCAAAACCAAGTACCCACGGACCACCGGCAAAAGCACTCACCCGGGTCTCAGAAATTAAGGATTCGAAACGCAAGCCATCGACGAACGGTTCACTGCGCAAAAAAGTTTTGGAAAGTTCATTGAGACTGCTTGATTCAGGCCGCACCAGCACACGCCCCGCATTGAACGTACCCTCTTCAAACTCAAGCGAAACTGAAGCCTCTTTGACCCTCAAGCTCAGCTGTGCCTGTGGATCGCTGATTTTCAGCTGCGGCAAGCGGAGCTGTGTGCGTGCACTCCAAGCCGAGCGCACAGGGGTTGCAAAAGAGAACTCTGCAGAAGGCGAAAAGCTCCAGCCCTTAGATGCCTCAGTGTCGAGAACAGGTGAATAAATTTTTAATGCACCTTGAGCAAAGGCTTCAGTAGAAGTGAATGCAGCGGCTGCGAGAAAGGCAAGTTTGAAAGAATTTTTCATGCTTGTGCTTTCTTCTCTTTCAAGATGAGACGCGTGAGAAGACGATCAAAAGTCTCTGCAAATTTCTTCTTATCGTTTGTGCCATAGGACGGTGGCCCGCCGGTAATCATTCCACCACCACGCAGCGTTTCCATGAGATCGCGGGTGGCAAGGCGCTCACCAATGTTACCTTCATCGAACTCCTGGCCACGGCGGCTGAGAGTTGCAATTTTCTTTGTGACACAGCGGTGTGCGAGGGGAATGTCGTCGGTTATAACCAGGTCAGCCTCGGTGGCGTTGTCGGCGATGTAGTCGTCGGCAGAGTTGAAACCTTGGTTCACCACAATCATTTCCAAATGAGGATGCGGAGGGGTTTTGACCCAGCGATCGGCCACAAGAATCACAGGAATTTGTGTGCGCAGTGATGCCTTGTAGACACACTCCCGCACATCATGCGGACAACCATCGGCATCGAGCCAAATCTTCATGCCGACTCCTCATCTCTCGGATCGATTCTCTCGCCCCGCAATTCATAAACAGCCACAGATTTAGATTTTCCTTTAAGCACAACATCTTCCAGATGCTTGGTTTGAAAGTTCGCACCCAAGCGCTCAGCCGTTGAGGCACTGATAAGAATACTGGTTTCATATTTTTTATTGAGCGCTTCAATGCGGCTCGCCATGTTCACAGCATCTCCAATGGCAGTGTAACTCAATCGGCCTTCATGGCCGATATTCCCAACCATGGCAATACCTGTGTGCAAGCCAATGCGAATATTTAAACCCACCGAGCCCTGTTGCGTGTGTTCGTTGTTCAGCGCCTTTATGCGATCGGCAATGCGGATTGCGGCACGGCAAGCCAACTCCGGATGATTTGGAATATCCGACGGAGCATTCCAAAAAGCCATGACTGAATCGCCAATGAATTTATCGACCGTACCTTGATATTGTTCGATGGCTCGTGTGATTGCCTCAAAATAAATATTGAGGAGCTGCACGAGCTCATCGGGTGGCAACTTCTCTCCAAGTGTGGTGAAGCCTTCGAAGTCGGTAAAGAGAAGCGTGATTTCGCGTTTCTTTGCACCCAATCTTGCTTCCACCTGTGAAGAAACAAGCTGGGAAGCAACGTCGCCAGGTATGTACTTCTTGAATGAGCGCAATCCAACACGTGCTGCTTCAAGAGCATTGTTGAGTTCATTGAGCTCGCGGATGCGGGTTTTGATGAATGTGGTTGAGTTGAGATCGAAGTCACGTAATCGGTGGAGTTCGGCTGCCATGCGAAAAAGTGGGCGGGTGACCGTGTGGGTCGCGTAGTAAAGGAAAGGCATGAGTCCAATGCTGATGAGCAGCGAGGAAATCAGCCCCACAAACAGGTACTGCTTTTCTAGCTCAAGCACCTGCTTGGCAGAAATATCGACACCCACAATCCCTTCAACCACTCCGTTGCGCTTCACCAGGGGCGCATAGCCTGAGAGCCAAACGCCCCAGCGATCCATTGCGAATTCAGATTCGGCTCTCGGTTTTGCGTCCGATACAAAAGCAGCGCGCATGGCTGGAGTCTCATGAGCATAAACCTCACCCAGATGACTTTTGAACTGGCTTTCGTCGGAGTCGCCAACAAAAACCATTTTGTTGTTTTTGTTCAGGCGGAATGTGTACACGTAGCGGGCATCAGGGATGCGCTTTTGAATCTCGCGGAGCTGAGCCTGCAGGGCTTTGTATTCCGCATTGGGTTGTTTTTTGTCGAACGAGATTTTGGCGTGGCGCTCGGCATCAATAATCAGCGCGGCTGTTCCGGCAGCCGTCAGTAGGCGTTCGCGAATTTCTTCGCGTGCGAGGCGGCGTGCCTGGAGGTAGGTGACAAGTGTCACTGCGACCACGGAAATAATCACAATGACCATCAGAAAAAGAGAGACAGCCCCCCGAAGACCAATGCCGCGCGTTCTCTCGCGAGGATGTGGCTGTCTGCTGTCAGCGGCCAATTCCATTGGCGCTCCTCCCCTTTTTAATCCTTCAAAAAGCAGTGCCTTTGAGGGTACGGCAAGGCACTCCGGGCTGGCAAGCCACATCGTCAGGAAGGGAAGCGGCGAAGAGCCCAAATCTCGTTTGCCGGGCGCCTGGAATGAGGGCATATAGAAGGTCGTGACGCACACATGTGGAGATCCTATGAGCCAGACTGGTTGGAATTTTGAACACACTTATGCAGAACTGTCAGATATTTTCTACAAACAGGTACAGCCATCTCCCGTGGTTCAACCCAAGCTTTTGGTCTGGAATGCTGCACTCGCAGAGGCTCTGGGGCTGCGCAGCGAACCTCCCGAAGATGCCGCAGCTCTGTTCGCTGGCAACATTATCCCAGAAGGTGCAAAGCCGCTCGCCCAGGCGTATGCCGGGCATCAATTTGGCAACTTCACCATGCTTGGTGATGGCCGGGCTATTTTGCTGGGCGAACAGGTGACTCCCTCGGGGCTGCGCTTCGATGTCCAACTTAAGGGATCAGGCCGCACACCATTCTCGCGGCGCGGTGATGGCCGTGCCGCACTCGGCCCCATGCTGCGTGAGTACATTATCAGCGAAGCCATGAATGCACTCGGCATTCCCACAACTCGTAGCCTTGCGGTTGTCAGCACAGGTGAGGCAGTGATGCGCGAGCGCCCACTTCCAGGGGCGATTCTCACTCGAGTTGCATCGAGCCACATCCGTGTTGGAACCTTCGAATATGCTGCTGCGCAGGGTGATGCTGCGGATATTGCGTCGCTGACGCTGTATACGCTCGAGCGGCATTTTCCGGATTTTCCAGAGGAAGTTCCCCCAGCATTCACCCTTTTGCAAAGGGTTGTGGAGCGCCAAGCAGAGCTCATTGCGCGCTGGATGCACGTGGGCTTCATTCATGGAGTGATGAACACCGACAACATGGCTCTCTCAGGCGAAACCATCGATTACGGTCCGTGTGCGTTCATGGACACCTATCATCCGCAAACAGTTTTTAGTTCCATCGACGAGCAAGGGCGCTATGCCTACGCCAATCAGGCGCGCATTGGGCTTTGGAATCTCGAGCGCTTTGCGGCCACTCTGCTCCCTATTCTGCATGAGGACGAAGAAACAGCCGTTGAGATGGCGCAAGATGCGCTTGAAAGCTTTGCCGAGATTTACAATGCCACGTGGCTGGCTGGGATGTTCAACAAAATTGGATTGGGTGGCGATGCCTCTGCAGGCGGCGCGGGTGGTGTGGCTGGCGCAGGCAGCGATGCCGCCGCGGGTGGTGTGGCTGGCGCAGGCAGCGGGGCTGTCATTGCCATCGTGGAGGGCGATCAAAAGCTCGTCACCGATCTCATGGCTCTCATGCAAAAGAGCGAATGCGACTACACCAATGCGTTTCGTGCATTGCCGCAGTTGCTCGACCCCTCACGAACGGATGCATTTGGTACTGCCGAGCTGAATAAGCTGCGCGCCCAGCCAGAGTTTTCCGCTTGGCTGGAGGCTTGGACTGAGCGCTTGAAGGTTCAGAGCTCTGGGATTCCCGGAGCCATTGAGCTCATGAATAAACGCAATCCAAATGTGATTGCACGCAATCATCAGGTCGAGGCGGCGCTGCGTGCTGCGGAGGTTTCTGGGGATTTGACACTCCTTCATCGCCTGGTGGCAGTGCTACAAAGCCCGTACGACGACTCTCCCGAGCACGATGCGTTCCGCGCGCCCCCGCTTTCACACGAGCGGGTTCTTGCGACGTTTTGCGGAACTTAAGTGCTCGGTCGCCTCAGTCAGTCAGGCTGAGGGCTTTTCCTCCAGTTCTGTCGTGTGGTGTATCTCACTCGAGAAATCTTCATCCTCTTCGCAGAGATTGGACTCCGCTGTTGGGTCTTCTCCCTCGCAGAAGTTGGCCTCCGCTGTTGGGTCTTCTTCCTCCGCAAGCCAATTCAGCCTTTTCGAATGCGACCGTAAAGGCGAATTCAAAGGTTTCCTCATGAACATGGCCTGCTTTTCCTCCGGCCTCAGTGAATTATAGTAAGATTTTATGGATTCAATGAGCGGGGGAATCCAGGGCTTACTGCGATCAAATGAATAAAAAACTGCCCGACCATAATTCTTCCGAACAACCACCCCGGCACTTTCCAGACGACGCAGCTGAGCACCAATCGCCTGATGCCCATATCCCGTATAGCGCGACACAAACGCGCTAAAGCTGTCGTCTTCTCGACTCAGAAAGAGCAACACAGCCTCTGCAACCTCCGAACCAGTCAGACCAGCAAGATAGGTTGTAACAGTGAACTCACGCTTCTCTCGGCCCTTTTGTGCACGACGATAAATGGGAGGTGGTGATGGAAGCATTTCATTTTCTCCATTGGCTTCAGATTGGAAAATAGGGGCGATTTGATTTTTAGAGTGAGTGTGAATCAACGCCCTTGAGAGGGACATAAACAGGAGTTTTTTGTTCAAACAATCCGCGGGATTTTTTGGATCGAAAACAAGACCAAACTGTCTGAATTTTAGTCTTCCTCTCTGCCTCTCTGCCTGTTTTCCTGTCTCCCGAAATTTAGCGCTGCAGAATTTTTGGATTACTGAATCCGCAACCGAAGCAAGTACACGTCATTAGAAAGATAGGTAGAACTTAAAATTGCGAATTTTTAAGATTCTTTGAGGCAATAATTGTGAGCAACTCCCCATATAATGACTTTCATTGAAAGAATAAATTTCTCTTTTAAAAGGGCTGCCTCAGTAAAATCAGCACAAATAAATTTCGCATCTGAAGAAAAGCCAACACCAAAAACAGGGAAACAACAAATTTCGCGTCTCATCTTTCCCGCTCTCGCAGGGGTGGCCAAGATCCCGGCATTATGCTATCCCCCGAAGCATGAAAACACACTCAATGTCACAAATTGGGCTCGTCGCACTCTCGGCAATCCCGCTTATTTTGTCCTGCAATACTCATTCGTTGAGCACGTTTTCAACAAGTTATCCACACAGCCATTCAACCGTTGCGGAGCAAAATATAGCTCCAGACAAGAAAACAGCTTCAGACCAGAAAGCGACTCACGACCAGGAAAAAATCATCGGCGACAACGACCTCACTCCCGTGAGCGAGAACGGCGAAAATCTCCCAGAAGCTCTGCGCCCACTCATCGCCGCCATCGGCCAGGTGAGTATTGGCTGCACTGCAACTCACATTGGCAACGGCTTGGTTCTGACTGCCGGACATTGCATCCTGACTTCTCCTCGCAGTGGTCCAACATACTGCCGGGGCGTTGCGGTGGTTTGGGGAAATTATCCGGGATCCACGGGCCAAACTGTTTCGAAGTGCCGCGAAGTTGTGTTCCGGAACTACACATCTGCGTCCGATATCGCACTCATTCGTGTTGAGAATCCACCTAAATCGTTCATTCCTCTGGATTTGAAAACGGGCTCCTCTTCACTTGCTCTCCCGCGCTCAAACATCACCATGCTGAGTTTTCCGCGCATGCGCCCGCTCGAGTGGTCGCAAGAGTGCGAGATGTCCGAATATAAGGAAAAGAAATTCCTGCACTCCTGTGACACTGAACCCGGCAGCAGCGGTGCGGCGCTCATCGACACCACCACACTCAAAATCATTGGTGTCCACGGCGGTGCGAGCGACGAGCTCAACTACGGAAGCTTTCTCGACGACCTCCAATTTCACTGGAAAGAAAAATAAAACATGGGCTGGTTGTACCTCATCCTGGCCGGGCTCTTTGAAGTCGGCTGGCCTCTCGGAATGAAGCTTGCTCAAACGAGCGAAAAACATCGAATTCCTGCAATTATCTTTTCAATATTTTGCCTCGCAACCAGCGGCTGGCTGCTTTGGCTCGCACAAAAAACAATTCCCATGGGCACAGCCTATGCAGTGTGGACAGGGATTGGCGCTGTGGGCGCATTTGTCGTCGGTGTGATTTACTTCGGCGACCCACAATCCTTGCTGCGCTGGCTCGGAGCTGCGCTGATCGTCGCTGGAGTTGCCCTTCTCAAATTAGGTGGCAGCTGATTGAGGCCTCCTGCCACCGGAATCTTCCAACCGCCGTGTCAGCCAATGCCTCAGCTCAAACAGCCAGAATCCCCATCTATTTTTTGAATAATGCAAAATTTACCGCACATCGATTCGATGGGCGAGAAACCGCAAAGTTCAAGATATGAACTTTCGTTCCGAAAGTAGACACAGATTGATAGTTGAGAAATCTGTGACAAAGGAAACAGCTTTTTCTTATGCGTCTTTTGAAGCTCAAAAAAGCGGGCGTTGTTAGACTAGCTCGGAAGTTCTCGCTGAGCTTCTTGAGCGTTTCCGTGCTCGTTCTCCTGAGCTGCTTTCGCGCAGCACCACCCATCGAAAAGGGTGACTATTGGGACACCACGGATGCATCGCAACAACCAACTACCGACCCTAGCACACTTCACCCGCAAGTGAGACGACGTAAATCTCCATTGGAAGTGTCGACCTGGACACCACCCCGTACGCCTGTGAGCCCTCAAGCTTCCTCGTCCAAACCTATCCCTCGCGCACCCGAAGACTACTTCCCAGCACCTGGCGCAAAACCCACGGTTGCACCCACAGGTGCCCCTGCACCGCGTTTGTTGAACGTGGCCATTCTGACAAAGTCAGTCGAGTGCGTCTGGTGCCACATGAACATCTATGGGGATGTTGGTGGCCTCGATTTCTCAGCGGGATCGAGCGTGAATAACGTCAATATCTTTGGAAAGGTCTATGGCACCAAAGGCATCCCGAGCGCCATGAAATCCGGAGCTCGCGATGGATACGATGAATTCTACCAAAACAGCAATCTGAAGATCTTCCCACTGACGGTCGACGCTTCTGGTACGCCCGTATTTCCCAATCCAAAAGAATCCGAAATTGAGTCAAAAGTCTCGGGACGATTCCGATACAATTCAAAGATCAACGGCCCCGTGGTGAATGAGTCTCTCTACATTCCGCCCAACACACATTTTGAAATTGCCGGCGACATTCTCGTCAAAGGCGACCTGGTGATTGCAGGAACATTCTCGGGACAAGGCACGCTGTACGCGCGGAATATTTTCATTCCGGGGGATATCATCGCGCAGAAAAATCCATATCCTTTCTCGGAAACATACTCCACGGCGCTCGAAGAGGCGCGGGCTTCAATTGCAAGAGCGGATGACTCGCTTCACTTCTACGCTCTAGGACAGATCACTGTTGGAAGTATTCAAAACGGATTGAGTGGGATAGTAGATAGGGATCGCAACACCACTGGACACGAGGCTTCACCTTACACAGCTGCTCAGCCGGCAGATACGAGCAAAATCTCAGCTTACACGCAACAGCCTCCCGGAAACTGCACAGCACATCATTACAATCCCCACGTCAAACGCGTTGATGCGTTTCTTTATGCAGCCGACTACATCACCTGGCGTGCATGTGGTGGGTACCAACTGAACGGCGGATTTGTTGCACCAATTGTGGTGATCTCTTCGAACTGGACACCTGCAGCTCAGAACATCACCCGCTATGACTATCGTTTTCGCGTCGGCTCAACCGGCTTTCTGGCATTGCAGGACTATTTTAACTCAGCGAGTTCACCATGATGTCAGGATTCCTAAAAAAGATGCTCCTGAAAAAATCCAATGCGCTTGCTGCGCTGCTTCTTCTGCAGAGCCCGCAAAGTGCCCTAGCCGTGATGGGTGACACCAACTTCACTCCACGCATCGGTTATGCGCTCACAGAAGGAAATCTTTCACGCGATAAAGATCATCAGGCCTACATGTTTTCTTTCACAAGAACATTTACAGATACGAAGTCATTTTTGGGAATCGAATTCTCTCACCAGTTTAGCTTGGTATATGAGTCTTTTTACACGCTCGGTGCTGAAAATCTCTATTTCCCACTTGTTCCCCATGTACAGACACGCGCCATAGAACCCACAATTTCGCTGGAAATGTGCCTGTTCGGAACCAAGCGTTTACGCCCCTGCCTGGCGGGTGGAATGGGCGCGGTCTACCTCTTCAGCAATGTTCAAAATTATCAGATCTATGGGGTAGCGCCGGCGCAATTTCGCATCGCCTACTACTCTCCTGACCAGCTTTTCTACTACGAGCTCGGTGCCCGATATCGTCAGATCCAGAACCGGATGGAGGGATTTGTGGCCAAACACAAAACCATAATGCCGTTCTTCGGCATTGGACTTCATTGGGGCGGGGAATTTTAAGGGACTTGCTGTGAGAGCACCCCAAGCGCAGTCTCACGCAGAGAACCGAGCAAGCAACGCACAGAGCAAAACCACAGACCAGGATGGCGCACGACCGAAGAACATCAGTCCCAGGCCCGTGAGGACTATGACAACATCGGAAGTTGCTTTAATAGCTGTTGAACCCACCGGGTGAATAAGCGCCGCGAGCAACAAACCCACCACTGCAGCATTCACGCCCGTCAGTGCTCGCCGCATCCAATGAAACTCTTTGAGCCGCTGCCAGAAGGGCAAAACTCCAAAAACAATCAAAAATGAAGGCAGAAAAACAGCAATCAGGGCTACAACACCGCCCAACCAGGGTAGGCCATTCCGAAACGCATGCATTGCTGCAATGCCATTTGCCTCGGTGAAGAACTGCGCAGGAACGGCAGCTGCGGAATGCTCAAAAAGACTTGTTGCTCCCAAAAATCCCGCGAAGGAAAAAAGTGGTCCAGGAAGTGCCTGAGCTGCGCCATATCCCGCAAGAAAAATGTCGTGGGATATCCATTTTTGCTCCAAGAACTCTGAGGCCAAAAGCGGCAGCACGACATGACCACCGCCAAAAATCAGAGTTCCAGTGCGAAAAAGTTTGTCGAAAAGGCTGACAACAATATTGCCTGTTGCTGCCGAAAGCATTGGAAGCGCAATGAGCAAGAAAGCTAACAGAGAAAGGCACAGAAGCCCCGTGCGACCGCTCAGCGACAAGGCGTTGCCCTCTGCAGGAATTTCGCTGGAATGAGCGGGAGCTGCGCCGCTAGCGGAATCTGTGCTCTGTGCTGAGCCACCATCTTCGGCGCAAGCAGAATTGCCCGCAGGAACACTGCTCTCAGGAAGCCACCGGGCACCCACAAAACCGCCCAGAGCAATCAGCAAAATCTGCAACCCAGGATGATTCCAAAACACAAGGGGCGCAGCAACCACCAGCGCAAGCAGCTTGCGTTTTACATCTGGACACAATGATCTTGCCATGGCGACCAGCGCATGAATCACCACAACAACAGCAGCAAGCTTCAAACCTCGCAGCACTGCTGGATTCACCAAAGGCTGTAGGTTGTGGGTGAACAAGGCCAAGAGGATCATCAGCAGTGCCGATGGCAGAGTGAATCCTAGCCAGGCAGCCACGGCACCTCGCACACCACCTCGCATGAGGCCAATCGACATGCCGACCTGGCTACTCGCAGGTCCGGGGAGTACCTGACACAGCGCCACAATATCGGCATACCTGCTTTCTGAAAGCCACTTCTTGCGCCGCACAAAAGCTTCGTGAAAGTAGCCCAGATGCGCAACAGGCCCACCAAAAGAGGTGAGCCCCAGACGCAGGAAAGTCAGAAACAGTTCAAAGATTTTCAAAACAGCCGCTCTTTGGCGATGTCGCGCAGAAGGGGAGCCTGTGCATCTTTGCCGGAGAGCTGAGGCTCAAAATTCATGAGCCACTGGATGCCGACATCGGGATCGTTCCAACGCAGCGAGCCCTCTGTTTCAGGATGATAAACATCGGTGCACTTGTACGAAAAAAGCGCCGTTTCAGAGGTCACCACAAAACCATGGGCAAAGCCCGGTGGAACATAAAATTGAGTTTTAGCTTCAGAGTCCAAGAACAATCCAAACCATTTGCCGAATGTGGGCGAAGATGTGCGCAGATCAACTGCAACATCCCACACCTGGCCTTGGATAACACTCACGAGCTTACCTTGTGTAAATGGCTTTTGATAATGCAGCCCGCGCAGAACTCCACGCTGGGAGTAGGAGAGGTTATCTTGAACAAAAACCTCATTGAGCCCCTCGGCAGCGTATCTTTCGTGATTGTAGGTCTCGAGGAAAAAACCGCGGCTATCACCAAAGACTTTAGGTTCAATGATGAGCAGGCCTTCAATCTCTGTTCTACGAACTTTCACGCGCAACCCCGTTTTGAATCAACATTCCAGAGCGCCAGGTTAAAAGGAAATGTGCGTGGAGTCCAGTTGGAGCGCAGCCAAGCAGCGCGGAACTGATCCTGCACTCAATCAAGGTCGGGTTGCTCTAATGTGTGCCATTCAACATGATAGTTAGCTTCCTTGCGGAACCTCGCAATCATCTCCTGGCCTCGTTCGTTGGCCAGGATTTCTTCAAAAACAAGAACGAACGATTCAAAATCGAACCCGGCCAGGTCGGCATCTTTTCTCACGAAGCGTTGAAAAAGATCTTCAATGAACTGATAGCCTGTTTCATCGCCCAGCTGTGCCATGGCTGCAGCTGTTGAAAGTTTTAAATCAGATTTCTGTGTTGTTCCAAGGAACTTCACCATCCAGGGCAGGATCTCCCGATGATTCCCTTTTGCGAAGATAATAAAAACGCACTCTTTGGAATATTCTTTTTCGGGAGAACCCATCAATTCCTCAATTTCAGTATCGAGAAATCGGCTATCAGGGAGAGCTTTTGCGGCCTCCGACATCGCGCTGAAATACTCCTCGCCAGAGTCAAACAGGTCTTCTGTAATGCCCCTGATGTCGTTCATAGATTTTACATGCTGGCTTCTGTTCATTGCGGATATCCTTTCACTTCGTTCTCATAGTCGATTGCACAGGAGAGCAACAGCGTTTCTTTTGCTCATTGCTCCCACCGGGGGAACGCACTTTTAACTTTTCCATCCGCCCCAATGTTCACAAGCACCGTGACCCCATCGTGTTGGATGACCTTGCGAAATCCCCTTTCCCCACTGCTCACAATCTCACCTTCTTTGATTGCCTTCTGAATGGCGGCTTCGATGTTCTCAGGAGTCCAGCTGGCCGGGAATAGTGTTTTACCATTGGGAACGCCAAATCCGTGCTCAGCAGCTCTCCGCGTGTCGCTGATGCTTTTTCCAGTCAGAGCCGAATCCGGAAACACAACACGCTCAACCCCATTGGGCAACAGTTCGCGCGACACAGGCGTGTTCTCTAGCGGAGCTTGAGCCAAATACTTTTTCAATCCCTCCTGCGTATGCAGGCCACCATCGATACGCACCTTGAGATGGTCGGCACTCACACGAATCTCACCGAACCAAATGTGTTTTTTGGCGTAGGGGGTGAGACTTGTGTGAGACATGAGTGCAGGTGCAGTGCGCTCAATTTCCGTAGCAACAGCAACAGTTTCTTCGAAAACCTTGGCACCTGCCGCAGCGCCATGAACAGTGACCGACTGCTCCTTAAAGGCTCTTAGAACTTTGCCCACTGCAGCCGCGACAATTGCAACCGGTGCAGCACCCACAAGCACACCGCCTGTTGCGAGCACCAAGGTTCCGAGCGCGAACCCTCGTTCAAGCGACGAACAATCGCGCAGAACAATCTGGCCCTCAGCATTGAGGTCGATAGTCTTGCCAGAGAACGCCTCCATCACGCTCAAGGGCAAATCGACGACCTTGGCAAGCCGAGCAACATCAATGGCTGCATGCAGCAGTGCCTTGGCCATATGCGCAGATGTGTCTGCCAGGCGTGGCAAACCCTGAGCATCGAGACTCTTTGCACCAACGCTCAGCTCCAAAGCAGCCTTCAGTGCCAGCGGCTCGGTGGTGCCTTTGTGCTGGGAGGCCGCTGCAAAAGCTCGAGCCGCCTCAAGACGCACATCGAAGCTCTCGAGCTGGCCGTGCTCCGCGCTCGCCTCAGCAAGCTCTGCGAAAGTTTCGGCACTGTCGTTGAGTGCTGTGTTGAACGATGTGGCGCGCAACAGGGAGTTAGCCTGCTTGAGCCTATTGACCTCAAGCTGGTAGGGCGTTGCGGGGCTAAGAGAAGCATCGCCCTGAGGTGCGACAGGTGCACCTTGATGCGGGTCGAGCCCGAGCTCTGTGTAGATCTTTTCAGTTTGCTGATTGTGATTTTGAATGAGTTCTTTTTGAATTGATTCACTCAACCGATTCTCGTCACGCGCAGTGTGAATGGCTTCATCTACTGAGCGTTCCACATCTGCAAGAAGCTCCTGCTGCTCCTTTGCAACCTGGGCCTGCTTCTCCCGTGCTGCAGCCCTAATTTTCTTCCAATTTTCCTGCTCTGCTTCAAGCGCCTGCTCGAGACGTTCGATTTCTCTCAATACATCTTCTTTGGTTCTCAGCTGAGTGCGCGCACCAGGATCCACACCATCTCGACCCACCCGAATTGAACCGGGTGATGCGGTATCGAGTCCAGCAATGCCATCGCAATTGATTGCCCGACAGGCCTCCCGCGCCTCTTCGAGGCGCTGCGCATGACCACGCAGATATTCACGCTGTTGCTCGGCCAGAGTTCCTTCTTCATTCATCTCGGCGTAAGCACGAGGGAGACTTCCGGGCATAGGTTCAGTGTTGGCTTCATTGCCTTCCGGAATATCAAAACTCAGAGTTCTGTTGCCGTTCTCGTCCACGGAATCTTCCACGAGCACAGGAGAAACTTTATTGACTTCTCCACGCGCGGCTCCAGTTTCATCATGCACATACTTTTCAATGAAGTTGGAAATTGAATTCTTTCCACTCTTTTCTGCTCGAACTCCACACGCGGTGTTGAGAAGTAATGAAAAGGCCAAGCCGGCGGAGAAGACTCTCTTTGAAAGCGAATATTTTGGCTTTTTGATGAATATATTTTTCTTCATGTTGCACCACCTCAGCGTTCCGAAACTGTTGTGGAGCGGCTTGCATCTTCCAACCAACGGCTCAGTGCTGCACGGCGCTGATAGAGCGCAATCTCCAAGCCCGAGTGGATAGCCTTGTTTTTGTTTTGCTCAGCCCAAGCAGGGTTTGCATAGACTTCTTTTAGCCGTGCAATAAAGGAATCACAGTTGGCCACAGCGAGGCGCAAAGTTTCTTGTGCTTTTAAAGCGTTTTCTTTTTCGCCAGAAAGGTACCCACGCGCTGCACCATTCTCCACGCTTTCCTCGAACCACCACCTTTCAATTTCAGTGCGCAAGCTCAGCTCAGCCAGCGAGGCATTCAACCTGAGCACAAGTTCATCGGCCTTCTGACCTGATGCTTGTGCCAGCTGAGCAGCAAACTTCTTTTGGAAACCCGAGGTCAGCGAGCCCAGAATGCGAGAACGCTTGAGCTGTAGTTCAGAAATCAGCGCGCGCGCTTTTTCGAGATTATTGAGAACCTTCACGCCCACATCGAGAAGTGTTGTGTGCTTTTCAATGAGGTGTGGCGCACATTGTTTGGCACTTTCGAGCCCACGCCTGGCAGATGCACCGGCACGCTGGAGGCGCTGCATTGTTGCGCTGACATCAGCAAGAAAAAGCATTTCTTCATTGGCTTGAGTTCGGAATTCATTTCTGAGGTTTACGGTGAGCTCGGAGGCTTTTTCAATGATGCGGGAAACCTCTTCGTTTTCGCCTGCTCGTGCAAGATCGGGATTACCCATGAGGAGCAGACCCTGCTTGGAAAAATCATTGAGTGTATCGAAGAAAGCAGCATGCTTTTTCACAAGGTCACGGGTGCGATTGGCCACGGATGCCACGCTGCTGCGGTCGCTGAGAGAATCAATTTGCTGCGAGAGTGCCTTCAAACCAGAATATACATTTCCCAAGCAGCGGTTAATTTCTTGCGTTTCTGTAATGGACTTGAGGGTGGTGTCGGTTTCGCCCTTGATATTTTCGATTTCAGCTTTGACCTTCTCGATGCGAGCAGCCGCAGATGCAGGAGCATCCGATGTGTTTGAGGGTGCTGCAGAGGCAGAGGTGTTGGCATATGCGCCGTGTGAATTCAAAAGTGGAAGAGTAGAAGTGAACGATGCAGAGGCAAGAAGGGTAGAGAGGCTAACAAGGCGAACATGTCTTTTCATGAGCGGGCTCCAGTGAGAGGGTTTTCACAATCTGCAGCCCCTTTTGCAGGAACCGTGCCAGAGAGTTTCCCCTTTGATTTCCGCTCCGCACCCTGTTTGAAAGATGAGTCCCAGCCAAGCTGTGGCCGGAAATCAGCCAGGCTCTGCCTGAAAATGGTCGGATTCTGACTGGATTTCGATCACCCCCTACAAAATCACCCGCGTTTTTGATTGGCATAGAACGTGCATTGCGTGGGCTCACACAGCCGTCTTGGCCCCCGCAACTCTCTCGCAAGGAACCTCGCCATGTTTCTGAACCATACCCCCTCCGCAACCATTGCCCTCCTCACTTCCCTCGCAAGCACACTCTTCCTCGCGGGCTGCGGTGGCCGTGGCGAGAATCATCTCGCTCAACCTCAACCGAAGCCCGAAACTCAAGTTGAAAATGATTCCCACACACCGGAAAAGAAGAGAAAAACAACAGTCAGTGCGCGTTCGCTGCGTCGTTTGAGCTCCACTGAAATCGAGGCTATCAAACCCATTGAAAAAAAGGCCGGACGCTTCGCTGAGTGCGGCGTTGAAGAATATCAGGAACGTGCCGATGTTCTCTGTGGCGTGCAGAGTTACCACCTGCGCAGCAGTTCCGCGTGTGCACCTATCATCAAGGAAGACTCTCAGTTTGGTGCGGCCGAGTTCCGCATGGGAACAGGCGAGGCCTGCGGGGTGGCTGAATACTTCTCCAAACCCGATGAAGCCTGCGGTGTAGATAAAGAAGAATTTTGGTCGGAATGGGATGCACGTTGCCCTGCAGGATACGCCGGGGGCTCTCTGTTCACGGCGCTCTCCAACACCGAAACACGTATCCACCGCGTCTCATGGACGGACGTTCGTGTGCAAACGCGTCACCGCTGCCTCAAATCCACACCCAAAACCTGCGCTCTGCCACAATTCGGTGTGAAGCAATTCAACAGCTGCCGCAACTCCACATTCGGAGTTGAACGCTATAACACCGGTATTGTTGGCTTCGAAGCGTGCCGCAGCGAGAGCCATGGGGTGGAGAGCTACAACTCGTGCCGCCATGAGACATTCGGTGTCGAAAAGTATAAATCTTGCAAACTCTACATGACCCAACCCGAACTCGATGGCTATCTCAGAGCACAGAGCGATGTGCTTCCGGCTCTCAGCAGTTCGATGATCGACTCCGCAGCCATCTTTTATTCAAATGCTGGCAAGCAAAAGGCGCTCGCATGTCTTGTGAAAGAGATTGTCGAAAATCCGCAACATCAAGAGCTCGCCGACGATCTCAAAAACCGCTACTTCATTCTAACCGACAGGTTTTGGTCAGAAGCAGAAACGCAAGAATGTGCGCGCGGGTTTGTTGAAATCGACAATGCCGAATGCGCCGACAACGACGTGGGTATCACCTGCACAGCTCTCCGTTCATTTCGGAGCGTGCGCAACGCACTGCTCACCACGCGCAAGAACCTGACCCTGCTGAGCCAGGAGGCGCGCGAGCGTGGCAACGCTGCGGCCGCCGAGGCAGTCAGCAACTTGCTTAAGGCTGCGCGATAAGGCGAGATAACACCCCGACCTCACTGGCTTTAGATGCATCCATCGCCCCCCTTATGAGGCGCGTGGATGCATTTTTAATGTCATCCTGTAAATTTGCATTGCAAATTTACAGGAAAATGATAAAATTTCATAAACACAACACTTTCGGTGCTTTACATGTTCAAACCGCGCGTTTTAGAGCTCCCCAATAGTTCATTCTTCCTGTTTGGACCCAGAAACACGGGAAAAAGCACCTGGCTTAAAAACACGCTTCCGAAGAATTCTCTCATCATCGACCTTCTCTCGCACAACAATTTCCTGGAACTCTCGCGCAACCCATCGCTCCTCGAAGCACGCATTCCGCAACAAACAAAACCTGACTGGATTTGGATTGATGAAGTTCAGCGCATTCCCGAGCTACTCAATGAAGTTCACCGACTGATCGAAGAAAAGGGCTACCGGTTTGCGCTAAGCGGATCCTCTGCGCGAAAGCTCCGACGCGGTGGAGCAAATCTCCTTGCAGGGCGCGCTCAAAGTAGACGCATGGAAGGGTTTTCTTACAGAGAACTCGGAGACTCATTTGAAATCAGCAAAGCGATTCAATGGGGCTGCCTGCCATTTTTGTGGACGCAAACAGAGGACAAAAAAATTCCACCAGAGGAATTTTTGAGCTCATACCTGAACACTTATATCAAGGAAGAAATTCGTGAGGAGGGACTCGTTCGCAGGCTCGAACCGTTTCTGAGATTCCTGGAAATCGCCGGCCTGCTCAACGGACAAATCATCAATGCTAATGCTATTGCTCGAGAAGCCTCTATTCCACGCAGCAGTGTCGACAGCTACTTCTCGATTCTTGAAGACACACTGATGGGAAATTTCCTCCCGGCATACGCGCCCGGGGCTCAGGTCAGAGAAGTGTCTCATCCGAAATTTTACTGGTTTGACAACGGTGTGGCTCGAGTTGCAGCTGGCCTGCACCGCCAGAATCTGGACAATATCACTCAAGGGACTCTGCTCGAGACCCTCATTTTCCATGAACTCCGCGTTTACATGGAAGCGAAGCGAAAAGAGTGGCCCATCCGCTATTACGCCGTCCCTTCCGGGGGTGAAATCGATTTCGTCGTTGAAACGAGCCGAAAGACACTCAATTCACCGCCTGAGGTTGCATTGATCGAGGTCAAGCTTGCTCAAAAGTGGAAACGCGAGTGGGAAAAGCCATCGCGTACGCTCGCGTCAAGTCAAAAAATCAGGGTCACAAAAATGATTGGAATCTATTTGGGCGAAAACGAACTTCAATTCGAAAATTTCAGGGTGCTGCCCTTCCAGAAATTCAGTGAAGAACTTTGGAACTCCCAGCTTCTGGGATGATACTTTTGCTTTAGATTCAAGGCTTCTCTGACACTTTCAGACATTCGAATGATTCAAAACTATCAACTTTTCTTTTGCGCAGCCTGAACCAGGGCGAGCTGGAGCTTCCAGTCGGGCAATTGGATGCCGAAGGTCGCCAAACACTTTTCATTTGAAAGTACAGAATTCGCAGGCCGCTTCGCAGGTGTTGGGAAATCTGCAGTTGTGATGCGCGTTACCGTTTTGCATTTATGCTCAGCTGCGCGCGGATCGGTGGCCACAATCTCGCGTGCGAATTCATACCACGAGCACGCACCGGCGGCGCTCATATGATAAATGCCACTGCGTTCGCGCACGAAATCAACCAACGCTGTTTTCACAGCAGCTCCTGTCGTTCCTGTCGCTCCTGCAAGGCCAGCGCCTCCAGCGACCCCAGCGACCCCAGCTCCTGCCTGCGGCACGCTTGCAGCACGCAGCCCCTGCGCAACAATCTGCGAGGTCGCAAGCGCAATCATGTAGCTCCAAGTGGGTGAGCCCATCTGGTCGCCCACCACCCGCAACTCCTCGCGTTCGCGCGCCAGGCGGTTCATGGTCTTGTAAAAATTCGCACCGAAGTGGCCATAAACCCAGGCTGTTCTGAAAATAAAATGCGCACATCCGGAGGCTCGAATAGCCTCCTCGCCGTCAAGCTTGGTGCGCGCATACACGCCTTGCGGCCCCGTGGAGTCGGTCTCAAGCCAGGGACGAGTACCGCTGCCATCGAAGACATAATCCGTGGAGTAGTGAATCAGTGGGATGTTGCCAGATTTTGCCAACTCAGCGAGCAACGCCACCGCGTCCACATTCAAGGCCTGAGCCGCAGCGGGCTCGCTTTCAGCTTTGTCGACCGCGGTATAGGCCGAGGCATTGATAATCAGATCTGGCCGAAAATCCTGAACAAGTGCGCGCACCTTGGCAGGTTGAGTGGCATCGGCGAGCTCGCGGCCGGCACACAACACCTCTCCCAATGTTGGCAGAGTCAAAGCCAATTCGCTTGCCACCTGACCATTGCGCCCCACCACCAGTATCCGGCTCATTCTCACTGCCTCCCCAAATTTGGCTCAAACTTTGCCATGTGGTAGTGGAACTGTCACTTTTTGTGGGGAATTCACATGAACAAGACTATTCTCGTGACCGGCGGAGCAGGATTCATTGGTTCAGCGGTTGTGCGCCATCTCATGGCCAACACAAGCTACAACATTGTCAACGTCGACAAGCTCACCTACGCCGCATCGCCCGAATCAGTAGGCCCCGCAGCACAAAGTTCGCGCTACACACTTCTTCAAACGGACATCTGCGATCTCGCTGCACTGCGCAAAGCTTTCTCCACCCACCGCCCCGCTGCGGTCATGCATCTCGCTGCAGAAAGCCACGTGGATCGCTCCATTTCAGGCCCAGGTGCGTTCGTGCAAAGCAATATTGTGGGCACCTACAACATGCTCGAAGCGGCGCGCGAGTATTGGAATGCTTTGTCCGAAGGCGACAAAAAGGCATTCCGCTTCCATCACATTTCCACCGACGAAGTCTTTGGTACCCTCGGTGATACAGGCTTCTTCACTGAAACCTCGCCCTACCAGCCGAATTCTCCCTACTCCGCAAGCAAGGCGTCCTCCGATCACCTGGTACGCGCGTGGCACGAAACCTTCGGATTGCCCGTGCTCGTCACCAACTGCTCCAACAACTACGGTCCTTGGCAGGCACCCGAGAAGCTCATTCCGGTGGTGATTCTCGCATGCCTCAATGGCAAACCCATCCCAGTGTATGGCGAGGGCAAGAACGTACGTGATTGGCTTTTTGTCGACGACCACGCACGTGCACTTGTTACGGTCGTTGAGAAAGCAACGCCAGGCAGCACTTGGAATATTGGATGCCACAACGATGTGCCCAACCTCACCATCATCCGTAAAATCTGCGCACTGATGGACGAACTTTCACCCAACAAAGCGAAATTGAAAAAGCACGAAGACCTTATTTCTTTTGTGAAAGATCGCCCCGGACACGACTTCCGCTATGCGATTGATCCCAAGAAAATCGAAACTGAGCTTGGCTGGAAACCACTTGCCGATTTCGACACGCATCTGCGCACAACGGTCAAGTGGTATTTGGAGAATCAGGCGTGGTGCGAAACTGCACTGGCACGCATTAAGGCAGCTCACTGAAGCTGCTTTTTTTTGCTCTGGGGAGAACTCTTTTTCTGCAGCGCATGAACAGCGGCCGTAAAAACTCTACTTCCAGCGTGCATCAGCAGCGGTCTGGAGAATACTCGTTCTGCTGAAAATCATTTCTGGCGAAAAAACCAAAGCAGGAAGCTCAGGATCAGGCTCAACAGCAGGCTGGTGGCGAGTGGAAAGTAGAACGTTACATTGCCTTTTTTGAACTCAAAATCGCCTGGCAACGATCCCAAACCAAGGCTGCTGCGCCAGTGCCAAAGAAGCCCGATTAAAAACAGAGCTCCTCCTAAAATCATAAGCATCTTTCCCATGACATCTCCCAAGATACTTTAAAATCGCGCCTCATCCTCTTCAGCCCACGCTCTATCGAAACGATCAATTTCGTATTTTAAAAGTCCCACTCTTTTAAGCGCGCATCACATAATTGCGATACGAGCACCAATTTTCAATCAAAGAAAATGAAAATAGAAATAGAAATTGGAAATCCAAACAATCAACGCACGCAGCTCACCGCCGGAGGGCGTTGCTGTGTCGACCGACGGAGCCGAAACGTTTTCGTTTGTGAAGGGTCAAGATGGCCGTCCGGCGCCCATTGCCAAGCGCATAACCACAGACGCGCGGCGCATTGGCATCGCTACAACCAACAACGGCCTTTTGTTGAGTAAAGATGAAGGAAAGACCTGGAAGGTCGTGACGACTGCCTACGGCCTACCCTCAAATTCAATCGAACAGATAGCCCTCTCTGGAGATAAAGTTTTTGCTGCCACAAGCAACATCTTGGGAATTTCGAGGGATTTTGGCGACACTTGGCAGAATGTTTCGCTGGCAGAGAAATTGCCAAGTGCATCCATTGGCGGAGTGCATTTCCCTTTGGGGATGATTGTTGTGTCCTTCACTCGGCTTGAGAACGTGAACGGCAGCAACTACATCAATTCGTATTCAGCAATTTCAACCGACGAAGGACGAACTTTCACCGAGGTTCCCGGAGGATTCGGGGGTGCAACCCGATGGCAGAATGAAGTTTATTTCATCGGGAAGGGTGGAATTTATAAGATATCCCCGGATTTGAAGAAAGTGAGTTTGGTTGAGAGCTTTCCATCGGAACTCACGGGAATAAGCAGTTCGGAAAGTGGTCTTTATGCTTCCTCATTCGGTGGTCTTTTTGGCCTGGGAAATTCCATTCCGGTAACGACTGACGCGTCGCCTGGTGTGATTCAAAAGCCGCTTAGCATAACACTCACGGAATGCGGCGAAACTTGCCCCAATGACAGCCCGAACTCATCCGTAGGAAATTCAGATACAACAGGAACATCCTCGGGCAGCACCACGCCCACGGTGAGGGTTTCCGGATGTGAATTTAATTTTCGCACAAGCAAGTGTGATTTCATTGTTACCTGGACGAACGCCCCTGCCAGCAGTTGTCTTTGGGTCGATATTCCACCCAATTCCGCGCGGATTTTTGAGTGCGCCACGCCCTCACAGCCTACGTCTGGTCGTGCTGTAGTTGGCTGGCTCACTCCGGGAACGGCATCGAGCTTCTTCCTGGCACGTGAGGTTGCTCCGAAGCAATTCGGTACAAAAATGGCGGCATTCAGAATAGAAATGCGAACAGAGCTGGTTGTTTCGCGCTGCCATGCCTTTGCTGAAAGCAATTGTACGGCAAAGATCGCGTGGAAAAATGCACCGGTGAATTCGTGCCTTTGGGGAATTAATCCTGAGACTGAGCAGGTGTTTCTCGCTGCCTGTGCAACAACCAACCCCACGGCGCACAGTTTCAACGCACCTTGGATCAAATACGGCGTTCGGAATAAATTTTTTCTTGCCGTCCAATCAGAAGATCCTAATATTCCGCGAGCTGAGCGTTCCATTGAGGCCGAGAGCGCTGTTGAAGCTCGCCCATAGAGAGGTGCAAAATCTCAAAGAGAAACGCACCGAGCCACACATTGACCTCACGCACCACCACGCCTAAGATACGCATCCTAGAATCTCTAATTCCTTTTCATTCATCGAATCTGCTGCTGACATTGGAATGAGCCTCTGTCCTATTGGAATCCGCCAAAATATGAGCCCGCTGTTGCGCCTCCGAAAAACACTCTTTCTGATTGCCCTGCTGGTGGCTCTCTTTGCCTTCCACCGCCTGATGATCAAAGAATACATTGGCCTCGATCTCGCAGGTGGGCTCCCCACCCAGCTTCAAGCTTACGGCATTGGATTGTTATCGGATCTGTGGATTGCCACTGTGCTGACTTTGCCCTATTTTTTCACCCTATCGCGTATCTACTTCAACACGATTTTTGCCATCATTGCCATATCCCTGGCCACCCAGGTGCCTTACGTTGAGTTCTTTCGCACCAACATGCGTTGGATACACCTCTCTTACCTCGTTGATTTCGAGTTCCTGCGTTCCTCAGGCTCGTTCTTGGGGCGCCCCCGGTTTTGGTTGTCGCTGCTCTTTGCCTTGGCAATTTTTGTTCCTGTGAGCAGTAAAATCGCAGACACAAGCACAGGCGATCAGCCCCGCGCAAGCGCCTCCAAGGTACAAACCTTCGGCTATTTTCTCGCACTGCTCGCTCTCGGCATTGGTGCCAATGCCCTCTCCCAGAAATGGACACGCAACTTCAATTTCTCGGTGAAGCTTACTCAGAATCTTGTTGTTCAGCTGGTACTCGATGGCATTGAAACCACCAAAGTCGGGCGCTCAATAAAATTCGACGAAACCGATCTTAAAACTCTTAGCGATGCCCATGCACGCGTCGCCCATCAGAGCTTCTCCCCCGCACAGGCGGCTCCAGCCCAACTTTTGCGCAATGCTGCACTCCCTGCCGAAAACCCAGCCGCGCTCGAGTTCATCGCTCAAAAACTCAGGCAGGAATTCACCGAGAACATTCTCAAATCACAGAACCGCTATTTCTTTGTTGCGATTCTTGAAAGCATGCGCGCTGCAGAAAGCCGCCTGCTCACCCCCGGTACGCGCGGCTATACAGAGAATCTCGATAAGCTCAGTGCACAGGGAATTTCTTTTGCCGCGGGCTATTCTTCGAGTGTGGTGTCGCGCTCGGGAGCGGAAAGCTCGGTCTGCAATTTTGTTTCGACCATTGCTCTCAATACCATGCGCGATACTCCGATTGAAAAAGCAAAGTGTGCACGCGAAGTTTTTCAGGAGCAGCTGGAAGGCCAGGGAATCAAATCAACATACTCGTGGTTGCATGGCGGCTATCATGGTTTCGACAACCAGGGGCTCTTCTACAAAACCGCAGGATTCGAGATCCCGTTCGATATCTTGAAGCTCCCGCGTGAGCTGCCGTGCACCGATTGGGGGCTTTCCGACAAAGCCCTGTTTGCGCTCTCGAATGATTGGCTCAAGAAGAAAGACAAAGAATCCAAGGCAGGGCTTCATTTCTCAACAATCGTGACAGTCTCCAACCACACGGCGTGGGATTTACCTTCCGATGCCGACCCAGCCCTCACGGAGTTTCAAAAGCAGAGCACGGCGCGTCATTTCGCGACTGTGAAGTACAGCGATGCCGCCGTAGGGCAGTGGGTCGCTCAGCTCAAGGCCGATGGCCTGTGGGAGAAGTCGGTTGTGGTGTTTGTGGGAGACCATGGCATGCAGGATCCGGCCGATGGTGTTGGGCCTATTCCAGGTTTTGGCCACGGGAGTGCATCGGATCGGGTCACTGCGGATCACCTGACCCGCGTTTATTTCAGTATGTCGGGCGGGCTGGTGGAATCGGCCGTGAGTGAGTGTCGAGGGCAAAAGCTGTGTGACTCGAATGTGCATATTAAACACCCGGTGTCGCAGATCGATATTCTCCCAACGCTCGCTCAGCTTCTGCCGCAGGCCAGCACACAACCTTGGTTTGGTGTGAGCCTCCTGAGCGCGCGGCGGCTCTGGCCTGTGTTTGCTGACCTGGGAGATTTCTATTTCGTTCCTCAGGCACAGCAGCCAATTGTTTCAAAACAGGCGCTGCATGCTGCGCCCGAGGCGGGAGAGCTTGCTCCCGAGTGGAGAGACCTCCGCGCTTATTTGAATGTTTATTCCACGCTCGTGCGCCAGGGGAGACTCAGAGACTCGCTGTATGGCGGAATCAGGTAAAGGCGAGAGGTATCGCATTTCATTGCTGCGGCGAAAATTTTTGAGTGTGACAGGGTATCGCATTAAATTGCTGCGGCATTCGAAGAGTGGGAAAAGAAAATCGCGAAATTTTGAGTTGCGATGGCGCGTATCCGAGAGGCAAGGGGTTCCAACCAAAATCGCACCACAATTCAATGTCAAAGTGAGGTCAAAGCGACGTCAAAGATAAAGATCAACCTGCCCAGGGCGGAATGGGACTTTCTCCAGCACCACTCCCCTTTTCCGCACCCTCGTGCTATATAATCCATTCAAACAGGCATGTTTGCATAGAAAGGCTCTCTCCGATGACCGAAGCCTACGCCAATCTTCTCGAAGACCTCCACAAAAAGCTAGAAAGAGCTTTGAAGCACCTCGAGTACTCCGCACAGAAAACAGCAAATCTTTCCACCGATGTAGCAAGCCTATCCGAGCAGGAACTCTCTGACTGGGAGGGCTTCACGTCACGATTCTCAAGAGTTTCTGAGATATTTCTGCAGCGCTACATGCGAACCTGGGTACTCATCCGAGACCCCGGATTTTTAGGCTCCTTCCGAGATTTTCTCAATGCTGCCCATAAACATGGACTCATCGATTCAATTGAACCTTGGCTGAAAATCAGAGAAATGCGAAACCGGATGGCACATGAATATGAGGATTCTCGCCTTCAAATTCTTTTCGAAGAAGTGCGACTTCGTGCCTCTACGCTGTTAACCATAAGAGATATTCTTTCCCGATGAGACTCACTGATTTCGAAATAGATGCCATCAGAAGTGCGGCCGTACAAACGTTTGGCTCTGCGGTTTCTGTCTGGCTCTTTGGCAGTCGTGTTGATGACAGCAAACGTGGTGGCGATATCGACCTGTTGATTATCGCCGAATCCGATCAGACCCGTCTGGCCATTTTAAAACGTGAAACTGATTTTCTAGTTGCACTGAAGCAGCTCATTGGAGAACAAAAAATAGACCTTGTTGTTGCAACTTCAGGGAGTTTGGTGTCCGACCCCTTCCTGCGCACCTTAGCTTCACGAGTACCTTTGACAGGGACTCATGCGATAAAAATAACTTTCGAACTCATCGAAACATGCCGTGGCTTTTTGAAAACACATAGCCTTGCCCGCGATGCCTCCCTTCTGGATAACTACCTGATTTATTCCGACGGCCGAGCCGTTGCATTCGTTGAGGTCGGCCAAACCAATGATGCTGGCGCGAGTGTAACCGCGGTTCTCACACAGTTGGCAGATCAAGCAGAACACTTCAAATCACTGGTTTTTTCTGAGTTAAGTAAGAAATAGAAATTCAACTAAATTTAAATTTGAAAAGAGAGTTCTGCTCCGTTGACTGGCTTTGTTCCAAGCACCAACCGCGAGCCAATCCGGGTGGAATTTCTGAAATCATGAATGATGAAGGAATCTATTTGTATGAATATCCGAAGCGTGAACGCATTTTCAAAAAGAGCTATGCGCGAGAGCTTGTAGGCATTGCGAAGGGAGATCTCGATGCAGCCATCAAGATTACCGAAGACGTCCTCACTTGCGCAAAATCACACATCAGGTGAGGGCGAGAGGTATCGCATTTCATTGCTGCGGCGAAAATTTTTGAGTGTGACAGGGTATCGCAACTGATTGATGCGGCATTCGAAGAGTGGGAAAAGAAAATTGCGAAATTCTGAGTTGCGATATCGCACCCATAAATTTCGCAATTCTCCAGACCCACTTTTTTTCTATCGCTACAAACACACGCGAATAGCCGCAGAGCCTCAAACGTAATCCGTATAGCCCTTCTCATCTGCCGTGTAGAACGTATCAGGGCTCGCAGGTGTGAGTTCGACGCCAGCCTTGAGCTTCTCCACCAAATTTGGATTGGAGATAAAAGGACGTCCAAACGCAATCAGGTCACCTGCCTCGCTCGAGAGATCAGCCTCAGCGCGCTCCCGATCGTAGCCTCCCGAGAGAATCAGGGTGCCACGGAAGTTTTTGCGGATATTGGCCTTGAGTTCGTCGCTGACCTTGGGTGCTCCCATCGAGCTGTGGTCAACAAGGTGAATGTAGGCAATGCGCAGGGCGCTCAGTTCCTTGGCGAGGTGAATATAAAGCTCGTCCATGGCGGGATCGGGGCTCATGCCGTTGAACACACCATAGGGCGACAAACGGATTCCCACCTTGGAGTGACCAATAGCCGCCACCGCAGCCTTTACCACCTCGAGGGCGAAGTGTGCGCGGTGCTTCACGGAACCACCCCAGGCATCTTTGCGCTGATTCGATGCAGTATTGAGGAATTGATCGATCAGGTAGCCATTGGCACCATGCAGCTCTACACCATCGAAGCCCGCTTCCACGGCCAGTTTGCAGGCATGGGCATATTCGCCGATGGCGATTTTGATATCGTTCTCGGTCATTTCGCGTGGCACCGGATATTCCTGTGGGCCT
>VGHE01000019.1 GCA_016868315.1 Betaproteobacteria bacterium
AAATGTGACCGGAGTGCAAATATTATGTGAGTCGTTGTTGATTGGTTTTCCCGTATCAGCACGCATCAATGCAATTTGCCACGGATCGTTTTTTTCGATTTTGATTTCGAGGCTGCCAAGATAGGTTGCCTGTGTTGTGTTGAGTTTCGCGGTGGCCGTGATTTTGGGAGGATTCGGATTGTTTTGTGGGTGGGTTGCATCATAAAAGCAGGCCTTTTGAATTGAGCGCGCAAGGCCTTCTACAAATTCAACGCCCTGTTTGTTGAGTGCTGAACCAATATTGACCTGTTCTCCCCAATGTGCCTTTTTGAAAAGAACGGGTGCAGTATCTGCGTTCTCGATTTTAACGACAATGTCATGTTTACCCTTTACGGTGGGTACAATGTTTCCGAAGTCGTCTGAGGCGTACATGTCGATTTCGACGCATGTTGCCGCTTTCACGGTAGGAGGTGTAGCCTTTCCGGTGGCGTCGCGGTCGGGCGGTGTACCGTTGAGATTGAATGCCCACTGCTTGAATTCATTCGCTGGCACTATGACCGGCAACGGACGATACAGTTGAAGGTTGTCGGCCGTAACCTCGAGATATGCCGTACCCGTTTTCTTTGGGGCAAAAGTTACTTTTTGTGCAGTTGTGGTTCTTGTTCCCTGGGTTCCCGATATTCCCTCCGCGAGGCGGTCTGAGCCTATTTCCCATTTGGCACTGGCCACATCATCGAGGTAGTTACCGTTGCCATCAATCCAAGCAGCATAGAGTTCTGTTACTCCACCAGGCAACATTTTGATTTCGTCGAATCGCGTGGTCAGTTCATTCGGGCGTCCTGGGGTGTTCTTAAGGGCGATGAACTTCCGCACGTTGTCTGATGTGACCGTTATTTTTTCGGTGATAGGCTCAAGTGAGTTATCGAGCAGCGAAACCGTTATCGAGAGTTCTTCAGGTACACGCAGTACAAAGGGGCCTTTCGGGATAAGGCAGCGTCCGCCGGTAAATTCGCAGGTCACTTCGCCGTTCGGGAAATCCGGCTTGAATCCACCCCAGGATGTTTGTGGCGCGGCGTCGAACTTGACCGTCTTCACGCCTTCAAACGAGGTTGCAATGCGGTCGGAGTTGTCGCGGACGTTCAACCAGATATCAAATTCGTCGCCGGCTTTTTCTTTTCTCGATCCACTTGTGGAAAGCGTAAGTCGTGCTCCGCCTTTGGTGTCCGAAGTGCTCAATACAGCATGCGTATACAGGGGTTTGAATTTTGCATCGCGACCCGCCTTAGCAAGAACAGCAATCTTCTTGTTGAAACCTGTGGGTGCAAAAATCCAGACGCGTGCTTTTCCTTCTTTGCTCGTGCGGGCATCGAATTGCTCAATACGGCCAACACTCTCTTCAATTTCATCCTCTGGCTTTTTCGTGCTGGTACTTCCATCTGCATTGGACACTGTCGCTGTTTTTCCGGCCAGAGCCGCTGCTGCCGAGTTTTTAATGGCTGAGTCTGAGGACGTCATCGCAGCCTTCGGGGTATCCCAGGCCTTGGCCAGAACATCGGCCGAGACGTTATCTTCCGAACCCAGGTCTTTGGCTTCAACAAGTCGGTATTCCATGACCGCGTCGCCCACGGGTTGCCCGGAAACATCAACAATCTTGATTTCAACAGGGCTCCCGAAGGGTCGGCGGGGCAGAGTGATCTGCGCACCTCCTGCAACTTCAACCTTCCAACCGAGTTCGGCGTTCTCGGCCACTTTTCCAGAACAAGAAACAAGGACAACGCTTATCGCGATGCCCCCCAACAGCGACATCGCGAGGTTTTTCAGTGACTTGTGAAAAACTCCCGTCATTTTGCTACTTTTCTCCACCGGACCTGTTCCAGTCCATAGGATGGGATCGTCTTTTCGGGGCTTGAACTTTAGGGCTGGGTTGAGGTGTCAGAGAAGCAAAAAGAGACCAAATCGTGCCCGGATAAGCAACCCGGAAAAAGGTGCCGGGCTTGTGCCCAGGGCATAGGAGCCGTCGATGTTGGCATCTAAGGCCACAGAGCGCGTGAATTGATACTGCGTGCCCGCGCCCCCTCCCACAGAAATGTAATTGGATGCAATTTCAGAGAGTGCTGTGAGGTCGGAAGTTGTAATAAAATAGCGGCCGTAGCCTACTTTGCCATGGATGTAAGGCTTCAGGTTGGCTGTATACTTTATTTGGCTCGTGGGGTGAAGGTCATTGAAGTCGACCCCATAGGCGAATGGGTAGTACTGCACACCTGCACGTGTTTCCATAATTTGGGTCACCTGGAACTTATTCGAAAGCGCAACCTGGAATTCTCCCACCGCCGCGAGAACCCTCGATTGAAAGGAAACCCACTTGAAGTCGAAGTTCTTTACAAACATTTCGGAAGCGGGCTGATAGCCACTTGCGTTGCCGAGTATAACGCCGGTTGAAACAACGACAGCAGAATTCACCTCTGCAAACGCTGCGGGGTTTGCAAAGAGGCATCCAAATCCAACAAAGGTCGATGGCTTAAACAATCTCATTTCTTTCGACCTTTGGGAGCAGCCGCGGGTGGTTCCGCACTGCCGCCCACATCGGAGAGCATTGAGCGCACTTCTGTGTCTTGAGGATCGAGCGCGAGAGCTTTGTAGAGTGCCTCTCGGGCTTTCTCTTTATCGTTCTGAAGTGAGTAGGTGTAGCCTTCGAAGTAGTAGATTGCTGCGATGTTTGGGTTTGCAGCTTTGGCCTTTTCAAGCGTCTTGAGTGCTTCTTTGAGATTACGGTCGATGATCTGGCGCTCGGCTTCGAGAACCAAACGGACAGCCAGATTCACCGTACCGAAATCCTCCGAACCCAGCGGCTGCAGGAGTGCTTCTATTTCGAGTTGTCCACCCCCAAGATTCGGTACAACAAAGTTCTGGCTCACATAGCCTGAGCGTTTTACGGTGAGCACAATCGTGCTTGTGTTCGCAAGCTTTTTAATTTCTGCAAGGTCTTTGTTGTACGGGGTTGGTCCCAGAAGTTGTGGGTTTTCGCGGCCAGGCACAGAAAGATAAACCTCTGCACCGCTGGGCTTGCTCTTTATGCTCACCGATGCGCAACCACTGGTGAAAAGGGTTGCGAGGAGTGCGAGTTGGCAAAAAGGCCGAATTTTTTGCGTTACGTTATGGTTTCTGAAAACTTTGTTCATTTTGCATTCTCCAACAAGGTCATTCTAAAACAACCAATCTGAAACAAAAGTGCACCCTCAGCCACCCTCGTCAGCAAAATTGTAGGGGTGAGTTCGGAATTTTCGTATCCCGATGAAATTTTCGTCGCCGTCAGTTCGATTCACGGCACTGCAATTTCTACCTCCAGCGTCCTGAATGTTTTTTAAGCTTTTCCGATTCCTACCATACGCAGAGGTGTGTCAGCACGCGTCTGTACTTTGGGAGGATGGAATGTTCAGCATTCCGCAGTTGTGTCGTTCAATCGCTTTGGCGCGAGTGCTTTGTGTACTTGCGGCATTGCTGTTGTCGCATTCTGCCGGACTCTCCAAAAACTTTGGCTCGGCATACGCGCAAACAAGTGGCCGTGCGAACCTGAACCAAACCCTCGATGCGAAGGTGGCCGAGGCCGAGGCCTTCCTCGAAGAAAGGCTCAACAAGCGCCTTGAGGCCATTGCCGAACCTCCGTTCCTGACCATTGTCAAAGTCGACTTCCCGGTGGCTAAATTGAATGCCCTCCGTCAGAGCGCAGGAGGAAACCTCTCGAAGCTCTCTCGCGGTGCAGTTTCCAAAGGAATCACCGGAGACGATGCACTTATTAGCCTTCTCAATGCCCTCACGCCCTTGGAGATTCTCTCCAACGCAGCGAAGGTGAATATTTCCGTGACGCTTGATGTTTCGTTTCCGAAAGATTCCATCGCTGAATTGAAAAATTCTCTCTCGGCATTTCTCCGCCTCAACACAAAGCGCGGTGACACTCTGGATGTGAATCAAAAAGACCTGACCGCAGGTAAGTCAAAAACCAAAGTTGAACGCGCTGAGAAAGAAAATCAGCAAATAAAATCCCAGGTGGATTCTCTGCAACGTGAACTTGAATCGATCCGGCGTCGGGAGAGCGATGCCCAGCGTGAGGTTCAGGAAGCACGTCGGAAAGAGCAAGACGCCCAGGCGCAGCTGCGCGAATCACAGCGCGTTGCCGATGATGCAAAGAGCAAAGTGCGTGACGAACAAGACAAAACCAACAAGGCCGAAGAGGCCAGGCGCAAGCTTTCGGCGGAAGTCGATGAGCTCAAGAAGCAGATTACAGAGCTGAACCAAAAGAACAAAGACCTCACCGACGATGCCAATACGCCCGCGGGTAAAGTCAGAAAACTGATTGCAGGTCTTGAATTGCCTCTCACAGTCATTCCGGCGGTGCTGCTGGGTTTATTGGGTGTTCTGGTCATTGTTCTCCTGCAAACGTCTCGGGTGAAGACTGCCAGCACCGACATGACGGCAACCATGATGCAGGTTTCAGCCGCTGTTGCAAAAATCGGTGAATCTATCGTTCAAGCTGCCAAAGTGCAGGGTAAGCAACAGGGTGAAGCTATCAACATGGCAGGTCCTGGGGGAGCTGGGATGCAGCAGAATCAGCTGCAGTCTTCTGGCGATTCAACTTCTGAAGAGTTGATTGCACTTGAAAAGGAAGCTCAGAGTTTACTTGTTGACATGAATCAAACACGCTATGCCATGCTCAGCGTGCTGAAGGATTGGGTGGCTGACAAGCGCGAACGGACAAAGTTTGCCGGGTTCTCCGAGGCTGTTGGGCCGAATGCTGCGCGGGAGATCTGGAAGAGTTTTCCGAAAGAGGAACTCGAGCTTCTAGGCAACGCTCTTTACGAGCCCATGGCAAAAGCACAAGCCTACAAAGTTGTTCTGCAGCTCTATCGCTTGGCTGGCCGCGAAATCAGCCGGAAGCCGAGCTACTTCTCGAACCTGGATATGATTTATTTGATCTCGGCAACCGACTCAGAGCTGAGCAACGCTCTCTCGGAAGCAGAGACAATTTCCGCGGCTAGGCTGATGGTTTTGCTGACTCCTGAGCGCTGTGCTCGTGTCATTGGTGGATTGCGCAATCACGATAACGTTGAGCTGCTCGAGGCTATGCGCGAAGCGACCAACATGAGCGAAGACGACGCCAAAGGTGCAATTGCGGCAATCAAAGGTCTTATCAAGAGCGATCGTGGCGACTCACGATTCGATGTCACGAGCCATTTGATGCTGATGCTCGATGCTCCTAATCCCGAATTCAGAACTGCGGTCAGCAAAGTTCTCCGTGCCGACAAATCGCTCTCGGCATCGGTAGGCTCAAGGGTTGTGACGATTGAAGAGGTTTTACGCCTTGACGACGAAACTCTAGCCGAGCTTCTTGCAGAGCTTGAGCCAGCAGATGTCGCCACGTTGCTTGTGTCGCTTCCGGAAGAGCTCAACGAGCGTATTAATCAATTCTTTACCTCTGCAAAGATCCAGGCGGCTATCCGGCAGGAGCTCGACAAATTCAATCGCTCTCGTACAGCGCGTAAGCGTGCTGAATTTGAGGGTCAAAAAATTCAGGCGGCACTTATCAAGCAAGTGAAGGATATGCGTGAGCAAGGACTCATTGAGCTTGCAGGCGAAGCCTCTGGTGAAGGTGCAGGTGACGACGAGGGTGGTTCCGAAGCTGAAGCGGAGGCCTCCTAACATGAGAAATGAATTTATCATGAACACTGGAGTCACAACATGAGCTCGACCATTATTGGGTTCATTGTTGCTTGGTTGTTTGCGGGGTACATGATCCAGCACGCAATCAAAGATTTAAAAGTATTGAACGACGTTCCGGGGTTTCTGCTGATTGTGGGCTCGACGGTTGCCATGGCTTACATGGCCAACACGGCCGAGGAAGCAAAACGTATCTGGAAGGCCATGTTTGAGGGTTTTAAGAAGAGGGTCGATAGGCGTCAGGATATCGTGAGTGAGATTGTTACGGTTGCTAAGGTCACCAATGGCGATCCTCGCCTCATTGAGCAGCAGATGGGCTCCATTCAGCAGCCCTTTTTTAAAGAAGGTTTGGGTTTGATTCTTGACCGTTTCAAGCCCGATCAAATCGATTCCATTATGACCGACCGCATCGAAAGCCATAAACTCTTTCTCGCAAAGAAAACAATGGGTCTCAAGGCGTTGGCAAAATACCCACCAGCCTTCGGAATCATTGCGTGCGTGGTGTCGCTGATTGCGGTGATGCAACAGCTGGGTGGCGAGCTGAAAGCTGGTGCTCTTGGACCTGCCATGGCGATTGGACTTGTTGGAACATTGATTGGATTGCTTGCAGCAAACTTCATCATCATGCCCTTGGGTGAAAATTCCGAGGCGCGCGACAAAGCTGAGCTGAAGGAACGTGAGATCATTTTGCAGGGTGTTTTGCTTCTTGCGAACAAAGAAACTCCGCTCTTTGTTCAGGAAAAGTTGAATTCCTACTTGAAGGAAGAGCAGCGTGTAGACGTCCTGGGTGTGGGCGGAGGTGGAAAAGCTGCATAAGGAGCTATGAGTGTCACGTCGGGGTCTGTTCGAAAATTCAGGAGATCATGCTTCGCCTCTTGAGGGTGCGGCAGGGCGTTCTCTTGAAAAGAAAAAGCACACCCCTGCGCATCACCCCAAGAAACACAAAGGTGGTGATGATCACGGTGGCGGGGGTGGTGGTCACGAGAGCGATGACACACTTTGGCTCTACTCGTTCAATGACATGCTTTTTAACCTGCTTCTGTTCTTCATTGTGATGTATTCCATCTCTCAGGTCGACGAGAAAAAGTTTGCCGAAGTTCAGCAGGCACTTCAGGGTTCAAAGAAGCCACAACTTCTCAAAGAAGAAGAAGACAAAGATGGCGTTGTGATTGGACCCCGTAACGGTGCACTTGATGCCAAGCAGCTTGCCTCCTCGGGTGGTGAAGCAGGTGGTGATAAGAGTGCCGAGATTGCAGCTGCAATTCGTTTTATGCTTGAACGCTCTCAGAAAGCAGACGTCAAATTGGCGAAGGGAGCCGGCAAAGAGGAGCAGAAGAAGGAAGAGGCGACCAAAAAAAGCAAATATCTTTCCGGAACAAACATTCCACTGCCGATGCAGCTTGCATTTACCTCGAAGGAATTTTTTGCCCCAAAAAGCGCGGAGCTCACCCTTGAGGGTATGGAAAACCTCAAACAGCTTGCTGAAGAAGTGGCAAAGCAAGAGACTCTTGGAAAAGTTGAAATCGAGGTGCACACCGAGTTCACCCAAGACACAATCAATAGCCCAAAGGCAGAGAGCTCGTTCGCAGACCTCAAGCTCTCCACCGTGCGGGCAGGTGTGTTTTTTGAATATTTTTTGAAAGCGGGCATTCCCCATAAAAAGGTGGTGAGCGCGGGCTACGCCGATGGACGCCCCTTGCTGTCTCTTGCCACCATGTCGCCAAAGCAGCGGGTTGAGTTTGCTGAATCCAACGAACGCATCGTTGTGAGTCTCAGCAAGGAGAAAACGCCATGAAGTTTTCTCTCGGTTTTCTCTCTGGCTTTCAAAAGTTCACCGCAGCAGGAATACTTGCTGCGCTCGTTGCGCTCTATTTCGTCAACCGTCGTCAGGAAGACAAATGGGAACGCTTGAAGAAGGGGTTGGCCGAGTCTTATGGTGAAAGCCCAGTCAGCCCGACCGACTCTCCCGTGTATGCCATCGATCTCGAAGGTGAGGCAAAATACAAGCGCCCGTCTTGGCTTAATTGGTGGCCTCTGAAGCCAGGCATTGAGCTTCAGCCCGGCGATTTGGTTTACGTGTCCGACGAGTCGAAGGTTGTGCTTTACTTCATAAGCCAAGATTCAATTGTGACGTTGCCAGAGGGTTCCCTTTTCCATGTTGGCCTTACTGTTCCGCAGATGTCCAAACTGCGCACATCGGGTGGTGTCTCCTCTGAAATTGGCGGGGAGCCCGAGAAGAAGGTGAAATCACCTCTGACAGAGGCACGATTTTCAACCCGGGTCATTCAAAACCCAGGGATAAAAAAGGCGGGAGCTCCTGAGAGCGATCCGGCCAATCGCCCGCCGGAAGTTATCACAGACGAAGACCTCAAAATTGTGCGCAACACGCGCACACTGAATATCCGTTACCCCGGAGCAAACGTTGAGGTCTACGCAAGTCAGTTTCCAACCTCCATACCCGTGACTTTTGAGAATTCCGACAAAAGGATTCAGCTTTGGGGCTATCTGTGGAAAGGAAAAGAACTTGAACCACAGTGGTCATCGGTGGCCTCATCTGGTTTTCCTCGGGTGCCTATCGAAAAACCAGGCAACTATGTTTTTCAGGCCATGTCGGAAGATGAGCTTTATGCTTCACCGCCAATCCTGATTCGTGCGGTCAAACGCGGAGAAGAGGATTACCTGCCCGAGCCTGAGAATTGGCTCGAGGGAGTGAGGGTGTACCAATGAATGCCCAACTCCAGAATGCAAAATCGCGCTTTTCGAATACCTTCCTCTATAAGTTATTCGATTTCTTTTCGTTGTGGGATAGAAGTAGCCTTAAAAGCCGTTTGACGTTCACCCAGACGTTCATTTTGATTGTGAGTATTGCCGCCATTTTGGTTGCGGGGATTAGCCTTTATCGAAACGACAAGCTCTCTTATGTTTACGAAAATCATTATCTCAAAACGAGCGCAGTAGCGACACGCCTCAAACTCTATTTTTCGAATCTCCCTCGCCAAGATATTCTACTTGTTAAGGGCACAGAAGAGGCAAAATTTGCGAGCACCTACGGACTCCCACAGCTGCCCGCCGAAGATCAGGTCTTTGTTGGAAGACGAGGCGAGAAGGTGTTTGTTTTTGGACGCGAGGGTGGCGAGAAAGTCTGGCGCACTGAACTCGACCCCAATGTACAGCTTTTTGAGGGAATCGACGGCAAAAGCTACATCGCGAACTCATTTGGTCAGTTCATTTCCTCTTATGACAAACGCGATGTGAATGCCTCGAACTTCACATCGCGTCCCGGAACTAAAAAGTTCATTAAGAGCGGTTTACGCGAAGGCTTCACTCGCTACACCGACGGTGAAAACGAATGGATTATTTCCTTTCGGGAAATCCCAGGGACAAATGTGATTACCTTTGTGGAAACCTCACTTGCTTCCTTGAACGCACCCATCCGCAAGTTTGCCTCTGTGGCTGCCGTCATGGCGCTCGTTTTGGTGGGGTTGGTTGTCCTTTTAACTGACTTCCTTTTGCTTGGCCTGTTGCGTCCATTGCGCGAAATCGTGAATGCCATGTTCAAAATTTCCGCGGGTCACTATGACATTCAGTTCAATGTGAAGTTCGATGAAGAACTCAATTTCGTTGCTCGTGGATTGCAACAGATGGCAAAGCGCCTGGAAATTCGTGAGGCGGAGTTGCGCCAAATCAGCGCCAACCTGGAATTCGTGATGAAGGTCACCAAAGAGATGTCTCTTATGCCTAATCGCGACGAATGTTTGCAGATGATGATCAAACAAGTGCGCAACTACGTTCGCTTCAAGCCCATTATGGACGCCTCAGCTGTCATCTTTGAACTTGGAACAAATGCACCCAAGGGAGTGATTGACTATGTGCAAATGGGTTCAGTGGTGCCAGAGCTCAATATTCTGAGCCTTGAGGCTGCTGGTGTGGACTTGGAGGAGCTCACCTCGCCAGAGTCTGTGAGCATGCTCGGCACGACCGTTATTTTGCGCGCTTATGCGGGTGAAGAGCTCAAGATGATTCTGATGCTCGATGGCTTTCCTGAAGACAACATGAGCACCATTGAGCGGCATCTCATGACACTCCTTGCTGCATCGTTAGGGCATGCATTGGTGATGTTTGATTTCCAGGAAGAACGTCTGGCAACCGCACACTTCGAAAACGAACTGGTCACCGCCCAAGCAGTTCAATCTGCACTTTTGCCATCCTCGCGTCCGGTGATGAACGCAGATCTCGACTTCCACTACGAAGCCGCATCGAAGTGCGGTGGCGACTGGCTCTTCTTCGATAAGTCCGAAGAGAGCCCGTGGCTGCATGCATTGGTGGGCGATGTGACCGGTCACGGGGTTCCCGCCGCAATCATGACAGGTGTGGCGTATGGAAGCTTTATGGGCGCTCAGGCCGTGATGGAAACGCTGCGCGCCACGGAAACGATGGGCGAAACCGATCGCCTCGAGTTCATGGCTGCGATTTTGAATCGTGCCATTTTGAGCGTGGGTAAGTCAGCTCGCCTCATGACCATGTGTCTTGTTTCTCTTAATACCGACACCGGTGAGTTGTACTATGCCAGTGCAGGGCACACCCCTCTGCTTTGGTACCGCACCAAAACGAAGAAGATCTCACCCCAGACATCTACCGGAAACCCACTTGGAGTTTCGCTCGATCGAACGATAACGGTGAAGAAATTGCAGCTCGAGCAGGGCGACCTTTTCGCGCTGTTCACCGACGGTCTCCTCGAGAACCATGGACCCAAGAAGGATATGTTGCCCAAGCGCCGATTCTACGACCTGCTCTCGAGTGGGCGACCTGTGCGTGACATTTGTAAGAGCATTATGGATGAAGCTAAGGCTATTTGGCAGGATGAAGAATACGCAGACGACGTCACAATGCTTATCGTGCGTTGGCCCGCAAGCGAGCAAGTGGTGGTCAATACCGATCCTCTTCCCGATGCCCCTGCAGACCTTGCCGGGGAAGGTTCCGCAGCACCCGCGGCCTGACGAGTAAAATCTGCATCAGTCCCGTCTTCAGCTCTCAAGGTAAACTTTTTACATCAGGGAAGTTTTGCTTTTGATGGGGCGCATTCACATGGCTGTGTTTGATCGTTTTTCAAGAAGAAATGTTGGCATTTTTCTGTGGCTTGTTCCTGCACTTTGGGTCGCAGCAACATCCTGCAAGCCACGCATTTTTAATCAGATGAGCGACAAAGAATCAGAACTGTTAGGCGTCAGGTCGGTTTCATTTGAACGAGAGGAACTTTTGGGCAAATACCGATTTGAGAGAATCACCCCAACGGGTGAACGCATTATGGCTGCAGCTATGAATTGGGCTAAAATGCAGGAGAGCGAAGCAGAAAGGTATGCCAAACCCGCTCAAAGTGCGAATAATCTTTCACGTGTTCTCGAGATGGCAGGACTGAAAGACTACAGCTCACCACTCCTTCTGGATGTTATCTCTGCTGTGCGCAAGCGTGGTGGATTGGTCGTTGAACTTCCCAAAGAGACCCGTGCTATTGCGCGCTTTGTGGAAGAGCATTTCGATGGAGTTCTTCCCGCAGGTGCCATAGTCAGCGGCTGCCTGAAGCGTGATTGTTCTGGCGAGCCGGGTGATGGGAATATTGGTATCGTTGGCGAAGTCGATGAAAAAGACAGGCTTCATCTGTGGCACAACAATTGGTTCAGACCTGAAAATCGCCCTTGGCGCGAACATATGATTCCACTGAGCTGGTACCAGTCGGGCTTTCCAAGAAAGTGGATGTCTACCCCTTGGCTCACACGCGTGCGTAATCCGCTGGGCGCGCTCTCGGACATCACAGTTGTGATTCCAGAGCTCGATGAAATCGATCCAGCCGACTACTTCATGACCCTCACTCTTCTTCCCGAGATCATGGCCGAACTGAAGCAGGGCAAGTCTGTCATGAGCGATGGTCTGGGTTCGGTTATGCCCTTCAGATCACGGGCTGTGACGCGTCCAATAAACCCTTTGCCTCTGCCACCTCCGCCGCCACTCGCAGAGTGCAGGAGATTGCGCACAGCCTCTCAGGTTCCAACCAATTTGCGCGCAGAACCGAACGGTAAAATTATCTGTAAGTTTCCCCTGGGGACTCTCTTGGAGCGGGTCACCAATCAGGGAACCTGGATTGAGGTCAAAGGGGTGTGCCCGAATGGATTTCAGGCCTCGGGGGTTCTGCTCGCGGCCTTCGTGGCACCTGCATGTGAACAATAATGCAGCGTGTCACTTCGACGACTGGAGGTGTTCAACGAAGATGAAGAACAACCGAAGGATTAACAGAGCTGATTTGGGATTAACGGCATGAGCCTTTTTTTGTGAGTGAGAGGTAAGCGACATGTTTCAAGGACAAGGTCCACGTCTGGTTCCCCATCTGAGAGTCATGCAGGACACCAAAGAGTTTCCCTTTAAATGCGTTTTGAGCATGGGACCACTGGTACGCTACTGGGCTGGACTGGTGGCATCACAGGAGCCGACGGTGTCGAAGATTGCATCCGACGTGATGCGTCGTCTCGAGCGCGCACCTGAGCTTGCTCAGCCAATCACTGATTCAAAAGTGATTCAAACACACGAGTCGCTCATCAAAGTCATGATGAGCATCCTGTGGTCATCGGGCTTCAAAAATCCCGAGAGCAGTGGTGCCGTGCTGCCTTTCCATGTGCAGCCCATCATGGTTTCCGACACCTTCTTCGATTCCTTTTTCGACAAAAACGGTCGCTTTGCCGCCAACTGCCAGGTGGGTGAAGATGCATGGTTAAACCAGCGCATCAAGCTTGCGTACTCAACCATTCTGCGGCGCTTGTATGGTATCGAGCTCGAGATGGGCACACGTCCGGTGGTCTTCTCGACCCAAGACAAAATGACCAACCTCGTGCGTTCGCACAGCGTGACCATGGAGCCTAGCTTCTGTGACGTAGTCAACGTGGGTGGTCCTAAGGTTCTCGACGAGAAAATTAAGCGTGAGTTGCTTGCCGATGTAAACGATATGGAAAAGTGGAGAGAGCTTCTCCCAGCAAACTGGTTCGAATTCCATGGCTTTGCCTTCTTCCGCACCAACGACATTACGGATCAGAACGCCTTCTATGACATTCAGAAAACTCTAACCGAGCGTGACTCAGCTGATCCTGCAGTCATGCTGACCAAAGTTGAGGCAGCCCTGCGTCAGGTTCTGCGTAGACCGCATCTTGGCGTGGGAATGAGCACCAGCGTGGGTGGATTCCTCTCACGTGCACGCATCAATGGTGGCCCCGAGCGCAAGGGCAACGAGAGTGTTACTGTTGAGCGTTATGGCCGCGATGATCTCCAGGGATCATTGTTCTCACTTCAAAACGATGCTCTCGAACGCGCCCGCACACAGCAGCGTGGCTTCGTGACACTCGACTTGGCAGCAAGTGCCGACCGTTCCAAGGTGGAGTCGGATCTTCTGAACCAGGGCGTTCGTTCGATGGCCGTGTTTCCATTGTTCTTCGATGACCAGCACATTGGCTTCTTCGATATTACCTCACCGAAGAAAGACGACCTCAACGAGGCCACAGTTGAAAAGATTGCAGACCTGTTGCCTCTGATGTGCCTTGCCGGCAAGCGTCGCATCGACGACGTGAAGCAAGCGGTACAATCCATTATCTCTGAGCAGTGCACGGCAATCCACCCGACCGTGGAGTGGCGTTTCCATGAAGAGGCACAGATGGCCTCGGAACGTGCTGAAGGAAATAAGAGTCTCGAGATGAAGAACATCTTCTTCCAGGATGTTTACCCACTCTATGCTCTGAGCACCATCCGCAACTCTGCAACTCTGCGTTCCAAAGCTGTGCAGGACGATCTCCGCACGCAGATTGGGTTGGCGCTTGAAGTGCTGCAGATGGCTTACGAGAATCGCCCGATGCCCTTCCTGCGTGAGTTGTGCTTCCGTCTCGAGAAGCTCGATGCGCGCATTTCTGAACAGCTCACAGCAGGTGATGAGCTCGCTGCGAGCAAGTTCCTTGCATCGGAAGTCGAGCCAGTGTTCAACCACGTTCGTGGTTGGAACCTGAACCTCATTCAGAAGATTAATGCCTACTGGAAACAGCTCGACGACAAGTCGCGTACCGTATATCTGCGCCGTCGTGAGTTCGATGCCAGTGTGGTTGAGGTAACTTCAACTCTTTCGAACTACCTTAAGACTCAGCAAAACAACGCTCAGAAAATTTTCCCGCACTATTTCGAGAAACACTGCAACGAGACCGTTGAGCACACGATTTTCATTGGCCAATCGCTCGTCAAAGGGCGCGAGTTCAACGAAATCTATCTCAAAAACCTCCGCTTGTGGCAGCTTATGGTGATGTGCGGCTCGGCAGCTGAGGCTGCTCGCATGAAGCCAAATCTGAAAGTTCCGTTCGATTTGACCCACGTGATTGTGGTTCAGGACACGCCTGTGAACGTGACTTTTGACTTCGACGACAAGCTTTTCCACGTGGAAGGCGGTGCGGATGGTCGCGGTGAAATGCTCAAACGCCGTGTGGATCGTGCAGTGATTAAAGGCACACAAGAACGCTTGGCTCAGCCAGGTAAGCTTTCGGTGGTGTTCACGCAGGAGCGCGAGCGCCTCGAGTATATGGAGTATTTCACATTCCTTGCGGCTCAAGAGTGCCTGCTTGAGGATGTGGAAGAGTATCTCATTGATGAGGTTCAGGGAGCGCAAGGTCTGCGGGCTCTGCGGGTGAGCATCAACTTGAAGGCTCTCCTCGAGCGTGGTACCGACCTCTATGAGATCATCCATCATACAGGTAAGCAATCTCTCAGGGCGGCATGAGGCACAAAAATAAAACACTGACATCGTTGGTCTTTATCGCGACACTGCTGGCATTCGGGTTTTCGAACACCGGATGCCAGCAGTGGCTGCGTGTAGGCTTCAAGGCCGGGGCTCCTGTGGACGCCGACGCTGGAGCACGGCGTAAAGAGCGCAAACGCCGTTTGTACTCGTCAACTGAAATGCGTGGCGTGTGGGTCAGCAACGTCGACTCCACTGTCATGGACTCCTATGGAAATATGGAGTCGCTCGCATCGCGGATTTCAAACCTAAATATGAACGCGCTTTATCCGGTTGCTTGGAACAAGGGTGAAACCTTTTACCCGAGCGACGTCATGGTGAAGTATGGTGCACCCAAAATCTCCACTCGATATGGTTTGCCATCGCTCAAGCGTGACCCGATGAAAGACTGGATTGCCCTCGGCAACCAGTACGACCTCGACGTCGTTCCGTGGTTCGAGTGGGGCGTGAAGGTTCCATCGAACTCTCCGATAGCACAGCGCAACCCTGAGTGGCTTTCGAAGGACGTCAGCGGCAAGTCGAGCTTCGACCAAGATGGAACGAGCACTTCGTACTTGAACTTTGTGCATCCTGAGGTTCAAACTTTTTACGAAGAACTCATGGTTGAATTTGTGAAGCGCTACGAAGTTCTAGCGGTTCAATTCGACGACCACATGTCTCTCAAAAATACTTTTGGCTACGACGACTTCACACTCAACATGTACCGCACAGAAACGGGCCGCACGGGCAAGCCAACGCCGGAAGCACCCGAGTGGCTCGCATGGCGCGCAGCAAAGCTGACACAGTTCATTGCGCGCATCTCCAAGGCCATCAAGGCGACGCGGCCGGGTGTAAAGTTCTCCATTTCACCCAATCCCTATCCATGGTCTTACCAAAACTACGTTCAAGATTGGCCTGAATGGGTGAACCAAGGGCTTGTCGACGAAGTTGTGGTTCAGGTTTACCGCGACAACATGAGCCGCTTTCAGGGTGAGCTCAGTAGCCCAGCGCTCGACAAAGCCAAGGGCAAAGTCAATTTGATGATCGGCGTGCTGAGTGGTCTGAAGCCGGAGCCTATGCCTATCGAAATGGTGCGCGCTCAAACAGCCATGGTACGTGAGTTTGGGTATCAGGGCGTGGTGTATTTCTTTCAGGAGTCTCTGCTTCAATTCACAGCAAGTGGTGAGACAATCGACTCCCGGCTCAATGTCATAAAGCAGCTCTTTCCTGCTCCTGCCAAAACCCCTTAATGTATAGGAGTGTGCTCGCGCTCGAGAGGACATCCCACATGAATGCGTCTTCCTTTGCACCCAAAGCCATGACTGGAGCAGCATCACTGATGCTTGCTGGATGCTATACCGTGGCACAAGGCTACGAGCAGGCTCGGCTTATGATAAAACGGGTTCCGCTCGAAAAAGTGCTGAAGGAGGGTACGGAGAAACCTGAGAGGTTGGCCAAGTTGCAACTCGTTCCGGAGGTTCTCCAGTTCGCTGAAAACAAGCTCGGCATGACACCCGGTTCAAGCTACCGGCACTTCATTTCACTCGACCGTCCAGCACTCAGTTACGTTGTGCAGGCCGCAGAAAAGCGCAGTCTTAAGCTCAAAACCTGGTGGTTCCCAATCGTCGGTGCGCAGCCTTATCTAGGTTATTTCGACCGCGCGAAGGCAGTCGATTTTCAAAAGAAACTTGTGGCCGAAGGTTATGATACCAGCATGGGTGGTGTGCAGGCGTTTTCACTGCTGGGTTATTTTCCAGATCCGATTTACTCGAGCATGGTTGATGGAAACGATAGTTTTCAGTTTGTTGAACTCTTGTTTCATGAAACATTGCACCGCACCATCTATGTTCCGAATGCGTATACGTTCAATGAGAACCTGGCTGATTTTGTGGCGCGTCAGGCAACAACGCTTTATCTGCGCGAGCGCCCTGAAGGTGAGAAAGAAGCACAGAATTATCTGGCAGCCGAATCGAAGCTGCACGGAGCGCGCAAAGAGTTCAGAGAGTTTCTGAAAGTTGCACAGGCGGAGCTCGAGCTTTTTTATGCTCAGAAAGAAATCCAGGACGCACCACAAGATTCTTTTTTGGAGAAGCGCAAGGCAAAATTTGCCGACCTGCACGCTCGTTTTATTGCCAGTTCTGGGGAAAAGACTCAGGGCACTCATTACGCCAACTTCTTCCACCCGGATCGTTTCAACAATGCAATTCTGTTGGGAGCGTCAGTTTACGAGTCGCGCCAAGAACCCTTCGAACAGTTGCTTGATAAGAATGGATCAAATTTGGCAAAATTCATCAAAGTTATTCGTTCTTGTGTTGCTGATGCGAAAAAATCAGAGGCTGAAATCTGGGATGCCGTGAAAAACTGCGAAGGGTAGTGTGATGACTTCAGAGCCACAGCAAAAAACTGCTCCCGAAAAACTTCGGGAGGGTGGTGTGCGGCGTCCTTACCTCCCTTGGTGGCGCAGGAATTACATGGTCAACCGCGAGCTGCAGCTCAAGTATGCTGGCAGCGCACTGCTGATGGGACTTGTGTGTAGCATTTCCTCGCTGGCGATTCTTTTGATTTCGTTTTGGAGTTTTGGCATTTGGCAAGGACAACGCCTTCCTGGCATGGTGATTGCAGCTATTATTTTTGCAATTCTCGTGAATCTTGTTGGAATCATGCTCACGAGTATTCTTTCCACGCAGCGGATCGTGGGTCCGCTCTTTAACCTGCTCAAGCAGTTCCAACGCGTTTCGCGCGGCGACTTCAAAGCCCAAGCTAAATTTCGCGCCAACGATGAAATCCATTATGTTGCGCGGCGCTTCAATGAAATGCTGCAGCGCCTTGATGATCGCGAAACCGAAATATTTACTCATCTTGACAGAGCCTACGATGCTCTGGAAAACAATCAGACCACAGAGGCACTCGAAGCTTTAAATCAGGCGCGGCATCTGCGCAGTCGCGCGTTGGGAGCCTCCGAAAACGCCCCATAAGGAAAGCACAATGTTGTTTCAGACTCTCCCTCAGGTTGTCCGCGAGCGTCTTTTGTCACTCGCGGCGGGCTGCACAGTTGCTTTGCCGGAAGGAGAGGATGAACGCATTCAAGAGGCAGCGCGCATTTTGCAGCAACATGCGGGCGTTCGTAGCGTTATTCTCGACGCGAACTCTGCGCTAAAGAACGAACAGTTGGCTGCCGGTGTCATCGCTAAAAATTTTGAGAAACGTGGCAAAAAGCCGAACCTTGAACAACTTTCGCGCGCTCGTGATCCGTTGTTTGTTGCCGGCGCTATGCTTGAACTCGGCCGGGTGGATGCGGTGGTTGCGGGCGCCGTAGCCACAACTCCCCAAGTTATCCGCGCTGTTCTCGGAACTGTGGGCACACTTCCGTCCGTGCCGCTCATCACCTCCTGTTTTTTGTTTCGCCTCGCTGCTCCAACCTCGGGCGGTGAAGATGTTGTTCTCTACGCGGATGCGGGCGTCATACCGCAGCCCACTTCTGCCCAGCTTCCCCAAATCGCACTTTTATCGGCTCAGGCCTTTGAGGCCTGGACAGGGCGCGAGGCGCGCGTTGGCTTTTTGAGTTTTTCCACTTTTGGCAGTGCCGAACATCCCGACGTTCAAAAGATGCGCGAGGCTGCCGCTGTGTTCGGGCAGAACAATCCACAATGGTTGAGCGAAGGCGAACTGCAGTTCGATGCAGCCGTGGTGCCCGATGTGGCACGGCGCAAGAATCCCGCCACACGGCTTGCGGGTCGCACCAATGTTTTTGTTTTTCCTGACCTCGATGCGGGCAACATCGCCTACAAAATCACCCAGCGTTTGGCGGGAGCCGAGGCTTGGGGGCCGCTCTTGTTGGGCAGTGCTAAGCCGTTTTCCGACCTCTCTCGCGGGGCAAGCGCCTCTGATATTGCTCATGTTGCCTTGTTGACCCTGGCTTTGGGGCGTTCGGGCGCACACTGAGACAATCCTTGCGAGATTTCGCTTTTCGTGTAGTTTGGCGAAGCGTTCCAGGAACACTTATCCGCGCAAGGAGAGCCGTCAAAATGAGCAACGTGTTCACTCATGTTGAAACTTTGGGTCACGAACAAATCGTTTATTGCAACGATCCTCAATCGGGACTCCGCGCAATCATTGGAATTCATGACACGAACTTGGGTCCGGCACTCGGCGGAACCCGCTTGTGGCACTACTCCTCTGAGGAAGACGCTCTGCGTGATGTGCTGCGTCTGAGCCGCGGCATGACCTACAAGGCGGCCTGCGCCGGGCTTGCGTTGGGCGGTGGCAAGGCTGTCATCATCGCGCGTCCTGAACAAAAATCCGAAGCCATGTTCCGCGCCTTTGGACGATTCGTGAACTCGCTTCAAGGTCGCTACATCACGGCTGAAGATGTGAACACCAACGTGACCGACATGAACTTCGTTCGCCTCGAAACCAAATTCGTGACCGGTGTTGCTCCAGCTCTCGGCGGTTCGGGCGATCCTAGCCCTGTGACAGCCTTGGGCGTGTTCTCGGGATTAAAGGCTGCAGTTGAAGTCCGCATGGGCCGCAAAGATCTTAAGGGTCTTCGGGTTGCAGTTCAGGGCGTAGGCAACGTGGGTAAGTACCTGTGCCAGTACTTGCACGAAGAGGGTGCCAAGCTGTTTGTCAACGACATCAACGCCGATCGCGTTCAGGAGATGGTCTCCAAGTATCAGGCGACTGCAGTCACCGATACAGAGCTTTACAATCTCGATATGGACGTGTTTGCACCCTGTGCACTCGGTGCAATTCTGAACTCCAAAACAATTCCTGCGCTCAAGGCTCAAATCATTGCCGGTGGAGCGAACAATCAGCTTGAAGACGAGAAAGTGCACGGCAAGATGCTTCAAGATCGCAAAATCGTGTATTGCCCCGATTACGTGATCAACGCTGGCGGCCTCATTAACGTATACAACGAGCTCATTGGCTACAACCGCGAGAAGGCTCTCAGCGAAGCACGGAACATTGGCGCGACCGTTCTGCAGATTCTCAAAATCGCAGATCGCGATGGCATCACAACCCACGAAGCATCGCAGCGTTATGCAGAAAATCGTATTCAGTCGGTGCGCAACCTCAAAGCCATGCACAATGTTGCAAGCTCGGCTGTGGGTCGTATGATGCATCCGTAATTACACGGAGTGCATTTATCTATGAGCAAAACATCATCAGCAGCCCAAAACTTCTGGTTGATGAAATCTGAGCCCGATGTTTTCAGTCTCCATGATCTCGTCGGGCGTCCTGGTCAGCGTGAGCTGTGGGATGGTGTTCGAAACTACCAGGCGCGCAACTTCATGATGAATGAAATGAAGGTAGGCGACCTGGTTCTTTTTTATCATTCCAACGCCGAACCCTCAGGTGTCGCTGGAGTTGCCGAAATTATAGAGCCCGCACGCCCTGATCCTTCGGCTTGGGACAAGAAGTCCGAGTATTTCGACCCCAAATCCACACCTGAAAATCCACGCTGGTACTGTGTCACAGTGGGCAAGCCGCGTCCCTTCAAAAGCTTCATTAGCCTAGAGGAACTGCGTCAGCACGCTGAGTTAAAGGATATGCTGGTGCTGCGTAAAGGGCAGCGTCTGTCTATTCAACCCGTAACGCCAGCTGAGTTTGAGTGCGTCGTTTCGTTGGGTATGAAAAAGTGAATCTCTGAATTTTAAGTGGGCTATTGAGAAACATTGGTCGCAAACCGGAGAAGCTAGAAAAGGCTTCATAGAATCGAGGAGCATCGCACATGTCGAATGTTTATATCGTTGCCGCAAAAAGAACTCCCGTCGGTCGTTTTCAAGGTGCTCTCAAGGGTGTGAGTGCTCCTCGTCTCGGCGCCGCCGCTGTGAAGGCTGCCGTTGCGGAATCGAAAGTGCCTCCCGAAGCAATCAATGAAATTCTCATGGGTGAGGTTCTCACTGCTGGTGTTGGCCAGGCACCTGCGCGTCAGGCTGCGATTTATGCTGGGCTGCCTCAGAGTGTTCAGGCTCTCACTGTGGGCAAGGTGTGTGGCAGTGGACTCAAGAGCGTTATGCTCGCAACTCAAGCACTGCGTTTGGGTGACATCGAAGTTGCTGTGGCCGGTGGGCAAGAGAGCATGAGCAATGCTCCCTATGTTCTGCAAGCAGCTCGCGATGGCCTCCGTATGGGTCACAAGGAAGTCCAAGATTCCATGATTCTTGATGGTCTGTGGGATCCTTACAACAACATTCACATGGGCACGTGTGCTGAAACATGTGCACGTGAGTTTTCAATCACCCGTGAAGAGCAAGATGCCTTTGCCGCTGAAAGCTATGCGCGCGCCCGCAAGGCTATGGAGGCGGGTGCCTTCAAAAACGAAATTGCTCCCGTGGAAGTCTCTGCTGGCAAGGCTACACAGTGGATTGAAACCGATGAAGAGCCCAATGCGTCAGACCTGAGCAAAATGACCTCATTGCGCACGGCCTTCGAAAAAGAAGGGACAATAACAGCTGCCAATGCGTCTAAAATTAACGATGGCGCCGCCGCTTTGGTGCTTGTCTCTGAGGCTGCATTGAAGAAATACAATCTCAAGCCGCTCGCTCGGATTGCGAGTTATGCAACGCACGCGCAGGATCCCAAGTGGTTTACCACCGCACCCGTCAATGCAATCGAAAAAGCTGTTACCAAGGCCAACCTGACGCTCAACGACATTGATCTTTTCGAAATCAACGAAGCTTTCTCGTTGGTCACGTTGGCAGCCATGAAGAAACTCAACATTCCACACGCCAAAGTTAATGTTAACGGCGGTGCAGTTGCTATCGGTCACCCTATCGGCGCAAGTGGTGCCCGTATCCTCACAACTCTCGTGCATGCTTTGCAGGCACGCAACCTCCAAAGGGGGCTTGCAACACTGTGCATTGGTGGCGGAGAGGCCGTCGCACTTGTCATTGACCGCCAAGGGTGCTGAAATGAGCCCCTGAGAACTTCATCAGGGGAGACATTTCGTGGCACGCAGACACCCCAAGAACCGGCGCAACGCATCTCGTTCTAAAGCCAAGGGCAAAAGTCTGAGCTTGGAAGATCCGCGTGGTTTTCGTGCAGGCCGCCCTGAGGCTCGCGCCGCATCCGGCAATTCTGCAGGTCGCTCTTCACAACCTGAGCGCGGAACAGGCCAAGGACGCCGTGGCCGAACGCGTGATGAGCAGCAGGAACGCCGTATGCAGAATCAGCGTTCGGGTCGCGGGCGCTACGGAGGGCAGGGCTTTCAGCCTGTTCTGAGTCCCGAGGCTGTGCGTGATTCCCTTGAGAAGATTCTGACCTCACGTCTCGATGCCAAGGCTTGGGCTGCTCTCGCTGAACGTTTCCGTCAGCGTCTTAAAGATTCCGATTGGGGCGAACCCGCCGCCGGTATGAACGGTGCTGGTGGAGTTCAAAGTGCGCTGCCGCCACCGGTGCTGAAAGCAGCAGCGGCTGGGGTAGCATCTGGTTTGCGTTCAGATATTCGTCCGGCAAAACCTGTGCCTGCAGCTCCCGCTGCAGCTCTGAGTTCGCTTGTGCCGAGCCGTTCCTATCGAGTCGAGAAAAAGGCAAGCCCAGCGCGCGAACTCCCCAAGGCTGAGTCCACCGCACGCGAGCGAACCTCTGCTCGCTCAACCGCGCAGAGCACAGATACCTCAGGTTCAAGCTCTTCTCCGCGTCCGGATCGTGGGTTTGCATTGGCGCGTAACCGCTTGTCTGATCTCTTCGGCACACCTTCTTCTTCCTCTGCCGCAAGTACTCCAGCGCAAGCTTCACAGCCAAAAGGTGCGCAAGCTGGCACCGGCACACAACCTAACCAACGCTTGTCAGTTTCGGGGATGTTGCTTGACCCATGGCAGGCAGAGGCACTCGATGCCCTTCTCGCAGGCCATAATGTTGTGGTTGATGCACCAACGTCCGCCGGAAAGACACGCGTTATTGAGGCTCTCCTCGATGCCAAACTGCAGGAAGGCTTGCGTCTTATTTACACAAGTCCGGTAAAAAGTTTGAGCAACGATAAATACCGCGAGTTTTGTGAAAAGTACGGCAAGGATCGGGTGGGTATCAACACGGGTGACTTCAAAGAGAACCTTCGTGCGCCTATCATTCTTGCCACACTCGAAACATATCGAAACTCCCTGCTCGGAGTTGAACCAGACATGCGGCGCCGCGTTGTAGTATACGATGAGTATCACTACCTTCAGGATGAAAGCCGCGGCAGTGCGTGGGAAGAGTCGCTGATTCTCACGCCAAAAGAAAGCCAGGTTATTCTGTTGTCGGCCTCTGTGCCGAACGCAGATGAATTCGCGCAGTGGCTCGAAACACTGCTTGGTCGGCCCTCGAAGCTTGTGCGTGTCAGCAAACGTCCCGTTCCGCTCGCCGATGTGGTTTACACAAGCTATGGTTGGATTTACGGACCTGATCTTGCACTCCGCCAAGAGGAAATCGCTCTTATCCGCCGCATGGTTCGTGGCGATCGTTCGAAAGGTAGACGCCGCGATAAATCAAGATTCGATGAACTTCTTGATCCCGTGCGAGTTGGCCTTGAGCAAGAACTTGGCCCCATCGTTGTTTATGCCGGACGTCGCGCCGATGTTGAAGCAATTGCTCATGTCTTTGCGCGCGGTCTGCCGGCCTGGACCGATGAGGCGGCCATGAAAGTTCTTCATGAACGACTCGCGAATTTGCCGGGGTGGGACTACGTTCCACACGAATTGCAGCGGATGATTCGCAAGCACGGAATCGCGTTCCATCACAGTGGGCTCATACCTCCAGGGCGTGTGGCAATTGAATCTCTTTTGAAGGAGGGATTGCTGCGGATCTGCTCGGGAACGATGGGAATTTCGCTGGGTGTGAACTTTGCCGTGCGCAGTGCATTGATCTCCGATACGTCTCGCCCGAGCGAGGGTGGTGAAACCAAATACGGTGCCAGCGAAGTGATGCAGATGCTCGGGCGAGCTGGGCGTCGTGGCAAAGATTCGCACGGCTTCTCGATGTGGATGAACCTTGGCCGTTTTGTGGAGCAGAAGCCTGCTGGGCGTGAGCCATGCCGGTCTTCACTCAAATTCGATCCAACAACAGTGCTCGGTATTCTCGGACAGAAAGAAAGTCTGGCTTATCTTTCGTATTTCTATCGCAAGTCCTTTTTCATGCGTGGACGCGACCCGCAACAGGTGATGATTGTCGACCATGAGCTCATCTCTGCAATGCTCTACAAAGATTTCAAAATGGAAATCCTTGCCTGCGAAGACATCCCTGAGACCTTCAAAAAGTATCACAAGGGGCACCAGCGCAGTCAGGTTCCCTGCAACCGATGCCCGGCACGCATCCCGTGTCACAATGTGATGAGCCAATCCGGACAAGGTACATTGCAGAAAATCATTTCACACTTGCGAACCGTTGGAGCAATCGAAGGTCAGGTTCCCACACTGATGGGGCAGCTTGCGCGTCATTTCCCGCAGGCTGGCGGAATGATAGTTGCGCGTAAATTAGCTGAGGGTGAAATCAATTCAGGGAATATGCGACAGTATTTGCAGCTGCTGGCGAGTTTCTGCTCGGCACACTTCAAGGAAATTCCAGACACCTATGCAGATCTTTCTTTTCTAAGTGACCTCAATATTCCGCGGGACATCGAGTTCCATTACCCTGAGGAGCTTTTCCCAGAACTTTACGATGAAGTTGGTTTTCGTCGTGAAGAAGGTAACGGACCAAAGGTGTTCCGCGAATTCAACATGGGCGCAGCTTCAATCGTTTCTGCCTGGATAGACAATCTGATGTCCTGGGAGGAATTGGTTGAGGAGCACTCCACCAAGCACTTCTCTGCGGGCGACTGCATGATGGTGCTGTTCCGTTTTGCAACCTTTTTGCAAAGTCTTGCGCGTTTGGAAGATTACGATCCCGACCTGGCAAAGCAAGCGCGCGTACTTATTCCTGTCGTTCTGCGCGATCCGCTCGATGCACGCAACCGCATGTTGAGTGAAGAAACAGACGAATTTGAAAGTGAAGACAACTTGCCTGATGCTGCTGCAGTTGAAGACTCCGGTGAGTCAGGTGCGCTTGCGGGAGATTTGACCTAACGAGCGCCACACCACTCAGTTGGTGGGTGGTGTGCTGCTCATGTCGGGCTGATTCAAACTTCCACTTCTCATTTCGCGCGCCAGCTCTTGAGGTATGCGCGCTAGCGAATCCAATGCGACCGCCTCGGCGGTTGCGCGCATTGCTGCTGTGCAGTTTTCGCAGTTTTTGACAATCTCGTTCGCAAAGAGCCATCCCAGTGCGTACGCACCCCATTGTTTGCCGTCGCATGCGGGCAGACCTTCGTAGTCGCCCGAAGTACAAATCGTATGGAGATGACCGCACGAGCGATTCTCTGGAAGCTGACCCGAAGCTAAGTTGAGGAAGTCACGGTCTGCGAGGCCACCTGTGCAGTCGCTATGGCGCGCCTCGTGCACCAGAATACTGGTGCGCGCTACGGTGTTTAACGGACGTCCGTTGTTTTCATCAAAGACCGAGTATGCTCGTCCCAGCTTAATGATGCCAATGCGCGGATCATTCACCGGCAGAGAGGTGTTGTTCGTAAAGAAGTTAATACTTCTTCTTTGGGCGATGGTTTCGAGCCAAACTGCGGTACCAATGTTGGTTGCAATCGTGACTGCTTTGTTGCTGGCGTTGCCTGTGTTCGCAGTGTAGCTGAATCGTGATTCCACGGTTGTATCTGGACCAATAATATGGCCAATGCGTTCATCCAGAAATCTAAGAATTCCCTCACCTGCGCGGCTATTGAATGCGGTCACGAAGTACGGCGAGGTTTCTGGCTTGAATTTTAAGCTCTGTGCGAATCGAAAATCTTCCTTGAGATATTCACGTTCTTTGTCGTTGAGCGAAGCATCGAGGCTGATTTCCAACTGTGGATTGATTTGCTCTGCCATGCCTGTTTGGGGAGGAGGCAGCTGTGGTGGTACGGCCTTGTCGACCAGCCGTTTGCAGCCTCCAGCAAACACAAGAGAGGAAATCAAAGCCAAGGATACAGGGAGAGACCTGACCAAAATTGACTTCATTTCACTTCCCCTCTTTGGCCTTGTTGATGCCTGCAACAAACAGCAAGTCGTCGGGCAGTTCTGCCACTAAAGACTGGAACCCAGGAGTCAGTTCCTCTGGGAATTTATCCTTCAATCGCTCAAGATTGGTGAGGCAAAGTGCACGTGCTGCTTGTGCCGCACCTCTCGACTGAGCGTCTTTTGCACACGCCATCAACTGCCGTGAAACGTTGTAGCGGACTTCCGTGTTTGTATAGGCGGCCTGCATGCTTTCGGTCAGCTGTTCTGCGAACGCGATGAGTGATTGTGGCGTTGCGTGGCTATCTAAAGCCACTTCCTCGCGCACCTGTGTTGCTGCTGGCGGGTTTTCCAAAGTGGGTTTTGGATATTTGGGAATACGTCGGTTCTGCGCAGTGAGGCTGTCTGTTGGCTGAGTGACGACCTCAGCGCCGTTTGCCCCAGCGCCGTTCGCGGCTGAGTTCTGCCATTGCGGTTTGGGCGGTCTTCCTGGTTCGCTTTTGCCGCTGAGCTGCGTTCGGCTATCGGAGGATGGCGATGAATCGAGGAAAATGAGAGTTCCCAGCGATCCCAAGACGGCCGATCCTACGGCAACCCAGATCAGCGTTGAGCGGTTTTTGCTCATGGTTCAGTGTCTCCCCAGAATTCGCTGCTCAACCTAAAAGCACCACTGGAGTATCGGAATTCAGAACGCTGATTTGAGAAAAAAGAACCGATTTTTCCCCGATGAATTTATGTGCTGAGGTTCTCGGGTGTTGAAGGAGTCCAGGAAACTTCTGTGAATCCCTCTGCCCCCAGATGCCTCTGAAAAGCTTTTCTGCTTTTTTCGGTTGGATTGACCACAATCCGCTTCCTGCTGGCTAGCAGGAGAGGAAGGTCAGCTCGGTGATCGGAATAGGCCACCGACCAGACGATGGTGTTGGGAAGAATTTTTCTCAATCTTCTGATTTTCTCTGCTCCAAGGCAATTTGCTCCGCGCAGCGTTATTCCACCGAGAAAGGGCATGAGTTTTGAGCCAACAATAAGCTTTTCATGGGGGTCGCATCGCTTCAAGAGAAAACGCAGCCAGGGCTCACCCGATGCGCTCACATAACAGATTTTGTGTCCTGAGGTTCTGAGTTTTTGCAGTTCCTCTGCCATTTCAATGAACCAGAGCGGTGCTATCTGCTGATTCACAACGTGCTTGAGCAGTGTGAGCGATTCTCTGAGCGAACGGCCAACTGTTGCGCTCCAAAGCAATGCGCTTTTGAACTGGGTTTTATCGGCCAACCTGAGAATTTTCAGGGTTGCCAGCGCAATAAAAATCAGAGCGGCTAGCGCAACGCGCCAGCTAGGTCCTTTAAGAAGGAGTTCAGACATCAAAATGCGGAACGAATCGCGGGCAATAACCGTGCCGTCGACGTCGAAGAAAGCATAGTGTTGGGCTTCGGGTAAGGTCGGCACGGGCTGACTCCAGGATGGGCGTGAAGGGGCTTGACTCTTGTACCTTATCGGTGAGCTTGTTAGCGTATCCGAGAAATATGGTCGAGCGGCACCGCTGCCAAAGGATAGCAATGAACATCGGTTTGGGACAATATGGCCTCTTTGCCGTAGCAAATGCCACGGCTCATGAGCTGACCTATGAGATTCCTGAATCTCTCCGTCCGCAAATGGCGGCAGGGGTGTTGTGTGAATTGCCTGTTCAGGGGCGTCGCGCTGTCGGGGTATTTCTCAGTTTTTGTCCCAAACCTGAATTCAATTGTCGACCCGTGACAGCTCTCCTCCCAGACTGTCCGAGCTTGAAGCCGCGTGTGCTCGACCTTCTTCAGTGGCTATCGCACTACTACCTCGCGCCGCTGGGGCGCAGCATTCATTTGGCTGCACCTGGGTTTGTGTGGAATGCCTTGGCTCATGCCAAAAGATTGAAGCGCCAGGAGCGAGTGCTCGCAAAACAGGCGCGAGCCGCATCAGTGCCAAAAGCCCAAGGTGCGCTTCAAGCGCAGCCTCTGAAAACTCTCAATGCAGAGCAAATCAATGTTTATGAAGCGCTTCGTGGCGTCGAGCCAGGACACACGGCTCTGTTGCAGGGAGTAACGGGAAGCGGCAAGACCGAGGTTTATTTGCACCTTGTGCGTGACGCTCTTCATGCCGGAGGACGCGCGCTTGTTCTTCTTCCCGAAATCGCACTCACGCCCCAAATGTGTGAACGCTTTCGGGTTCACTTCCCCGAAGAACTCGCCGTGCTTCACTCTGGGCTGAGCAATGTTGAGCACGAGCGTGAATGGTACAGAGTTGCTCGTGGAGAGGCTCGTGTGGTTCTGGGGGTGCGTTCTGCTGTGTTCGCTCCAATGGACGAGCTGCGCTTGATTGTTGTCGATGAAGAGCACGAGCAGAGTTATAAGTGCGATGAGTTCCCTTGCTATCATGCTCGTGATGTTGCGGTAAAACGTGCGCAGCTCGAGAACGCGAGATGTGTTTTGGGAAGCGCAACTCCTTCGCTCGAGTCGTATCTCAACTCAGAAAGAGGCAAGTACAAAAAAGTGCTGCTCCGGGTGAAGCACTCACGCCAAACCAACCGTGTTGAACTTTTTCAGTATCGTCCGAAAATTCACTCAAGCGGTGGTCTTGCGCGCGGTGTTGTGCGCTCGTCTCAGTTTTCCTTTCAGGGTCATGTCATGGCTCCTGGAGTGGTTGAACTGCTTCGCGAAACACAAGCGCGCGGCGAACAGAGTATGGTTATTCTCAATCGTCGTGGTTTTGCTCAGTTTGCTTTGTGCGGTGACTGCGGAGTGGCACTGCAGTGTCCTCATTGCTCTGTGAGCACAACTTTGCATTCACGCGGCAGCAAAGAGCTTTGCCATTACTGCGGTTTCTCGCGACCTATCTTGAAACATTGTCCTTCATGCGGTTCCGAAAAACTTGTGCAGATGGGGCTGGGAACCCAAAACATGGAACAGGAAATCACCGAGCGTGTTCCTGGAGTTGTTGTTGATAGGCTCGATCGCGACGTTCTCACAAGTGCAACGCGCTTGTCGGAAATCATCAAGCGTTTTCGTACGGGAGAGACGCAGTGCCTTGTTGGAACCCAGATGCTCTCCAAAGGTCATGATTTTCCGCGCGTAACCTTGGTGGTTATACTGAATGTTGAGGATGGCCTTTTTGTGCCAGATTTTCGAGCCTCAGAGCGTACTTTTCAGCTTTTGTGCCAGGCCTCTGGTCGCACGGGGCGCGGTGAACTCCCCGGGCTCATTGCTGTCCAATCCTTGGGCGCAAGTCATCCCGTGGTTTCGCTTGCTTTGGAAGGAAACATCGATCGCTTCCTCACAGATGAGCTCAAGATGCGCCAGCTCGGATGGCATCCGCCTGTGTGCCGGCAAGTTCTCGTAGAAATGCAGCATGCGAGTGAAGCGCACCTCATGCAACTTGGCTCTGTGCTGCAGAGAGAACTCACAGCCGCTTGGACCGCTCAAGGGCTAACGCCACAAAACGTGCGTTTGACTGGTCCCTTGCCAGCTGTTTTGTCCAAATTGCGGGGGCAATACCGCGTGCATCTGGTGATTGCGGCTCAGCGCGAGATTCACCCTTCACGATTGTTTCCTCAGGAGTTGATGTTTCGTAAGGAATTTCAGCATCTTTTGAAGGTAGATGTCGATCCCTTCTCCTTCCTTTGAGTTCATCTTTTTGTTCAATCGTCCGATCACTCCTGAGACAGGCAGCGGTTCTCGTAGGTTCCTGCTGCCCAGGGGGATGTATGCCTGCCTCAGCGTCCGAGAAAGCTGCACTCATACTAAATTTGCTTGGGCACGAGCTCGCTTCAAGGCTTTTTGCCGGTCTGCCGCGGCGTGAACAGACTGCTGTGTTGCGCTCAATGGCTGGCTCTCAGATCGCATTGTCGGATGCCGAAGTGCAGGAGATTTGCAAAGAGTTTCTCAACGCTCTAGCAGACAAAACACGCTCTGGCGTGGGTGGGATTCAGTCTCCGCGGGATAGTTTTGCGGGAGTGGAGTTGCCCAGAGCATCGCGGGTCAATGAGATCTGCGAAGATATTCCTGATTGGATTCTTATTGAACACCTCAAAAATCAGCTCGACTCAGTCATTAGCGCAGTTCTGGGCTCAATCGAGAGCTCTCGTGCGGGCACACTGTTCAAAGCAATGCCCTCTGAGCGACAAACGGCGTTGCTGCTGAGTCTCAGCAAAGAGCGTGTTTTGGAAGCGACAGTCTTAGATGAACTCGAGGCAGACCTTGAGGAGCTGCGCACCCGGACAGCCTCTGGTCGATTCGGACAAAGAGTCGGGGGGGCACAGCGCGCTCTGGCTCTTGTGCAGGCGCTCGACCCAGAAATGCGTCAACGCATTCTCGAAGAGGTGGATGCACGCGAACCGGCTTTGGCAAGGCACCTCGAGGGTGGGTTGCTCTCGGTTGCCAGGCTTTCTGGGCTTTTGCCTGCACATCTGGCTCTGCTTTTGGCTCAACTCAAAGACAACGACATTGGTTCATTTCTGAGGGGGGAATCCGAGCAAATCCAGGTGGCCTACCTATCTGCTTTGTCCAAGCGTCGGCGGGAAGATATCGAGTGCCTGTTGACGCCTGAGAAAAAGATAACCCAAAAACAAAAATCGGAGGCGTGTGAACGCCTCCGCTCATGTGCTCAGCAAATGAAGGGAGAGGGGAGAATCATCTTCCCATGGGAAGAGAGCCTGGTGAGCTGAATACCCTTTTGTGGTAAAACCCTACGTCTCGCCATCTGGTCGGAGTCGAGCAGGATTCCCACAAGGGTTGCAGGGATGCTCAATTGTCCGGGCTACGCTCGACCTTACGGCTCTCAGCGCGAGCCTCTTCGCTCGTCCGGCTGACCGGAGTGTTCGAGCAGGAAGCCCCCTGCGCTGCATCTTGAAGAGTTTCTTTTTCCTCGCCCGCTGTCTTCACACGGACAGAGCCCTGTGTGCAGAACTGGCGTGTTTCAGAAGCTTGTGGAGGCTGCTCCTCAGACTTTCTGTTCCCGAGGCCAACCCGGTCTCTGTTGCTGGCAGCGTGCGATTCGAACGTCGGTGCTGTTAAGCCAACTGCGAAAGCCACCAGAAGTACTGCTCTTTTCATACGACCCTCCCTGTCTGGTCACCACTTCCCATGTTTTCTGGTTCGGAGCTGGATTTCAAGACTTTAGCAGGTCGAGATTGTCTTACGCCCAACACTCGGATATGTGGTGGAACGTTCTGCCCGGAGGAGTCATGTTTTTTACACAATCAGTCCCTTTTTCAAATAATGAATCTGTTGGTGGAAAAGAAATTCCAGTGACAATTGTTACTGGTTTTCTTGGGTCAGGCAAAACCACCCTGTTGAACCGCATACTCACGGAGAGCCACGGGAAAAAAATTGCCGTGGTTCTAAATGAAATTGGCGATGTGAATCTCGATTCCGAATTGGTTGTGCAGTCGCTCAGCGAAGAGCTCAAAGTTATGAACAACGGATGTCTGTGTTGCACTGTTCGTGGCGACCTGAGCCGAGCTGCACGTGACTTGCTCAAGAGCAAAGTTGATTTCGACCATCTCGTCATCGAAACCACGGGAATGGCCGATCCAAGCCCGGTTGCGCAAACTTTTTTCATGGATGAAGACCTGCAACAGCATTACTTTCTGGATGCAATTGTAACTGTTGTGGACTCTTTCCACATCGAGAAAAATTTGAAGACGGTCAAGGAAACACAAGATCAAATCGGTTTTGCCGACGTCATTGTGCTCAACAAAGTTGACCTTGTTGCACCCGAGAAGCTCGCTGCTGTCGAGAAGATGATTCGCGGCATCAATGGTGTGTCGAAGTTGTTTCGCACAACCGAGTGCTCATTACCCATTTCAGACGTTTTGGGAATCGGTGCCTTCGACCTCCAAGATCGAGTAAAAATCGACCCAGCGATTCTGCAGGAATACCACGAACATTCTCACGATGATGAAATTCAGAGTATTTACATCGAAGAGAAGCGTCCGTTGAATCTTGAGAAGCTGACTGCCTTTATGGCGCTTCTGGTGAACGAGTTGGGCGAGCAGGTGTTGCGCAGCAAGGGTGTTCTGAACGTGCAAGACAACCCTTATCGTCTCGTCTTTCAGGGTGTTCACATGATCATCGGTAGCTCACCTGACCGCGAGTGGAACCCGGGCGAGGAACGCAAAACACAAATGGTTTTTATTGGCCGGCATTTGCCGCGTGATGTACTGGCTGAGGGTTTGGCCATGTGTGTGGCTGATTAATCAGCCCCAAAGAGTGCGTGGATGCTGTGACAGCGGGCGAACGATCTGCAGAATGTCACCCCCTTGTGCTTCCACGGGGCGACCTTGCGCATCGCGCTTCGGATATTTCGGGAACATCAGAAAACCAGAAACGGGTGCAAGAAGCTTCTCTCCTGGCCGCACAACACCGAGCTCTTCACCCTGAACCACCTCTTGGAAGTTTTCCAAGCCAGGCCGCAGCGCGGCATCATCGCCAGGCCAGGGTAATTTCGCAGCGACCTCGAAGCATTTTAAATCAAGGTCAGCAGGGGGTGTTATGGGGCGCGGCGAACGCTTGTGGTCGAGCTCAGTTTCGACGAACCCAATAATCCTCTGCAGGCTTGAAAGAGTGGTTCGGTAAGCATGATGCGAGAGTCCTGCTTTGCCAAGCTCAAGAGTGACTGCGGGTTTGCCGTTGCGGCGAACCCATTCGTCACCGCACATCCCCTCTGAGGAAAAAGCGATTTTCATATCGCGGGTCACGAAATGCTCCGCGGCATTCATGTGTGCAGCCCAGCAATACGATTCTTCGTGATAGGCAAATGTAAAAAACGGGAAAGTGCAAGGTTGGTTGGTTTGATGGTAGTCAACGAAAAGATCGGCTTTCTCAAGAATTTTTGCCAGCTCGAGTGAGCGTTTTCCTTCAAGACTGGTGTTATCCTTTAAATCAAAGCAGCGATTCAAATCACGTTCAACGAATCGTGTGCCGGCGCGAATAGCATCGGGATTTCCAAGAAAAAAGAAGTACTGGGCGTTCAGTGAACCATTGTCTTCAGAGAGGTCATCGATCATGGAGATGACGGCAGGTATACTTCCTGTCTCATTGCCGTGTATGGCCGAACCAACCACAACCTTGAACGTCGCATCTTTTGAGCCAAGCTGTACACAGTGAGGCACTGCCGAAGGATAAAGTCTTGCTCTCTGCTCGAAGGCTTCAAGCAGGGTACTGATGTTCGTTTCTTGTGAAAACATGATTTATCTCTTTTCGAAAATCATCACCGAACGAGGGCGCCTCTGCATTTCGCGCAAAGGCTGATCGCCACGCAAGAGTGCCACAGAGCGTGTGATCTGGCCAGCCTCAACTTCAATCGAGAGTGCTGCAACTTTTTGAAGCGTCATGAGCAAGCCGAGTCCTGCTCCGCCTGGACCTTCATTTAATTGTGGCTCGTCTTTGAAACCAAGCGCGTAGCGAATCGGCTTGGCAAATGCACCCGATGGAAAAGTACCGTGGTGGTCGGTGACTGAAAGACTTAGGTTTGCGCCGTCACACATGCATTCAATTTCGACCTGTTCGTTCGGATCGAGTGCAGGTGGCGTTGAACGATCCATTGTGCGGCGCGCTGGATGCGCGTCCCAAATTGCATTCATGAGAAATTCGTCGACCACATCACCAAGGTATTTCGGGTAGCTCGAAATTCCCGTGACGAGTGTGGTGCGGTGATGCTGGATTTGCTCAGCGAAAAATTCAACAACGCCTTCTTGAACCTTCGAGCGTGCAGAGGCATCTGTCAATACGATACTCTTCGCGTTGATTCCGTCGGGTCTGAGCAAGCGTGGAATGATTCCGCGGATCTGACCGCTGAGGTGAAATTCGAGAACCGATGCCACGAATCCACGCAGCAAAGAGGGATTTGGAGCTCCCAAAACGAAACGCAATTGTCCGAGTTGCGCGGCAATGGGCGAAAGAATTTGGTTGTCTTTGTCGGAGACCAGGAGAATGGTGCGGTCATTTGGTTGATAGTTAAGCTTGGTGCAGGCATTCAAGAGGCCGATAGGGTCGGTTAAATAAAAACAATCGGGGTCTTCCTGCACTTCTTGAACTATTGCTTCCGGAGGCTGGTCTTCAACAAAGTCGAAGGCACAATCGCGGCAGCCGAGCTCTATGGCATCGATATGCGCATAGTGCAACTTCGCCCGCAGATTGTCGTCGCAAAAGAGAATCCGACTCAAATCCCATCCCCTGGAGCAGTTTGAACATCCTCTATCTTCAGGCTTTTTACCTGCTGGGTCAAAAGGTTCTGTGGGCTTTTTGGCAGATAGGCATTCATTTTTCCTCAGAGCCCATCCGATACAAAGCCAAAGATCGGAGGGATGACACTATGTCACGTCTTAACAATTTTCGCTTGTTCGCAGTCGTTGCTTTTGGAGCCGGCGCGCTCGCAATGCCAGTCAACGCCTGGGCTAAAGCCGTGCAAATTGTGCCCTACGCCGCGGTGAGCTCGACCAAAGGCATTAAGCCCAACAAGGTTGGCAAGAGCACCGACTCGAACACTGCCACTGAGGAGACGGTGACACAGCGCACCACATATGGTCTGCGCATTAATGTGCGCATGTCGCGCCTGTTTAGTCTCCAGCTTCAGGGCGGTACCAACAAGGTTGACCAAACCCGCAAGGCCTCTGCCATGCGCGACGAGTATGGTGATATTGATTTCACCAAAGACGCGAATGTCGATACGAGTGCACAAGACGCAACCTACAAGTACAATGAAGAGCAGCGGGTCGGACAAGTGCTCGTGGCAATTCAACCGAAGCTTGGGAAAATTCTTCAGGCAAAGATTGCTGCTGGTGTGAGGGCACGTGAGCGTTTCCTCAAGGTCACCGACAAAGCTACAGACAAAGAGACATCAATTCACGACCCGATCCGTTACAACGCGGTGGCGAGTGCCGGATTTCAGGCTCGACTGTTGAAAGCATTCAGTGCCACAGCTGAGTACAACTTCTATTTTCTGAAGTTCCCCAAAACTGAACCACACGAGCAGGAAGTGCTTATTGGTTTTGGTTTCCAGCTTTAAGATCATTGCTTGAATCATCAATTGCAAAGCTGAGAGTCAAAAGTAGGCTCCAGCTTTTTTCTTGAGCCGATCTTGACTGGGAGACTCCCAGTTCAGAGCTCCAAGAGTCACGCCAAGTGTACTGAAATGATAGCGTTAAGAGTTGAGATTGGGGCTCGGTCAGAACTAAGTCGGCTTGCAAATAGGCGTCTAGGCTATCAGTCAGGTTGGCCGTGATCCGAGGGATCAGCATGTCAGTGTAGGATTCATCGCGTTGGTATGTTGTCCGGAACCAGTCCGCTTTGATGGCAAACCGTTCTGTCAGTTTTGTGTCGAAAGATACTCCCAAGATCGACTTGGAAAAAACACTCACGGTCTCAAAAACAGTCTGAAGACTTTTATTCTTGGGGATGAAATTTGGTGCTAAAGAAAGCTTATTTGTAAGGGCTGCAATGTCAGCATTGTAAAAATAGCGCTGATAAAAAAGACTCGCTGTGTACTGTGGATCTTGAGGTTCATGGGCTGTGAGGCCTCCAAAGGACTCAGGCAGGCAGGGTCGTGGGGACATCCGCCATGGGCTTGAACGCTCTTTTTTTGTTTATTCTTGTTTCCAGTATGCCACCGAAATGAATAAAAAAATAGCTTCCTCGGGCGCTCGTCGGGAGCCCGGCAAACGATTTTCCGGAAAGCCCATTGACGACCCTAATCCGCGGTGGTACCACCCCGAGCGCTCCGGAAACGGAGTGCAGTTCTTTGAAAAGTTCATAGGTGAGAAAGTTCTTACTGAATAAAAGACTTCTCGGTTTACTGACCAACAGGAGACTGTTGCGAACCCCGTGCTTGTGGGTTCAACCGACGAAGTGCCGGCTTCAGATGAAGCGCACACATCCTCAACGCTGTGTGCCCAGGTGTTACTAAGGTAACACTCGAGCTTCATCGCTCATCGCTGAGTGGGTCGGAGAAAAAACGCAAGGGTGTTTCCCAGTGGGAATCA
>VGHE01000020.1 GCA_016868315.1 Betaproteobacteria bacterium
AGAATGCTAAACACAACACTCAAGGAATTCAGAAAACAAGCAACACATATTTTAGATTAATATTCCCCGATATATTCATTATTTTACGATAATACTTTTATAAAATAAGAACATCTTCCGTTAACTCTACGAAAATTCTTAAGTCCAAAGCAGCGTATTGGTGCATGTTTACAGGTGGCTGTTCACTCCAGCCGCCTGAGGACTTTGCCGTTTTTTGTCCAAACGTAAGGACAAGGGGGATTGCATGATTTTGCGTTTTGCTTCGATTTCGCTTTTTATTGTCGGCTTGAGCGCATGCGGACAACCCAATGGCAACAATCTTGCCTCGCAAACCAATTCTCTTGATTCCAGCGACGAATATACCGGATCCGCATTTGGTCTCGCTGGCATAGGTAACCACGAATGTGTGCTGAGTTACCGGAATGTTGTTGCAGTTAAGAACGCCGCAACCGGCGGAGTGCAATACGAATACTCATCCGAGCTGCAGAAGAAGACCATTTCCGCAGAAAGCAAAGGATTTGGTCAAAGCTGCGCTTCTGCGTGTGCTTCACAGCTCTCCAGACTTCAGAGCCCACGCGACGGCAACGGCGTTTTGTTTCAAGGATGTCAGTACAATCTTCTGCCAAAAACTGCGTCGTTCCGCGGAGTGGTTGAATCCTACAGCGACGGCGTGATCAAAGGTTGGGCTTGCCAATTCGGGCAGGAAGCCTCAATCAAAGTTGAACTCTACCTGGGCGGCGCAAAAGGCTCCGGAAAATTGGTTGATAATGTGGTTGCCAGCGAGGTTGATGCGAACGCTCCGCTTGCGAAAGAATGCGGAACAGCTGAGGCCAAACACCGCTTCTCCATTCGTCTCCCTGATATAATTCGCCAGGTATTCAAAGGCGACAGCATATACGTACATGCTGTGAATTCCACAGGCAAGGGCGATCCTTCGCCACTTCTTGGCAACTCTGGGAAACTGGCTGTGGACAAGGTTGTTGCGGAAAAGAAGGCTGGAGAAAAAGAAGGGACTGTTGAGCCGAAAAAAGAGGCTGAAGCTAAAAAGGAAGCTTCTGCACTTCGGGAAAAACTAGGTGCAGGTCGAGTTCCATCCATTGTAAAACGCTAAGGCGCGTGAAAGCTGGATAATAACCGCGCCGAGTGCCGACCCGCTCTAACTGGCTCGCCCAGGAAGAGCCTCGTGCACTCGGCGCATCGTTTGCAGCAGAATCTTTACGCGCTCCAGATGCGACGCTTTTTCCCAACGCTGTGAACGCAGCTCGGTCATGAGAATTGCCTGAACTCTTTCACCATATTCTGAGTAACCAGAGCGCTCGCTGTTTTCGCTCTCTTGAATCAACTCTGAATCATATTTGGGATAATCAAAGCTGAAATTCATCCATCCCGATTCAACATCAAACGCCTTGCCGGGCATCCCGACATGGGCAATCCGCACGCGCAACTCGGTGTCGCGCCCGCGCCAAGAATCTTTTGCAGATGTCTCGCTCGGATTGAAATCGTAGCGGTCGCGCGCTCTAGCTTGGCCTTTGAAGTGGGGAACGATTTTCCCAAAATCATTTTTGCGCCACACCAAAACGCCCTTCAACTCGAGTTGAAAATTTCCCAGTGTATTTCCGAAGTGGGTGGACGCTATAACGCTCTCATTGATATCGGCTATTTTGTCGCCTACATCTCCGATCCGATTCCGAACTATCTCCGTCATATATTCACGTTTGAAAAACACAGATCCAAATTCCTGCTCCACGAGCTGCAGAGGCAGCGCACGGAACTCGGCCTCGCTCAATTGATAAGTTGCACCCGAACATCCCATGTAGTGGGTCATGAAGCGGCGACCCAAGAGGTTCTCTTTGGAATTGAGATCAAGCCACAGGTTCTTATACCACTGGGGACTTGGAACGATGCATTTTATGGAATCGAGAAGCTGAGCCATTTTATCGAGGTTTTCTTCGAAGCTTTGCGCGTCCGAAACGTTCTCGGAAGCATTCCGTTTGCAACCCACAAGACCAACGCTCAGTGCAGTGCACAGCAGCGCCACAAACTTAAAGCGGCCTGAGAGAACCTTTGCCCTTCTCCTGAAGCTCGGAGTCGGCGAACCACTCGTGACTGAAGACATAAAACACCCCGCACCTGCATCCGTGCGGAGTCCAGCAAAAACGAAGCCAAGGCCCCGATTTCCAATAAAATCATCTATATTATTGGGGAAATGAATGGATAAGGCAGCAATGAAGGTGTCTAGATCCTCAACACGATCATCACAACTGTGCTCACTGAACAGGGCTTAAGCTGACGCAAATCCCGTCCGCGGCCGCCGTCAGCTCGCGGGCGAAATCCGATAAATCTCGCCATCATCTGTGGTGAAAAGGAGATTCCCCTCGGGGCTCTCTTTGACCTGGCGAATGCGCTCGGACATCGATTCGAGGTAACGCGTTTCCTTTTTTCCATCCGCAGAAACCACATTTAGATGCTCGAGCACCAACGCACCCAGCACGAACGAATTTGCGAAGGCTTTGATTTTTCCGCTCTCGTATTTGATGAGCGAACTCGGCGCAATCGATGGCACATAAACCTTGAATGCCTGCTCCATTCCGGATTTGGCCGTGCCTTCACCGATCTTAGGGCCGTAGTATTCGCGTCCGAAGGTGACAACTGGCCAACCATAATTGAGCCCTTTGCGCACATCGTTGATTTCATCGCCGCCGCGCGGGCCATGTTCCGAATTGTAGAGTTTTCCATCTTTCAATGAGAAATAAAGACCCTGTGGATTGCGATGACCCAAAGAATAAATCTCGGGCAGAGCGTTCTTTGTACCTACAAAAGGATTGTCTTTGGGCACGCTGCCATCAAGCTTCAAGCGGATGATTTTACCGTTGTGCCAGTTGAGCTCTTGGCATCTGTCGCGCTCACCACGGTCGCCAATCCCAAAGAACACATGTCCTGAGTTGTCGAAGGTGATTCTTGATCCGAAGTGAACAGCACCACCGTTGTCGGTTGTGCCCACAAAGAGATCGCTCACAGCAGAAAGGCTCTTGTCACTAATCTTAAAACGCGCCCGTGCCAACGCGGTGGTGTCGCCTTTGGGAGTTTTTTTGGAGTAGGTGAAATATATAAACTGCGTTGTGGCATAGTCGGGTGACAAACGCACATCGAGCAGACCGGCCTGCCCTGTCGTACTGACTTTAGGAACGCCTTGCAGTTCAACGCGCGTCATTTGTTTGAAATTCACGTGGTACATCTTGCCCGTCTTTACAGTCACAAGTGCATCGTTCTCTGAAATCGTTTCGAGCCCCCAAATGACATCGAAGCCGTCTATGAGCTTTTCCAGGCGCGTGTCTGGCGGGAGATCCTTCGCCGCTATAAATTGCGCTTTTCCTTCTACCCGCGATTTATCAGCCGCCTGAGTTAATTGCGCTTTATCAACGCCCCGCGATTTTTCCACCGCTTGCGATAATTGCGTTGCCGCCACCGCATCCGCATCCGTTGCCGCATTTCCTGCCACCGGCACCAAAACACAGAAAATAGGATGTGCAATCCAACGCCAGACGGTCGCTTGAAGGAACATTTGAAGCCTCTTGCGTTTCATTTTAAAAAAAAAATGAAATTCATTTTTAATCGTAAATACCCAGAATAAATGTAATAATATAAATTCATCGTTATTTTATTAAAGTTATTCCGAAAAATTCCGAAATGAATATCAAACCGGGATTTCCTCGGTTGCAGAAAATAAATTGGGAGGTCCGAAATGGCAAATATGGTGAAGCTCGTAAGCTTGGTGTCCGCCCTGGGAGTTGTTACGGGCTGCGGTACGGCATTTGATCTCGATGCAGCCAAGAACGCAAACGAGATTGTTGAAGAGTCAAACAATGCTCTCGAAAAGCAAGTTGAATCAGACGAGACAGCATTTGCACTCAGCGTTCCGGTCGCAGAAAAATCCAAAAAAGGCGCAATCGTGGTTGAGAAATCTATGTCTCTGCCACTCGCCTATCAACTTCTGGCCGCTGTTTTTCCACGGCCAATTGGGAAAACCTGCCTTGTGCATGCAGGCGCGCACCTGATTAACTTGAAGTACTCAGGCAAAAACGAGTTCTCTGCGGAAGTGAGCTATCCCAAAGGTCTCAAGATTAGCCTCAACAGAAAATCTTGTAAGCAAGGCGAACTGATCGAAGTGCGCGCAGGTAGCGATTTCAGAGGACTTGCAATTGTGACCAACAAGCAAGCAACCTACTTCCAAAAAGAACTAACATACGTGCCATTCCCATCTGAACCGCGCAATGACCTCGCGCCTTTGCCAAAACTGCAGCCCGGTGCGATCGAGGGAAGCGATGCTCAGATCGGTGGAGTCACAACTGTTACGACACCATCGAAACCACCCAAGCCCCCAGCTGAATCCGAGCAGTGCTCTGTCCGTTCTGGCCGCCAGAACATCAGACTTCACGCCAGCAAAGAGCGCTCGTACATCAGCGGAACTGCCGTTGCCGCAAGCAAAGTCATGAATAAAATATATATATTCGGCGAATGTAATTTTGGTGAGAAACTGCTCGCCGACACGGTTAGTCTCGGACAGGCATTGGGCTACGACTTGAATGTTCCTTTTGTGCCTATGGCAGGCGACTCTGTGATTCTTCGAACGGAAGTTGAACTCGGCAAGAAGGATGCTGAACAGCTCTGACCCAGGAACCGGTGCACGCGCTGGCGAGTTCTCCCCCACCCCGCACCAGCCGGCGCGTGCCCTTTCAGAGGAACTTGGTGAAAATGTGCGCTATGCTTCCAAAACCAAGATAACCGGAGTGGCCACGAGATGAACAATGATCTTAAAACGATCAGAAAACAAATCGAACTCACAAGCTACTCGAATTACCGTTCCTACTTTGAAGACCTTTATCAGCTCGCAAAAAACTCTCTCGAAAAATACTCCTACATGCGCTTCGCCGAAGACCTAAACCTAGGTGCAAGCAACATCATCTTTACGATTATTAGAGGCTCACGGAAGCTGATGTTTAAGCATGTGCGCAATGTCTCAGACGCACTTGGATTCGATGCAGGAGAGCGCAAATTCTTTGCTTCACTCGTGCGTTTGCAGAACTCCAACAATGTGAGTGAGCGTATTCAGGATTACGATGCCCTGCTCGATGTGGCCGGCAACCGCCAAAAAGAAGAAAGCTCAAAAGATGCCATCCTTTTTTTCAGCGCCTGGCATCACGTTTTGGTCTTTGAAGCACTTGAGCTCTTCCCAGAAGGAGCAACTCCACAGATTCTTGCCAAGCAATTTCGTGTTCCGATTTCCACCACTGAAATCCGCGAGAGCCTAGAATTGCTCACTCACATGGGCTTGCTGGAAGTTCGTGAGAGTCTCTATTTCAAGAAGCAGAAAAACCTCAGCACAGGCGGAACGGTGCCGGGCTTTGGCGTAATTCGATTTCATCTCAAGATGCTTGAGCTTGCGCGCGAGTGCCTCGGACCAGAATTTAGCCCAGAGGAAAGAAACGTGAGTTCAGTGACTCTCGCGGTAAGCGAAACAGGAGCCCAGAGAATCCGCGAAACACTTGAAGAGTTTCGCAAGCGCATCTTTGCAATTGCGAATGAGGAAAGCTCAGCTGAGAAGCTCGTGCAAGTAAATTTCCAGGCATTCCCGATTCTTGAAGGCAAGAATAAGAGCAGTGGCAAGTAAAACCAGAAGGATCTCAAGTTTTTTACTGCGAGAACCGACATTGCCAAAAAAGGGAGAGGCGGATGAAGCTAACCAAAACCCAGGCAGTGCGTTCCTCTTTGGGCATAGCTTTTGCCCTGCTGCTAGCTGCATGTTCATTCGAGCTCGACACCTCGACGATCCACGCAGTGGAAGTTGGTAATCCTGAAGATAGCCGTCCTTTAACACCATCTTTGCCCAAGCCTCTGCGCCTGGTTCAGATTGAATTGCAAACAACTGACCTAGAGGAAATCGCACAGATTGATTTTGCCGTGCAGTCGGTCAATCTGGTTCTGCTCTCGTCCTCGGGTAAAGTGGTTGTTGTGGCGAGCAACAACCTGAAGCCAGGTTCACAGCTCACGCTGTTTCCTAAAAGCCAAAAGACCCTCAAGTTTGAAGTTCCAGGCGATGCGCTTGCGAACAATCCGCAACTCAAAATTCAAATGAAGTTCGTGGATGCGAAACCAGGGTCGGTGAAGGTCGATTCTCAAGAATTTGCTATTGCGCCGCAAGCAGAGCCACTGCACCTGCCCTTGCCCAGCGCGGCTACCGCGAAAGTCTCCGGACTGGCTCTGGTGATTGCAAAGTCCGTCGACAAGTCGAGCCTCTTCTCTTCAAGCGCTTCATCAGAGCCTAGATCTGGCTCGGTAGACCCGGCCAAAAGCCCTGGCACGCCTCAACCGACGTCAACCCACGCTCCCGTCTACAAACTCAAGGGCTCGTGAAGAAAGATGCAGGAAGTTGTTTCCAGTCGCTCGCATGCCACGGCCTCTGTGAATTGAGCATTCGCCACTTCTCGGGATTCTCTGTGGCTCTGCGAATCATTGCAGGCAGCTCGTCTTTTAGCTTCCGCACCGGTGTCCAACCCAATTGTTCTTGTGTCGCTGCAAGATCGAATTGATAGTGCTCATCGGCAAAATCAATCATCCAAGGCTGGTAGAATTCTCTTTTTCTCAACTTCGCTAGAAAGAACGCTCCCCACCGCGCAAGCCATTTGGGAACACGGATTTTTGGTAATCTGAAGCCAAACGCCTCTCTGTCTGCAATGCAACTAATCTGTTTGTAAGTTGTGGCCTCAGACTCACCCAGCAACAAGCGTCGATGCCGCACCTCAGATAAAAGCTGCTTTTGAAAGGCAGTACAAAGTTCATCCAAGTGAATGTAGGTGAGACCCTGATTCCCATCGCCCGGGTAGAACCATCGCTGCAATCTGAAATTCAGATGGCAATCCAAGAAATGATAGAGCGGTACCAGTTCGCAAAAGTCTGTGTAAACGCCAGCAATAACCATCTCCACGTAGGCCGCATTCGCGAGCTCAGCCCGCATAATATCTTCTGATTCTTTCTTGAAGCGCGGATACTCCCAGCGTGCAACACTCTGCGCACTTGCATCAATCAACGAACCATTTGCAACAGGTTCGAGGCAGGCCATGCTGCTTGCCTGAATGAAACGGCTCAATTCAGTCTTCAGCTGCAGGTAGCACCGAGCAATCTCGAACAATCCAAGCTTTAATCGATCGTAGTGTATGGAAGGCTGATTTGAAAAATCATAGTAACCTGCAAGATTCACAAAGCCCTGAATCGGGCGGGGATGTGCATCGAAAAATGCTCGAATCGCTCCAGCATCACCCAAATCCACCTTGAAGAAATGAACGTTGCCGCTGCTACTCGCACCCTCTGCAGGCAATTTGATATCAAGCGCTGCAACTTCAAACTGCTGAGCCAGTCGCTCCACGAGTGCTGTGCCAATGAGACCCGAACTTCCAGAAACAACAATCCAGGGCTTCACGATTTTTTCCTTTTTGGCACAATGAATGATTGCAGTGAGGTGATGATATTTTGCGTGGTTTCAGGAAAAAGCCTGGTCATTGTGAGAATAGCCTGATTTTCAACGCCATTGGTCTTTGCCATTCCAGGCTTTTCGAATGTTTTATAAATCAAATCAGCAACACTCTGTGCACTGCGCTTCGGAATCCACGCACTCAGTTTTTCGGTCATTTCCGTTTCAATCAGCCCAGGAAGAACTGTACTAAATGAAATTCCGGCATGAGCATATTCATGCTCGATACTCTGCCACAGAGCCGCAAGGGCTGCTTTGCTGGCGGCATAGGTTGCGTTTCCCGGAAAAGAAGTACACGCAGCAAGAGAGCCTATAGCCAAAAAGTGTCCCGACCTCCGCTTTTGCGCCTGCGGCAGAAAGACGTCGAGCATCCAAGTCGGACTCAAATAATTTAGAGTCATTTCATCCAAGCGATCCGAGGAATTATTCTCTGAAAAATTCTTGTTCGCTGATACTCCGGCATTAAATACCACGGCCTGAGGACAACCGTGCTCAACCAGAATTTGCTCTGACACGCGTGTGGTTGCGGTTTTGTCGGACAAGTCGCACTCGTACCAATAAGCAGCCAAACCAGAACGCTTCAACTGATCCGTAATTGTGATAAGTTTTTGCCCACGGCGCGCAATCCCAATGGCCTTAAATCCTTTCGCTGCAAAGAGCCTGAGCGTTGCCTCGCCAATGCCGCTGGAGGCTCCCGTCACAACGATACATCCCGCATCCTCAACCCTTTTTTGGCTTCGCGATGCTTTTACTGACCTCATGACCCTACCCCTGATTTTGCGCCAGACTGCCCCTGAATTGCATCAGGTAGCGGACTTAAGCTGAAACAACTGAAAATGTGTTCGAGAATATCCAATTTAAACCCAATTATCACTGCTGTGCTTTTTTTATCTTGGCCTTCAATTACTATGTGCTCATATCTCAGGGTTATTTTCTCCGCTGCAGGACTTGAGTGGAGCAAGCACCCGACGAAATAATTTGAGTTCAAGTTTTTGAGTCTCACCCGATTTTACGACACGCAGGTTAACCGAGCGTCAATATTTCTTATTTATTGTCCAAATCCGACGACAAACTCTTTAGAGACAGGTAGGCTCGAAACGGATGACACCGGATTTTTGAGAGGCAAACAGGCGGATATCAGCAGTAAAGTAGGTTGTTCCTCAGGAGGTATTTATGGAGATGTTAAGTATTTTCCAGTATTCATTGATATATAATGCGTTCTCTTTTGCGCTTGCTGCGATGGGAGCAGCGACCCTATTTCTTTGGTTTGGACGCTCTCAGGTTTCAGACCACTATAAAACAGCAGTCACAATTTCTGGATTGGTGTGTGCTATTGCAACATACCACTACCTGAGAATCTTCGAGAGCTGGGAGGCTGCCTACCAGGTAAAAGATGGCGTTTTGAGCGCCACAGGTGTGGCATTTAATGATGCCTATCGATACGTCGACTGGCTTCTCACAGTGCCTCTCCTGCTCGTCGAGCTTGTTCTCGTGATGCGCTTGAGCCGCGAAGAAACAGCGAGCAAGGCCAAGAAGTTGGGCTTTGCTGCAGCGCTGATGATTATTCTGGGTTATCCGGGAGAAATCGCAGCTGACGTTCCCACAAGAGCACTTTGGGGCACACTCTCTGCACTTCCATTTTTGTATATCATCTGGGAATTGTACCGCGGCCTCGGCGAATCCATCGAGCGTCAGCCTGCAAATGTGCGTGAACTCATCAAGAAGGCCCGTCTGTTGACCTTGGCCTCCTGGGGCTTTTATCCAATTGTTTTTATGGCTCCCTACATCAATATTTCGGGTGGTACGGCTCAAACAACCATTCAAGTGGGATATACAATCGCCGACCTGGTGGCGAAGGCAGTGTTTGGAATTGTGATCTGGATGATTGCGGTTCAGAAATCTGAAGCCGAGAAGTCCGGGAATCACTGAGTTAAGCTCGCCTTCTGATTGCAGTGCATCCGTATCATTGCGGGTGCGCTGCAGACCCTCCTCCAGCGCGTCATAATTCAGACACGTCTACTCATTCTCGCCCGGGGCGATTCCGAACCTTCGGTAACGGGGGTGGAGCACATGGATGTGCGCGAACGATCGGTTTTGATCATCACTCTGGTGGCCTCAAACGCTGCCCTGGCTTCAGATTTTCATGAAAGTCTGAAGCCAGGCGTTGTTTGCTCATCTGACCAAAATCCCTCGAGATTTCAGATTCTGGAAAGCCCAGCATTCGACGGATTTTTCAATATCACCGAAGGTTTATGCAAGGCTTTGCCGATAGAAGAAGAGTTGGATTCGACTCTGTTCACAGTAGGGCACTGCATGCTCGACGATGGACAGCAGTTCGCCTTCTTATTCGGAGGCTGGCTGAACATGCTGACGGTGCGTTTCGATGAAAGAGATGAAGCCCAAGATTTGTTTTGTCACGAGTAGAGGTAGATGAAAATGAACAGGATTCTCTTCATCAATATGATGGCTGCATTTACACTCTTTGCTGCCTGCAAAAAGCCCGCGAGCGACGCAGGAGCGGGAACAAATTCTTCAGCAAGCCAGCAGAGCCCTCAGCAGCAACAACAACAAAGGGGCGAGTTTCCGACGCAATTTGACTTGCAGGAGTTCTATGAAATCACGCGCGCTTCGTATCTCAAAAAGCTGCGAGCGTTTGGTGAAGACGGGTTGAGCCAGGCTGAGCTTGCATTCATGGCCAAGTTCAACATCAACACAAAGTATGTTGGGCAGATGGTGGACTTGGCAGAAACCATGTTCCAGCTGCTCGAATCAGGCCGATACGCGCAGAAGCTTCACGGTATTAGCCGCATGGATAAAGTTTCACGTAATGCACCTAAAGGTCTTACCGATAAAGATCTCGAACAATTCTTCCAGCTTGTGAAAATGGATTATTTCAGGCGCATAACGAAACGGCCGACGCCGGAAATGGACGCGCGTGAAACCAACTTCTACGCACGCGCGAGCGCTAAGTCAGAAAGCTCACATGCCTCACCCGCCGATGTTCTGCTACTATCCTCAGATCTTTTCGACAAGATTGAGGGTATCAAGTGAGTCCGTTGAGATGATCTTTTTTTGCAGCACATGAGCTTCATGAACTGGGATTTGCCGGATCACATGAAGCTCACACTTGTACCAACAAGAATTGTATTGGTCCTGATGTCTTCCTGGACGCCACTCAGAGGATTGGGTGTCTTGTAGGTACCAATCTGAACCTTACCATACAGATCAATAAGAAGATCAGGCACAGAAGTTGGGATGTCGTCCCCATGGTAAGACACGCGCCAGCCCAAATGCAGACCAAGAACACGCCCCGTTAGACTTGAGCCCTTCTGCCATTCAGCTTCCAAACCAAACACGTCGCCCGAGTTCTCAAGCCATGGAACCCACAACAGTCGGAAACCGTAGTTGTAGGCCGCATTGCTGAGTGCTGGGAAAATCTTGCTGGTCAGGGCACGTTCGTAGCTCCACTGTGTGGTGTAGGAGACTTCGCCGCCATGCAATTCAAGCTGCAGACGCCGCTGAGCCACAACAACGGCTTGGTGGAAGCTCAACCCAATCGTGTTCTCGTAACGCACGGCAGTTGCGGTCTTCTCATTCGCACTAGTGCTTTCAGAATCCTCATCATCAATGGGCGTGGCATCGGGGGTAAAGGAGAGCGAGTAAGCATGGCGCGCACGTGCAGCACGCAGTCCAAAGCGTGTTGATTCGTGGCTCCAGAGTTTGGCATCGAATCCGTAGGTCAGCACGGAAGAAAACCGCTTCTGGTTGGCGCGCGGAACGGGAAGTCCGGCCACATTCAGTATTAGGCCGGCTGCTTTGGTGTGGCCGATATCAACCGCGGATGCGGCGGGCTTTGCTTCCGCTGCTTGAACGACGGGGGCTGGAGCTGCGGGCTGCGGTTGGACAACTGCAGGCGCCTTGGCGGGTGCAGGTGCTGGACGACTCACGGCTGCAGGCTGTGGAGCAGGAGGAACAGGAATTTGTGCCACAGTTGGCCTCGCTGTCGTAGGGGAAACAGACGGATTCGGAACAAGAGGAAGTCCGACAGCCTTCGGTGCTAGGGGCTGCAGCGTGGGAACAGGAACGGGCGTGGTTGTTGGGCGCGGGAGCGCCGTCGGCAGAGGTGGCGGAGGAGTTTGAACAGGAGTGGGAGCAACCGTCGGAGCCAAGGTCGGCACCACTGTTGGAGCAGCGGTGGGTGTAACCGTAGGAATAACTGTGACGGCAGCGACAGCCAAAGGTGTTGCTGCGGGTACAACAGCGGCACTCTCTTTAACAACTCCCGGAACCGCAACGACCGCGGTCGGAACAGCAGCCGCCGTTGCTGCGGGTTTAGGTGCAAGCTTCGCTAGGTCGAGCTTCTCAAGAGTCTGATCAATAGCACGTTGGAAGGTGTTATTTCGTGCTGCGCTTGAAGGATAAACAGCAAGGAAATGAGTTCCAACAGTTGCATTGCGGCGCAAGCGAGAAATGTTTAATCGCAGACCGCCGCGGTCATAACCAAATTGAACCGCAGACAGGCGGGGCGGATTCGAGAGCTGTGCCGGCAAACGCGCGTCGCGCTTAGGCTGGACGCTCCCATTACCCATGTACGCAGACACAGGCGATGCTTCGAGCACAGCCGCAGTCAGCAAGGTAACAAAACTTGGCTGCTTGAGCGCTGCCACTACTTTAGATTCTGGTGCGAGCTTGATGTGGCCATAGCACTCTTCGCTTCCCGAAGCTGATACCGGACGACATAGCGTCACGTGAGCACGTCCTTCGCGAGGAGCAATGCCCAAACGCCAATAGTGTGCGTTTTGGCTTAGGATGGGAGCCGGAGAAATCGAGCTGCAAGTCACCACATTACCCAGAGTGATTCCCCAGGGGCTCGAGGTGCTCACAAAGGCATCGCGCAGCAACCCACACGCCTCCTCAGAATGGTAGGCGGGGTCGACCTGAATATTAATAAGCACAGGGTCTTTGACTTGTGCATCTGCAACAAAGACTTCTGGCTCTGGCGTTGGGGGTGTCACCGGTGCAGCAGGCTGCTCGGCAACCGTAGCTTCACCTGAGGCTGCAACAGTTGCCGGCTCTGGTTTCAGAAGCTCAACCTGGAAGGCCTCTTTTCGGAAAGTGAATCCCTGCTTCTTGCCCCAGAAATATTTACGCGCCGGAGCAGGGCGATTGCGGGGAGTGAGAACAATTTCTTCACCATCGTTTGCGAACTGAATCCAGTAAGCCTGCAAAGTGGTTGAACGTGCGAGACCTCCGGGGAAGCGATATTGACGCCGACCAGGAGGGGAGTTGTAACTTGTGGTGGTCGTGATGGGAGCCGCTTCAAGAAGACCTGCCATAAGGAGAGCAACGTAGTTGTCATCTTGAGACAACAACTTCTGCAACACGGGTGCACTGGGGAGTTTGAAATCGCCGTAGCACTCTTCATACCCTGGCTTTGAAAGATTACGAGGTCTACAAAGCGATCCGGTAAAAGCTGCTCCCTCAGCAACAACACGCACCGTCCAGTGCACGAGGCTCTGCGGAGGCGCTGGTGGATTCGCAGAAGACGCGCAGCCACCGAACTTATCGAGGCGTAAATCCCATGGAGCATTGGTTCCACCAATCGTGGCCTGGAACTTTGCACACGCAGCTTCAGAATGCACCTGAGCATCGAGAACAGCAGACAAAACGATGTCCGTGCGCGGCTCGACGATATCCGACAGGGTTTTGCTTGAATTCGGCTTTCGCGCGTCCGCGTCGGAGCGGGCAAAACCCCGGCTCGAGGTAACGTTCAACGAGTAAATCGCGAGGAAAATAAGTACCGTCGGAAAAATGATGGCGTAATAGCGTGAAATTGAACGGTTAAATTTCACTGGGAAACTAGCCTCCTCATGATCTCCCGTGTTGTTCCGATCCCAAACTAGACAGGAGTTTTATGTATAATATCAGGCCGAAATCTAGAATTACACGGGCAACCATCAGGCTGATGGCGGTCGCAGGTGTTTATTCTCTGACGGCTTGTGGTTTGTTGGGCGAGCAAGCGGCACCGCGCGATCCAACCATCGAAGAACTCCGTTCAACAAACTCAATCAAACGACTTGCTGCTGCAAAACCTGGCCTCGACGCACTTTATGCGAGTGCATTGAAGGGTCAGGACAGCGCTATGCGCAAAGAGATCGACAACACCATGATGGTGATTGTGGGTCGCAGCCTTTCGAACGCCGAGAAGGCGGAGTTAGCTTACGAATCTCTGCGTAACATTAAACTCCTTGTGCGCTTGCCCGGAAGTCAGCAGCGTGCATTGAAGGCTGTTGGCGATGTGCGTCAAACATCTGTCATCTTCGGCGCAGATCTGATGCGCACCATCTTCGACACTTTCTCTCAGTCAAGCAGCTCACTGTTCTTCTCACTGAATGCGACTTCCGAACTGACCTCGCAAGAGATTGCTGAAAAAATTGAACGGACGTTTGACGTCTTCTCGAATGTTGCCACCGGTGTCGAAAATGCGGGGCAACAAAACCTAGGCAAGCAGGACGCACTCGACTCCGCAAAGAAGATTGAGACAACACTCAAAACGCTCCCCAAGGGTTTAGTTACGACACTCATTGAGTCGCTCAAAGAAATCGTTGCCAATGTTGAGGCTTCGCAGCCTGCAAATGCACCGAAGACCTTAGTGGCCAGCAAAGCTTTGACTGTTGCGGTGAGCGTTGTGAACCTCGGTGAGGTCTTGAACGAAGGCCTCAGCAAAAAGATTATTAGCGATAAAGATGTGAGCGACTCCGTGAAGGAATGGAGAACGAACGTCTCGGCAACCATCAGCAAGTCATCACCCGACAGCGTTCTGAACACCGACGTGATCACTCCGCCGCCACTACCGACCATCGACGCAGTTACAGGTTTGTATTCAGGCTCTCTGAATGACTGGGAATTTGTCATCAGCACGGCTCCAACAATGGGAACCTTGAACGCCAAGGAAAATCCGCCCAAGTACACGCCTGGTGCGAACTTTACGAACGACGACGTGTACTCGTTCCGCCTGTGCCACAAGACTTTCACGAAGATCTGCTCGAACGAAGTGGCACGAAAAATTAGCTTGCCGGTTCTCACTTTGCCTCCGTCGATTGCCCCCGGAAGCGATGGCAATACAGCAGCGCAGTGCTTGGTGGACGCAAAAGAGAAACGCACGGTCATTTACTCCTGGTATCAGAAGTCAGGCGATTCGGAACCCGTGCTGCTGGCTGCCGAAACCAGCCGTGACCTGCCTAACCGCGCTTATTCATCGTCTACAAAAGTCTTCTGCCAAGTGCGCGTTATTGACGACTACGGCCTGAGCTCGGCGAGCCTCGCGAGTGAACTGATTCCGATTGCCAACAACTCTCCAAGCCTG
>VGHE01000021.1 GCA_016868315.1 Betaproteobacteria bacterium
GTAAGCCTCGGACTCAAATTGGAGTCAGATACTTTTCTAACTTTCGCACTTTCCAGGCGATATGTTGATCTCATGCTGGGGTTCAAGTACATCCAACACACCGCCACTGTTAATGGGGAAGGAGGAGCAGAAAAGCTCACCATACCAGCGGTTGGTCTACGTTTGGGTGCAAACCTTTAACCTTGCGAGCTTCACAATGACAACAGAATCTGTCCATTCCTTTTCCGTAAAAAGTATTGCCGGAGAGCAGGTTTCTCTCTCTCAATTCAATGGCAAGGTCATTCTCATTGTGAACGTTGCCAGCAAGTGTGGCTTCACCTCGCAGTACAAAGGCCTCCAAGCATTGTTCGACAAATTCTCAAGCAAAGGTTTTTCTGTACTTGGATTTCCTTGCAATCAATTCGGAGCACAAGAGCCGGGCAACGAAGAGGAAATTAAAAACTTCTGCTCTCTGAATTACAACGTCACCTTCCCCATGTTTGCTAAAATCGAAGTGAACGGCGACAAGGCTGACCCCTTGTATTCGTTCCTCAAGAGCGCAGAGCCAGGACTTTTCGGAACAGAAATGATCAAATGGAACTTCACTAAGTTTCTTATCGACAAAGAAGGCAACGTCTTGCGCCGCTATGCGCCGAATATTTCTCCGGAGAGCCTGGAGAAAGATATTCTCGCCGCTCTGGAAAAATAAAATAAGGAGGATGCAACACACACATCCTCCTTTCTGAAAACACATTTCTCCTCAGAACAAGCTGCCATCAGCAACATACTCGCCTGCAAACTGTGGTTCGGCATACTGGTCTGTACTTTTTTCCTTCGCAGTCTTGATAACGTATTTCACAAGTTCATCGAACGATGTTTTGCCATCCTTGTTACCATCCACAGTTCCATCGGCGGCACCTGCAAGTGCGGTGCGTACCGCATAGTTGAATGGGTTACCAATTCCACTCTGAAGATTTTGATCCGTGGACTTGGACAACTGTTCGGTTGAAACAGCGGTCAACACGATAAGGCTACGACCAGCATTTTTCCGCGAACCTTCCCACTTATTTGATATCTTCTTCAGTGCCTCAGTGAGGTAGCCTGAATGACAGGACATCGTGAAGACAATCACATTCTTTGCGGGAAGACTGACAATTGCCTCTGCGTACTCCTCCCACTTATAGGTCACAAGTTCTTTATTGCGCGTCTCCCAGTCAAGTCCGAGTCCGAGCGGAAGACCGTGAGAATGAGTATAAATAACCACGGTATCCTGTGCACGAACCTTTTGACGCAGATCATCGAGCTTTGCTTTAACGTCGGCAACGCGCACTTTCAGTGGCGAAGTCTCAACATCAGAAGAAAAGCTGAGGCCGCTCAGCTTCTTGATTGCGTCGCTGACCATGCTGGTTTGTGCGCTACCGAATTGCTGCATGCCAACAGAATCGTCTGGCTTGCTGCGCGCGAATGAATAGAAATAGTTATTGCCGGATGAATTATCAGCGCTTGCAGAGGGCAGAGTTTGGGCTGAATCTTTAGGGGAGCTTGAGTTGTCGTCAGAACGGGTGGCAGGCGGCATTGTGATTGTGTTCAACCCATCGCTGGATGTTCCGCAGGCCACAGCAACATTCAGGACGCCCGCCAAACAAAGTGCCTTTGCAATCGCTACTCTCATTGTTAATACTCCTTGCTTGTGGTCTTCATCGACCCTTCACAAGACGTATCGGAAGATTTTTCTGCCCATTAAATTTTATAATAAAAATGAATTAAAACAATTATTTAAAAAATGCCAGAAATAAATTTAACCCCGAAAACTGCCCACGAGAAGCGGGCATAAATAAGGGCGGAGGGTCAACGCGAATCGGAAAATTAACGGCCACTCAATCCGGCCTTACCCTGACTCGCGGGCTTGGTAGCCTGAAGATCAACAAGATCTTTCAAAATGTTGAGGGTCTCCGCAAGCTGCAGGTCACTCTTTCGGACGACGATATTTTCGTCACGAATTTCTTTCAAATCAGCTTCTTCTTGTTCCTTCTCCTTGAGCCTGTCAGCCTTGGACTTTGCATCCTCGAGCAGCGAGACACTCGCTTTGTCTTTTTCCTTGCGCGCTTTTTGGATTTTCTCGCGCATCTCGGAAAACTCTTTTGATTTTGCAACGCGCTCTTTGCTGGCTTGTTCGAGAGTTGGAATCAGCGCATCGACCTTGCCAACCACGCGAAAGCCTGGAGTCGGCTGAATGGCATCATTCTTTAAGACAAAGTCATTCTCTTTTTCACCGACATCGCTGGCCTCAAGTAAGCTCGGGATAACGATGTCCGATTGCACACCGATCTCCTGATTGCTCCGCCCACTTGGCCGATAAAACTTTTGCTGCGTGATTTTGAGAGCACCGTTGGATACGCGCCCCTCGGTTCCCGGGAGCTCCTGAACAACCTGCACAGTCGCTTTGCCATAGGAATGGCTATCGCCGACGACAACGGCACGACGGTAGTCTTGGAGCGCGCCAGCGACAATCTCGGATGCCGAGGCGCTGTGTTTGTTGATGAGCACAACCAACGGACCCGCATATTGTTGACTGGGGTCGGAATCGAGCAAAGGCCGACGCAATCGACGCCTATCTACCGTTTGAACAACAGGGCCTTCCTCTATGAACAAACCTGCCAATTGAATGCTCTCACCGAGATCTCCGCCACCGTTGCTGCGCAAGTCGAGAACAATTCCTTCGACTTTGGACGAGGACATTTTCTTCAACTCGCGCAGAACATGCAGCGCAGCTCCGCCACACTCACGCGTAAACCGTGCGCGGCATGAAAAATCGGTGTAAAACGCAGGAAGCCGAATCACACCAAGCTTCTTCCCACCTACATCGACCGCTTCGCTGCGCGCCTCGCTAGAAGAGATTTTGACTGCATCGCGAATGATTGGAATAGTCACTCGCTCGGTTGTTCCAGCCTCTGACTTGCGCAGAATCTGGAGCACCACGCGGGTTCCTTTTTTACCGCGAATCAACCGCACCGCCTTGCTGAGCTCCATGTCAATTAAGTCAACCAAGCCCTGGCCATCGCCTGAATCGACAGCAACAATCTTGTCGCTGACCTTAAGACGACCATCGCGCTGGGCCGCGCCGCCCACAATCAGAGCCTGAACAGTGATGTAACCGTCAACCTCTTGCAGAGTTGCACCGATTCCCTCGAGCTGATTGCCCAAGCGGATGTTGAAATCTTCCTGCTCAACCGGCAACAGATGCGTTGAGTGTGGATCGAGTGAAAGAGAAAATGCATTTATAAACAGATTTGCCACTTCATCTGGGCTCATCTCCTCATAGTTTTTGCGGATCTGATCGTAGCGTCGCTTCAGGCGCTCACGCGCCTTTGGCTCGCCATCGGGATCCTTCATGGTCATCACTTGAAACTTGATCCGTTTGCGCCAACGCTCGTTGACTTGGTTGGAGTCGGCAGCCCACTCTTGCTTCCCAATTGACATTTCATCGGGAGCATTAAACGCAAATGGCTTAGCAAGAAGGCTTTCGGCATGTGCGCTTCTCTCTTTGACGCGCACCAGGAAAACCTTGTGGATCTCTGAAATGAAATTGCAATCAGCCTTAGCAATCAACTCATCGATTTTATCTTCGTATTTGACAAACTGAGTCAGGTCGGACTTCAGGAAATAGAATTTACCCGGATCGAGTGTTTCAAAAAATTTACCGTACGTGCGTCGCGAGAGTTCCTTATCGAAACTTCGGTACACATAGTGATTTTGAAGGTACAAATCGAGACGATTTCGAACCTCACGACAGGTCAATAGCGGCCCTGCGGAAGTGACTTTGCCCGTTGCACTTGCAGGCTCGTGGATCGTCGTTGCGGCGAATCCGAGAAAAACGAATGCCAGAGTCCAGCGCACCCACTTTGGTTTGCCCAGTAGAAAATTCATTTCAGACTGCTCCCCGTGACCCCTGAGGCCACACTCAGTACTACACTGAGGCCTCAGGGAAAACCGGTCAATTGGGAATTCTGGCCGCCTGCTCCCCAAAGTTGGCACATGAGCATTTGTGCCTTATACGGTAGGAATAGAACCACACTGGAGACGAAGCGCATTCTATGGCCGACACGGGCGAGCACAGGAAATCTGCCGACCATGCAAAAATTCACGAGGCATTCGATGCCTACCTGGCGCGTCTCGGATTGCGTCAGACAAAGCAGCGTCGTGTCATTGTGGAAGCTGTGCTTCAGATTGGCCCCCATGTTGATGCCGAGGCTATCACCGCCCGAGCGCGGCAGTTGGACAAGAGCATCGGCCTCGCAACTGTTTACCGCACACTTCAACTCATGACCGCTGCCGGCCTGCTGCTTGAGCACTCTTTTAGCAAAGATCGCAGCACATTTGAGTTTGTGGGGCCAGATCGCGAACATCATGACCACCTTATCTGCAACCAGTGCGGCTCAATCGTTGAGTTTTGTGACAATTCACTGGAAGACCTGCAAGAGCAAATTGCCCGGAAATTGGGGTTTCAGCTAAAGACCCACCGGATGGAGCTTTTCGCCGACTGTATGAACCCCGAGACCTGCACCCGACGTGCTTCTCCAAAAGGACACTGAGACATGACTCAAACGGCACCGCAAACGAGCCACAAGTTCCCGATGACTCCCAGAACAAAGATTTTGTGGTCACTCTCACAATCGTCCTTCGAACGTCACAATGCAGAGAAACTCGCAACGCACTTGTGCGGCTTGCATGTTGATGCGCTGCGCATTGTGGTCTCGCCTGCGTTGCTGCCTTTGCTCAAAGGCCTCCGCACCGAAATCACCCGGCAGTTCGGCCAAATGCATCATCGCCCCACACCTGCAGGGCTCATGCCCTTTGTCTGTGGACTCGTAGGTCGACGCGCTCGCTTGCGCGTCCCTGGCGGAAATTTTGAAATCAAAGCAGGCGAGCCCTTCAGCGTCACTGTACGTGCCGACTTCGATGCGTGCCTGCACCCCGACAAAACCCCTTCAGCCCAGGATGTTGAAATTGTTCTCAGCTCCCCAGACATGAAGACACAGTTGAAAGTCGGCAGCACGCTCACCGTCTCCTACGGCCAAACTATTCTCGAAATCACGCAGATCGAAGCCCACGGAGACTCTCTCCGTTTGAAGGTAATGGCCTCACAACCGACCCAACTTCTCACGGGTATGGATGTGCAAAGCAGCCATCTGCCGCACACTCTTCTCCCCCTTCTGCCCCAAGACGAAGAGGTTCTATCAAACGGCTTTATGCAGGTCGCCGACTACGTGGTGATCCACGGTGTGTCCACCCGCGATGAGCTTCTCAAACTGAAAGCGCGCATCATGCCAGAGAAATCGGGGCAAGGTTCGCTGCGTCACCCCAGCGTTTCGGTTGGACCTGCAGTACGCGATCGTGCCGCTGCGCTTCCACCCCGTTGGATTTGGAAGGTGGACTCAAAGGATAGCCTTGAGCTGCTGCCACACATCCTCGACTGCGTTGACGGCGTGTTGCTGAGCCGTTCTGAACTTGGACTTTCCATTCCAGCTAACAGCCTGCCCATCATCCAAAAAGAACTGATCGCACGCTGCAACGAAATTGCCAAAATCGTGATTGTTGCTTCTGAGCTGATGTATTCCATGCGCGTAAATCCGAATCCTACACGCGCAGAAGTCAGTGACATGGCCAACGCCGCTGCCGACGGAGCCGATGCGCTGCTGCTGGCTGAGGAAGTCACAGAAGGTCCATTCGGTGATATTGTTGCCGAGATGTCACGTGATACCTTGGTGAACGCTGCTCCATTTCTGGAAGCAAACTGGAACCGCGTCGAATTCAAAGCGAAGACCGATGAAGATGCGATTGCCTATGGTGCATTAAAAGTGGCGCGCGACATTGGCGCACGCGCAATTGTGTGTCTCACCGAGGGTGGCTACACAGCGTACCGCTTGGCTTCATTGCGCACCCCAATTGACGTTGTAGCCATCTGCTACAATGAGAACATCATGCGCCAGTTAAACCTTGTGAACTCGGTACGCGGTCTCACGATCGACAGCGCTCTCCCCTTCGACCAGATTCTAGCCGAGACCAAAGTCCAGTTGAACCAGTCGCACGGTTTCAATAAGGGCGACAAAATTGTGTTCGTATCGCTCACAGCATCGAGTGTTTCAGCTCGCAATTCGAATATTTTCACTGTTCAGGAAATCGACTGAAAACGACGATTACGCGCGCGGCGTAGGGCCCATGCGGCCCTGCCTGCGGCGCTCCTCGATGCGCTCTAGCTTGCTGCGCACTGCAGTCTCAAGACCAATTCCGCGTGCATTGCAGTAGTTCATTAAAGCAATAAACACATCGGCTGCTTCATCTGCAATGTGCTGCGCGTCCACCCCGCATTCGGGGTCACGCCAGAGTTTCTTCTCAAGGTTGGCAAGCTCGCCGCATTCACCGGCAAGCTCCAGCGCAAAAAAAGACGCGCTCCGCTGCCCGAAGGCGCGGAGCTGGTAATCGAGAAACGATTGCTGAGTGGGAGCGAGACCCTGCACCTGGGGAGGAACAAGGGTCTCAACCTGAGTGCCTTCTTTCACAGAAAGCCCTTGGTGATGTTCATGAGTTCAACATTGGCTGCCACAGATTTCTTGAATGCTTCGCTTTCAGCTGGGCTGAGTTCGAACTGATAGATTTTCTCTGCGCCCTTGTTTGTCAGCTTCACGGGAACACCGACGAAGCAATCCGACACGCCGAATTCACCCTTGAGCTCAACCGAACAAGGAAGCACGCGACCTTGGTTGCGCACAATAGCTTCAACCATAAGAGCTGTTCCTGAGCCCGGCGCCAACCAAGCCGAAGTACCAATGAGTGCGGTGAGCTCAGCACCACCTTTTTTAGTACGCTCAACCACATCGTTCAGCTGCTCGGCAGTCAGCATTTTTGTGAGAGGTACGCCACCCACACAGGCTGTGGAAACAACTGGCACCATGTCTTTGTCGGTGTGCGCACCAAGAACAATGGCGTGAACATCTTCAACAGAAGCTCCAGTGGCCAGTGCAATGTTGGTGCGGAAGCGCGCGGAGTCGAGTGTTCCAGCCGAGCCAATAACGCGCTCGCGCGGGAAGCCAGTGACCTGCTTTGCAACATAAACCATGGCATCCAATGGATTTGATACAACAATGAGAATCGAGTTTGGCGCGAATTTCTTCACGTTCTGGCAGATTTCTTTGACGATCCCTGCGTTGATATTCACGAGCTCTTCACGGCTCTGACCAGGTTTGCGCGGAACGCCGGCAGTCATGACAACCACGTCAGCATCTTGCATGAGTGCAGCATCACTACCCGCTGTGAAGTTGTTGTTGAATGATTCAAACGGTCCGCACTGGGTGAGGTCGAGCGCACGACCCTTAGCCACATCACCCTTGAGGTCGATGAGCACAAGTTCACCGAGCTCTTTGACAGCAGCCCAGTGAGCTACAGCCGCGCCTACGTTTCCACCTGCACCAACAATCGCAATCTTCGGACGTTTGATCATGATTTCGCTCCCTGTAGAAAAAATTTAGGGTTTATCGGCAACAAACAATCGGGTGGCACCGGATAACCACATCTGCTGCGTTATGTTTATAAATCCAATCTCACGCAGTGTCTGGGCAAAGGCTTCAGCACTGGGCATGGATCCAACCGACGCAGGCAAATATTGGTAGGCAGCACGGTCGGAGATGAGTCCTCCCACCTTGGGGAGCACATTCGTGAAATAAAAATCGAACGCTTTTGCAAAAAGCGTACTGTGCGGTTGGAAAAATTCCAAAACAAGAACGCGACCGCCTGGCTTAAGCACCCGGAACATCTCGCGCAGAGCCTGCTCGCGGTTGTCCACATTGCGCAGTCCGAACGCTATGGTCACAGCATGCGCGGAAGCGGGCTCAGCAGGAAGAGCCTCAGCAGAGGCCTGCGTAAATGAGCAACGCGCATTGGCTTTGCGGATCCATTTTCCGAGATCGGGTCGACTTTCGCCTTTGCGGAGCATTTCGAATGATATGTCGAAACCCCGAATTTGCGCGTAGTCAGCGCGGAGCTTGGCGACCGTCAACATCACATCGCCCGTGCCGCAGGCCACATCGTAAAGAACGCCCTGACGGTCAGCCTGTGCAGGAAGCTTCTGTGCCAAAGCTTTGCGCCAACGCACATCTTGCCGGGCGCTCAAGAGCCGATTTAGAAGGTCGTAACGGTCGGCAATTTTGTCGAACATGTCCTGAACATTTTTGGACTTCTCGCTCAGACGCATGATTTCATTCGGCCTTATGACCACGGATGCACCCTTTCGCAATGACGCAACCCACTCCCGGGCTGTTTAAGCAGCGTTTTGTTTACGTCCCAGAGCCTATTTGTGCAACTGATTCAGGCCTAAAAGTCGGCGTAAAAATCCCGTGTCGACCGCACGCAACGGCACTCCTTCGCTCGGCAGCTCAAGCAGTCCTGCGGGCCAATAAAATGCCCGTCCAGCTTGCAGGGAAACTCCATGATGCGCCCCTGCAACCAGGGCACAATTCCAAACCCCCAGAAGATCGCGAAAGAGCCGACCAGCCTCACCCGTAGGCACGACTCCGCAGCCGACCTCAGCAGAGACAACCACCACCGGACAATCGATGGCCTGCAGCGCACTGAGCAACTGCTGAAATTCAATCTCGAGGTGAGTCTTTAACTGGCTCATCGAATAGAGCGCCGTGCAGCGATTGATTTGGGCAGCTAACCACAAATTTAAACTGTCCATCACAAAAACCTGCGCTCCCTGGGGCTCGCGCACTCCTGAAACAGGCCACGCCCAAGGACCTTCATAGGTTTTCCAGGACGCTGGCCGCGCAGCACGGAGCGCACCGAGACGCTGCTGCCAGTCGCCGTCTTGGGGCAACTCAACTCCGGTCCCCCACCAGCAAACATTTTCAAGCGGAGCACATATGTCATGCGCAAGATTGCTTTTGCCGCTGTGCGCACCACCCAAAAGAACCATCCGTTGTGCCATGCTCAAGGCCTCTTTCTTTCACTAAATTTCATGATGACTTCCATGAGGGCTGCGATTTTTTCTGCGGAGACAATATCGAGTGTGTCTTTTGGTGTGTGCCACTCCTGCAAATTCGTCCAGTCAATCATATGAACGACGGGAACACCCATGCGCATGAAGGGAACATGATCGTCTTCAACTGTAAGTGGAACCTTACGCAGCTGAACATGACCTCGCAGTGCAATAAACTGCTCGGCAATCAGAGGATCACTGCCGCTCGTAATAAAAAGATTTTGCTTCTTGTGTCCGACCATGTCGATGTTCAGGACAAGGCGAATTGGCTTCTTGTTCCACAAGACTGTTGATCCGCTGCGCTGCAAACGATTCACAAAATCACGCGAGCCATAGAGATTGTCTCGCACGCCAAAGAGTCTTTCGCCGTCGCTCCATTCTGGCAGAGAAGCCTCCTCGCCATCAAAAAAAGCGAAAACTAAATCGCATTCAAACCACGTACCCGCAGACTTTTGCTTAGCTATAAGAGCATGCAACGGATGCGTCCAAAGCCGAGCCAATTCCAGCATCAATGCCGTTGATGAGCCACCATCATTCGCGCCCACAAATCGCACTTCGGGAGCAAAAAACTTGCTGTCATAGTGTCCTACTATCATGAATGCACAGTCGTCAGGTCCAGGCCTCCACGCAACAATATTACGGCCAGTGCGCTCCTCAAATTTTTTCTCTTTGCCGTTCAAGACTGGCGTTCTAACGGAAAATCGCTGCTCTTCAGACTTCCAACCAAAATGCTTGAGCACTTGCAGCATCCATTGGGCGAGGCGGCGCTGCTGCTCACTGCCCATGGGGTGTGGCTCCTGGGTTATGACCTGCAAAAACCGGTCAATATTACTCAGACTTGGTGCCGAAGGACGGCGCTGCAAGGTCTTGGCTGAGGGCCATCCCACCACCTTTGCGTCAACAGGGCTGGCATCCGCGATTGAGCTCCGCCGCGGATGATGTTCGAATACCAGGCACAGAAAAAGTGCACTCAGCACAACAACGCTGATTCGCAAGCAAAAGACCTTGGCAGAGTTCAGGATTGTGGTTATCACACCGCCACCGTGTTCAGAGGAGAGCCAGAATATGCGCATCTTATTGTGTAACGATGATGGATACCAAGCAATGGGCATCCAAACCTTGGCAGAGACCCTGCGTGGAGCTGGCCATGACGTCACCATCGTGGCTCCTCATGAAGAGCGCAGCGGCCAGTCACATGCCATGACCTTTTTTCGTCCGGTTCTGGTGAGAAAAATCGACACAAGTACTTTTGCGGTGCACGGCACACCAGCAGACTGTGCGTTCCTGGCGCTCCATGATCTATTCAAAAACGTCAAATTTGATCTGGTCATGTCGGGAATAAACCACGGCCTGAATGTTGGGTGGGATGTGAACTACAGTGGCACGGTCGGAGCTGCAACTGAGGCTGCGTCTCTCGGTTATCGGGCTATCGCGGTGTCGGTGGATCTCGACGGCTGCAATACCTCAGAGCTTATGAAAAAGGCCTTCCAGAATGCCGCACAGCTCGCACTTTATTTTGTCGAGCAAAGCGAAAAAATCCAATGGCCAAAGCTCGAGGTTCTGAACCTCAATCACCCTGGCCTCCGTTCGAAAGGCCTGCGCCAGGCTTCCTGCGGATCAATCAGTGTTTATGTACCCACAGCCCACAAAATGACTTCCGAGGAATTAAGCAAGCAGGGCACCCACGTTTACATGATTGGTGGTCAGGCTCGCCGTGGCAGCGATGTCGCGGAGCAGGATGTCAATCTCATTCAAGAAGGTTATGCCACGGCCAGCTTTCTTGAAGTGAGGCAAGCAAGCACAACCAACACAGCGTCACTCACGTCCGTGGTCAACGCCTTCAAATCATGAACTCCAACGTCTCCGGATTATCCGAAAAAACACGATCAACAGACACTCTCAGCAAAGAGAATCAAGTTGCAAAAGAGGCGCTCCCCTGGCCGCAAAAGCTACGCCGTGGTCTTGTAACGCTGCAACAGCTCGATGAACGTGGATGGTTAAACACAAACGAAAACCGGGAACATCTCGAGCAGGCGCAAGATGCCTTGGATATACGTGTTCCAGAGGCATGGCATGAAGCAATCCAGAGGGGCGACGTCGAGCTCGCAAAACAGGTAATTCCTTC
>VGHE01000022.1 GCA_016868315.1 Betaproteobacteria bacterium
GCCCCGCCCCCCCGAAGTTGTACTATTGCCCGGATATTACAAGAGTATAAAAATTAATCGGAAGCAGAAACATGTTAGACAGGCACGTAGAAAACCCTAAGAGTCCAAAATTTCATGTAAAAAATTAACTGAACAGCATCAAACATGAACTCAGCGAAAGCACTGTGATCGATTTCCCAGCGGAAATGGCGTCACTTCACATATGCTCAGAGAACATGGAGCTCGGGTTGAATCGTTCGACCTATTTCCAGAGTACTTTCTGGTCAAAGACTCGGTCTGCACACGCGCCGACATCAGCGAGGGCATACCCGTCGAGAATCAGCATGCTGACATGGTTGTCTGTCAGGAAGGTATTGAACACTTCAGCGACCAATTGAAGGCATTCAAGGAATTCAACCGCGTTTTGAAAAACGGTGGTCGTCTTGTTCTAACGACACCATCATACTCAAATCTGTCCTCCAAACTCAGCTATCTTCTGTTTGAAAGTGAGACATCCAGACAAATGCCCCCGAACGAAATTGATGACATTTGGATGTCAGACAAAAGCATCACACCAGCAATTTATCACGGACATATTTTTCTGATTGGCCTGCAGAAACTTCGCATTCTCGGACGTCTGTCTGGTTTCAAGATGCGCAACATCCGATATATTCGTCTCAGCAAGGGTTCACTTCTACTTTTCCCGCTGCTTTATCCACTCATCCTTGCAAGCTCGCTTTTTCGTTACGCACGTAACATCAAGAAGCACACAGAACTTCCAGTAGACTACAAAAAACAGGTTTATAGGGAGCAACTACTCATCAACATCTCACCCAAAAACCTTCTCAATCACCATATTTTTGTCGTTTTTGAAAAAGAAAAAAATTCGGATAAGGTCGATTTCCGTGTGGAAAGCCTGGTTAAACCATTTCGAAAAATAATGTAAATCATGTCAGAAAAAACTCAGGATTTTAACGCGCACGTATTATAACGCGTCACGCTTTCACCCCTGAATATACGGGCGAATGTAGTCAAAAAACTTAAGCGCAAACGAAAATGCTACGCCAGCGACGGAAATGAAATAAGCCCAACTGGTGAGGTGCATAAGATGTCCAAGTACGATCATCAGCCCATCGCGCATCAGCAGACCCAATGAAAAAAACGTAATCGCAAGTGCTGGTAGGGTATTGGTGAGTGGAATGACCGGAGGAATAGGGAGAGCAAGTGCAACTGCTGAAAGAATCATACCAAGGGCTGAAAGCCAACGTGACAATCCCGAGGTCATGAATTGCGCACGAGGTTTCACGTAATTCTCGATCTTGACCACATAGGAGAAGCTTTTATCGGCAATGATTGAGACCGTTTTTCCATTCAGTACGATGCGATCTGCTATGCGAGGCAGCGGCAAAGCAATGGGTGAAACGATTCTGAAAGTAAGAAGTATGATTGCTAGTCCGAACGCTGTAGAGATGCCGGGAATAGGCATTGGAAAAAGAAAAGGAAGACAAAGGAATATGATTGTCAACGGCGCTCCATCGTCACCGAACATTTCATCGATGGCACGCAAAGTGACCGTGCTGTTGGGGTCAATCCCTCTTACTTGTTCAAGCCGTTTGGAAACCATGAAGTCTGCCCTCGCATTCCTTATATGTCTCTTATTTCACGAGTAGACACAAGCAGGTGTATAATTTGTTGTGCCACGTTCTGCGGAACTCAGCAGCAAGTTGAGGAAATTATCTCAGCTTGTTTGCCGAGATTTCGCCCAAGTGATACGTTAAGAGTCAAACGAACAAAAAATGTTCTCGGGTTGAGAAGTTGCAACAATGCTCCCGCCCTTCAATTCTGGACAACTACCAGGAAAATTTTCGCGTTTCTTGCAAGCATCATGGTCATATTGTTCGTCCGTTCACCACAGGCAGACGCCCGATCAGCGCCCCTTAGAATCGACCTCTCAGATCGAATTGTAGTCGCGCCAATGCCCAGCTCAAACACGCCAACGGCAACCCTCGAAGAACTCGGAACCGTTGCTACGCAGTGGCACACACCCAGTGAATTCCGGAAAAATGCACGCTGGAAAGGTCGTTATGAGTTATGGTATCGGTTCAATTTCGTAGAGGTGAATCTCATTGAATACACAGTTCCTGTTTTGATTCTCCCCTTCGTCATCCAAGCCTTGAGCGTCTATAGCGAGGGTAGAGAGGTCTATTCGTGGGGGCGCGAACATCGGTATCATTGATGCCGCCTACGTTGCTGAGCGCGGCGCGGCAGTTGAGAACTACTTTTGGCTCGGGCTTCCTGACCTAGCTTTGTTCGTTCTTGCATTGCGACTCTCATGCCTTGCGTTTTCTGCATTTCTCGTGACCCGTAAATACAAGACACTGCTTCCGTATAGCCTGTTTGCAATATCAATTGGTACGTTTGTTGGCAGCCACTCCTACACGCTGCGCCTCTCGCCCGAATCGGCAAAACTCCGCTACAGTATAGAACTCATGTCGCTCTACCTGAGTGGTATGACCTTCTCGTTTTATCTCGATACGATCTTTGCTCAAATCGATAAATTCAGAATTTTAAACAAAGCATGGAAGTTCTGTGCCGTTTTCGCGCTCTGCGCCGCACTCGGTGAAATCACACAGTGGCTACCCTTGTTTCATTGGCTGAGACCTTGGCAACTCTTCACCGCAATCATCTTTTTAACCGTTCCTTACTTCACGGTTCGTTCGATGCTTTCGCGCAGCGTTGAGTCTTATTTCGTGGGCGGTGGTTTGATTGCGTTCACCGTTGCTTCATTCGCAGGAGTGATCTTTTCCGCAGGCGGCGGAGCAGTCACTGCGCCAATTTTTCATCTTTTCATCATATCCGGCGTTTTTCTGCTGCTATCTGGACTCGGTGGTCTGTTGGTCTACCGGCATTACGACACCAATAGAAAAATCATCCAATACTTGTTACCGGACTCGCGCATGGTGCCGTGACGTCGGTATTCAAACTTTTCCAGAACGACAATCAACATAATCCCGGAGAAATGTTGATGCGCATCGCTCTGGCTGTGAACACGGTTGTACATGCGCTTCTCGCTCTGTGCGCGCTATGTCGATGGTCTGTTTGACCCTGAACTCCGAAACAGGCGAGATTCACCTTCTCAATTGTGGCCACCCACAGGTGTACCTCATCAAAAATGCAAAAATGAAAGTTCTACTCGGTGCAGGCTCACTCCTGGGGTTTCATGATACCCCGGAGTTCGACGTCAAACGCTACCGCATGCCGCCAGGTGACCGGATCTTCATTTATACTGATGGCATTTTGGAAAATGGCCGCACTGCAGGCAAATCTATCTCTTTCTCAAAACTGAGGCGTACTCTGAGCCAACGTGACAAACCCGTTTTTGAAACACAGGACGCAATCCTTAGCCTGTTCAAGACCACATGGCGAAATGCACCAATTGAAGACGACTACTCCATGATACTTTTGGAATGGGTTACCAGGGCATAGCGAACAGAATCACTGTGAATTCACGGGCACCAGCAGAACGCCCCGTTGGTCTGCCAGCTGACGCACCAAGCACCTGCAGTTTTGAAACGTAATGACCTCACTCGGAGATGCACGGGTAAAAAGATTTCCCTGCTGAGGGACGGACCAACCTGCACCCTCCACCTTACCGATCAATCGGTGTATGATATCAGCATCACTCGCGATGAAACCGCATCGAGAGCTTTGTATGCTTGTTGAAACATCTTCGCTCGAGAGTTGAGCGACATTCGCAGAGCTGAGCGACGCGAGTGCCAGTAGAGTCTCGGAATTGACTTCCCCCGAAGCGAACGGATCAGTTTGCGCAGGCGGAACAACGCCAACACTTTCTCCCGTTGGCGAGCCCGACGGCACTCCGGAAGAGGATTCTGCATCTGCCTCACCCGTACCGCTTTGATTGATTCTTACATCCGCATCGGGCGACTTTGGTGCTGAGCTTTTTGCGCCGACAGGAATAGCGATTGCGTTTGGATCGGAGCAGGACAAAATGAAAAAGCCTGCGCACAAACCCAAAGAAATGAATTTAAAAGCGTTCTCAACGCTCCTATGTAATTTAGTTGGCATTGCACATCCCCACCAAAAGATTTTCAGACTGATCGGCGAAGCGGCACTCACCTCCGGGTCGCTTTGTTCCCGCAATTAGCGCTCGGCATACGTTTCTACAGGCCGTCATGTTGGCAATTCTGAACGACGAAATCACCTTCCCATCGACCAACACACGGCATGAGGATGACATCGTGTTTGCTGCAAAAAGCCCATTGTTATTTGATAAATTAAGCACACGCAGTGAGCCTGCAGGAATCGTGCTCGAGGTTGCAACGACCGACAACGGCATCGACGTGTTTTCGTTTAATGAGGGAAAAGAATCAGGGATTCGCCCGACACAGGTTTTGTCTATATCCGAGCACATTCCAATTTCGACAGAGTCTAATCTGAGTTTGGCTCCCTGCAGTGACACGTTCATCGTGGGTGCAAACCTCACCAATATTGGCTCTGCTCTGCCAATACTACCCTCGAACTGACTCAAGCCGGAAGCTTGGTCGACGCCAATTGCATAACCACCAATGGCTGCGACAGCACGCTGCAAATTGACCCTGCGCCCGCCAATCACCTGCCCCAAGAATGTCGGCACCTGGTCAGCTGCTCCTAGAACGATGCTTTTGATTGATGCAGCATTTCGAGTTGGATCCAAGCTCCAAACTAACGCCACGATTCCAGCAACGTGCGGTGCAGCCATGCTTGTACCATCGAGAAAGTTGTATCCATTGTTGGGAATAAGAGCTGCCGCAGATTTAAAGATATTGGGGAGAGTGGAAGCGGGAGCGATCTGTTTGACGTTCAGCGCAAGCGTGGGTGTTTTATTCATCGGAAAGGTCGATAAAATTGCTTCCCCAGGAGCTGCGATGTGCACCGCAGTGTTGCTGAAGTTTGAAAAGACTGAATACGCGTTAATCGCGTTGTGAGCACCCACAGTGATCACACCTGGATTGTTGATTGAAGCTGGTACAGTCAAGTTGGTCGAAATATTTTGAGCACTGTTGCCGGCAGCAGCAATAACAAGCCCCCCAGCTTGGGTAACTAAGTTGATAGCATTGTAGAAAGCACTGCCAGGGTTCACATCTGCTGCTGTGGCGCTTCCACCGACCGACATATTTAACACTTTAATTTTGTTTGCAGCTGCGTATTGCACCGCAGCAAGAATATGTGAAGTCGCACCGCTCCCACAGGGGTTCATGGCTCGCAGCGAAACAATTTCAGCTTTCCAACAGACACCCGCGACTCCCATGCTGTTATTGCCAACAGCGCCTATGGTTCCTGCAACGTGTGTGCCATGGCCGTTATCATCTCCATATTTCGCCGGATTAATACTGTTCGGAATATCAGCAGGGATTGTGCTATTTTCGCAATTCATCGCCAGGAGTTGTTCCGATACAAAGTTACGCGAGAGGCTCGTGTTGATGTTCGCTGCAAGGTCGGGATGATCGGACGCAATCCCAGAGTCAAGCACACCAATACGAACAGGTGTGCAGTCACGCTTCGTTGCCCAGGCTGTATTCGCTTTGATGTTCGCTTCGGGCAGTTGGAGAGCAGTTGTGTAACCACCGCCACTCGCCTGAACAATCGCTCCTGTCGAGGCATGACCCAACGAATACTGCAGGGCAACGAGTGCATCGTTGCTGAAATTACCCGTTCTAAGAAGTAGGTCATGATCCACCGAACTAAAATATCCTGAGTTACGGATCTTCTCTTTCAGCTCGAGATACTCCTCAGCGTTCTCCGGTGAAATTAAAATCTGCCAAACCGTGTTGAATGTTCCCAGGGATTCGACCTTGCTCACACCCAGAGGAGCAAGTCCCTTCTGCAAGCGATCGACGGTCTCTGGGCTGGCCGTCGAGGCCACAATGCTATCGGCGAACCACTCGGGCGTCGGATCTGTACCTCCTCCACCAATGCTGTATCGAATTAAAGGTCGAATTCTATTTCCACCACGCCATTGGTATTGAACCCCATCGCGCCACGTACTTTTCTCAGGAATGAAGGTGGTGCTCTGGAGAGAGACTGTTTTGGGAGCATTGCCATCACTCGGCGCACGAGCGGGTAACTCGCCCAGGGTCGCCTCGTCGGTAACAATTTGCGCCGTGTTTGGAGCTTCAATTCGGTTGGCTATACCGCTCCTGCCTTGACCAGAAATGGTTACCGAAGGCTCCCTCACAGAAAAACCCCCGGTCGAGCGCGCGTTCAGAGTTTCGCTCTCGCGCAAGCCCAGCCAAAAAAAGGCAGCAAGCACGGCAAAAAACACAACACCAAGGACAAGATTCTTCAAACTGCGCACCTTCATTTCAGCAATCTCCCCGCTGAGTGATGGTATACTATCGGTAACTCGCCGTATAAGATTGAATCATTTGAACTTTTCATTGCTGTTACGAGAACCTAGACGAAACAGCTGCACAAACGGGTTCACGTCTGTACTTCAGGGTCTCCCACGCAAGATTGCTTAATCGCTGTTGATTGCACTGCAAAGCAAAACAGGAGACGGGTAATTTCTTCCCTCCGAAACGGAACGGTAAAAAGAGTACAATCCTATAGTTGCGGAAGCCTCTCGCATGGCCGAGACAGCAGAAACAATGGCGCTCCACATGTAGCGGAAAAAGGGTGTAGGTAAGTCCACTTCAGCAAGAGAGAGAATCTACCAGGATGTGGCTCTGTGGCAGGCAGAGGGTCTCATTTCAGATAAAACGAGCGAAATCCTCCGCGAACGCTATGCACCAGCTCATTCAAAATTAGCTTCATTTATAAAGCACCTCGGCTACTCGGGGGCAATTGTTCTTGGCCTTGCGATACTCGGAATGTTTGCGACCTTGGGAGTTGAGATTGCATTCCTTATTTCAGGATGTTTGAGCTTCATTCTATTGTCATTGGGAATAAAACTGAGTTCTGACGTCTACGGACGCTACGCCTACTCCTCAAAAACGGCGCTTCTTCTCGGAGTACTGTCGCTGCTGGGCATGACAGCGACATTCGCTCATATCATCGACGTCAGCGAGAAAGACACAATAACTCTGATGGGAGTCACCAATATCCCTATCCTGCTCTTTTTCGCATACAAGTATAAAAACTCTTTTATTACCGTGCTCGCTCTGCTCGCTCTCTTTCACTGGATTGGTTCCTGGCACATGATGATGGGAAAATCTAACTACGTTTTTCAGATTCAGGATCCGCAGACGATGGCAGTGGCGGCTCTGTTATCGATATGTATTGGAGTTTACCACGAACGAAATCTCCAAAGAACCACGCAGCGTCTCTACCTTGCCTACGAGACTGTGGGGCTTATCTACTTCAACATGTCACTGCTGATTTTAAGTATTTATCCTGAATCTACCGCAACTTTAAATACGGCTATCCTTACTCTCGCAGGCATTCTCCAGATTTTTATCGGCTCCCGCCTCAAAAACGACCTCATCCTGGGCTTTGGTGTAGCAATCACCTCGCTTAATATGTTCACGCGCTATCATGAATTTGCATGGGAAAAGACGGAGGGCAGTCTATTTTTTCTCATTGGGGGTTCACTCATGCTCTTGAGCGCAGCTTCGATTGAATTTTTCAAACCACGCTTGCAGAGCAGGTGAAGCGATGACTCCAGAGAAATACAACCGTCAGATCCATGCCGAGTTGCATCGGCTCGTCGAAGCAAACTTGATTACTTATTCACAAATGATTGCAATTGCTGAACGCTATCCCGTTGGCCGCTGGGATCTCGTTGTCCTCACACGCTGGTTTTCTATCCTCGGTGCAGTATCGATCGGCTCGGGACTTTTTCTGATGGCAAAAAAATTTGCCAACACGCAGACCCTTGTTCAATTGACGCTGCTCTTAACCTGCATTGCAACTGCCATCATCGGATGGACACTGGATCGCAAGAAAAACCTTCCGCGTGCAGGAGCAGCTCTGCTCCTGGTTTCCGCCATGGCCTTTCAGGCTTTCACTTTTGCATTGGCAAAGCAGTACTCAACCGGATCAGGAAATTGGCCAGCGCTTGTAGGAATGAATTGCGCAATATTCGGTTTGGTTGCTTATCTAATTTCAAGCCGGTTGCTCCTAGTGTATGGGCTTATTAACTTTTTCTTCTGGTTTGGCGGAAGCACGGGCTACAGCAGCGGTTGGGGCGCATATTGGTTGGGAATGACCTACCCTATTCGGTTTCTCGCATTGAGTGCAGTCGTGCTACTCATCGCATACGTTCACTATCGCTGGTTAGAGACCCGCCAACAATCCTTCAGCCGTGCGTATGCTCATTTTGGCCTGCTCACAATGCATTTGTCACTTTGGTTTCTTGCCATTTTTGGCTATTTCGAGACGGCTATCATCAGCTCTAATTCAACTGTCGAGCGATTAGCCTTCACGCTACTCTGGTTCGCGGTGTCTTTGGGGTGTTTCTTTGCGTCGAGCCAAACGGGTTTGAGTCTGTTGCGCTCGTACGGAATGACTTTTCTTTTCATCAACGCCTACACAACGTATTTTCAATTTATCTTTGCGACCTCGATATCCGCATGGATTCTTCATTTGCTTGTTATTGGTGGCTCTCTTTTCGCTCTTGCAGGGTATTATGAACACAAAGTAAAGCCCAAATCACAACTCATCACAGCTTCACGCCAGGAAGAACATCAGCTTGACGCCCATCCGGAGCCTGACGAATAACAAAGAGCAAGAACAGAAATCGAAATAAAATGCAATATTATCTGAGCTATAAATAATACCTCTTAAGCGAGCTGTCAGAATCTCCGAGATAGGTTCATAGGAGGTGTTATGATTAGGTTTAAGAATTTTTCAGCACTGTGTCTTGGCGTCATTGCGCTGGTTTCATGTGGACCAACAGGTAACATGAATCAGGCAGCTTCAACCGAAAGTAAGCCAGCTGCCGGCGAGAGAGAGTTTGCAGACGAGGCTGCGTCCCTCGGTTTGACAGGCCAAGGCGACCGTATTTGCCGACTCGATTACTCACTCGTTAAGAAGGACGCTAAGGGTAATTACAGCGTTGTTGGGCAGTCGAGCGCGACCGACAACACACCACGAACAGGCTTTGGCCGCGGATGCTTGAACTACTGCGTTGCAGCATTCGATGATCTCATGAAAACCAACCAGCCCAATGGCGTAGAGATTTTGGTGCGCAGCTGCCAGTTTGCACTGACCGCGCAACCTGCTGTATCGAAGTTTAACTCCACAGTTGATTCGTGCAAAGTCATTCAGGCTGACCAAAAGGTTATTTTTGCGGAGAGTAAGACTCGTGCAGAGTGCGTCACAGAGTGTGCGAATCGGGAAGCAACTAACCCGGGTCGCCGTTGCGAATGGGGCGCAGAAGTCCTCAGAGCACATCCCGTAAACCAGTGTGTTATCCGTGGTGCAGCAGGAAGGCTGCATTATCAACAAAGCACAACACGCTTCAACTGCCGCACCGAGTGCGCAGCCCGTGCGGGTACGAATCCCAACCGCTCATGTCTCTGGGGCGCTGAGAACGTCAAACAATAATTGACGCGTTCGGCTCAACAAAAGGTCACAGCTCACATAGAGCTGTGACCTTTCTCTTTCATGCGGTCTCTCCGATTCCTCTTCCCAGCTACATCTGCATTAAGCTCTTCCCAACCGCATCTGCGCTAAAACTTAATCTTGTGTATTATCCCAAAGTTGAACAACTCGAGCGTTCGCACCAAAAGATCGAACCATTCAAAATCTCACCCCAAAGAGATAATAATTAAAAAAACAAAAAACCTGCCGCCACGATATCAACAACAAGCCAAGTCTATTTGACGCACCCTGCTCAATGATATGTAGACGACTACCGAATAGCTCACACAACGGTTGTAAAGTTGATCCGCGATAAAGGATCAAGAAACGTTTCTACTGAGCAGTTCGGAGTGATGGATGTCGTCCCTGAAAATGAACAAAGTCGGTTTTTTAATTTCAGGAGCGCTGAGCATGACCTGCCTCAGCTGTGTTGCTCCGCGTGTCGGCAGACCTTCGGCGCAGCCGAGTGCATCGCAACCTTCAGCTGCAGGAAAAGAAACGACAAATCCCCTAGGACAAGCGCAAAGTACCGCGAAAGCAGTTGAGGGATCTGCGTCACAGCCACAAAAACCCGACGCAGCAAAGATGAGTGCAGGTGCAAACGCAGATGCTGAAAAGCAACAGAGGAAAAGCAATTCACCTCTCAATGGCACTGTCTCTGAATCGCTGACTGACACTGTGGTTGAAGGGGGGTTGTCCAAGAAAACGGTTGGGCGAATTCTGCTTTCAAATCGTGAAAAGATTCTAACCTGCTATAATAAAGAACTGGCAAATAATCCCGAATCTCAGGGCATTGTGTTGACTAAAATCGACATCAACAACAGCGGTAAAGTTACAGCTGTCTCTGTTCTTCAAAGCGATTTGGGTGATTACAGCTTCGAAACCTGTCTTATCTCCGCTATCAAACGCTATAAATTTCCAACTCCGCGCGGCGGCAAAGAAGTGCGCGTCAGCCACCCTTTCCGGTTCAGCCCAGAGTGACCTCAATTCATGGGAACTTCTTTGAAACAAAAAAAATCCCCGAAGGATTTCTCCCTCGGGGATTCGGAATAAAAAGGCTGCACCGAGCTACTCTCCCACAGTTAAAACTGCAGTACCATTGCCGCAGGCGGGCTTGACTTCGGAGTTCGGAATGGGATCCGGTATTTCCCCGCCGCTATCAGCACAGCCAAAG
>VGHE01000023.1 GCA_016868315.1 Betaproteobacteria bacterium
CCGAACGCAGGTCAACCCATAAGGCGTTTGAAGACACAAACGTCACTTTGGCCATCCGAACAGAACTTCAAATCAAGCAGCACTGCGTGAACGGGTCATCATCGAAGGGCCGCAATCTATTCGCGTCAAGCTAAAGTCTCGTTGGGCTGATGGGACTGAGTCACTTCTCTTTACACCCAGTGAATTTTTAGAACGACTCGTTGCGCTCATCCCTGCACCGAAATTCCACACCACTCGCTATTACGGCGTTCTCGCAAGCCGCTCACCGCACAGGAGGTCTCTGCCAGACAAATCAACTCCACTCATTGATACCGAACATGGAGCCAATGATGGGGAATGCGCCCATCTTGTTGAGAGCACGCTTCATCAATGCAGTTGTCCATATAAACCCACGATAGGTACCAAAGAGTGCAGAACACAGAAGACAAAAACCCAGCGCGGTGCTGATGCAGCCCGCCATGGAAAGATCCCACCGGTTTGCCGCGAAAAAGCCGATCACCGTCCCGACAAGAGAGGTTGAGCATGAAACCCAGAGAAATGAGCTGAGTCGCCGCGCCCAAAAGAATGCGCAGGTTGCAGGAATGGAAAACAAGGCAAGTGTGAGAATCGAGCCGACAACATCGAACGCAGCCACAGCGCACAGACACACAACAGCCATGAAGCATGCGTGGATGAGATGTGGAGAACGCCCTTGAGTAATTGAAAGGAGCGGATCGAAGATCGCGATGGAAAGCCTTCGCGCCGCAACAGTCATGAAAAGGACGTTGCCAATAAGAGCCCAGATTGCCTTCCACATTGCCGCGGAACCCCAGTCGCGCCCCATCCACTCAAGGCGATCGAGAGACACTGTGGCGAGTTCCCCCATGAGAACGACGTGGAGATCGATGTGACTGTTGCGCAGAAATGTGTTCATCAGGATGACAGCGCTTGCGAACATGCCGGGAAAAATCAAGGCAACGACGACGCTTGTGCGCGCTCCGTTCTCCTTGATGATAAGTTCTCCCCCGAGCACTGAAACAAGCCCCACGCACGCGGCGCCGAGGAGCAAAAGCACCACGGAATCTCCAAACCCGCCAAGGGCGACGAGCACGATACCGAGAAGGATAGAATGGCTGACCGCTTCAAGTTGCATAGTGGCTCCCCGGAGGAACAAAAATCCACCAGGCAACGCACAAGCCAGAGCAGTCAAACACGCGACGAGGAAAACTTCCCAGTCGATTCCCGCCATTTTCTCACTCCCAACGAGATTAGAACGAATGCGAGAGCGACCAAGGTGCTGGCCGGACCGGGAGGAACTCCTCGGGATGCGGCACTCCACAGGCTGCCCAAAAAGCACGACAGTCCACCCAGAGCTCCAGACAAAATCAACAATGCGAGAAACCCGCGATTCCAAACGCGGGCCGCCACCACGGGCGCGACGAGAATGGACGTGATGAGCAGCGCGCCCATCGTTCGCAGACCGCATCCGATGATCGCAATGACAAAGACACCAAGTCCAATTTGCGCATCGCGCAGCGAGCCGAAGCGCGTCCAGGCCAAACTTGGATCAAAAAGGCCGATGGTTAGCCGCCTCCAATAAACCGTCACAAAAACAACGAACGCGCCGAGGAGCACGACGGAAACAAGGAGATCCGAATGCATGACCGTAGCAAGATTACCAAAAATAAAACCCTCAAGACCTGCTGCTCCGGCATTTGGAAGCCTTTGAACATGCGAAAGCAGCAAGATGCCGAACCCAAAAAAAATCGACAGCGTCGCAGAAAGTGCGGCGTCGGGTTTAACCTTGAGACGAGACGAGAGAAGACGAAGAAAAACGTATGCCGACACACCCGCGATAAAAGCTCCAGTCGTAAGAACAGCATTGGAACTGCGATGCGTTGTCCACCATGCAAGACAAATTCCTGGGAGCGTGGAGTGCGCGATGACATCGCCCAGAAGACTTTGCTTTTGGAGCACAACGAACACACCTGAAAGCCCGGCCAACGTCCCAATGACGAAGGCCGTCAAACAAACACGCAGAACGACTGGGTCTGAGAGGAGGTCAAAGGGCATGGCTCAGACCTTCCTTCTCTTCCCTTTCGAACTCATCCAGGACAACACGTCTTTTTTCACGCGGTGAAAATGTCGTGCGAAGATTCTCCGCCGTCCAGACGTCCGCCACGGCACCACAGGCAACCACCGTTCCGTTGAGCAGAAGAACATGGCTGAAAACGTTGGGAACGGTTTGAATATTGTGATGTATGGCGACCACAGTCTTTCCAAGGCTGCAAATCTCTCGAAGCAGGCAAATGAGGTCCTCTTCCGTTTTGGCATCCACTCCGGAAAAGGGTTCATCCAGGAGGTAGAGATCCGCTCGTTGTGCAAGTGCACGTGCAAAGAACACTCGCTGTTGTTGACCACCAGAAAGGTTCTTCAAGGGCCTTTGCGAGAGATGTTTCAGTCCAACACGGTCAAGGTAGTTCAAGACCTGCTCATTGAGCGCCTTTCGAGCTGACGACCAGACAGGCGGGATGTTCTCGATGCCCATACGGACCGCATCAAAAACTGTGGCGGGGAAGTCCCAATCCACCTCGGATTGCTGAGGGATGTAGGCAACGCGATGAACTTTGGGAAGATACGACCCCCCGAGGACGGCGATGGAGCCATGTGCTGGTTTGATAAGGCCCAAAGCACATTTGAAGAGCGTTGATTTGCCAACCCCATTTGGACCCACGACGGCGCAATACGCGCCCCTCGGAATATCAAAGCCAACATCCTCGAGTGCCACAGTCTTTCCGTACTTCACAGAAAGCGATTGAGCGCTCAGCGCCACCTTAACTTCTTGCGGCAAAATGCGGTGGTCTTCCAAATGTCCCATGTCTGCTCTTTCAGTTCTGCTTTGGTGTTAAAGCAGATGCGATGGTTTTGACATTCGCGCGCATCATCCCTTCATACGTGCCCGCAGGAGATCCCTTCTCTCCGGGACCATCGGCATAAAGCGCACCAGCAAGAGCAACTTTCCAACCCTTAGCTTTGGCGCCTTCGATAACTGCATCCGCATTTCGGGTTGGCGTGGCGTTCTCAAGGAACAACGCAGGAATCTTGTTGGTGACCAGGAAATCCGTGACCCTCTTTACGTCCGCGACAGAGGCGGCACTTTCTGTGTTCACGCCTTGGATATTCTCAACTTTGAAGCCGTACTGTTTGGCAAAATAACTGAAGGCATCGTGGATCGTCACAAGGACGCGCGCAGAAGGCGGAATGAGTTCGAGACCTTTCTCGATGTCTGTATGAAGGCGATCAAGTGTCTTCAGATACGCGTCGGCATTCATCGTGTACTGGCGAGCGTTTGCCTTGTCGGCCTTGATGAGCACCCCTTTCGTCGTTGCCACGGCCTGCTTCCACAAGGTGACGTCGTGCCAAAAATGCGGATCAAAATGCCCCTTCAGCTCAGGATCAGGGAGCAGCTTTTCCTTAGCGATGTCTTGAGAGACGGCGACAACGCTCTTTTTCTTTCTCTGGGATTCGAAAACCTTCTCCATCTGAGCCTCGAGATGAAGTCCGGAATAGAGGATGAGGTCTGCCTGTTTGAGCGCTGTTACGTCGGAAGGCGTCGCTTTGTAAGTGTGGGGATCAATGCCAGGAGCGACCAGCGTGCGAACCTCAGCATATGACCCAGCAATCTTCTCAACCGTCTCAGCAATCTGCGGTGTCGTCGCGACCACCTTCAAGGGGGCAGCATGGGCTATCTGACAAAGTGCAAGCAAATTGGTAACAACAACGAACTGGGCAAGCATTATGATAACTCCTCGCGATATGGACTCCATCTTGCTATTGATAGTTTATTATCTTTTTGTCAAACTATCGGCGAATTCTGGAACCAGATCCACTAAAAATTGATGAAATCATTTATGATTTTGAAATCCAGGCCAAGGGTTAGGCTCGGAATGAAATCATCCTCATCATAACCCACTTTTGTTATGCATTTCTGGGCAGTGTTATAGATGAGGGGTTGCTTCTGCACGTACGCCACTCCTTGCCAGTATCGTGAGCTGGTGATAACAAACTCTCAAAATAGTCAGTAGATTAGGAGGGCGAATGCGGCTACCGGTCACGGTGCTCTCAGGGTTTCTGGGAGCGGGAAAAACGACGATGCTCAATCACGTTTTACGCAACCGCGACGGTATGCGTGTTGCCGTCATCGTGAACGACATGAGCGAAATCAACGTCGACGCTGAACTGGTGCAGAATGGCGATGCCAATCTTTCAAGGACAGAGGAGCGCCTTGTTGAGATGAGCAATGGCTGCATCTGCTGCACGCTGCGTGAAGATCTCCTCATCGAGGTCAAGCGTCTCGCCTTAGAAGGAAAGTTTGATTATCTGCTCATCGAAAGCACGGGAATCTCCGAACCACTTCCCGTGGCGGAAACATTCACATTCGCCGATGAACAAGGAAACAAACTCTCCGAACTTGCTGAGCTCGATACCCTGGTGACCGTCGTGGATGCATCTCATTTTCTGGAACTCTATTTTTCGACGCAATCGTTGCAAGAACTCGCACTTGTGTCTGACGAAAATGACAGGCGCCGCCTTGTCGATTTGCTTGTCGAACAGGTCGAGTTCGCTAACGTCATCGTCATCAACAAGACCGATACAGTCGCTGAAGCCCAGATCGCCTGTCTTGAAGGAATCCTGCATCGTTTGAATCCGGAAGCACAGCTCGTCCGAAGTTCATTCGGCTGCGTTCCGCTCTCTCGGATCTTGGGTACAAAGCTGTTTGATTTTGAAAAAGCGGCGCAGGCACCCGGATGGCTCAAGGAGTTGCGCGGGGAGCGAACGTCTGAAAAGGACGAGTATGGGCTCTCGAGCTTCGTCTACCGAGCTCGTAGGCCCTTCGAACCCCAGCGCCTTGCAGACATGTTTGGCCGCCCCTTTCCTGGTGTTCTCCGTGCGAAAGGTACCTTTTGGTTAGCCAGCCACCCTGAGCGAGCCTGGAATTGGTCGCTTGCTGGGCTCTCTTTCAAGGTCGATCCGGGGAAACTCTGGATGGCGGCTTTTGCCGAGGATGAAGGCGGAGCCGCTTTCGACCTTTTTCGGCAGACTGCCCGCGACTGGCACCCCGAGTTTGGGGACAGGAAGCAGGAAATCGTCTTCATCGGAATCGACCCTGAGAAGGATGAACTCACCAAGGCACTCGATGACTGCCTTCTCACCGACGAAGAACTTGGTGAGTGGAGGTACAACTCCCGTTCATTCGACGAGACTCTATTTTCCTCGATTTGTCCGCGCGTGGAAATGGCAGCGTCGCAGCAGAGGCTGTCAGCGGCGGCGGCTGCTTTCATCAGTTTCGCTGAAGAAGAGCTCCTTACAAAGGAGCTTAATTGATTTCTCACAAGAAGCAGGAAATCCACGAGAGCGGCGCCATGACGGGTAGACCCAGTGCACGCAACGTGGTTGAGATTGTCGGTTGGTCAAACACGACGCCTACGAGTTTCATGCGCCCTCTCTTCGCCAATTAAAATGAAAGGCTGCGCTTTGCGCGGGGGTCTTGTTTTTGGGAATTGACCGAACGACGAAACAAAATCAAATCAATCATCCCATCGAAACGTTCTTCACCTCTTACCTTGATATTCCTCTGCCATACGAAGGGCTTTCTCAGCATTGATTCGGCCGCCCGTTTGGATGCGAGTTGAAAGAGAATCTATGGAATCGACCGATCGAAGAATAATGTCCTTTAACACAACGGAGTCCAATTCAGGAAAGCTGCTCTTGAGGAGTACAGCAACACCGGTAACATGGGGTGCCGCCATCGAGGTTCCACTCAAAGAACCGTACCCACCATTCGGAATTGTGCTGAAGATATTCTGCCCAGGTGCTGCAACATGAACTGTCATCTTCCCGTAGCAACTAAATCGCGCCAATCGATCCATCTGGTCGGTCGCAGCAACCGAGATAACATTCCCGAGTCGATAACTCGCAGGAAAAGTGGGTCGAACATCATTACTCGTTGCCGAGTTACCAGCAGCTGCTATGAACAACACTCCCTTGCTCTCTGCTTCTTGAATGACGTCAAACAGCGCCTGTGAAAAGCCACCACCACCCCAGCTATTTGACATAATCTGCGCGCCATTATCTATCGCGTACTTAATTGATCCAATCGCGCCCTCAAGGGTTCCAGAACCAGCGGGACCCCCGAGAAATTTCAGATTCATGAGACTTGCTGAGTGTGCAACGCCTGAAACGCCAACACCGTTAAACCCCGTTGCTGCGATTGTTCCCGCTGTGTGAGTACCATGATCAGAATCATCGTACGGTCGGGAATCCTTGCCATAAAAATCCCAACCAATGCAGTCATCGATAAAGCCGTTCTGATCATTGTCTAAACCGTCACCGCAAACTTCCTTCGGATTGCTCCACAGATTCTGAATAAGATCCGGGTGATTGTAGTCAATTCCAGTATCGATGTTGGCAACGACGACTCTCTTACTACCGACGCTTCGAGTCCAGGCCGCTGGTGCCGAAATCTTCTTTAGTCCATACAGCCGTTCCAGCAGAGGATCAGCAATAGGCGTATCAGGCAAAGATGGAGCAACGGCGTAATCTGGGTCGCTCGACCGCGGAGGCGCCGGCTTTGGAGAGTCGAAAGCACTTCTGATGACTGTGTAAATATAGTTTGGTTCTATTGCGCTGATCGACTCATTCTCCATAAGCCGCTGAACAATGCGCTCCGCATCTTCATTTGGTGGAACAACAACTTTGTACCACCTACCTCGTGGTGTAACCAAAATTGGTTTTCGGTACGCCAAAAGAGTCGGCAGCCCCTGACCTTCCACTGACGCAATAATCCTCTCTAGATTCTCTTGTGATTCAGTTCTAACGAAATACTCGCCAAACACGGCAGGGGCTTGCCGGTCGAGCTCAAGAGGATGCACATCGGGAAAACCAATCCATCCACCTAAAAGGAGCGGAACTGCCGCCAGTCCAAGGGGCCAAAAAATTCTTCTCGAAAGGGTAGCGCGCATAAATCACCTCAATTGGGTACGGCACCAAAACCAAGATGCCTTATCGATAATTAAGTCTCATCAAAATCTGTGTCGATTCGGCTGGCAGGCAAGTTTTTGACGAGCCGCAAAACAATTGATTAATTTTGAAATGCGATTGAAGCCCAAGCCTGAAAAAAAATGTTCATTGACTTAATTATCGATATGTGATTATCAGGATTTTCCTCCTACGAAAGGATCCCGAACATGAAAGTATCAATCATCCGAGTCGCTCTCGCATTCGTTACAGCGATTGCAGTACAAGAACTTCCAGCAGCTAGAACTGCCGCTTCCGCGAGTGACATGACTTTCGGAGGGCAACCGATTGCAATCTTAGCCGATGCATCAGAGCTAAAGATTCAAACCAATCGCATCTCGGGTTCGGGAAAAGTAGAATTTAAAGAAAACATGGGTAGGCTGGGACAAAATACGAGTCATTCTGTTTCGTTTGCGCTCTCAGACGGTGGGAAAATCGTTCTGTCGGCGTATGCACAGACCGGTCTTTCAAAGGGAATCAACTTCGAATTTGCGCGCGCAGGAAAGACACTTAAAGTGACTTTAATGAAGGAGGGCGCAGCGCCACAAGATGCCTCAGCGCAATTCACCAGCATCAATGCATCGCGTGTTATCGATCTTCAAATAGACGTGCACAATTCGGAATCGCCAGCACATATCTTAATTTGGAATGGATTGGAGAAAGAATTCCACGAAGACAATGCACTCTTCAACTCCGCAGCGACAAATACAGCAGTCGCTCAAGGAGAGGGGAAGATGAGAGGGTTCGCTCTTAATAATGCGGTGCTCTTCAAAGCGACAGTATCCAAACCAAAACTCGACCATGGTCACGACCATGATCATGATCACGACCACTGAACAGCAATAAAAAGGAAGGGACTGTGAAAGGACGATAAATGGAAATCATAACAGCATGGCGAATCAGAAATTGGTTGATGCTGCTTTTAGTCGTCCTTTTCACACCGGCCTGTAAAAAAGAAAACTCCATTTCACCGACCAAAAACCCTTCGAACACAAACCTTCCGCGTCCAAATTTAACAGCTCCAAAGCAATTCAAGGCCTATTGCTCGAAAGAACTGGAGGCTTCAGAGAAAAAAACCGTAGATGCAATTCTCGGTCAATCAAGAGAAAGAACCTGCGAAGAAGCAGCCGCAAAATTAAATGGAATTCGACAACTGAACCTCAAAGGTGCGAGCATTGAAAATCTAGAACCAATTTCAACTCTTTGGAATCTAAGAGAACTCACGCTAAACGATAATAGTATTAGCGATTTAACACCACTTTCTGGGCTTGTTCGCCTCGAAAAACTAGATCTTTCACAAAACAAAATCAAAGACGTCAGTTCTATCCGTAGACTTACAGGGTTGCGGAGCTTGAATCTGAATGACAACCGCATCGAAAGCGTTGATTCCCTGGATACACTGAAGCATCTGGAAAGAATCTACCTTGCACGTAACAACATCAGAAACATAGATGCGTTTGCCAACTTCAGCTTAGCAGTGCACATTTCACTATCAGGAAACCAAATCACAGAAATTTCTTCACTCAGTTTCGCTGAAGATTTAATCTCGCTCGATATTTCAGAAAATCGAATATCCGATATATCGGCGCTGAAAACTTTCAAAAAAATGCGTGAATTAAACATCGATGACAATAGCATCGAGACTGTTAGCCCATTGCAGTCTCTTATCACATTAGAACGTCTTTCAATCCGAAATAATCTAATCAGTGATGTAAATGGGCTTTCACAACTGAAAGCGCTCAATTTTCTGGATCTTTCATTCAACAAGAAAATCACTTCCAACTCAATCGCGGGATTATCGGCTTTAACCGGATTGCAATGGATGGGGCTTGAGGGGATTCAGGATCCAGACAAAAATGAACTAACATGTCCTTTGGATGAGTGGGTGTGCGTTTATGAATGACAAGTCTCTAAAAAAAGCAAAGACAACGAGGCCTGCAATTATTGCTCTCTCGATCGTTCTTCAAGTCCTTTTATCTGCCTGCTACGTTCCACAGAGCGAGAAACAACAGGTTCAGAATCGGGGTTTCATTGGCCCAACGGAAGTTCTCTCATTGAATTCGCCAGAATTGAATTTTTCGGAAAACTCACTCCAAGGAAATGGTCGCGCAACGGTTCTCATTCCATTAAATTCGACTCGCAGCCAACAGAGCTATGCTGTCTCGTTCAGTGTTGAGGATTCTGGCCTGCTCGCCTTGGTCATAAACTCAAATGAAGAACTTCAATCAGGGATAGAACTTCATTTTAGGAGACAAGAAAGCGAATTCGACGTACAATTGAAGCTTGCTGGGCAGACGACAAATCTGTCATCCCTATTTTCGAATCTGAACGCATCTGAACCAGTCAATCTAATCGTTGATGTTCACAACAACGAAAGTCCTCTCCACATGATTGCGTGGACAGGCGAGGTAACAGAGCCGACTGCAAATAATTCTGTCTACGACTCAATACGTGACGCAAAATCAAAGGGTGCACTTCAAGGCAATGGCAGAGGCTCTTTCTGGGGCTTTATTTTCGATAAATCAAAAATCACGCAAGCAGTCGTGGCAGAACCTAAGGTGCTTCATCAACACTAGCTTTAACAGCTCGCAAGAAGCGGTTCTTTGAAAGAACTCATTGCCGTGCTGTCTTATTCGAAAAAGCCCAACGACGAATGCTTCTCTGTTGAAAAATTTTTCTGACAAATAGAAATCAAGTTGCAGCTTGCACTGCTACCCACCAGCGTCAAGGCGCAATTGGCTTAATTCCGCCTAAAAGCGGATATCTTTTACAAACGAAACACAGCGGCGGCCGCATTTGGTGCTCACCTATCACGATGACCAGAAGGTGTGTGTTCTTTTGCCTTCCAGTG
>VGHE01000024.1 GCA_016868315.1 Betaproteobacteria bacterium
GTTGCAATGGATCAGCGCTACATTGAAAGAACGCACACAACCTGGGACACAAAAGCATTGCGCTGTTTGGGCAGCTACGACACCGAGGCTTACAACATCACCGAAGTCATGCCTTCAGCCGTCGGAACTCAACGCCTTTTCTACCTCAACGCTTTTGGCGACCTCCCGGCCGTGTGGTCTGCCGCCTCACCCATCAACTTCATCAAGGACTATGGCATGGCCATTCAACTCGCCAAAAGAGGAGATGCTAGCCGGCATGCGCAACTCGAAAACTTCAAAAGAGCTCTCGAAGAGAAAAAGCACAGTGTCTCGGTGATCGACGCTCAGAGCCTCCGCCACGAGGAAGTGAATCGGCTTATCGGCTCTGCGGGCGACCAAATCATGACCCCTTTTGTGAGCAAGTTTCTCTCAGAAACCTGCTTCCCGAAATAAGCATTAAAGTTTGCAGGTTCCGGAGAGCTGCGTCTGATTCCCGACGTATGCGCCCGAAGGCAATTTGTGCGCAAGCTTGGCGGCAACAACCTTTCCATTGCTCTCCTGAGAAAGCCAGATTGCAATCGAACCGCGTTCGTTGTCGGAAATATATTTTCTTCCCGCACCTGTATCCGATTTAAGCTGCAGCTTAAGTTCTTCGTCGGCGAGCAGCTGTGCACCGAGAGCTGCGTTCAGCTTGAAGGTTTGCAGACGCACGGTGCTGGCATCGGAAGCCGACGGAGTCGCCTGATAAACGAGCTTGTCTTCACCCAAGTCGGCTAAAAAATGACAGCCATCGGTATTCTTCAACTGCGCAAGTGCATCGCTCTTGGTTTTGCTGAGGTCAGAATCCGAAAGCGACCTGTAGTCGTTCATCACGGTTTGGAAAAAAGGCTGAACAGCTTCAGCCGTCAGATTTGCAGGACAGGCCTGATTCGACGCCGCGGGCAAAGACTTCGCAACATTCTGAAAGGCGATGGTCACACCCAGATTGGAACGCGATGGTGCAGCAGATGAATTGACAGTGGCATCACTCAAACGCAGTCCATAATTCTTGGGATTGAGATCTCGCGTTGCCTGATTCAATAAACCAAAACCACCGAGCATACCAAAAAGAAAAGGGTATGCCAGAGGGTTTGAGAAAACCGCCCCGAGGCCGAACTCGGAGGCGCTGAAAGCCAGTGGCACAAAGCCAAGATAGGCAGTGACGATTCCCGTTGGAATTAACAGAAGTCCACGTAATCCGCGCACGACATCTTTCTGCGCCAATCCCCGATCCAGGTCCGCAATCGAAACCGGATAGAGAGTGAGCGGACGCGCATCACGCTCTGCCTTCAGCAGAAAATCGCGCTGATCTTTCGAAAGAGCCGACTCGCCCGAGAACAGAGGAGCCTTGGATTTATCGAATTCAGAAACGTAAACACAGGCTGTGCCGTTGGCGAGATTTGGCAGAGCGTTGATGACCTGAACGCGTCTGTCGAAGAACGCGCCACCACGGCCGACAATTGTATTGAGTTCAGCATCGGTACTCGACTTCGAACCACAGGATGCAAGGAATAATGAGAGGAGGGAAAACGAAAGAGCAGCCGGATTGCGCGCAAAACCAGACATGTGTAAACCTCCAGGATATTAGCTTTTGACCTATCAAAAACTGATGGGCTTGTAGGCAGGAATACTGAGACCTGCAACCACTTTCTTTCAGAAGCCTAAAAACACACGGTAAAAACATCCCAGAGCGGCAAGTGAAATATCGAACCACTCTTTAAAAAAGAAGTTTGTCGCGTTCAAAGTTGCAATGGATCAGCGCTACATTGAAAGAACGCACACAACCTGGGACACAAAAGCATTGCGCTGTTTGGGCAGCTACGACACCGAGGCTTACAACATCACCGAAGTCATGCCTTCAGCCGTCGGAACTCAACGCCTTTTCTACCTCAACGCTTTTGGCGACCTCCCGGCCGTGTGGTCTGCCGCCTCACCCATCAACTTCATCAAGGACTATGGCATGGCCATTCAACTCGCCAAAAGAGGAGATGCTAGCCGGCATGCGCAACTCGAAAACTTCAAAAGAGCTCTCGAAGAGAAAAAGCACAGTGTCTCGGTGATCGACGCTCAGAGCCTCCGCCACGAGGAAGTGAATCGGCTTATCGGCTCTGCGGGCGACCAAATCATGACCCCTTTTGTGAGCAAGTTTCTCTCAGAAACCTGCTTCCCGAAATAAGCATTAAAGTTTGCAGGTTCCGGAGAGCTGCGTCTGATTCCCGACGTATGCGCCCGAAGGCAATTTGTGCGCAAGCTTGGCGGCAACAACCTTTCCATTGCTCTCCTGAGAAAGCCAGATTGCAATCGAACCGCGTTCGTTGTCGGAAATATATTTTCTTCCCGCACCTGTATCCGATTTAAGCTGCAGCTTAAGTTCTTCGTCGGCGAGCAGCTGTGCACCGAGAGCTGCGTTCAGCTTGAAGGTTTGCAGACGCACGGTGCTGGCATCGGAAGCCGACGGAGTCGCCTGATAAACGAGCTTGTCTTCACCCAAGTCGGCTAAAAAATGACAGCCATCGGTATTCTTCAACTGCGCAAGTGCATCGCTCTTGGTTTTGCTGAGGTCAGAATCCGAAAGCGACCTGTAGTCGTTCATCACGGTTTGGAAAAAAGGCTGAACAGCTTCAGCCGTCAGATTTGCAGGACAGGCCTGATTCGACGCCGCGGGCAAAGACTTCGCAACATTCTGAAAGGCGATGGTCACACCCAGATTGGAACGCGATGGTGCAGCAGATGAATTGACAGTGGCATCACTCAAACGCAGTCCATAATTCTTGGGATTGAGATCTCGCGTTGCCTGATTCAATAAACCAAAACCACCGAGCATACCAAAAAGAAAAGGGTATGCCAGAGGGTTTGAGAAAACCGCCCCGAGGCCGAACTCGGAGGCGCTGAAAGCCAGTGGCACAAAGCCAAGATAGGCAGTGACGATTCCCGTTGGAATTAACAGAAGTCCACGTAATCCGCGCACGACATCTTTCTGCGCCAATCCCCGATCCAGGTCCGCAATCGAAACCGGATAGAGAGTGAGCGGACGCGCATCACGCTCTGCCTTCAGCAGAAAATCGCGCTGATCTTTCGAAAGAGCCGACTCGCCCGAGAACAGAGGAGCCTTGGATTTATCGAATTCAGAAACGTAAACACAGGCTGTGCCGTTGGCGAGATTTGGCAGAGCGTTGATGACCTGAACGCGTCTGTCGAAGAACGCGCCACCACGGCCGACAATTGTATTGAGTTCAGCATCGGTACTCGACTTCGAACCACAGGATGCAAGGAATAATGAGAGGAGGGAAAACGAAAGAGCAGCCGGATTGCGCGCAAAACCAGACATGTGTAAACCTCCAGGATGTTCATTTTAACCCACGCGATACCGATTGAGCGGAAGCAAGTAGAATGCCACAGCTAGACGTCTAATGTTCTGATGTATTCCGAAAATGACACTGTCTAAGAATTCGACAGTGTTGAATTGGGTTTTGTTATGGAGGACTGACGTTGACGTCTGTCACTGCGGTTTCGACGGCTGACCCAACAAGACCTGGAAGAGCGGCAAGTGAAATATCGAACCACTCTTTAAAAAGGAAGTTTGTCGCGTTCAAAGCCAGAAAGGTAGGATGAAGCAAAATAATTTTTCTGAGCAAGGTCAATTTTGTAGGGAAAATTACTTTCCTCGACCAGCTCTCTGAGTGAGCTCAGTGTTCCACTCACAACTTCCTCGGACTCCACCATCAGGTCTAAATCTGAAAACTTTTGATAATCGCCCCGGGCGCGTGATCAAAAGCACCACAAAATTCGAAGCGTTGTATGGAACATCGCGCACAACATCATCTTCCGGAAGTATGAGAACACTTTCGAGCGCTTGAACTGCTTTCTCGAACTCAGCCAAAGAAATCCCCAGATCCCCTCAACTCCGCTCATAAAAGAATCTGCTTATGCCCATGGTCACTGCTGATAGTCTTTGGAACAAATTCTCATTGACCAATTGGCCAACTTAAGATAACCCCAAACAAACTCCACCTTTTTGGAGCGCCGACATGGAACGATCATTCACCTCAAAGCTTCTCCGATGTGCCGCCGGATTCGCACTGTGTGCAGGTCTTCAGGCTCAAACCGCAACAGCGAACGATGTTGTGTGACGTCCAGATCTCATCCAATCACAAGGGGTAGGCTGCCGTTTTGGTCACTCTTCGGATCCCAACCAGAATGCTCATGTCATTGCCAATGGCGATTCGGTTTCATTTATTTTTACGCGGCTGGGTGAAGAGTTCCGCACCGGTCGCACACCCAATATCAACCTCAGCCCATGCCGCATTATCCTTCCGCTTGAGGTGAATGCTGGCTTTTATATTGAGGAGATTGCGCAGACTCTCACCTACGGAATCGTCAAAGCCCAGGGTGTACAGGCTCAGCTCGATTTCATCAGCAACTTTGCACGTCGATTACCCAACGGCCGCAGCAACCCAAACGATCTCAGCCAGAACATGGCCAATGCAAAGGCCTTCTTTCCTGCGCCGCAGATCATCAACGAACCAATGGCTATCTTGCCGCAGCCGCTCGCTTTGGTCGGGACTGCTTTCAAGTCCTGCAAAGATGTATGCGCTTCTCTTCGGAATTCTGATCTGTGGTGCAGGCTACCTGTTGCCGTATCTCGCAGACAGCGAACGCTGGCTTGGAACCTATATGTTCCGAGAGCAGATAGACCGCCCTCGCTATGCTGATTCTGCTATGGGTTTCCTGCTGAATAGTTTCTTTTTGCATGTCTTCCCCTGGAGCTTTCTTTTTGTCGCTGCTGTTGGTTTTGCCTGGAAGCAAATGCGCAAAAAAGCATTTGAATTCGATGAGCTCACACGCCTGGGCCTGGCTTTTCTTTTGCCCACTTTTCTTTTCTTTTTTGGGTTGAGCTACAGAGCTCCTTGGTATGGCTTACCTCTTGCTCCTGCGTTGGCAATTTTGCTCGTGGGTCAGCTCAAACATCGACCTGATCCGTTCAGAGATCTTGCCAATGCGGTGTTGCCCTGGGCTGCTGTCATGATGGCTGTGATCTTGATCTGTCATGCGTTCTTTTTTGAAGGAACGGGATGGTGGAGTTGGTCAACAAGTTTGATTCTGAGTGCTGTATTTCTTCTGGCTTTTCTTTTGCTCGAGACAGTGGTCAGTGGAAGGAAAATTTCAAGTCGAGTTTTTACCTTTGCTGGTATAGCGCTGTTCTGGTGCGGAACGCTCGGTTTTTCGGGCGTCATCGGAGGTGCAGAACTTTCTGATGTTAAAATCCTACTCAGCAAGAACACTGCACCGCTCAATTACAGCAATATTCGGAAAGAAAATTACAGTGAGTGGGGTTACATGGCCTACATGACAGGCCAACCCTCTTACTTTTCTAACACCTTTGAGGAACTTTTTGCGGCAGGAAGAAGCGGCCAATGGCTGGTTTTCACAAAGCAGGAAGAGCTCAATGAGTTTTGGGCGTGGACGAAATCGACCGGGCGGCAATCGGAGCTTGTTCAAAAGCCCGAGGTTCATTTGTGGCGTCGTTGGCCGCGGAACATGGGTCAACTTAAGCAGCTTTGGGAAGAGCGGCAGAGCACAGAGAATCTCTGGGACAAAAGTGCGCGACACTTTTTTGTTCTTCGCTTTCCTAGAGAAACAGGAACTGTTTTGGCTGGGCCGTGAATTTTTTCTGGCTGCAGAGTGAGCACCCGATATTCAGAGATCAGCAGCTCATTCAACGCGCTCTGCTGTAATAGTTTTTAAAGCGCTCGAGTGCATTCACGAACGTCGCTGAGGGCTGCTCAGAAAACACAGGCGTGTGAACGAATCGTTCGCCTACGGGAGGCCAGGTGCCACCCCAGCTTGCACATCCGAGGTATTCGCCGCTGTCGCGGCATACGGCGCAGGCTTCGAGGGAAATGGATGAGATGACCTCCCAGCCGAACGGATAATCTACAAGCACTGCAGCGTGCGAGCGACCATCGAGTATCGATCCGTCTTGCGAGCCATCTTCAGAGTTTGGCCAAGAGTCGCGGAAAAACGGCGAGCAGCCCTGATGGCCTTCTTTGCACAAGACTGCATCGTGGTCGATGAAGTAACCAGGAAGAATCTTTTGCCCCCGCGTAGTTGTGCGCATGGCATTCCGAGCGTGTTGCCCCTGCGGCCATTCGAAGTCTTGGCCTCGATTGTTGAGCACGCGGGCTGTCTGAATAAAGGAAATCGCACCGCATTTTTCTTTAGATGAGCGCTGCTTTGGCAGAAAACTCACTCTTCCTGCGAGCACATCGATTTCATCTGCGGTTTGCTGAACGGTTGTCCAGCGTGAATCCAATGAAAATCTTCCTTTGGGCAAATCGAAATTCGTTTTGATTGCTACAGCGGGTGCTTCCGTGTCGAATGCCAGATCAGCATTGGCATTTAAGTTTAAAAAAAACAATAGGCTCAAAAGCACCGGCGCCACGACGTATGTGTTCAGATTCAGCATAAAGAAAGCCTCAGCCTCGGGTGTCTTTGATTTGCGTCTTTATATAGCATGAATATTTATTTGCGGCAATCGATTCACCTCACTCTCGCGACTTTGAAGCAGTGCAGATGAAAACTCACAAATTCATCACAAAACGAGGTTCACTTTTGAGTGTGCGAACCTCAAATCATTTTTGAGCTTTGAATAGTTTTGGAGATCAGAAAAATGAGCATCGATAGACGAGAATTTCTGGCATCAGGCCTGTTTGCAACATTGGCCTCGGCACTGGGTTCATCGGAAGCGCTTGCGCGCACAGCGACCAAAGATAAGTCGGAATCTCCCGCTATGCTCTCTAAAAAACCAGTCTCCAAGTCGGCGACCATGGGTGGTGGAGACCCCTTTCGAAAGGGCGCATTTCAACCACTTCCTTACACCGCAAAAGATGAGCTTTCCGTTGCAGAGGGATTCACCTGGTATTCAATCCTACGGGCTGGTGATGTTATCAATGCGAAGGGAGAGCGTGCGGGTGACTGCTGCGACTATCTCCATTTCGTACCTGGAGCATCGGTGAATCAGGGATTTCTGTGGGTGAATCACGAGTATCTTCTTGACAATGTGATTTACGGAAAATCCCTGAAGCCAGGAGACAAGACCAAGGAACAAGTCGATGCAGAAATGAAGCTCGTTGGCGGAAGTTATGTTGAGCTGGAGCGCCGCAAGCACACGAGTGGCCAGTGGAGATGGCAAGTTAAAGCGGATTCACGGCTTGCCTTTCGCTTGGATGCCAACACGCCCATTCCGGTGGTCGGTGCCGCCGGCGGACGCACGGCCTTGGGGACTCTTGCAAACTGCTCGGGCGGGTATACTCCCTGGGGAACAATTCTGACAGCTGAAGAAAATTATGACGTTTACTTTGCCCAGCACGAAGGAACCTTTCGCGGCCACTATGGCTGGGGCAAATACTATCCTCGTTCTGAGGAAGACTACGGATGGGTCGTAGAGGTGAACCCACTCACGCAGTCGGCACGCAAACTCACCGCACTCGGCCGCTTTGCTCACGAGGGTGCAACAGTCACACGCTCCAAGGATAATCGTGTGGTGGTCTACTTGGGCGATGATGCCAAAGGGCAATGTATTTACAAGTTTGTTTCAAGCCGAAAAATTACGGGGCAAGCCGACAAAGATGCCGATCTGTTGGTGGATGGAAATTTGTACGTAGCGAATTTGAGCAAAGGTGAATGGGTTCTTTTGAGCCCCGAGAATCCTATTCTGGCCAAAGACGAGCGCTTCAAGACATTGGCAAATATCCTCACACACACGCGCGAAGCTGCGAAGCTCGCGGGCGGAACCCGTTTGAATCGCCCGGAAGACATCAAGGTCGACCCTCTGAACGGGGATGTCTATTTTGCTCTCACGAACAACGCTGATGTGGGTGATGTTTATGGAGCTGTAAACTTAATCCGCGAGAAGGAAAGCGACGCAGGCGCTCTGCAGTTTGCCTTTGAAACTTTCCTGGCGGGTGGGCCGCGCAATGGTATGTCGTGCCCGGACAATCTGACCTTTGGACCTGGAAATACGCTGTGGGTCTGCACCGACATGAGCGCGAGTGCCATGGGGAAGGGTGCACTGAGCGAATTTTCCAGAAACTCCATGTTCAGACTTGAAGTTGATGCGTCGCACAGTGTCTTTGCACGTCACTTTATGCAGTCACCCCGCGATGCAGAGCTTACAGGACCGACCTTCTTGCCAGATCAATCGGGTCTGCTTGTCAGCGTGCAGCATCCGGGTGAGGGTTCATTTTCTAAAGAGGGTGTTGGGCTGACAAGTCACTGGCCTGATGGTGGTGAGAGCAAGCCTATCAGCACAGTTGTGTGTGTTGTTCCGACAGAAGGAAAAAAAGAGAGATTCTCAGTTTGAGAATCTCTCTTTTTTTTGAACTCCGGCTGCGGGATGTAAAGGTAAATTAGCGAAGTTTTTTGAGTATTTCTTGCGAAATTCCGATGAAAAGTTTGTCGTTGGCAAGAACCAAACTTGTGGCCCCAGAATCACCCTCATCGAAATAAACACAGACGCGCGCAAAATGCAGAAAATCTGGATGCAAATTCTTTTTTTCAACCCTCAGTGTCTGAGTTGCATTGGTTGAATATTTCGGGCAATGAGCGCTGGATTCCGCCGATTCTGAGATTACGATCTTATAGAGTGCAAGACGATCGAATGGAATCACCTCGAGGCTGTAAGATGCCGAATCATTCGGTGTGAGTATAATTTGTCCGTACTCGTTGTTAGACCCACGGTGTGGAATATTTCTTTCCGAAGATATTTTGGCGCTTTCTGATGCCGTTCCGCAAGCTGTGAGTACGGGAAAGAGAGTCATTGCTTGTTTCAGAGTGATCATGGTGTCTCCTTCTTTTTTGGTCGAATGACTTGCAAATGAATATTGTTCCAATCTGTCGGCACGTCAGGATACAGTTCAATGAGCTGCTCGATGAGCGATTCAACCGTGGTCACTTCGGGGCGCATTTTCTCAACCGGTCGTTCGTGTGAACCATCACCCCAAATCGGGCGTGGGCTAAAGCTCACAATAAGTTGTTCGCCAACAGCATTGGTTTTGCCCAGAAGCTGAACAACGTGGCTTGTTTCATCCATAAAGACGATGTCGCCCGCTTCGAGCTCTTTTGGCCAGGTGAGTTTTACATTGGCCCCGCGAACCTTGTAGCGAACTATGCCTACAGGTGTGCCGATGAACTCAGAGAGCTCTGCGCCTTCGCTTCTCTTCGCATAGAGCTCTTTCACGACATCGAGTGTCAGATGTTCGAGCCGCAGTGCGGTGTACAGAACATACTCCCAGCAGTTCAGGCTCAAAGTGTTATTGAGTGGTGGCAGTGTGCGTATGCTTTTTGATTTCTTAATCCACGCAGCAAAAGGCTGGGCTCCCGCGTGCTTTGTACCGAAGGGTGCCCACACGGCCTGCGCCTTAGGCTCGCTTGTGAACCAAAGCAGCGGGTGAACGCTCTGTTGCTCGCATCTTTCATCTTCGCAGTGTTGAGCGGCATCCCGTATTGGGTGCAGAGCTTCTGCTAATGAGCTCTGCGAAAACAATGAGGTGAGGAGCGCTGAGAGGAGGGCAATAATCATCAGTTTCACACTCACCTCTTCGGGCGGAAGGTCAACTCATTTCCCTAGAAGAATCAAATACGCTTCAATGGCTCAAGCATGTTTTTGTCTTCACACTTCTTTTTGAGCTTGTTGAATTTCTTCTGGGCATCCCCGTAGGCCTCTTCTGCTTTCTTCTTCTCGCCATCGTCTTCGAGGTGGCG
>VGHE01000025.1 GCA_016868315.1 Betaproteobacteria bacterium
AGCAAAAGCACGGACTCCGGTTGACGCAAAGGTGGGGTTGTGAAGGCTGACTGAGGTGGAATTTTCGGAAGGAATCGATGCGCAAAGAGCTTAATTCCGCTTAGACGCGCGCGAGGGATTTATCACTCACCTGCAGAGTGAGTAGTTCCTCGAGATTGTAACAATGATCTGACTTTAGGTTCCAACACCATCCCGAGAGCGACGTCACAAATTTACCGTCGTCCCAATTGTATCGATCAAAGAGAGATCGCCACTGCGAAAAACGAATTTTTACCTGGCTCACCTCTTTTTTGATTTCGAGGGGTGTGGCTGTATGGATGACGGAGAATGTGCCCATTGAAAAGTACATGTCGCTTTGATTGGGCGAAGAGAGTAATCGATATGCTTTCGTCATGGGGCGGTGTGCGCTCCAAGCCCCTTGTGCGAGTCCTTCGCGCGTCGGCAATTTTTTATTTTGTAAAGATGAGAGTTTTTTCTCAAGGTCATCGTTCGGCGTAAATTTTTCGCGAATGAGGAACTGTGACAACGATCGTCTGAGCGCCAAGCGAGCAACGAAGAATCCCTTCTCATCAAGAGTCATCGAAGCAATCATGTCGGCCTCAGATTCGGCAATTTCAAAGCCACTTTTTCTCATTTCGGAGGTCAGATAGTTTTTTTCCAACTGAACCCCAATCGGTTCGGGGGTCATGCGCTCTGGATTTTCAAGGGAGCGCATGATTTTGAGCGATTCACTTGCTGAATAGCGAAGGATTTTTCCCGAGTTTCCAAGAAAGTGTTTCATGTGCTTACTGGAGCGTGGATACTGAACCACACCCGCGCCATCCGCAATACGACTCCAGAGCGCATGATACAAATAATCTTGTGGTTTGCGCTCCCGCGCGAGCGCCCCATGGTTACCTGAACCTTCTGTGCGAACCAATTCAATTGCTGATTCCACACCAAGAGGCTTCAAATAATCTGGATTGAAGATCTTTCGAAGTTGGTTCAGTGGATGATTTGGATTCTTTTTTTGCGCGGCAAGGATTTTTGCAGCTCAGTCATCAAATATCTTCAGTGCAGAATTTCGCTCAACGCGGCGAATGTTCGCAACGATTTCCAGAGGTGGTGGAGTTTCTTGCCGATCGGTAGACTGTATGCTCTCGAGGTCAGCTTCACCCCATCGCAGATCTTCTTGCCTTTTGCATGCAGGTGAAAGGGAAAGAGCAGCTGCAAGACCTGAAATGAGAGTTTTTTTGTGCCAGTTCATAATCTCATCGTGCTCCCTGTGGCGGAAGAAGACTCATGCGAGAATTGTCCTCGTTCTGGCAGAAACGCAATTCAGAAAATTGTTCTTCAAGTGATTTTCCGATCAGCTCTCGCACTGAAAATCCGGTGTCAATCACCGGCGATGAAATGCCAGCGCGTTCGAGAAATGTCTTTGAGAAGGTGGATAGAGCGACAAGCCAATTGCGCTGCTGCGTGGGTTGAATCTTTGCTGGAATGATCTCTTGCGTTCGCGGCGGAGGCGAGTCATTTGCACTCCTGTGCACCGACCAGCCTGCACTTGTGAGCAGGTAGTCATGCGGACTGCTTTCCTGTTGACGTGCAAAGGTAAGCAGTTCAGAAGTCGTCAGGGCAACGATATGGGTTGTGTTGTCATAGGGAATGATTTCGAAAAGCTTCCCTAACGTGAGTGCGCCCGCTGGTATTCCGTTGCGCAGTGCACCAGAATTCAAAAAAGCTACGTCAATCTTTTCTGCTGTGTACTCGCCCCATGACTCCTTGCTCGAACGAAGTCCGAGAAGCCATGCATCTACAAGGCAGGCCGCAGCTGACGATTGTCCGGTTCTATTGTGTGATAGTTCCTTTGGAAAAGTGGCAATTTTCTTGTTCAAAAGTGCACTGACCCGAGCGCGCCAAGGTTGTAGTGCACTTTTCACTTTTTCTGCATCGGCCGGGTTGAGTTCGCGGCCGGCGATGCGGACAGGTGTCGACTGTCCGGGTGCTACCGTGTTGTTGGAGCGCCACGCCCATTCATCAGGATGACAGCCGTTCCAATTCTCAAAGTGCTTTTCACAAAGATAAACTGGTTCGAGGAGTTCGGTCGTTGTTTTCTGATTTTCGATCCGAATCTGTGCGCGGGCAAGGCTCAAGCCAAGTCCACGGCTTTGCATCACTGGCGTTCCACCAATGAGATGTCTTTGTGGCGAATGGCTATGTCCAGCAACAACGAGATTCCATTTTTGAGTTGTGCCGATGCGTTTGCGAAGCGCACGACCCAATTCATCGTGTTCGGTTTCTTTGCATGCCACATTACCTTCAGCAGCAGGCAGTCGCATGTCACACTGACCACCCGCATGCGAGAGTAGAATAACAACCTGTGCCCCCTGTTTTTTGAGCGGCTCAGCTTCGCTGTCGAGGACACCCTCGAGGCTCGCGAATGAGAGATTCCTAACGTTGTCGGGAAGGCTTTTGAGCGCCGTAGAATCGGTTGTATAGCCCGCAACACCAACCTTTATTCCTCCAACATCAAACACAACAGAGCGGGCAAAGCGGGGCGATTGTAGCTCTGTCCAAGGGATGATTTTGTTTTGGCTCTGCACACTCAACGAGCTGCTCACATACCAAAAATTTCGCTGTGCCGAACTGAGCCAAGTCTTGATTTGTTCCTGGCCGAAGTCGAATTCGTGATTGCCGAAAGTGCTTGCCATCAGACCAAGATTCGAGAAGGCTTCGACAATCGCGAGACCATGCGAGGCGTTGGACAACACTGTTCCTTGATATGAATCGCCCGCATCGAGATAAATGAGCCGACCTTTCGCTTGTCGGCACAAGGCAGCAAGATACATAGCGAGTCTTTCGAGTCCACCCACCTGAACGTTGCGGATCTCTGTGTCTGAGAATTTTAATGGCACGGTCTGTTCATCGGCATGACCATGCAGATCGTTTGAACTGACGACCACCAGAGGGTCTTGTGGGGTTAGCTGCGAGAGAAGATTTTTATATTCGTTTGGTGCGAGGATGCGGGCACACGTCGGACTGGTGTCGTTCGCCGGGAGAGCACGCAAATCAGTTGTGCCCCGCTCTTTTCTGCGGATGCAGGAGAGGAGAGATGTCGCCAAAAGAAGTATCGTGAAATATCGAGTTCTGTCCCGCTTCATGGTCCCTGATTCTCAGAGTGTGAGCTCGGTCTACAGCTGTTCGTTGTAATGGTGTTTGGAAGTGCATAAGAGCGCAAGACGATGCATGCGGTGAATTTGTCGCCTGAGCAATTGCGCTGAAAGAACTTCTTTTATTTTCGTAGACTAAGTCTGTTCGAAAAATGAAAAGGGTCCCTTGGCTTTTGCCAGGGGACCCTTTTCCAAAAGCAGAACCTGCTTTTGGGACTCAGTTTTTGCTGCTCGCAGCAATTTGCTGTGCCACTTCAGCTGCGAAATCGCCCGACTTCTTCTCAACGCCTTGGCCGAGCTCGAGGCGAACGAAGCTACCGACTTTCAAGCCAGCAACACCGGCTTGTTTGCCAGCGTCAGCAACATAGGCTGCAACAGTCTTGCTGTCGTCTTTCACGAACATTTGTTCTGTCAGGCAGTTTTCCTTGTGCCATGTGTCCATACGGCTGGAGACGATCTTGGGGAGTGCAGCTTCTGGTTTGCCTTGATTCTTGTATTGGGTCCAGAAAACTTCGCTCTCAGACTTCACGATTTCTGCCGGAACATCTTCGCGGTTTGTGTAGAGAGGCTTCATTGCGGCAACCTGCAATGCAACGTCTTTGGCGATTATATTCATCTCCCAGCCCAGGCGGCAAGCGTTGCACACCGCATTGCCTTTGG
>VGHE01000026.1 GCA_016868315.1 Betaproteobacteria bacterium
ATTGATCAATACGCGCGTTGTGAAAATGTCCTCGTACTGTCGAATGACGCTTTGAATTTCCTTGGGTATGGATGCGAGCCATTGGTATTTTCGTTGTGTCCTTTTGGAGAGCAATTGCCGAGCACTGGTCTTAACATCAATCGCTGAGAGTTCTTTGCCCAAATCAAACGGGTGTTTGTAACGGCTCATCGGTCGGGCCTTTTATAACACATTGTCGTTGCAAAGAGCTTCCAAGCATTGGGCGGAATGTTTGTCATAGTGTTTCCATCAGCGGTTCGGGAGACAGATTCGCTGCCTGAAGAAGTTCATACAGGACCTCGCGTTCACGCGGATCGGTTGTGTTTTTCTTTGTGAGAACAAGGTCGACGATGTTGACGCATTGCTCGCCATTTTTCCGTGTCGTTAAGGCGGGTTGATTCTTATCCGAGTATGACGCACCTTGAGAGATTTACAGTGTAGAGAGCTTCGACAGTATTGATTCAACTATTTCCAATTGAATCGTATACCTACAAGTGGCATGACAGTTGCGGCAATCAGGTCAGAAATTTTACCGGGATAACCGGAATTGTATTCGAGGAGTGTGAAAATGTCAGAATTTAAGTCATACAAGATGTTCGCTCTGGCAATCTTTTCAATGGCAAGCCAAGGCCTGCTCTCCTGTGGTCCACAAGCAACCTCGACATCCGCTCAAATCGCCTCGTCCGACCAGCGCCCTGACATTTCTGACGACCGTTCGTCCGTGCTAATTACCGCAGGCACGCGCGATTTCGCACGCATACACGCCAAGGACCTCAGTGGTCTTGTCACGGATGTCGTAGACCCAGAGACAGGTGAAACTTCGACTCAGAAACTTACAGGTAGTTTCATCTTTCAAGTTGCTCAAAATCCACGCACAAACCTAGTTGCCATAGGCGTTCGGTCTTTCATTTACGCTGAGACCGATTTCTCGATGGTATTCCTTATCAATCCGGCGTTTCCGAACAGACCACAACTCCTCAGTTTTGATGCGCCCGGGCAGAATCGTCTTCCGAGCGGAACAACGAAACCGCTGGGTAGCATCCGGTCGATGTCGTTTGACTCATCCGGAATTCTTCATATCGAACATACAGACGCCAGCGATTCGCGTGCTGAAATTCTTGTCAATCCAGACCTCAGCATTCGTTCCTGCAAGTATATCAAAAAAGAAGAAGGTCAACTCTGTGCAGAGGGACACTGACGTCTCCCGCTGAAACCGTCTTACCAGGTCGAAGTTTTCTGTCAAAACACAAGATAATCAGCAATTCGCCCGAGCCTCTGATTTTCATAGTGAGGCTCGGGCTTTGCTTTGTCATGACTTACATGAAAATGAACAATATGTTCTGATTGCAATTCTATTTTTATATAATCGCATTCAACTTCGAATCTCAGGTTATCAATTACCACGGTATCATGTTTTTCGCTGTCACGTGCATATTTCAGAAGATCGACCATGAACCTTGCCCAAACGAACGTGTCTTTTTCTTTTGCTCCTCCACCATGGTCATCGAGATGCTGACGAGTTGCTTTTCTTTGTGACTCTCAATAGCTTTGAACGCTCAAACCCGATTTTTGTTTCGCACGTATTTCGCGTGCCGCCTTTTACAACGAGTTTCATGACGATTGAAGGGGAACGACCGAGATGGATTTTGCCGCTCAGATGTTTTTTTTTTCCAACACTCTTATTCTTCCATTTTGGCTGTTGTTGATATTTTTCCCACGCACGAAGCTCACCCGCAGGGTATTCGCCAATCCAAACTTCAATCCGATGCAACTGCTGCGTCTAAGCGGAATTAAGCTCTTTGCGCATCGATTCCTTCCGAAAATTTCACCCCAGTCAGCCTTCACAACCCCACCTTTGCGTCTTCCGGTGTCCTTACTTTTCCCTAACTTTGCCATCTGGCAGGGCAACCCGCCCAAATCTCCCCTCATCCCGAGGTGCATAGGTCAAAAATGGCAAACAGCCGCCCTCCTCGGCCAGTTTGGATAACTGAGCCAAGCGGGGAGTACTTTGCGCTTTTTAGGATGCGGAAGGGGCCTTCGTTAGTCGGACCAGCCGTAGTCGACATCCCCGCCCGTCCGATCAAAGCTGCAATCAAGCAATGGACTGGAGCGGGCTGGTGCAATGGGAGGCGCCCTGACGGGCAGACCCAGTGCGCGCAGAGTGGTTGAGATTGTCGGTTGGTCAAACACCACGGCTACGAGTTTCATGCGCCCGCCGCATTTATCACACTTGAGGACGTCGATTTTGAAAGTGCGTTTGAGAAGTTGTGCCCATGGACTAGAGCGATGGGCAACGGCTCAGACTTGAGTGAGCGGTAATAATGTCCGCATTATTCCAACTGCATGAATAACTGCAACCAGATCCGCTGGCACGCTCGATGGCCACTCTAACGTAATCAGTACAGGTCGAAGCACAAACCTCACGAGGCGACGATTGCAGGGACAAACTTTGCCCTCCGATAAAATCGCCATCAAAAACACCAAATCGTGTTTTGATTTTGCAATCTGCCAGCTGGGAGCCTGCAGGAGCGCCGCCTCCAACACTGACTGCTGCTGAAGGTTGTGCGCTGGCTATCGTGCCCAAACAGGTTCCGTTCTGTGCTTCGGGCTTAAGAATAGAGTTTGAACCAAAGTTGCACTTATACGTGCATTGTGTGGAACCAACTGTGACCTGCGCCATTGAATTGCAGAGTGAGACACAACCTTCTTCCGTGGTGCTCAGCAATTGTGAGCGCTCAACCCTGTCTGCCAGACCAGGTAATGATTCAAACCCCGGAGCCACTTTTATTCCCAAAGCGCTCGCGTCGCACATCTTCTTCGTCGGTGTCGTCGGAGTGATGGTTGGTTGAATTGTCGACGCACTAGAGTTAGCCGCGCTAGGGGAACCACTTCCTCTCACAACAGCTTCATTTGATGATTGTTCGCGGGGATTCTTCACGGCGGATGAATTGGTCCTTTTTGGCTGAACCTCAGAGCAGGCTGTGCTCGACGCAAGTGCCAAAAGTGCCAAAATTATCAGGTTAAAGTTTTTCAACGCAAATCCCCCACACAAACAATCCTTTCTATATCGGCATTTCGACGCCTATCTGGAGCAATTCGCAATTACCATATGTAGATATCGCAGGTTGGAACTCGCGTCTAAGCGGAATTAAGCTCTTTGCGCATCGATTCCTTCCGAAAATTCCACCTCAGCCAGCCTTCACAACCCCACCTTTGCGTCTTCCGGTGTCCTTACTTTTCCCTAACTTTGCCATTTGGCAGGGCAACCCGCCCAAATCTCCCCTCATCCCGAGGTGTGTGGGTCAAAAATGGCAAACAGCCGCCGTCCTCGGCCAGTTTGGATAACTGAGCCAAGCGGGGAGTATTTTGCGCTTTTTAGGATGCGGAAGGGGCCTTCGTTAGTCGGGCCATCCGTAGTCGACATCCCCTCCCGTCCAGTCGCTGCTATTGTCGCAATCGAGCAAATGCCGGGAGCGGGCGGGTGCAATGGGAGGCGCCCGGACGGGCAGACCCAGTGCGCGCAGAGTGGTTGAGATTGTCGGTTGGTCAAACACCACGGCTACGAGTTTCATGCGCCCGCCACATTTATCACACTTGAGGACGTCGATTTTGAAAGTGCGTTTGAGAAGTTGTGCCCATGAGATGCGTTTTCTTTTGCGCGGTTTTTGTTTTTTGTCCGCGGAGCCTGCCAATGGTGGACCTGAATCCTGCCCATCATTGGCCCCATGTTCGGTATCAA
>VGHE01000027.1 GCA_016868315.1 Betaproteobacteria bacterium
GCATTTACGGGCTGATCAAAACCGGACGATCCAACAGCAAAACCAACTTCTCGAGTACCGGTATGAGCCACCTTTACAAGGTTGGGAGATACGGTGCCTCGGAAAGTGCGGAAGTCGCCGCCAACAAAAACGAAATAAGTCGAATTTTCAACCGGTGTCACTGCAAGCGCATTGACGCTCACGCTGCGTCCAGGATTCGCAGAGAACCCCGTTCCCAAAGAAAAACCTGTATCACGTAGGCCATCGGAATTGACGCGCACCAAACCAGCAACTGAAAAGCCTCTGTAGGAGGTAAATGCCCCACCCACAAAAATATGTCCCGACGCATCAGGTGCTGAGGCTAGGGCACGAACATCACCGTTGAGGTTCCCGCCCGTTGCCACGTCAAAAGAAGCATCGACAAGAGCACCGCTCGCAGCGTCAAGGTCAATCAACCTCACCAGGCGCACCTGCGCGTTCAAATTCACCTGCTCAAATGCACCGCCGACGACGAGATTGTTGTTCGCAAAGAGGACTGCTCGAACATCGCCATCGAATCCTGTGCCCAGGCGTGTGTTGAACGATGTGCTGAATGTGCCCTCTGCACTGAAGCGAGCCATCCGACCCGCAGATGCTCCCCCAAGCGCCGAGAATTCCCCACCCAAGGCAACAGAGTTGCTTGAATTAAAGAGTGCTAGAGTCCGAATCGCGTCGTTGACTCCGGGTGCCACATTAAACGCAGTATCAACCGAACCGTCAGTTGCACTCAGCTTTGCGAGGTTCGCACGAGACGTTGTGCTCACTCGCGTGAAACGTCCACCCACAATCAAGTTGCTGCCAACGACGCCTATAGACAACGCGGCCGGAATCACATTCGCGTTGTCATGCAAGACATCCACAATCCCATCGGCGTCGAATCCTGTGTCGAGTTGACCATTACTTGCGATCATCTTGACGACGCGATTTTGCGCACCAACAAACAACGCTGAGTCATCGAGTGCAAGCGTGTGAACAACAGAATCCAAGAAGGTCGAGGATGCACTGAAGCCGGCAGCCAGCGTCCCATCTTCCATCACTTTAACCAGACCAACGCCCGGACTTGTGAACTCTCCACCAACAAATACACCATCGGTCGTGCTCTGCACGGCGCGCACCGCGGCATTTATTGCAGGAGTTCCGAATGCGTTTGCAACGGTGCCGTTGGATATACTGATGCGCACGAGATTATCGTGAGTCGAACCATTTCCACCGTAGCCCGCAAATCGACCACCCACCCACACGGTCTCGGCAGTGGCTGCCAACCCCAGCGCATACACGCCATCGCTCGAGTCACTGAGCGTTATTTTGCCTGGATAAGATGTCTTCAAAGCACCATTGGCTGAAAGTCGAACCAAACCGGGTGATGCAGTATCTCCATATTTCTCGAAGCTCCCACCCACGAGTATTGAGCCATCCGACTCCCGCACAATCGCCCGGACAGCACCATCGAAGCCCGCACTGTTGAACCACGCGGAAGGCTCACCAGAACATGAAAGCCTCACAAGACGCAGGGCAGTTTGATTGCGGTAGCGTGTGAACTCACCACCTACAAGGAAAGAGTCATCCACAGGATCATAGACAATTGCATTCACCGAACCATTGAATCCTTCGGTCAAGTTACACTGCGCTGCCCGCGCTGCATCGGACGTTTGTATTGCAGTCATTCCAGGTGCTGGAATCGGGTCAACTCCTGTGAAGGCGCCACCCAAATACAGATTTCCATTTGAATCCTTGGCTGTCGCAAAAACTGGACCATTGGTTCCAAACTTTCTCGGAACGAGGCTTAGACTCTGATTTGCAAATGATATATTTGCACCAAACTTGTTCGTTACTCCGCTTACACTGATATTTGTGGAGCATTGAGACGAAGGCATTGTTGCCCCACCCGAGAGCTTGCCCGCAGACCACCCAAGACCACATCCTGCAAAAGTAATACTCTCAGAAGCACGATCCGCGGGCGCCGAATTATCGCTGAAGTGAATTTCACATTGAATATCGTTCAATGATGTTCCCACAGGAAGTGAAATACGCGTCGGACACCGCAACTCGGGATTACGCCAGAACGTTACAGGTACCGACACGACACTCTGTGACTGTAAAAGGAGTCCACCAGCTCTTGCACTCTTCACACGCACATTGAAACTAGCATCACCCACGCGGTTTGAATTCGGAATCAAACTCAGAGTACAAACGACTTCGTTTGCTCCGGTAGGCTTAGTGGAAACATTGATGCCAGAGTCTGACAAGACCTCATCAGCCGCGTTGCTCAGAGATTCAATGTGAATTCCAGCCGTATCGCCAGTCACCTTCTGACAGATGTTTGCATCGGTGGCATCGCTGACTTTCACATCAATCTGAAGTCCTGCCATGCCGAGCTGATGCAGTCCCATGTTGAAGCGACTCAGAGGACCCAGGGGAGTTGTTGCAGTATTGAGTTCGATTTTTGGATATGCAAGAACGTTGAATGTGACAGTCCTTCCGACAGGAACAGGCTCTAGCTCTCCATCATCCTCCGCACGAACGGCAATCATAAACTGAGTTCTACCCAACGGGAGAGTGCTTTTAATCCTCAGATCTGCTCTTTTTGAATCACCATTCACGGGAGATAGAAGTTCGAAATATTGAGAATCCGGGCTGCGATCAGGGCGCTGATCGAAACGCCAGTACGCACTATCTCCCATATCTTCATCGGTAGTTGTAAAATAACCGAGTATGTCATTAGCATTGTTCGGATCGGACGCCGCCTGACCATCGAGAAGAGTGAGACCCGTACTTTCATTGCCAACAACAAATTGGATAGCTGTTGGTCGCTCATTGGTGTTATTCAAATTGATCTTTATTTTCTGGTTGAAACTCACGCCAGAGTTCATTTTCGACGCATTGAGCTTCAGATAGAAGAATCCGGTTTGCGGCGCCGGAGAACCCTGGGGAGTGCGTGTTAAACCGGGAAATGTTTCAAAATCAAGCTCTTTTGTCGTGCGAAGTTCAGAGCTGCCTGAAGCAATACTGAAAAAATCACCGACCGGTGGAAGAACAAGCGAGTAGTTCCAG